>JAFIGG010000094.1 GCA_020831485.1 Opitutales bacterium
AAGGGTGCCAGTTTGAGGGATTTTTTCTCAACTGGCACTCTTCATGTCATCTACCTACTGCACCGCCGGTCTCCAACCTTCCACCATTCCAAACTTCCACCAATCCACCATTCCATCACCATCTGGCACTGGGGTGCACAGAATCAATTAAGTGGGCAGTTACCCCCTGAGATTAACCGATCAGGGGGTGTAAACTGGAACCCATGTTCTTTTCACGTCCCCCAACTGTACTCTCCATCCTTATTTGCCTATTTGGTTTGGCCTTCACCCTGCCGGCTTCTGCGCAAGTCAGCTTTCTGCCGGGCGAGCTAATCGGATACACTGGAAGCAATCCGACGAGTTTGCAATTTGGACCGGATGGGCGGCTTTACGTCTCGACGCAGGACGGCGCCATTGAAGCACTGACGGTTTCCCGTTTCGGTCAAGGCGCTTATGAGGTCGTAGACACTGAGACCATCACTGAGGTCAAGCATATACCCAACCACAACGACGACGGCTCCCCGCACGCCGTTGAAAAGCGTCAGGTTACAGGCATCCTGGTCACCGGTTCTCCAAGCCAGCCCATCATCTATGTAACCTCCAGCGATTACCGCATGGGCGGCGGGGCAAGTGCCACGGACACCAATCTCGACACCAACTCGGGCGTCCTCAGTCGCCTGAAGTTAAGTGCTCCCGGCGGCAGTTGGACAAAGGTCGATCTGGTTCGCGGACTCCCCCGCTCAAAGGAAAACCATGCCAGCAATGGCTTACAGTTGGACGCCGAAAGCAACACCCTCTACATCGCACAAGGGGGCAACACCAATGCAGGGTCGCCGTCGAACAATTTCACCTATTTGAACGAAACAGCGTTGGCGGCAGCGATACTCAGTGTCGATCTGGATAGTATCGAAGCCATGCCCATTCAAGGCAGCACAACTGCCAACCCCTGGGTCTATGACCTCCCCACCCTCAACGATCCGGACCGCATCACCTTAGCCGATGGCACAAATCCTGGCGATCCGTTCGGCGGCAACAATGGACTGAATCAGGCAGTCATCGTTGAAGGTGGGCCCGTACAAGTTTATGCGCCCGGCTTCCGCAACGCCTACGACCTGGTTATTACCAAGTCGGGGCGCATGTATGCTGTCGACAATGGTGGCAACCAGGGCTGGGGCGGAACCCCGCACTGGTTGGATCCCGCAGACCCGTCAACGGTGACAAATTACTACGACCCCGAGGAACCCGGTTCAACCTTCGACGATGTCAACGGAGATCGGGTAACCAATGTGGACTATCTGCACCACATAACCGGTCCGGGCTATTATGCGGGTCATCCCAACCCAATCCGCGCCAATCCCGAAGGGGCCGGATGGTACACCTTTGATACCAGCACCGGAGAAGGTGTCTGGAGAACCAGCACAGACAGCGGCCAGGCCTTTCCCCTGCCCTCAGACTGGCCGCCTGTGCCCGCCTCGCTTGCCAATCCGATCGAAGGCGAATTCCAATCAGCCAACAATCCCAAAGGACTTTGGGGTTGGAACGCCTCGACCAATGGCATTGCCGAATACAATGCGAGCAATTTCGACGGTGCAATGTATGGCAATCTGCTGACGACTGTATTCAATCATGGGACCTTGGAACGGGTGGTTTTATCGGAGGATGGAACGAGTGTACTGGAGGTCAAAACGGTCGCTTCAAATTTCGGCACCATGCCACTGGATGTAACCGCTCAGGGCGACGATGATTTTTTCCCCGGCACCATCTGGGTTGCCGTTTATGGCAGCAATCAAATTGTGGCCTTTGAGCCCAGCGACTACGATGGTGCCACGGGTGTACCCTGCACCGGGGCGGACGACCCACTGCTCGATGAAGATGGTGACGGCTACACCAACGCCGATGAGATTGCCAATGGCACCGACCCTTGCAACCCAGCCGATACGCCAGCTGATTTCAGTGGTAACTTTGTTTCCGACTTGCTCGATCCGGACGACGATGGCGACGGGATTCTCGATATCAACGACCCATTCCAGCGTGACTTCTACAACGGAGCCTTGGATCACCTGCCTATTGTCTACGATATGTTTAACGGCGAGCCGGGTTTTGGCTATGCGGGCGTAGGCTTTACCGGCTGGATGATCGATTATGAAACCGACTACCTGGAGATGTATGACGACGATCAACTCGTTGTAGGTGGCGCTGCGGGGCTGTTTACCATCAGCGACATCGGCCACGGCGACGCACGTCTGGATCAGAATGACCAGATGAATGCTTTTCAGTTTGGACTCAACGTGGATGCCAGCGACGGTGCCTTTTTCATCGTATCGAGAATCATTGCCACCGGCCTTTTCAAACCCAACCCGCAGGGCTACCAGTCCGCCGGTATTTATATAGGCAATGGAGATCAGGACCACTACCTGCGCATCTCCGTCGCAGCGAATCACGGAGAGGGAGGCATTGAAGTCTATTACGAGAACGACGGCGTGGAGGTGTTTCAGGAAATGCTCACTGTTCCCGAAGTGCTGACAGCTTCCGAGCACATCGACCTGTTTCTTTCAATTGACCCGGCAACGGGTTCTGTGGTGCCTTCCTATTCCATTGACGGACAACCGGCAGAGCCTTTGAGCACGGTTTTTGTCGACGACCCGATATTCTCTTTGCTGCGTTATGGCCCTGACTCAAATTGGTCCAATGCCCTGGCAATCGGCATCATCGCGACATCCAATCCCCGCGAACTGGAAACGCCACTCGAAGAGACGCAGTTCACCGCCAGCTGGGAATTTATTTATGCCATTCAGCACGACGATCCATTGGAACACTACTGGGAGACTCTGGAAACCATCAACGGCTGCGAAGCCAGGCACGAAAATGGATTGGCCGCCATTGGTGGCGACATCCTTTTGATGGGGGGCCGGGGCATCAAACCGGTGGATCATCTGCGCGTCGATAACCACACCTGGTCCAAAGGCGCGCAGCCGCCCATTCAGCTGCATCACTTCCAACCCGTGCCCTATGAGGGACTGGTCTATGTGCTCGGCGCGTTCACAGGCCATTTCCCAACCGAGACGCCCGTCGAAAATATCTACATCTACGATTCCGTTGCCAGCAAATGGTCTCTCGGACCCGAGATCCCCGAAGAACGTCGACGCGGGTCGGCAGGCGCAACGGTCTACAACGGAAAAATCTACATGGCCGCAGGCAATACGCATGGTCACGGACAGGGCATCGATACGACAGTTTCCTGGTTCGATGTCTACGATCCATTGACAAACATCTGGACTGCATTGCCAGACGCACCGCGGGCACGTGATCATACGCAGTTAATCGAGGCCGCAGGTTTGCTCTACCTGGTCGGTGGTCGCGTCGGCGGGGATCCGGATGACTTTTTCGCCGCAACGGTTCCCGAGGTCGATGTCTATGACCCGATCGCAAACAGCTGGAGTTCACTGCCCGCCGAAAACAATCTGCCAACCCCACGGGGTGGCATCGCGGCCGCCCGCCAAGGGCCCTGGGTTGTGGTCGCCGGTGGTGAAAGCGGACAGCCGGAGGCACACGCAGAAGTCGAAGGATTTCACGTGCACGATCAGGTTTGGGAAGATTTCCCCTCCCTGGTTCAGGCGCGCCACGGCACGGGCATGGTGAATGTCGGCAACCACCTTTATATCGTCGCGGGATCCGGCAGCAAGGGCGGCAGCCCTGAGTTGGATTCGGTTGAAATATTCAGCGATGGTTCGCCATCTGTGGATACCATGAAAGCCATTACGCCCGGCACCCTTGAATTTGAACCGGAGTCACTGACATTCGATACGACCTATTCGGGCAGCAACACGAGCCAAACGGTCTACATTGGCAACGCCGGTGGCAATCAGGGCATTGTCATCAACTCGTTTTCTTTTTCCGGGAGCGAGGACTTCAGTATCTCCTACCCTGTAAATTTACCATTTATTCTGGCACCGGATCGTGAATTTCCGATCGAGGTGACATTCACTCCTACCGGTATGGGAGAAAAGGAGGCCAGCCTGTCCGCAACCACCAGCAATGGCACCAGCGTACCCCTTCAAGTGGTTGGTACCGCGGGCGGCACTCCCGCAACCGATACCTTTGTTCGCATCAATTCCGGCGGACCTCAATACATGGACTCCCTCGGGCAAATTTGGTCTGCGGATGCCTATTTCAGCGGCGGCAATGCCCACAGCGCCGGCAATATCGACATTGCCAATACAATGGACCCGGTCCTTTACCGCACCGAGCGCTGGGGCGGCGAAACAACCAGTTACCACATTCCGGTCAATCCGGGCAATTACGACGTGAATCTGAAATTCGCCGAGATCTACTATGGCGTCACCACTGGGATTGGAAATGACCATACGGGCAAAAGGGTTTTCTCTGTATTCATTGAAGGCACCGAATACCTGCCAAACTTTGATATTTGGGCCACCGCTGGTCCAGCCACTGCCACGATACAAAGCTTCAAGAATATTGAAGTATTGGATGGAGCGATGGACATCACGGTGACGATTAGTAAAGACAGCGCAAAATTTTCCGCTATCGAGATAGTGCCTGCAGGCAGCGGAGAAAGTCCCTCCGGATCGCTCGCAAGCAGCCCTGCTGCACTGCAGTTTAACACGGTAGAAACAGGCATGGAAAAGGCATTGGATATCCAACTGAACAATACCGGCGAAGGTGCGCTTGAAATAGATTCGATCACGCTCGAAGGATCCGATGCGGCTGCATTTGCCTTCGGCGATTTGGCAACAACAACCCTCGACCCGGGTGAGACGGTTGACTTGACTGTCACATTCAGTCCAGTCAATTCAGGCGAAAAAAATGCCGTCATGAAGATCGCCCACAACGGGGAGACCGGACTGCTTGAGGTCTTGCTTGAAGGTACCGGTAAGGATGCTCCAAAACCGATTTCCGATCCTATCCGGATCAATGCTGGCGGTCCTCAATACACGGACGCTCAGGGAAAGACCTGGATGGCTGACACCTACTTCGTTGGCGGCAGTGCCCACAACGCCGGTGCCATCAATATCGCAGACACTGCTGACCCGTCCCTTTACCGCACTGAACGCTGGGGCAAGGGTACATTCAGCTACCAGATCCCTGTCGAGCCCGGCGAATACGATGTACAGCTACATTTTGCTGAAATCTATTACGGTGTCGCTGTGGGCGTGGGCCAAAACCAAACAGGAAAACGCGTTTTCTCCGTCGCTATTGAGGGCTCCGAAGTGCTGAGCAACTACGATATTTGGTCAGATGTAGGTCCGGCGACGGCTGTAATACATACCTTTGAAGCGATCAGCGTCGAGGATGGAACAATGAGTGTCACGGTCAACGTCAGTAAGGACAATGCCCAGTTCGCAGGCATTGCGATAGTACCTTCAGGAAGCGAAAGTGTTTCAGGAACTTTGGTCAGCAATCCCGAATCACTCGATTTTGGCATCGTCGATCCGGGCGACAGCAAGGAACTGAAAGTGCTACTTCAAAACACCAGCGATTCCACCATCGACATCAGCAATGGAGTGCTTGAAGGCACAAATCCAATGTCTTTCGATGTGGCCTCTTTAACTGTAACCGAACTGGCGGCTGGTGAAACGACTGAATTAAGTGTCTGGTTCATGCCCGAGCAAGCGGGAGTCAAAAGCGCTCAACTGCGTTTCGACCACTCCGGCCCTGAAGCGCCATTGACGATTGCCCTCAACGGTGCCGGTCGCAGCGAAGTGGTCCAGGATCCCATCCGCATCAATGTCGGCGGCCCCCAATACACCGACTCTGAAGGAAAAACCTGGATGGCAGACAGCTTTTTCGTTGGAGGTAGCGCCCACAATGCCGGCCCTATTACCATTGCGGCTTCTGCTGACCCGTCCCTATACCGCACTGAACGCTGGGGCAACAACACCTTCAGCTATCAGATTCCTGTCGCGCCGGGTGAATACGATGTAAAGCTCCATCTTGCTGAAATTTATTATGGCGTCACCTTGGGTGAGGGCCAGAACCAGGCAGGCAAACGTGTTTTTTCAGTTTCCATTGAAGGATCCAATGTGTTGAGTAACTACGACATCTGGTCAGACGTGGGCCCTGCAACGGCGGTCACGCAAAGCTTTGAAGCGATTGCCGTCCAGAATGGCATTCTGAGCATCACGGTCAACGTCACCAAAGACAACGCCAAGTTCTCGGCGATTGAAGTCGTGCCCACAGCCAGTACGCCTGCTCCAGGAACGCTGGTCAGCAATCCCGAATCGCTCGATTATGGTATCGTCGATCCGGGCGACAGTAAAGAACTGAAGATTCTGCTTAAAAACACCAGCGATGCCACCATCGACATCAGCAATGGAGTAATCGAGAGCACGGATTCAATGGCCTTTGAAGTGACACCTTTAACAGTCACCGAACTGGCCTCAGGCGAATCGACTGAATTGAGCGTTTGGTTCATACCTGAGCAATCAGGCGCCAAGAGCGCCCAACTGCGTTTCGACCACTCCGGCCCTGAGTCACCATTGACGATTCCGCTCAGTGGCGCTGGCCGCAGTCAAACCGTGCAGGATCCCATTCGCATCAATGCCGGTGGTCCCCAATACACAGATGCCGGAGGACGAGTCTGGATGGCCGACAGCTACTTCGTTGGCGGCAGTGCCTACAGCTCCGGTTCCATTGATATTGCAGAGACCATGGACCCGGTGCTCTACCGGACGGAACGCTGGGGCAACAACACCTTCAGTTATCAGATCCCTGTCGAACCCGGTGAATACGATGTGCAGCTCCATTTTGCTGAAATTTATTATGGCGTCGCCGTTGGCGTGGACCAGGACCAGACCGGTAAACGCGTCTTTTCGATCGCCCTCGAGGGATCCGGAGTTCTGAGCAACTATGACATCTGGTCAGACGTGGGTCCGGCAACGGCGGTCACTAAGACCTTTGAATCCATCGCCGTCCTGGATGGCGTCCTCAGCATCACAGTCAACATTGGCAAGGACAGTGCCAAGTTCTCAGCAATTGAAATCACGCCCGTAGCGGACTGATCGACCAGCAGAATGTCAGGGCTTAGCCCTGACATTCTGCTAGAGGCTTTTGCTCTTGGCTGGGCGGTTGCAGGCTGCCGGGGCAGGATCAACGAAGGAGGCTGGACTGAAATTCTCCTTTTCAGGCCAATAGTAGGTTATTCCTTTGCGCAGGGCTCTCGCTGCCATCCAGGATGCCAGGAGTGTTACACAAAACCCAATAAAAGCTGTCGGCAAATAGCGAAGTTTTTTCAAAAACGGGAGGCGTTTAAGTCGCTTATACCTGAAGGTTAAAACATCGGGAAACAAATTCCAAAAGCGCGGGTTTCGTTTCAAGTGATCGGCCATCATAACCCGCAACCAGTTCGGATCTTCTCTTTCCAGTCTTTCGATGACACCGCTCCAGTTTGTCCGTTCGGACGCAGATAAGTTTGGCAAGAAGTTATCGAGCAACAAGTGCAGGAAAGATTGCGCCATCATCTGACGCTTCTGATTGCGTAGCACCTCCGAGGCCGTCACGTAGGCATCAAAACTATGAGATACGTTCGACAGCTGAGCGATCCTCCCGGGATTGGATGCGGCCAAACCAAAGTCGGTGCATACCAGTGCTTTGATAAGTCCGTCATCGCAGGAAGTCAGGTCCAGAGGCATGCGAATTCTCCGCGCTGTTACCGCACGAATGCAGTAGAGTTGACCGGTTAGCTGAGAAGGGTCGCCCTGATTCATGCGCGAGATCCTCAGCGAAATTCGTTCGCGGATGCTGGGGTGTTCTTTTTCCGCAATTGACTTTACTGGTTTACCAGTCGCCGCGTTCGCCTCCATATTCCCTTCAAGCTCTGAACATAGGTATTCCAAGGCAGTTTCCTGCAGAAATTCGATGTCTGCGTCCATCAGCACCAGGGTTCTCGCTTTCAGAGAAGAGAACTCGTGAACGAAACGATTCCAGGCGTTCATTTTGCCCGACTCCGGGATGATTATAACGCGGGTGCTGAATTGCGCACGGTCGGGATGGGCAGATGATGCCTGAGCGAATATCCGGCTTGTTATCGCAGCCGTCGTGTCGATACTGCCGTTGACGATGCACAGAATCTCGACGGTCCAGCCCATTTCGGAGCAGTAAGCGAACAATGACTGGGCAAACAATGAATTGAGCGTACGCTCGATCTTCCCGCCCTCGTTGTGGGCGAGAATACCGATGGATACGTGGGGACTGCCTTCTTGTAAGAACATTGAATGAATATTCTTAATTCTATTCCAAGATAGAGCCTAAGCGAATGGGGTATTGTCCCCAATCGTCAACCACCCCCTAACCCATTGCGCCTCCGGATCTATTCCAACGGCGAAGGCACTATTGGGGCAATGATCCATTCAGAGCGCTCAATTGAATAGAATATCCGCATTCCCTGGTCCAACCAGTCCGGATAGTAATAAGCCCAGCCCAAATCCGGAAGATAGACATAAGGATACACATCCCGGGTCGTATAGACAAAACCCTTGCCTTCGTTTATCAAGGCCAACTCCCAGTCCCAGTACCAAATGACTCCCAGGGGCTGTTGGTCTGGAATTGCAATCATTCCATGGTCACTGCTGTAAAACCATCCGCCTCCAGATTCCAGCTTGTAAATCGTGCCAAACCAATCGGATTCCCATTGTCCCGGGATAACAGGGCTGGAGTCTTTAAGGCAGGATGGCAGGCCTTCCTGCAATGTCTCTGTGTCGACCAGGTAAGCAGTTGCAAGGCGGGGAACGATGGCATTATAGCTGTCTCCGGAGCGCAGAATTACATCCAGTGTCAAGGGATCCCTGTCATTGGAATTGGCAATCGCACGAATGTGCATGGTGAAGCTTTCCTCGCCAGCGGGAATTGTAATCATCTCGGGCATATCGCCTTCGGGACGTCTGTAGTCACTCCATTTGGATGCACTCCCTGCCAGGCTGAAGTTCACTGTTAGCGGTGCAGAAAGTTCGCCACTGCGGGTAAAGGTAAAGGCCGCGAAATCGGTGCTGCTGCCAATGACCGCGTAGGCGTCTGACACCACAACGGATACATTGGGTCGATCATTGTCGGCAAAGAAATCCTCAACAGCGAACAAGCGTCGACCATCTGGAAGTGTTACCTCGGCCTCCACCCACTGATTTCCGTAGGACGAAGTAGTAAAGCTGTAGTTATCGCCAAAAGCAGGTGGACTGTCGGCACTTTCCCATACAACCACTGCCTGACTCAGGTCAAAACCCGGGGCGCTGAGCCCGACGCTGACCTCTGTGCCG
>JAFIGG010000095.1 GCA_020831485.1 Opitutales bacterium
GCGATAGCCTTTCGTTGTAGTTGGCAGGACTAGACACTTTGCATCAGGTCACTGGCCAAAGGGTGATTGGGATCGCGGGCGAGTACCTCGTTGAGCAGGGACTTGGCTTCGGCTGTATGACCGAGGCCGAGCTCTGCCTGGGCTTGGAGGAAGCGGGCCATGGTGTCCTGACGAAACTGAATATCGTCGTTGAAGACAAGCATGGTTGGCAGGGATGTCGCAAAGTAGTCGATTTTTGCCTCGGTGGTGCTGAGTTCTTTGGCGTATTCCAGCAAGTCGCCAAGCAGAGCATCAGCTTTGTCGGTCTGGCCGAGGCGGCGCATCGCCAGGGCGCTGAAATAGGTCATTTCGGAAAACGAACGCACACTCATTTCCTGAAAGTCGCCACGGAAGCTGGCGGCTTTCTGCCATGCTGTCTGGGCGGCTTTTGCATCGCCTTCCGCCTGACAGGCGCAGCCAAGCCAGTAATAGATGTCGCTCTGGTTGGCCAGAAGGTGGTTGGTTTCGCTGAGGTTCTCAGGGGGTTGCAGGGCCGCCTCAAAATGCTCGCGGGCCTTTCGGGGGTTCTCTGCCGCAATGGCGTTCTGGCCGAGGGCCAGCTGGCAGCGGACGTATTGAGCGAGCACCTGTCCCTCGCCACCCTCCCAGGGCTGGAAGGTTCGGTTCTGCAAAATGGCCAGTGCTTTCTCAGGGCTCCCCATCTGGTTGTAGAGCGCACAGAGCTCAATCGACAGGTCATCCCGTTGTTGAACCAGGCTCAGATGGCTTTCCAGGGCTTGCAGACGCCGTCCGGGTTTCTCGCCCAGGCGTTTCCAGAGCTGATCGCGCTCGTAGAGGATGCGGGCGTCCTTCGGGTTCGCAGCCAGGGCACGGTCATAGGCCTCGCGGGCTTTCTCGGCATCTCCTTGAACATTGTAGCGGGCGATGCCGAGGTTGCGCCAGGTGATGGCAAAACCGGGTTCCAGTTCCGCCGATCGTTCCCAAAGAGCAATGGCCTCTTCCCTGCGGTTGCGGTCATAGAGCAGGTTGCCGAGGTAATAGGATGCGCGTGAATCACCGGGCATGGTTTCAATCGCCTTTTGCAGGATGGCGATTTCTTCCAGACGAGCGGGAAAACAATAATCAGGATCGGCGTGGACGGCGGCGGCAAAGGCTTCTTTGGCGCGGTCGAGTTCACCGAGTTCCAGCTGCAGCCAGCCCAGATAGTAGTGAATAAGTGGTTGAGTGCCTAGGGCACGCGGATCAGATGCGGATTCTGCTGGCTGGGCCTCAAGGCGGTTGATGGCTTGGCGATGGAAGCCGGCGCGGGCCAGGTCCAGTGCGAGATCGAGGGCAGTCTGTGGATCTCGGTCGACTTCTCCGTTCAGCAGGTAGCGGGACCAGGCATCGAGCGGATCCAGTCGCAGGTTTTCGCGCAGATCGGATTCGGCTTCGCTTCCGTGGCCGATTTGGCGTAGCACCATTGCGCGCAGGCAGCGGGCCTTGAGGTGATCCGCATTCATTCGCAGGCTCCGCTCCAGGTGTTCGAGAGCGCTTTCCCAATGGCCTAAGCGGCAATCCAGCTCGGCCAGGGCAAAATAACCGGGCGCCTGCCAGGCATGATTCCAGACTGCCTTGTGGAAGGCCGCATAGGCTTCCTCATGCCGTTTTAGGTGGCGCAGGCAGAGGCCCAGGTTGTAGTATGGTTCGCCGTCGTAGGGGTTCGGATTGAGCTCGGTCAGACGCTGGATCGCCTTGTTGAAATGCTCTTCCGCAGTTTCGAATTCGCCCCGGCGCAGGTGCCAGAGACCCATGGCGTTGTTTGCGCGCGCGTCGCCCTCGTCACGGCGAAGGGCTTCACGCCAGTAGTCTTCCGGTTTGCGGGTGGCGTGGCGGTACTGGTGGAGGTGCAGCCCAGTGAGGTACAACTGCTCGTTACTGTTGATCGTTTCCGGCAGGGGTGGTTCGGCCGCCGCTGGCGGGACCGGCTTGTCGGGTGCTGGCTTGGGTGTGTAGCGGATCAGTTCCCGATTCCCGGAGGTCACGCGGACCTCAAGTTCATGTTGTTGCTCCCAGGAGGCTTCAAAGGGGACAAATACCGGCTTCGAGGGCGAAAGGCTGCAGTCATGGGAAAGGAGGACTGCCTTATCGCTTTGCCTCCTCACTTCAATGTGTGCCGATTCGAAGGTCTGTGTAGCAGCGACCGCGAGTTTCAGGGCCTCTCCATCTGGGGTCAGGCTGACGGCGGCGTCCAGGTTCGCCTGTTGTGGAACGCCGATTTGCTGGATCGGATAAAGGGTTTGAGTCCAGGTCTTGGCTTCGCCGGGAGCGAGAAAACTAAAATCCGGCTGGTTGTCGGTGTAGACGCCGGCCATCAGTTCGATGTAAGGGGCGTATTCACCCTTGGCGTCGGGATCCGTCAGCTGTCGATCCCAGGCATAACCGAAGGCATGGTTGCCCCAGGTCCAGAGCTTTTTGCCGGGAGAAATGTGGTGGTTGGCGACGTGCACGAGCCCGGCTTGCTGCTTGTGGTCGTAGCCGCCAAAAAAGTCATCCCCGGTGTCCATGCACATGTAGCTCGTCGGCACGGGGATGTTGGCATACCAGCTGAGGTCGTTTGGAACACAGTTCGGGTTGGGTTGGTAGAGGGCTTCCGGGTCATTTGGCCGGGTTTTCGACTGCGCGCGCCAGGCATAGTCGACCCCGTAGTATTTCCCCTGGCATAAAGGAAATTCGCTCATGGAACGCTTGGCGTGGTCAGCGACGTAGGTGACGTCGGTTGGAAAAAATGCCTGGTAGTCGCCGTGCACCCGGGTCGCAATGTTTGCCCACCAGAGAAAGGTCTGCACGTTTTCCGTGCGGTTGTGAACACGCGCTTTGATTTCAATCAGCGCCTTGCCCGGGTGCAGGCAGATTCCGTGCATGCCCTTCATCCGGTTCATGGGTTCGTGTTCACTGAGCCAGACCGTGATACTGCCATCGGCATGCTTTTCGATTTTAACATCGGTTGGCATGAAGGTGGATGGGCGGTGGTGCTGAGGCCAGTTGAACTCGATCCCACCCGAAATCCAGGGACCGGTTACGCCGACCAGGGCCGGTTTGATGACTTCCTGCCGGTAGAGGAAATCATAGCCGTTGGTCTTGTCGTGACCCATATGGATGCGACCACCGATCTCGGGCAGGATGGTGAGGCGGATGAATTCATTTTCCAAATGGATCGCATCCCATTCCCGGTCCGCTCGCTCTTCCGCTATGCGGTCGATGAAGGGCAGGGGGTAGACTTTGCCGCTGCTGCCCTGATAGACCCGCTTGTCCAGGAACATCGGGTTCTTGTCCGGGCGAGCCGGGTTGTAGGTCGGGATGCGCAGGGCTTCGCGGCGAACTGAAACGGGCTGCAGGCTGGGGCTTGGCTGATTCATACCTGCATCCTAACTGAAATTCAGCTTTGTTTGAATGGATTATTGCATTCTATAAATGGATTATCTTATTCTAGGATAGAAAAATGGAAACTCCATCGCAGCATCGTCAAAGGCAAGGTTTTGTAGGGGAAAAGCTTGTAGTATTGCCTGACTCAGTCGTTCAAGAGGGGATGAGGCATGCGCTTCTGAAAAACCTGATCCCGGTTTCAGCTGGATTTTTCCCGCATGCAAGCGGACATCATGTGGAACGCATTCAGCCTTTGCCTGAATTGATTTTGATGGCCTGCGTCGCGGGCCGTGGCTGGGTGCGGATTGGCGAGGAGCGGACCTTGGCGGTGGAGCCGGATTCGCTGGTTCTTATACCGGATGGACTGCCGCACGCCTACGGCGCGGATTTTGAACCCCCTTGGTCCATTCACTGGGTGCATTTGCGGGGCGAAAACCTGGCGGCCTTCAAGAACCTCTTCGCCGACCAGCCTGCGGTGCTGAAACTGCCGGCTGGTGTCTTGGGCGGGATGGAATTCAGCAAGGTGCACGAGCGCCTTCAGGAAGACTACACCTTGTCCAATCTGTTGTCCGCCGCCGCCCAGGTTCGTCTCATCCTGGCCGAATGTTACCGCCTGCAAGCCAGAGGTAATAAGGCACAGGGCGAGGGTCCGGTCGAGCGGACCCTGGACTGGATGCGGAATCACATTCATCGCCGCTGCGAACTGCCGGACCTGGCACGCCTGGGCGGACTTTCCGTTGCGCGCTATTCGTCCTTGTTCAAGGAGCAGACCGGCTATCCGCCCATGGACTACTTTATCCGCCTGAAGATACAACAAGCCTGTTGGCTATTGGATACGACAACGTTTAGGGTGAGTGAAGTCGCAAACGCAGTCGGCTATGAAGACAGCTATTATTTTTCCCGCCTGTTCCGCCGCATCATGGGAAAATCCCCCCGCGCCTACCGCGCCGTAACAAAAGGCTAACCCTCATTCAAAATTCCAAATCGAAATCGAACCGGGCCTGATTGTAGGCGCGCTCGTCCCGAGGGCGCGTGGGCATCAGATTTTGGAGGTCAGCTTTGGACTCTGTTTAAAAACCACTAATGGACGCAAACTAACACTAATTTTCTGGGGGCGAAGGATCTGAAGACGGCGCTGCAAACACGTAAACACGTAAATCCGTAAACAAAGTGCGTTGGTTCTGGACTTCTTTCACCACGAAGCGCGAAGGCCAATGCGCGGGGGATTCTGTGGGCTGTGAGGCGGTGCTGGTTTAGTGGGTTGGTGCCCGGCTTTTAGGCCGAATTGCCGGACCTTTGTTACCCGGCACTAGTCGCGGCAGATATTTGGACAGGATTAACATGATCTGCAAGCGGATGACCGGCTGCTTGGTGCGCGGTGGGGATTTGGACAGGATTAACAGGATTGGAGGCGGATGCCCGGGAATTGAGAGCAGGGAATCCGTTTTAATCCTGTCAAAAAACCAGCCGGGCATTGGCAGCGGGGCATCCGGTTTGATCCTGTCTGGAAATTAGCCGGGCTTTGGTCGGGTTCCTGGAGCACGTGGGAACTTGGACAGGATCGACAGGATTGGAAAACGGATGCCCTGACGAAGAAGCTAAAGATTGCAAGACGAGTACAATCCAAATCGAAAGTCGATCTCAACTACCAAACCTCTCCTCCGCTTCCTTCAATATCTTCAATGTGCTCGACGTCCCGATACGGGAAACACCCAATTCCGTCGCGTGAAGCAGGCTTTGCAGATCGCGTATACCACCTGAAGCTTTAACGCCTATGGAGGCCGCCGTATGTTGCCGCATCAGCTGGAGATCGGCGTCGGTTGCTCCCGTCGAGTCGTAGCCACCGTCGGAGCCTTTGGTGAAACCAAAACCGGTGGAGGTCTTAACGAAATCCACTTCGAGTTCGCTGCAGAGCTTGCAGAGCTGAATTTTGCTTTCGCTTGGAAGCAGGCCGGTTTCGAAGATGACTTTGAGAATCCCTTTGTTGTGGCGCGTGGCTACCAGCACAGCTTCGATGTCGCGGCTCACCGCTGCCCAGTCCCCTTCGAGGGCTTTGCCCAGGTTGATAACCATGTCCACTTCGCGGGCTCCGAGGGAGAAAGCCTGTTCGCATTCGTAGCCTTTGACCTGTGGCAGGGTGCCGCCATGGGGGAATCCAATGACGGTGGAAACGACACTTTCGCTGCCTTCCAGAAGTGCTGCGGCCAGAGGGATCATGGATGGCTTCACGCAGAAGCTGGCGATAGGCCAGGCAGACAGGAGGGCAATCTGCTCACGCAGTTCGTTGTCGCCCTCAGTGGGGCTGAGAACAGCGTGGTCAATCAGGCGGGCAACAGCTTTGGCCGAAGTGGTTGGCTTCCGGGTCATGCGGAACATTTCGTTGGCCAGGAGCGGAACCGTCAATCTTCAATCACTTCCACGATGGCCGGTATCACTCCACCTGCGAGGTGCACCGATACCCGTTGCCCGGGACTGTAGCCCATGCGTTGCTGGTGTGCGCGACTGTGCAGCGAAATGTTTTCAATCCGGATACCCTCAATTTCGATGGGTTCGATGCGGGCGATCGGAGTGATTCTTCCGGTTTCTCCAACGCTCTCCGTGATCTCGAGGATCCGGCTGGCCACCTGGGGTCCCGGATATTTCCAGGCTGCCGCCCAACGGGGGGCGCGCTGGGTGCTGCCGAGGGTGGATTGGGCTGCCCGGCATTCGACTTTGATTACCAATCCATCGGTCGGAAAATTCAACTGCCCCCTGAGTTTGCCAAATGCTTGAACCCCTTCATAGACAGCGTCGGCGGGAAGGTTTTCCCAAACCGGTGTGGGCACGGCAAAACCCCAGTTGGCGAGTTTGTCAACGGTTTCGCTTTGGGTTCCTGGCTCCGGCATTGAATCGTCTATCCGCAGGTCGAAGGCCACAAAGCTCAGGGATCGCTTGGCAACTACATGCACATCCTGAATACGTAGCGTGGCGGCAACCAAGTGCCGGGCCTGGGCATAGGGATCGTCACCGGCTTCCAGTCGTTGTTCGTTGATTGCTTCAACCTGAGCGGTATCCGCGTAGAGTTCGCCGCGTATTTCCAGATAGGGAATTCGGGAAGCTTCAGGCAGATACGCCGGCGGCCCTGCAGTGAGCTGGACCGCCGTGCTGACCACGATGCCTTCTTCACCATCGCCCCGGGTGAGGCCGTATTGGAAGTAGCCATCCCTGTAGACCAGGCTGATGGCCACACCGTCGTATTTCGGTTCCAATCGATAATAGATATCTCGCACATCCGCCAACCTGTGAGTCTGTTGCTTGAATCGCTGCCAGTCCGCTTTGGAATGGAGTTTGTTCAAGGACAGCATTGGGTAGCGGTGTGGACGCCGTTCGCCTGGCTCGGCAGTGCCGGACCAGGGCGGCGGTAATTCACCGGTCAGTTGGCTGTATTCATTTACCAGCGCATCGTAGGCCTCATCCGTTATTTCCGGCTTGAGCGCTTCCCAGTAGAGCTGGTCATGGCGTGCGATTTCAGAGCGCAGCCAATCCACGCGATCAGTTTCTCCGATGACCAGACAGAGCGGCTGGATCAGAATCAGTAGCAGCAGGATTCGGATATGCATGGCCCCAATGAAGGCATGCATATTCGATATGTAAAGCTAAACTTTAAACGGTTAGTTTTTGGTCAGGTAGGCACTTGGGGTGCCGGAGATTCAATAAAATCTACTCCCTTAGCTTTTTTCCGGTAATCAGCAGCCACCAGGCCAGGAGCCAGCAGGCGGCGACCGCACTGCAGACAATCAGCAAACCCCAGTAGACCGGTACATCGGACACGCCCGTCATGCCGTAGCGCAGGCCGTTTACCATGTAGAGGATGGGGTTGAGCAAGGAGACAGAATCCCAGGGTTTCGGCAGCATTTCAATCGAGTAGAAAACACCGCCGAGAAAGGTCAGGGGCATTATGAGAAAGCTGGGGATGAAATTTACGTGGTCGAAATCCCTGGCGAGAATGCCAATGATCAGGCCGAGCAGGGCAAAGACAAAACAGGTCAGCGCCATGAACAGCAGGGTCAAGCCGAGATTGTGCAGGGTCGAGGCCCCCATAAGGGCGGCGACAATCCATATGGCACCGCCGACCAGCATTCCCCGCAGGATCGAGGCGGAGCTGTAGGCGGCGAGAATCTGCACGGGTGAGAGCGGGGACACCAGCAGGTCGGTGACGGTTCCGTGGATTTTGGATATGAAAAATGAGAAGCCCGAATTCAGGAATGAATTCATGATGAGCGCCATCATGATCAAGCCCGGCACCAGGAAATCGACATAGGGAATGCCCTGGATCTCCTGCAGACGTTCGCCGAGTGAATAACCAAACACCAGAAACCAAAGCAGGGTAGTCAGCACCGGGCTTACGATGGTTTGGCCGGACACCTTGATGAATCGGTCCATCTCCTTGCGGAACAGAATCCAGGCCCCATAGCGGCCGGATTCCTGCTGCGCCCGGGCAACGATGGCTGCACTTCGTTCGCGCGCGACCCTGGCGTATTCTCTGGCGTCAGCGGGCGACATGGCTGCCTCCTTTCACACTGGAATCCAGTGCCTGGCGGTTGTCGTCCCAGAGGATGTTGCGAAAGATGGTTTCCAGCGAGCTGCGCCCGCCTTCAATCGACTGGACCCTCAATCCTTCTGCGTGCACCGCTTCGATCACACGTTCAGTGATGGAATGGCCGTCATTCGTGTCCTCATGCTGGCTTTCATTGTAGTGGAGTTTTAAAGTGCCTGGAGCACAGGGCTCCGGGTCGTAGCCTTTCAGGCGGTCATAAAGAGATTGTGGAAGAGCCCGGTCACACTTGAGTTCCAACCAGCGACTACCGTATTGGGCGAACAGCTTGTCACGCTCTTCGACCAGGATCAAGCGCCCCTGATTGATAATGCCGATGCGGTCGGCAAGTTCTTCTGCTTCTTCAAGGTAGTGGGTGGTGAGAAAGACTGTGACCCCTTCACGCCGCAGGAGCCGGACATAATCCCAAAGCTCTTCCCGCAGTTCCACATCCACGCCGGCAGTCGGCTCGTCGAGAAAAAGTAGGGCCGGTTCGTGCATCAACGCCTTACAGATCATCAAGCGTCGCTTCATGCCTCCGGAAAGCCAGCGGGTGTTGTCCTTTGCCTTTTCCGTGAGTGCAAAGATTCGCAGTAACTCATCCGCCCGCTCCCGCGCTCGCCGCCGGCCAAAGAGTCCACCCTGATAAACCAGTGTCTGGCGGGCATTGCAGAAGGCATCGAAGTTCAACTCCTGCGGCACCACCCCAACCACCTGCCGCGTCAAAGCGTAATCCCTGCGCACATCATACCCAGCCACCTCTATGGACCCATTGAATTTCTGTATCAGCCCGCAGATACAGCTGATCAAAGTTGTTTTCCCCGCCCCATTCGGCCCCAGCAAAGCAAAAATCTCCCCCGGAGGAATCTCCAGATTGACCTCACTAAGGGCCTGTAAGGCCCCATAGTTTTTACTCAGGTTTTGAATGGAAAGCAGTGGTGTCGTTTCAGTCACGTTTGTCGAAGATAGAAGCGTCCACCAAAAAGTAAAGGACCTGCTCTGTTTTGTGGGGCGTGCATGAGCTGAAAGGTGCCCCCCAACCCCAGCAACGGGGGCGGGGGGGGCCCCGGGGCCGGCGGGGGGG
>JAFIGG010000012.1 GCA_020831485.1 Opitutales bacterium
CTTTCGCATGAGCAAACGTTCCTTAGGGTAGCTTTGCGTGTCAAAACTAATCTTTGGAAAGTTTGTTTTTGGGAGAAAAATCGGGTGCCTGACACTAGGATTGGAGGCGAAAAGGGGTGCCTGGCACCAAAAGAGTATATAAGATTGAATTTTTCGGAGACCTGGAAATGGTTTGCGGAATCGGGAGGATTCAGCAGGCTTTAGAGGATGGAAATTCAGGAATTTGACTTGGTTGTTGTTGGTGGTGGCAGTGCGGGTTATGCGGCGGCGCGGACGGCGAGGGAGCGCGTGGAGAGGGTTGCTATTGTTGACCAGGGGCCGGATTTGGGTGGGCTCTGTATATTAAAGGGCTGTATGCCGTCGAAGACTTTGATCTACAGTGCGGAGGTTTTGCATTTGGCTCAACGGGATCAACTGTTTGGGCTGCGTATTCCGCATGCAATGGTGGACATGCCGGGGTTGAAGAAACGTAAGGTGGCAATGGTGGAGGACTTTGCCAGCTATCGGAGGGAGCAACTTCAATCGGACCGGTTTACGCTGATCCGACAGAAGGCGCGCTTTCTCGACCGCGAAACGCTGGAACTGGAGGATGGAAGTGGCATTCGGACCAAACACTTCGTTGTGACGACGGGATCAGTGCCCCAGTTTCCGGCTATTCCCGGTCTGGATCCGAAAACGGCATGGACGAGTGACGATGTGCTGGATCTCGATTTCCTGCCCGAATCGGTTATCGTTCTTGGCGGCGGAGTCGTTGCCTGCGAACTGGCGCAGTATTTGAATCGGATCGGTTCAAAAGTGATCCAGATCCAGCGCAGCCCACGGATCCTGAAAGAAGCCTCGGCTGAAGCAGCTGCGGTGGTTGAGCAGGCATTTCGAGACGAGGGCATTGCCCTGTATACGGACACTCAATTGGAGCGCATCGAACAGGATGCGGATGGCGGTTTCGCGGTCCACTTCAAACATAAGGGGAATGTTGTTACGGTTGAAGGCAAACATCTAATGAATGCTTTGGGGCGGTCTCCAGCGGTGAATTCGTTGAATCTTGAAGCTGCGGGTGTTGAGTTGGCACCGAGTGGGCATATTGCTGTAAATAAGTTCCAACAGTCCAGTAATCCTCAAGTCTACGCCTGTGGCGACGTGGCAGGCCCGTATGAGATTGTCCATATAGCAATTCTCCAGGGCGAAGTGGCTGCGCAGCATGCGTTGGGTCAGTCACCGGAGCCCGTCGATTACAAGCTACGGACTGGAGTTGTTTTCACCGATCCACAAATCGCGGAAGTCGGAATCCCTGTGGCTGAAGCAAGAGACAGAGGGATCGATTTGATCGTGGCAGATTATCCGTTCGACGACCATGGCAAATCCATACTCATGGAGGCTCGCTACGGCTATGTGAAAGTTTGGGCCGACAAGCAAAGCGGGAAACTAGTCGGTGCGGAGTGTGTGGGTAAGGATGCTGGAGAACTGATCCATGCCATGGCTGTAGCCATCTCTTTGGGAGCAAATGCACAACAATTGATGAAAACCCAATGGTATCACCCTACCCTGAGTGAGATCTGGAGTTATCCCGTCGAAGACATTGTCGATGCGCTCAATTCCGGCGAATCCACCTAAACTTCAGCACAAAGACAGCAACACAGCCTTGTCGCTGAACGGGTACTTTGTAGTCCCGATCAACTGGTAATCTTCATGTCCTTTTCCGGCAACGACCAATAAGTCACCATTGCTGGTTTCCGCGTAAGCGTTGAGGATCGCAATACGGCGATCTGGTTCAACCGTAACACGCTCTTTCGCGGGTATTCCCTCCAAAATATCCGCAATGATGCGTTCCGGTGCTTCGGTTCTGGGGTTGTCGGACGTGACCCATACCCGGTCCGCACCGCGAAAGGCCAATTCACCCATCAAAGGTCGCTTGCCACGGTCACGGTCGCCTCCGCAGCCAAAGACCAGAATAATGCGTTCCGGGTTCAGAGCCCTGCAGTTCTCAAGTAGGTTGTGTAATCCGTCAGGGTTGTGGGCATAATCAACAACAGCAGTCGACCCATTGGGCAATGCGATGGATTCCATGCGTCCCGGAACAATTTCGAAATCTGCGAGCGCATCAATTGCCGCTTCCATGGGCAGTTCCATACCAGCAATGACCGACAAAGCCGCGAGAATGTTTTCCACTTGAAAACGGCCAATCAAGCGGGCCCTCACCGGCAAGCTTCGACCTTTCCAGACGAGGTCAAAACGAGTGTCCTCTGAAGAAACTGCAATGCGATCAGCAACTAAGTCGGCGCCGCCCTGTGCATGGCAACTGTAGCTGATCAAGCGTCCGGACACACATTCTGCAAAGCTCCATGCGATTGGACAGTCACGGTTCAGAACCGCGAATGCCCTTCCATCAAGCCCCTCAAAAAGACTGCGTTTTGCCGCGATGTATGATTCCAGTGAACCATGGAAATCCAAATGATCCCGGGTGATTCGGGCGGTTGCAGCGGCAGCAAAGCGCAAACTGCTGACCCGTTGCAGAGCCATTGCGTGCGAGGAGACTTCCATCGCAACGGCCTTGGTTTTCAGGTCGGCGAACTGAGCCAGCAAAGGGAAAAGATCCGGCGCAAGCGGAGTCGTGTATGAACCTGATTCCATGGCTTTGCCATTCCAATCCATCCCCAGGGTTCCAAGCGAACCGCCCGAACCAAGAACACGGTGAAAGAGAAATCCCAGCAACCGGGTCGTAGTCGTTTTGCCATTGGTCCCGGTCACTGCCACCACTGGCAAACGCTGATCCGGAGATCCATGTAATTTGCGTGCAATCAGGCCCAGATCCCGGCGCACATTGGAAGAGATCAGCTGAGGCCCGGCAAAGAGCTCGACCGGTTGGTCGGTCAAAAGCGCAGCGGGCTGAGGAACGCAGGCCGCCAATTGGTCGCGGCTATGGCCCCAGCGATTGTAGGCCAGAAACTCCTCAAACAGTGCGAAAAGCGCAGACGGATGAGCCTTATCCGCCCGGTACGCCAGGCGATCAAACACGGCATCGGCAGAACCCTCTAGCCGGACCTCCGGCAACTCCTGCAACAGCTCCGCCAATCTCACCAGCCCATAACCTCCTGATTGGAATCAATTATCCACGGCCGGAACGTGGTAGTTCTCGCTCTCTTCGAAGGGCTTCACCCACTTCTTACGCATGCAGAAATCACCAAAGCGTTCACCCTCCTTGCGTTCCTTCGCATACTGCTCGATCAGGGGCCGCAGCTCCTCCTTGATGTCTTCCGCCTTGACGGATGCCTTGAAGAGGCGATTCAAGCGTGCACCGTCGAAGCCTGCTCCGAGATACATATTGTATTTCCCGGGGGCCTTGCCCACAAATGCGATTTCGCCAAGGTAAGGACGAGCACAGCCATTAGGGCAGCCCGTCATGCGAATAACAATGGCATCGTCGCGCAAACCACAGGACTCAACGACTTCCTCCAGCTCGGTCACCAGATCCGGCAGATAGCGTTCCGATTCCGCGAGCGAGAGTCCACAGGTTGGCAAAGCCACACAAGCCATAGAGTTCAGGCGCAGACCACTGCTGCTGAGGCCACGGTCAAGTCCGTAGTGTTTGAGCAATTTTTCGATGTCTTTGCGATCTTTATCCGCTATGCCACCAATGATCAGGTTCTGGTTACAGGTCAGACGGAAATCCCCCTTGTGAAGCAGAGCGATCTCGCGCAAACCGGTCTTCATCTGAAATTCCGGTGTATCCTTAACGCGGCCATTCTGGATATACAGAGTCAGGTGCCACTTGCCGTCCGCTCCTTTGACCCAGCCATAGCGGTCTCCCGTCGAATCAAACTTAAAGGGCTTCGCCTTTAACAATTTGTAGCCCAGGCGCGATTCAACTTCCTTGCGGAACCAGTCCAGCCCACGATCCTTGATCGTGTATTTGAGGCGGGCATGCGCACGATTGGTGCGGTCACCAAAGTCACGCTGAACCAGAACCACTTTTTCGGCCACCTCGACCGCCTGCTCAGGCTTACAGAAGCCCAGCACCTCGGCCAAACGTGGGTGGGTTGCTTCCTGGCCGTGGGTCATGCCCATGCCGCCGCCAACGGTCACATTGTAGCCGACGACTTTGCCCTTCTGCACAACGGCAATGAAACCGAGGTCGTGGGCATAGATGTCGACATCGTTGCTCGGCGGAACCGCAACAACGATTTTGAACTTCCGCGGAAGGTAGGTCTTACCGTAGATCGGCTCGATTTCCGCCTCTTCTTCGCCTCCCGAGATTTTTTCCTCGTCGAGCCATATCTCGTGATAGGCGCGGGTTTTTGGCGTCAAATGATCGGAAATATCCTGCGACAGCTTCAAAACCTCGGCGTGCACCTCGCTGGCATGAGGATTCGGGTTGCACATCACGTTGCGATTCACGTCGCCGCAGGCCGCAATCGTATCGAGGGCCGCCGCGTTGATTTCCTGAACCGTCTTTTTGAGTACGCCCTTGATCACCCCATGAAATTGAAATGCCTGGCGCGTGGTCAGCTTGATTGTGCCATTTGCGTAGCGATCAGACAGTTCATCCATTTTCAGCCATTGTGCTGGAGTGGCGACGCCACCCGGCACGCGAATGCGGATCATAAACGAATAAGCCTTGTCCAACTTCTTCTTACGCCGCTCCGAACGCTCGTCGCGGTCATCCTGCTGGTAGCTGCCGTGGAATTTCAGCAACTGAGTGTCATCGGCCGAAATGGCGCCGGATAAGGTATCCGCCAAACCCTCGGCAATGGTACCGCGCAAATAGTTGCTGTCGGCCTTGAGCCCTTCGTTCTTGTGCAGCTTGGGCGATTCTTCTGTCTTTTTGGAAACCATGGAAACTAAAATTCGTGCTTTAAAAGCTCTTAACTTTGGTAATTAAGGCAAGATAGTAAAGTTATTTCTGAAGCAGCCTCTCAACATACTTGCCAAGGAGGTCAAATTCAAGGTGAACGAGCGATCCTTTCTGCTTCGTTTTAAGGTTTGTGACCTCGAGGGTGTGCGGGATCAGCCAGACGGCAAATTCATCGCCCTCGGACTCCGCAACGGTCAGGGAGATGCCATCCATTGCAATGCTACCTTTATAAACCAGGTAATGCGCAAACTCCTGAGGCACTTTACAGCGCATATAGACATCTTTACCTGTGCGCCGCACCTCGATCAGGGTGCCCACCGCATCGATGTGACCTGTAACAAAGTGTCCACCGATTTTACCGTTAAACCGCAGGCTGCGTTCCAGATTCACCGGATCCCCTGCCTTCAGGTCGCGAAAGGCGGTGAGGCGGACCGTCTCCTCCAGCAGGTCAAAGGAAATACTGTCCGCATCGAATTCAACTGCGGTCAGGCAGCAGCCATTGACGGCAATGCTGTCGCCCAGCGACAGGTCCTCAAGGGCCTCCGAGGCCTCGATTATCAACCGCCAGGCCTTTACTCCCTGCTCGAACGAACGCACCCGCCCGGCTTCCTCAACAATTCCGGTAAACATATATGCCTGAATAAAACCGCCGACTGACAATTGTCGATGAAAGTCGGCTGGAAAATTACATTGATAGACCTGCGAATTAACTTTTCACTAACTTTAATGGACCGAACTCGACAATCCCAGTTTCGAACCCTGATTGAAAAGCGGCTGGAAGAGATTGAGAAGCAACTGCGAGAGGGTTCAGAAAATACCGCAGCGATTGCTCCAGACAAGGCAATTGGACGTCTGTCCCGACTCGATTCGATGCAAATGCAGCAGATGGCACTGGCCGCAAAGCAACGTCTGGATTACCAGCCCGATTCGCTCTTTTGTATTCGCTGTGCCGGATAGATTGCATCGATGCGAAGCTCCCTGGGATATTTTGCCTTTCTGTTGGCGACTGTGGTCGCCGCACCGCTTTTGAGTAAATGGCTGATGAAGCAGCCGCTTGTCAGGCAATACGAAGAGCAAACCATTGGCCATCGACTCAGCCTGCGTCAGCCGGCCGAGACAACGGAGCTACACCCCGTATACCTCTTGCAGGACGACTTGTCCCTCACCCGCCTGGGTCCTCATCCCTGGAATCGTCGTGCCTATGGCGATTACCTGTCCATGTTGCACCGTTGGTCGAAACCGAGCGTTGTCGGTTTTGATTATATTTTTGACAGCAAAGGCCACATTTTCGCCCGTGAGGGCAATCGCCGCTTCGCCGAGATCCTGACCGATTATCAGCCAACGGTCCTTGCGGCGGCCTATTCGGTGGGCTATCGGGACGACGGCCGATTTGTCGAATTTCCGCTACTGCGCGATGGCTACAAGGAGGTAGAGAGCAACCCACTTCCGGCATTGCCTGAATCGGAATTGCAGCAGCCTGGGAATTACGTCGGCCTGATCAACGTCGTCGAACCATTCCTGCAGCTAGTCCCAGCCTTCGCGGAGACGCCGGAAGGCACTTTCTACGCCATGGCCATCGTTATGGCCTGTCTGCATTTGGGGCTCGATCCCGCATACATTGATCATGACCGGCGCTTCATCTACCTGCGTGATGCCGAAGAAAAAATCGTCCGCCGTATCCCGCTGGAACAAGGACAGCTGTTCCGCATCAATTGGCTGCGCCCCTGGGGCTTCAACGAAACCCACAGCCTTTATGATGTGAGTGTTCAGCATGCGGTTTTGCAAAGCACCAATCGGGATCTCAGCGATCTGGACAAAAGCCTCGAATTTTTCGAAGCATTTGAAGGCCGCATGGTCTTGATCGCGCCCGGCGATTCTCTGTCCAAGGACTTGAGCCCGACCCCTCTGGATGCTCTGGCTCCAAGAGTGAGCGTTATTGGCAACAGCATCGAAACCATTCTTTCTGAGCGCTACCTCAAACGCACTTCCACGCCAACTTTATCCCTCCTGACCGCCTTGTTCGCTTTCCTCATTTGCGCTTCGCTGATCTGGGAACGCCCTCCGCCCATCCTTCGCTACACCGCCGCATTCTTCTGGCTGGGGTTATTTATCCTGTCCAGCTATGTTGCCATTCACTTTGACCTCATTCTACCAATAGTCGGCCCTTCGACAAGCCTCACGGCGGTGAGTCTGATTGCCTTTTCCGCTCATCTGCTCGTGATCGAACGCAAACGCAATCACATTCACCGGCTCTTTCAGAGCTATGTCTCGCCCGCCGTCGTCCGCCAACTTGTGCGGGACGAGCACCTTCCGGCACTCGGAGGACGCGAACAGGTAGTCACGGCCCTATTCACAGATATCCAGGGCTTTTCTGGTTTCTCGGAGAAATTGGATGCGTCCTCAATGGTCCAGTTTCTGAATGCCTACATGGACGAAATGACCCGACCGGTCCTGCGCTGCCATGGCACCCTGGACAAGTATATAGGAGACGCGCTCGTTGCTCTTTTTGGCGCACCCGTCGCGGACCCTCATCACGCTTTTCATGGACTTCAGGCAGCCTGTCAGATGATGCGCAACGAAGACCGTATCAACCGCGAATGGCCGCTTCGTCACCCAAACTGGCCCCTGCCAGTATACACTCGCATCGGGATCAATACCGGTCCGGCTGTCGTCGGCAACATGGGCTCCAGCGTACGCTTCAATTACACCATGATGGGAGACTCGGTAAACACAGCGTCGCGAATGGAATCCGCCGCACGGCATTACGGAGTCCGCGCCCTTATCAGTGGAGACACGATCAACCGCCTGTCACCCGAACAGCTCTCACTTTTTGCGGTTCGGCAGATAGACAGGGTTGTCGTCAAAGGCCGTCAGGCACCGACTGATATCTGGCAGCTGATCGGACATCAGGACCCATTAACCAATGAGGAGGCAGAGTGCCTCAATTTCTTCAATAAAGGTTTCAGCGCCTACCTCAAAGGCGATTGGACAACTGCCAGCAGCGAGCTCCAAAAGAGCCTTCCCCGGGAATCCAATGCGCAAGGGCTGAACCCATCCCGAGTGCTCATAGAACGCATTGCAGCGGTTTCAGGCATCGCACCAAAAGGCTGGGATGGCGTTTTTCATATGGAGCTTAAATAGGCGCTACTTCTTCGCTCCCAGCTGTGTAGGAAGTCCACCCTGAAATGCCCGCTCCTCTTCGCGGTCGTTCGCCATCGGCGGCTTCTGCGTCAGGGCCTCAATTCGTTGATAAAGCTCGGCATCCATCTCCACTTCCGCGGATTGCAGGGCGGGTTCCAGCTGATCCAGATTACGAGCACCGATAATAGGCGCCGTTATCGCCGGGTGCCAGGCAACCCATGCAACGGCCAGGGCGACCGGATGGCAGCCCAGTTCTTGTGCGAGGGCGCAAAAGTCCTGTGCGACTTCAAAGTCTGTTGTCCCCGAATAGCGTCGCGCATACATGTCGTTTGCTTTCAGGCGTCCTTCAGCTCCTTCACTGCCTGAACCATATTTACCCGTCAGCACTCCTCCACCCAGGGGGCTATAGCTAATCACACCCAACCCTTCAGCCTCGGCCATCGGCAACAATTCCACCTCGGCCTGTCGTTTCAGCAGGCTGTACATTGGTTGAATACAGCGCAGCCCGTTCAATCCAAGGCGAGCCGAAATGCCCAAAGCCTTCTCCACCTGCCAGGCGGCGTAATTACTCACCGCCGGATAACGGATTTTGCCCTGGCGCACAAGGTCGTCCAGCGCCAACAATTGATCCTCCAGGGGCGTGTGCGCATCAAAATGATGCATGAAATACAGGTCGATGTAATCCGTATTCAAACGCTTCAGACTCTGCTCAACCTGATAAATAATAGCCGCGCGTGAGCACCCTTGATCCAGGGGACCCTCGCCGAACTTAAAGAAACACTTGGAAGTGATCACCACCTGACTTCGTTCGGCGGCTATCAAACGTCCCAGAATGCTCTCTGACTCGCCTCCTGCATAGACATTGGCACAGTCGAAAAAATTGATGCCTGTTTCCCGGCAACGGGCGTAGAGCTTTTTGCTCATGGACTCATCGGCTTCATTGCCGAAAGTCATCGTTCCCATGCAGCGGTCCGAAACCCGCAAACCGGTGTTTCCCAATGTCACTTGATTGATCATAGTATTGAATTCGCTTCGATTCGCACAGATTGGCCCGCAGCAAGCCATGGGTCAATCCTTCCGTTCAGCAATTAGCGCGTTCTGGCGATTGCGATGCCGCCGGCAGAACCGTTCCAAAAACAGCCAAAGTCAGACCGCGCCCATAGGCAATAAGAGGATAATTCAACATATCCATCATAGAATACACCATTGAATAGTGGATACACATGAACACACAGGAAAAACCTACTGCAATCGCACCGAACAACAGCGCACCCACTCGGCGAATCGCATCTCCTGCCATCAGCATACGCAGGTTCAGCACCGAAATGGCGGCCAAGCCATGCCCATATGCGAGCTTGGTAAAAACACCCTTCGAACACAAGAGAACGGAGCCCGATGTAACAATAACAAAGGTCCATACTTTCGAGGGTGTTGAATTGGGAGGTTCTGTTTTCATAAAACAAAAAGCATAAAATCTGTCGCTACAGTCTAATTCGATAAAGACATGAGAACACTAACACTCGAAGCCGATCCGGGTATGGACCGCCCAAGGCCACGCTCCCCAGGCTAAAGTCCTCGGTCTACTTTCATTACCTCACCAATTCATTTTGTGTCTTCATTCTGATAATCTCGGCCAATGTGGTTGCTTTGAGGTGACGTGTAATCCGTTTGCACTCTATTTCCCAGAAAACATGCGATGGGCAGAGATCCGGTCCCTCGCATTTCCTGGCGCCGAATAGACACTCTCCAATCCAATCTGGACCGTCCACAGCTTTCGCGATATCCAGCAAGGTGATTTCCTCCGATGACATGGCCAGACGGTTGCCTCCTCCCGGACCTCTGCGCGATTCGATAATTCCAGCATCCGAGAGCTTTTTGAAGATCTTTGCCAGATAGGCTGGCGGCACATGAGCCTGCTCGGCGATATCGGCAACAAAAGCAAAACGGTCCACCTTCAGACAGGCGAGCGCACGCACGGCATACCCAACCCCCTGCGATAAACAAAGCATGCCAATATTAAATCATTCCAGGCAAAAGATGTAAACATAAAACGACACATCTGTCGATTTATCGGATTCAGAAAGATATGGCCGACACGGAGGTCGGCCCTCCAATGGGGAGGCACGATGGAGGGACCGGCTCCGTCGGGGCTCGATCCCTCCAAGGGATCACGACACTTCCAAGTTTGGCGAAATTCCTGCTTGACGCGGCCGGGTCCCATTCTAACTTCAGCAACCTTCAATTCCTGAGGGGTGGTAGTTCAGTTGGTTAGAACGCCGGCCTGTCACGCCGGAGGTCGCGGGTTCGAGTCCCGTCCATCCCGCCACTTTTCTCAGGAACGCTATTCGCCCAGGATTACTTCCTCCAGAAACAGGCGGGTTTCGCCGGAGGAACGCGTCGCGTCCAAATCGAATTTAAATCGCAGACGGTGGTCATTGATCGATTCAGGATCGACCAGTGTTTGCTCTACAATCCAGTTGCCCGTCAACGGGTCTTCTTCCAGCAAGGTGTTCTGTCGGTTGCGCGCTTCCGGATCGAGCCGGAGCTGTGCCCGTGATTCAAAATAAGGCTCCATTGCCTGCTGCAGGGCGTCCTGATGCCAAGGGAAAAGTCCCCTGCCCTCGTTGAGACTGTCGAGGTCGACCGAGACAACCGGCGGTGGTGCGGCATCCTCGGGAGGACGCCCGGACAGCTCCGCAAGCACTTCCGAAGCGGCGGTAAAGTTTCGGTGAGCCAGCGGCTGCAGGAAGCGGAACACCGCATCGCGAATGCGCCGCAGGCATTCGTCGCTGTTGCGCTTCGGATCCAGGTTCCAGGCGGGACGCTGAACGGGCTTTTCCGGCTCCTCAATCTGGCGGCGAACGGCCTCCGGATCCTTCAGCAGCTCCCATTCCTCCATCAGGGACGCATCGACCGTGCGGACCATCTGCTCGAAGTAATAAATCATGTCGCGTATTTCATCCGTCCATACGCTCTCGGGCACGCTCTGAGTCAAGGTTTTGTAGAGATTGGACAGATGCCGCAGCAAAACCCCCTCTGAGCGCTCAAGCCCATACATGCGCACATAATCGGCAAAACTCATATAGCGCTCGAACATTTCCCGGCCGATGGATTTTGGCTGAATATTGTCCTGCCCGACCCAGGGGTGTTTTGCGGCAAACTCGTTGAAAGTATCGTAGATGAAGTCCCTGTAAGGTTTCGGGTGCTCAACGTCGACCAGCTTCTCCATGCGTTCCTCATAGGGAATGCCCTGTTCCTTCATTTCGCGGACCAATTCAGTTTTCAGTCTGTCTACCTGTTTGCGAAGAATGGCCGAGGGATTTTCCAATACAGACTCAACTAAGGTCAGCACCAGCCAGGGATACTCCGGGTCTTCCGGATTCAGATTGCGCACCGTGTCCACCAGAAACAACGAGAGGGTCTGATCGAGCGAAAAGTCATCCTGCAAATCGATGTGAATTTGGACCTTGCGTCCGTTGGGCTGTTTCTCGGGCAGAATCTCGACAATCTGTTTCTCGACCAGGGAACGAAACAGTGCAAATGCCCGTCGCCCCAGCTGGCGTTTCGAATCTTTTGTTTCATGGCAATCCCGCAGGATCTGCCGTATGACCGCGCAACCGTCGTCCTCACGTCCCAGCACATTCAGCAGCATGCCATGCGACACCTTGAAAGAACTGACCAACGGCTCCGGCGGTGCCTCCACCAGGCGTTCGTAGGTCTGTTCATCCCAGTTCACAAAACCCCTCTCCGGCGGCTTGCGTCGGACCAGTTTGCGGGCCTTGGCGGGATTCTCCTTAATCTTGCGCTCAATCTTACGGTTTTCAATTACGTGCTCAGGCGCCTGCACCCAAACCGAACCCTTGTCGTCAAAACCCTTGCGCCCTGCCCGACCGGAGATCTGGTGAAAGTCACGCACCGGCACAATCCGAACCTTCTCGCCATCGTATTTGCAAAGTCCGGTGAACAGAACCGTGCGGATCGGCACATTGACACCGACGCCAAGGGTGTCCGTGCCACAGATGACCTTCAGCCGGTTTTCCTGTGCAAGGCGCTCAATCAGGATCCGGTATTTCGGCAACATACCCGCGTGGTGTACACCAATGCCGTGACGCAGGAACTTTCGAATATCCTTCCCGAACGGGCTATTGAAAGGAACATCCTGGATCGCATCCTGAATCGCCTGCTTATCCTCCTTGCTGCAGAAGTTCAGGCTCATCAATTTCTGCGCCGACTCCGTTGCCTGGCGCTGGGTGAAGTGAACCAGATAGACCGGCAACTGACGCTGTTCATGCAGCAGCTGCAGTACATCTTCGAGCGATTCTTCCGTGTATTGGAAATCCAGTGGAACCGGACGCTCAGAAGAAGCGACCGTGGCAGTGCGGGCACCGGTCAGACGGTTCAGTTCCTTCTCAAAAAATCCGGTTTCTCCCAACGTCGCCGAAATCAGCAAAAATCGACACTGCGGCAAGGTGAGTAGCGGGACCTGCCAGGCGAAACCGCGGTCGCGGTCACTGTAGTAGTGAAATTCATCCATGATGACTTCATCCACATCCAGCTGGTCCCCTTCGCACAGAGCCTTGTTGGCCAGCACCTCCGCCGTGCAGCAAAGAATCGGGGCATCCGGATTGACGGTCGCATCTCCGGTTGAAATGCCGACATTCTGTGGCCCAAAGTCCTTGCACAGGGCCAGAAACTTTTCATTTACCAGCGCCTTGATCGGACAGGTATAAACCGAGCGACGCCCTTCACAAATACTCCGGTAGTGCATCGCAGCGGCCACCAGCGATTTGCCCGAACCGGTGGGCGTTTTCAGAATTACATTCGCATCGTCAAAAATCTCTAGGATTGCCTGCTCCTGTGCTTCATAGAGTTCGATTCCTTTCTTCTCCAGATAATCCAGGAAGGATTCAAGAATCGCATCGCCCTCCGGCTCGCCTGCCAGAGGCCAGAGCGGATGACGTTTGCGTGATTCGTCGGCGGATAAGGTTTCGCTCATTCTTCCAATAGCAAAAGGGATTGATACAGCAGGGCTTCACGGTGCTGTGGTTCGCGTTCGAGAGCCGCATCCACCCATTGGCGTCCGGCCCTGGCATCCCCGCTTGCACGGTAGATCAACCAGCCATGCAAAGCGAATGCATCGGCGCTCTCGGGCAAGCCTTTCTGAGCCGCCAGCAAGTGCGGCTCGACCGTTTCCAGATCCTCATCCAGATAAGCCATTGCGTCCGCCATTAACCAATGGGCGCGCCCATCTTCCGGATTCCGGTCGAGCGCTGCTCCAGCCACTTGCAGCACCTCCTCGGCTAGATCAGAGGGGCTTGCCCTTCCGGTATGGCGAAAAGACCAGAGCGCATCCGCCTCAATCCTGGCCGCATCCGAACGCTCGGGACGAAGCTCCCTAGCCCTGGCTGCATGCCACTGAACATCCCGCAGTGCATTGGGTTCGTCGAAAACCCGATCGCGGTCGTCAGCCAGCCGAATCAGTCCCTGTTCTGCGACAAACACATGGTATTGGGCCTGCGCAACGGCAGGAATCCAGAGCATCTGCCAACCGGCAACCGCAACCGGCAAGCTAAGCCAACAAGCACACACAAAGCCTCTCGGTATCCGCAGCTTGATCTGCGGCGTCAGGGCAGCGATCAGGGCGATGCATGTAAAAACCGCAAAGACCGTAAGCGGCAGGCGGGTAAAATCATAAAACCATGCACCCACAAAAATAATCAACAAGGTTGCCAGCAGCGCACCCAGCAAAAGCTTATTCAGCGGGGAGGGCTGGCGATCTCCACGAGGCCGTCGCTTTCGATGATCCCGGTCCGGGTGCGGTTTCGCATACGGCAGACTGCGCCAGAAGCGCCAGCTGAACCAGGCCAATGCGGCCGTGGCAACCCACAACAGGAGAGACAACGTATTACTCAACGGACCCAACAGGTGGACTGTCGGCCAGTTCAGGCCGAGCATTTCTACGAGGCGTTGACTCGCCGGGCCGCCGAACAGTTGCAAAGCGGAAAAGACGACTACCGGAATCAAAACCAACCATAGAATCGAGATTACGGCCCGCAAGCGCTTACGTGCAGCGAAAAAAGGCGTAAAGAGGATTGTGGCCAACAACATTGCCAGCCCGACCTCCGATGCGCTTGCCCATAGGACAATCAGTGCAGCGACGGCAAGCAAGCCGCAGAGGATACGCAGAGGCATCAAAAATCGCCGCATCCAGGCACCAGTCAGCAAAAAAGGAAGGGTCATTCCAACCAAAAAGGCCATTCCAGCCGGGTCCGCCAAAAAGCCGCTGGCAAGGCCTGACTCAGCCGGGATGAAGAGCCGTTCCGAAAATACACGCGCATCGAAAAAGTATTGATAGAGAGCCGAAGCTCCGGATCCACAAACAACGGCAACCAGGGTCACCCAGATAATCCGTGCATCCCTGGCATTGCGGACCCAGTTCAGCAGCACCCAATAAACCACGTAGGCCAACAGCCAAACCGACACCTGCAAATCAGTCAGCCAGCTTTGATCCCCTGCACCGAAACTTTGTGCGACCGCCAAAACCAAAAAAGGCAAAGGCAAGAGGTGCGCTGGAGAGCATTCCGGTTGCAGACTCCGCATGCCTCCATGCACAGCTTGCAGGGAGGCAAGTATGAAGACCAGAACACTCAATGGGATCAGAGGCTGCGCTACCTCCAGATTGCCGCCAAAGTCACGCGCCAGCAGCACCAATATCGCCGTCAAAGCCAACCACTGAAGACCACGCAACAGCCGCGTTGGCCGATTCACAAATCGACGAACGACGCTCAAGAACCAGGATGATCGCTTTGGGGAAGCCATTGGCGCAGCATCGTCCAGTCTTCCCTTCAGCGAGACAACCTCAAAGATTAATATTGAATCTTTTCGCGCTTTGCCTGTCTCTTGTCTGTAGCATCAGCAAATTTCTTATGTCTGACTCCTTTAATCTCGAATCCATCAACAGCCGGGTGCGCGAATCCGCGGCCTGGGTGAAAACGCTGCGCGATGAAACCGCCAAGGTCATCGTCGGGCAGAAGTATCTAATCGACCGCCTGCTGGTCGGTCTACTGGCCAACGGCCACGTCCTCCTCGAAGGCGTTCCGGGGCTGGCAAAGACACTATCGGTCCGGACACTGGCCGATTGTATAAAAGCCGACTTCTCACGCATTCAGTTCACGCCGGACCTGCTCCCGGCAGACATCGTGGGCACGCTGATATACAATCCGAAAACCGGTGAATTCACCACAAAACAGGGTCCGGTCTTCGCCAATATTGTGCTGGCAGACGAAATTAACCGGGCTCCGGCGAAAGTCCAGAGTGCCCTGCTGGAGGCGATGCAGGAGCGTCAGGTGACCATAGGCGACTCCACCTTCAAACTGCCGCAACCCTTTCTGGTTCTAGCCACCGAGAATCCGATCGACCAGGAGGGCACTTATGCTCTCCCCGAAGCTCAGGTCGACCGTTTCATGCTCAAGCTGAATGTCGGCTATCCGAGCAAGGAGGAAGAGCGGGCCATTCTCGACCGCATGGCGACCACCGGAGCCCAGCCAACGGTCTCGGCCGTGATCTCTCCGGAAGAAATCCTGGAGGCCCGCAAACTGGTGAACGAAATCTACATCGACCCGAAGATCCGCGACTACATTGTCGAAGTGGTCTTTGCGACCCGTTATCCGGATCGCTACGGCATGGAGGACCTGAAAAACTTTATTCAGTTCGGCGGCAGTCCGCGGGCGACCATTTCCTTGACCCTGGCGGCCAAAGCCTGGGCCTTCCTGCAGGGGCGTGGCTATGTCACTCCACAGGATGTTAAGACCATCGGAGCGGACGTATTGCGTCACCGTGTGATCCTGACCTACGAGGCCGAAGCTGAAGAGCTGAGCAGTGAAGACCTGATCAGCCGGATTTTCGACACCATCCCTGTCCCTTGATCCCTCTCGGGGATCGGACTCCACGCCGATGACAGAAGCAGAAAAAACGCGGGCCATTCTTAAAAAAGTCCGGCAAGTCGAAATTCGTAGCCGGAAGTTTGTCGATGACACCCTGGTGGGTGCCTATCACAGCATCTTCAAGGGAGCCGGAATCGACTTTGCCGAAGTGCGCGAATATCAGGCGGGCGACGATGTGCGTTCGATCGATTGGAACGTCACTGCGCGCATGGACCGCCCCTTCCTCAAGACCTATCAGGAAGAGCGCGAACTGACCCTGATGTTGATGGTCGATCTCTCCGCCAGTGGTGATTTCGGCTCCCAGAATCAGAGCAAGCGCGAACTCGCCGCAGAGGTTGCCTGCGTTCTCGCCTTTTCAGCGACCCGCAACAACGACAAGGTCGGCCTCCTGCTCTTCACCGATGAAGTCGAACTTTACATCGCACCAAAAAAAGGCCGCAAACACGTGCTGCGGGTGATCCGGGAGATTCTGTTCTTTGAGCCCGAAGGCAAAAAAACGAACATCCCCAATGCCCTGCGCAGACTCAATCGCTTGCAAAAGCGCAAGGCCATCTGTTTTCTGTTCAGCGATTTCCTTACCGACGAATCCCTTTCATGGATTCGTCCCTCCTCGGTCGATACCAAAGGCGAGTTGCAGCGCATGCTGCGTCTGACCCACCAACGCCATGATCTGATCTGCATCGAACTAACAGATCCGCGCGAACAGGCACTTCCTGATGTGGGGATTATAACTCTGGAGGACGCAGAAAGCGGTGAGCTGATCGAAGTGAATACTTCCAACCGGCGCTTCCGGGACCTCTACGCATTCCAGAACAAACAGCGCATGGAGTTGTTTGCCAAGGAATTGAAACGGAGTGGTATCGACCATCTGCTGCTGACGACGGAAGGCTCTTACGTAAAGGAGCTGCGCAGTTTCTTTAACCGAAGGGTGCAGCGTCGATGAATACGGCAATGGATGCTCAATTATTTTTGCTGGAAAGCGGTTTCTCGGACATCCGCGATGTCATCCGCTTCGCATCGCCCTGGCCATGGTTGATAACCGCAGCTCTGGCACTCGCTTTCATCCTGTTTTATTGGGGCTGGAAACGTTACCAATTCCGCCAGGCTGAAATCCGAGCCGCCTACCGCGAACCGCCGCATCAGGTGGCTGAACGGGAGCTTGAAGCTCTGCGCAAGGAAGGTCCAAGCCTTGAGTCGGAAATGTTCAGTGTTCGCGTATCGCGGGTATTGCGTCACTACCTTGAAGACGCCCTGAGCTTGCCGGCCCCCGAACGCACCACTGAAGAGTTTTTGAATGAACTGAGCGACAAGAACAGCTTCGACGACGACCTTAGAGAGCGACTGTCGAGTTTCCTGCAGCAGAACGATCTGGTTAAATTCGCACGGCAGGACCTGAATACGGAACAACGCTCAGAATTGTTGGACAGTGCGCTGCGCGTCATCCGCGCCACTGTTTCGCAAAAGGAATCCGCCGGAACCTCATGATCTTTCAATTTGCTCAACCATTATTCCTCTGGCTACTGCTGCTCGTGCCGCTGATCGCCTACCTGTCCGGCAGCGCCGGACGCAAGGCTGCACTGCGCTTTCCCGCCACCCAGCTGGCGCAGCAGATAGCGCGCATGGTCAAGGCCCATCCGGGCAAGTTTCAGGGCTGGCTACGACTGATCGCACTCACTGCTGGAATCCTCGCCCTGGCCCAGCCGCAGTGGGGTCAGGAAGAAATTCGCGAGGAGTATGAGAGCATCGACATCATGTTGACAGTCGATCTTTCCAGCTCGATGTGGGCACATGATTTTTTCGTGGATGGGCAAAGAACGGATCGCCTGACTGCGGTGCAAAGCGTCATGAACGAATTTGTCGAAGCGCGTACTAATGACCGCATCGGTCTGATCGCGTTTGCCGGAGCCTCATATCTGGTCAGCCCGCTGACCATCAACCACGACTGGATCATCCGTCGCCTGAATGAGCTGGAGATCGGCTCCATTGAAGACGGCACTGCGATCGGCACCGCCATCGGTACTGCGGTCAATCGAATCCGCAACAGCGATGAAAGCGACAAGGTCATTATTCTGCTGACAGACGGTGCCAATAACCGCGGTCAGGTCACGCCCATGCAGGCGGCCGAGGCGGCTGCCCGGTTCGGCATCCGCGTCTACACCGTTGGCGTCGGCCAAAGTCAGCCTGCACCCTTCCCTCGCCTCGATCCGGAAACCCGTCGACCAATGCGCGACCGTGCCGGCAATATGATGTTTGGCACCGCGCCTCCGGACATCGACCTGGAACTCCTGCAGGCCATCGCGGACCACACCGGCGGCCGCTTTTTCAATGCTGAAAACGCAGACGAACTTCAGGAAATATACACAGAAATCGACGCCCTGGAAAAACAGAACATCGAAGTGATCCGCACTGCCCTGTTCCGTGACTGGTTTGGCATTCCACTGATTATTTGTTTATTCGCCTATTTCCTGGACTGGCTTCTGCGAACCACCCGCTTTCGCCGCATTCCCTAAACCATGACTTTCGCGCAACCCATATGGCTTTACCTGCTCGCCGTGCTACTTCCACTCGGTATTGCACTGGTATGGTGGACCGAATCCCGCTCGCAGCGCCTACTGTCCAAATTCGCCGCCAGTAAACTGATTGGTCGCCTGTCGGACTCCTTCAGTCCGGGCCGGCACCGGGCTAAACTGATTTTATCAGGACTGGCTCTGACCGCGCTCATCGTAGCCCTCGCCCGCCCGCAATACGGCAGCGAGCAGGTCGAGCATGAGCTTCAGGGCACCGACATCCTGTTTGCAATCGACACATCGCGCAGCATGCTCGCCGAAGACTATGCTCCCAATCGGCTCGAGCGTTCGAAGCTTGCAATCATCGACCTTTTGGAGGGCCTGTCCGGGGATCGGGTCGGCCTGATCGCATTCGCGGGGGATGCCTACCTGCAGGTTCCCTTAACCAATGATTACGATAGCTTTTTACGGACGCTGAACGCCATGGACACCAATGTCATCCCGCGCGGAGGCACAGATATTTCAGCGGCAATCGACGAGGCACTCGCCTACTATGCCAATGATGAGCATCAGCGTGTGCTTGTATTGATCAGCGATGGCGAAGACCTCGCCGCAGAAGGCCTTGTCAAAGCCCGCGAAGCTGGCGCCCGGGGTGTCACTATTTTCACTGTTGGGGTTGGCAGCGCAGAGGGCGAATTGATTCCTATCCGCGGACCCGATGGGCGAATGGATTATGTGCGGGGCCCAGATGGAAGCCCTGTGCGCACCCGCCTTGACGAATCAACCCTGACCGCTATCGCAGAATCAACGGGTGGTCGCTACATTCATCTGGGTGCTGCCGGCATTGATTCCATTCTGGATGACATTCGGGATGCGGCCGGGGAAGAGCAGTATGGCGTGCGGGTGCAGACCATACCCATCGAGCGCTATCACTGGCCATTGCTGTTTGCTTTGATCCTGATTGTAATTGAAGTCTGTCTGGGCAACCGCAGGCGCCAGCGGAAGACAGCGGGTTCCCTAGCCGCCCTGCCACTGGTGTTGACCTTCGGTATTCTGGCGACCACTCCGTCCTATGTTGAAGCCGGCAATCCGCGGGCGGCGCAAAGCCTCTACGACCGCGGAGAGCATGAAGCGGCCGCCGATCTATACCGGCAGCTTATCGAAGCAGAACCCCAGGACGCCCGCCTTCACTACAACCTCGGCAACAGCCTTTATCGTCAGAGGGATTTCGCGGGAGCCATCGACGCCTACAAGCAGGCCCTTCCGCTGGCAGACGTCGGCCTCCAGGAACGTATCTTTTTCAACCTCGGCAACGCCCGTTATCAGTTAGGTACCGTTCTATTGGAAGAGCGTCCGGAAAGAACCACTGAGCTTTGGGACGAAGCCGTGCGCGACTACGACAATGCCCTGGAAATCGCCCCCGACGCCGCCGATACACGCGGCAACCGCTCCTGGGTAGAGCAGCAGTTCGACTATCACTCCGCTCGGGTTCGCGTCAGCGCGGTACCACCTGAGGGCGGTTCAGCCGGCAGCGGCGGACGATTTCTGCCGGGAATCGCCATAGAGCTCGAAGCGGAGCCTGAAGAACACTGGCGCTTCGTTGAATGGAGCGGCATTGAACTGGAGGATCCCGAAAGGGCTCGACAGACTTGGACAGTCGACCGCGACGCTGACATTCAGGCGCGCTTCATCCGCACATGGCAACTGGAGGTTGCCGTGGATGATCCCGAGCGCGGAAGTGCCGGAACATCCGGACGCTTTGACGACCGTAGTCAGACCGAGATCACTGCAGAAGCCGAGGACTATTATGTGTTCTCCCGTTGGATCAGCGACGACCTCGAAATCGCCGATCCGTTTGCCGCCGAAACCCAAGTACACATGACACGCGATGGAACCGTGACCGCGAGTTTTGCCGAAGCTTACAAGTTGACCGTTGGCAGCGAACCAGCTATCGCCGGCAATGTCGGCCATACCGGTTTCTACGAAGTTGACACCGATGTGCCCATTCAGGCCGAACCAAGGGATGGCTTCGAATGGCAGCGTTGGCGCGGTGAAGACATTGAAGACTTTCTCCAGCCTCAGACCCAGGTGCTGCTGGACCGCGACAAGACCGTGACCGCTGAATTCGAACGCATCTGGAACCTGGTGGTACTGCCGGACAGCGATGAGCACGGCAGCACGACCGGTGGAGGTAACTTCTCTATTGGCACGGTGACGCCCATTGAAGCTGTTGCCAACGAAGGTTACACCTTCCAGTATTGGGACGGCCCCGGCGTAGCCGATCCCGAGTCGGCGCAGACTGAAGCTGAGGTGTTGAGCAATGAGCAGACTCTAATCGCAGTTTTTGAAAGCGACGACGAATCGGACGACCCCGAAAGTGATGACCCGGAATCCGACGATCCAGAGTCAGACGAGTCGGAGTCCGATGATCCGGAAAGTGACGACCCAGAGCAAGATCCAAACGGAGACGATTCGCAGGACCCCGAAAGCGATCCGGAATCGGATCCCGAGCAGGATCCTGAATCCGACGAAGAGCGTGATGAAGACACAGAACGCGAGGGAGAAAGCCCTCCTGAGCCTGAAACCATGAGCGAAGACGAAGCGGAACAGATACTTCAGACACTGCGCGGCGACGAACGACAACTACCCGTATCGCCCGCTCGGCCGGATGCGGATCGTCCAGTAGAAAGGGATTGGTGATTGTATGAACAAAGGGATTTGTATGCGAATTCACTGGATTCTATGGATGGGCCTGCTCGCCTTGACCGGCACGAGCAACCTCAATGCGAATGTATCGGTAAGCGCTTCCATCGAGCGCTCAACCATGAGTGTTGGTGAAACCAACTACTACACCTTGACGATCCGCAATGCATCAGCCAGCCCTGATATCGACCCGCCTCAAGCTGATGGACTGCAGTTTCGACCAAACCGACAGGTCCACACTTCGACGCAGATCATCAACAATCGGCTGACATCGGAAATTAGACTCTCCTGGCCTTTTCAGGCTTCCAGAACCGGACGGTTCGAAGTTCCCGGACGCACTATAACCATCGACGGAGAATCCTATACGATCAATTCTGTTTCCGTTCGGGTCAGCGAAATGCCGGAGGAAATGCGCAACCGATTTTTCATGCGCTGGCAACTCGAGCCAGGCCCTTGGTTTGTTGGCCAGAATATTGAAGCGTCGCTCAAGCTCTATGTCAGGCCGGACATCAATGCCCGCCGGGCCGGCCAACTGAGCAGTTCGGTCGAAGGCATTGTGCAACCCAACCTGAATGTCCAGGGGCGGCAGTTTCGCGAAAATGTCGACGGCACCAATTACATTGTCATCGCTTGGGACACGCTGGTCACACCGATTCGTGCCGGAGAAGTCAGCATCAATACCCAGTTGCCACTTGTATACGAAACAGGGCGTGTGCAGCGGGATTTCTGGGGCGCCCGGCCCATTCAGGAAGAAGTCATTCTTTCGACTCCTGATGCCAACTGGGTGGTAAGAGAGCTGCCGCGATCGAGCCGTCCTCAAAGCTTCTCCGGAGCCATTGGAGATTTTGATGTCCACACCCGTTTATCCTCGGACGAGGTGCGCCAGGGAGATCCCATCACCCTGACCCTTCAACTGCAAGGGAGAGGCAACCTCGACCGCATCGATGCGCCCGCCTTTCCCGAATCCAGTGCCTGGCGTGTCTACCCTCCCCGGACTGATGTCTCATTCATTGAGGATTCGAAGGTCGAGGGACTCGTCGAAATCGAATACATACTTTCAGCCCGCCAATCCGGAGATATTGAGATTCCGGAAATGGAATTTTCCTGGTTTAATCCCAAGGAGCAGGAATACAAGAAGCATCAGGTTCCTGCGCAAACGGTGCGGGTATTGCCCGATCCTTCTACCGGCCAGGCAGCTGTTCGCCCAACCTCACCCGAAGCACTTCAGGTCGATTCAGAGCTGCGCCCACTTGCAACGCGTATGGGCTCCAGCGGCAACCTTCAACCCGTCTGGCATCAGCCAATCTTCTGGACCAGCCAAGCCGGCTCAGCCATAGCGCTGGCCATCCTTGTCGGAGTGCTGCAACGTCGGCGCCAGATCAGCGCCGATCCGCTTGCCCGGGCCCGCCGTGCGGCCCATCAGCAATCCCGTAAGCTTGCAACAGCGGCAAAGCAAGCGGCCCAGGCCAGTGATGCCCTCGCATTCTACAGTCAAGCCTGTCTTGCCATTGCCAACCAGATGGCTGGCTTGGATCCGGTCAACATTCGCGCCGAGAGCGTTAGCGCCGATCAATTGGAACGCATAGGAGAATCGCAGGGGCTTTCCTCTGAAACGATCACAAAGCTGCAAAAGCTTTTCGACCGCAAGGATTCGGCCCAATTTGCAGGCTGGAAACCGGGGCCTGATGTATTGGAAAACGATCTTAAGGAACTTCAAGCCAGCCTTCGTGACATTTCAGAAAGGAACGCATGAAACAATTGCTCTGCCTGTTCACCACCTTTGTTGTATTCACCGCCGTTGCCGCTGCTGACACTGAAAGCCGTTTCATTGACGGCACCATAGAACTCTCGGAGGGCAATTATGAAAATGCGGTTGAGGTGTTCGAGTCACTTGCCGCCGAGCATCCGAGCGCACAGGTCTACTACAATCTTGCACTGGCCCAGCAGCAATTGGAAGCCTGGGGGAGCGCCCGCCTCAACTATGAGCGGGCACTTGTCCTGGATCCACGCAACCGTGAGGCTCAACACAATCTAAACCATCTGCTGGCCAGTCTTGGACTTGAGTCGGACAGTATGGGGAGCTTGGAGCAGCTTGGAGCCTACCTGAGCCTGAATAGCTGGACCTGGATAGCGGGCGTCGCTTTCTGGCTATGGCTTTTTCTGCGGATTCTGGACCATTACGACCGCTACCAGCATTGGAGCGCAACCCTCTTTCGTCTGCTGGCGATTCTGGTTTTTGCCAGCGCCTGTACTTTTGCTTTTCTACAGCGGCACAGTGTTGACAAAGCCATCATACTCGATGGCGAAAGCCAGTTACGCGTGGCTCCGACTCGGGAGAGCCCTCTGCTCCGTGACTTGATTGAAGCAGATAAAGTCCGTATCCTTGCTGAGCACGGATCCTTTTACCGGATCCGCCTCAGCAATGGTGACGAAGGATTTGTTATCAACTCTGCAATCGCACCGATTATTCCGGCTTTGATATCCGAAAATCGTCAATGATGTGACCGTCTTCATCGATCACTTCGAAGTGCATATGAGGCCCTTCTATAGTGACAATGATCGCGTGCCGCATGGACTCCGCCCTAGCCAGATACCAGGTCTCACGCACAGGGTGAGTCGGTCGCACAGCAACGCCCCAGGCACCATCGCCAATGTAGGTGATGCCCTCCCTGTCAACGGAACCGCCGCGAATCGGATGCGTGCGTTTGTAAACGTGGTCGTGGTTTTCGAAGGCCACCTGAACTCCAGCCTCCTCAAACAAGTGCAACCAATGCTCGCGCACCTGAACACTAGTCCCGCCTTCAAAATTACGGACCGATGGATAGGCTGGAACGTGATACATTGGCATAATGTGAGTGAAGCGCCCTTTGCGTTCGGCCAGGGTCTCAGCAAGCCATTCGGTTTGTTTGCCCGCAATCGGATTACTGTGATTAGTGTCCAAAACAGGCATGCTGAGGTAATTGCCAAAGTCCAGAACACCCCAACCCGGCTGGCCGGGAAAGGCAAAGAGCTGATAATAGTAGGGCGCAATACGCATCCGCCATTCATTGGTCTGCTGATAGTCCTCGTGACGCGTGTAATAGCCTCCCTGAACCTCGTGATTGCCGATGGTGCCCACGATAGGGATTAGCCGGCCATCTTCGGTAATTAAGGTGTTTTCAATGGCATCAAACCACTCCTCCCAACGATACAGGAGCTCGTGTAAGCCATCCGCGTAAGCGAAGTCCCCACCCCATGCGATGAAATCCAAATCATATTTCATAGCCTGGCGATTGACCTGTTCCATCCAGCTCTGGCGATGCCGCGTATCACCGCCCGCGGCAAAGCGAATTGGCCGGTCGTTCTCAGTGGGCATGGTTCGAAAGGCATACTCCTTCTCATGTTCGCCGAGGCGGAAGCGGTAGAGGGTATCCGCACTCAAGCCGGTCAATTCAATCCGGTGCAGAAAATATTCGTTCCAATGCTGCATTTGAGTCAACTCGGCGGTCACACTTTCGAAGGCATCGGAACTGCCGTGCTCGCGGTAATGCAGCTCCATCGGAGATGGGGCAATCGAGCCGGCCATCCAGGCCGGCACTTCGGCGGCGGCCAATAACTCATCCCCATAATAGGCCCGAACGATCCCCCATCGGCTCTGCGCTGGCGGTGATGGCAATTCAAAATCGAGACCTGCGACGCCTCCCGCGTCGGAAAGCGTGGCTGGCCCAAGGTGCACGGAGCCAGCCATCAGCCGTAGCTCGGAACCAATGAGATCATCCACTGCTGTGATGCTTAGCCAGGCGCCACCATCCCTATAGTCAATCTCTGCCGTTGCCCGGTAAGGAGGGCTTGGCTCATTTGCTAGCCGAATAGGCATCAAACTTTCGGGATTGCCGTGTGCATTGCGGGCCGGGTGCCAGGCCAGCCATTGCCAGGGTCCGCCCGGATCCCGGTCATTGATATAAATCTGAAAACCAAGTTCCAGATCCTGCGAGGCCTCCAGGCCAAGGTCGCTTAGAGGAAAATGCACCGCAATCTGGTAGCCGTCATCCAACAGGGTCGACTTAAACTCGGTCCCCACCGGATCCAGATCCTCTCCCTGACGGAAATCAAAAAGGTTGGTCTGTGGTTCGGGCTGCTCCGGGTCACGCCCCGGCGAGAGCACCAATTGGTAGCGGTGTGGCTCTCCTACGCCCGTGGAAAGATGCAATTCCACCGAATCCCTGCCCGGCAAAGTTCTGGGCTCCACGCCCTCCCATGGCACATCATCCCGCACCACCGTCCAGGACCAGAGTCCTGTCTCGTCCCAAGCCAGGAATAGGCGAGCGCTCAAATCTTCCGGGTCAGGCATTGGCGATTGATTACTGGTAAAGTGCTTCACCTTGTAGGCACCTTCGGGAACCCGGTCCAGCGAGAGGTTCTGCAGCTTCGGAATCAAAACCGGTTGAATAGCATAACCTTCCTGGCCTTCAGCAAGCGGGAAAAGCTCGCCCGGCTCCATCCATTGGATGGTCATTGTGCTGCTTGGATCCTGTTGCCAGGTCAGCATCAGATTGCTCGGCTTTGCGGAGGCCGTCAGTGAATTGAGAGAGATGAGGACGAATGCCGTGGCCAACACTGAAGTCGCCCAGATTCGAGGGGAGATAAGAGAGATACGTTCCATCATACTTCAAATGGAATCAATTGACGCCATTCAAAGCAATCCCCCACCTGCTTTACGGTATGGTTCGGGCAGGATTCGAATAGTTGATAAAGAGACGAAATGGCCTTTTTGCTTTGACAGTATCTGAGTTCTGAGTTCTCAACCAATCAATCCTTTTCATTCCATTGTAATCTATGTCTCAAAACAGCAAAAAAATCGAGTGGTGCAAAGTCCGTCTAGGCGACGATTCCAACTGGTGGGTAACCGAAGTTTCGGACCCAATTCACTGGGATGTGGACGGTTTGGGCATCATTGATCCCCGCCAGATGAGTTACATTCTGGAACAATGTGACGCATTGCGCGAATATGGATTGGATGCCGATATGGTCGACGAGGCCTTCTTCACTATGGCAATCGATGCGGAAGCAGAGGAAGAACAGGTTCGCCTGCTGCGCACCCAGGATTCATTGCTTGAAGACAACGCAACTTTCTTCGGCCTGCCGGATATTATTGACGAGGAAAAAGGTCCATTCGCAGACTTCCTGGACCATATCACTAAAGCCCGGGTGAAGTTGCTGAACGACCTCATCGAGTTCGACCAAAACCTGACCGTTGACGAGCTTGAGGAGGAAATCCGCGAGCGCATGAATCAGGATTACATGGAGGGCAAGGCCGTGCACCCTTTCACCGAGATCAGCGCCATTCTCGACTATGTGCCGGACGGCTACGAACTCGACGACGATGAGCGCGGCGACAGCGACGACGACGAGATCGACGACATTCCCGACTTCGAAGAGGAAACTGAGACCATCGAAGAAGACGAGACAATGAAGTGGGACGACGACGAGGACGAGGAAGAGACAGAGGACGAAGAGTCTGAAGAAAGTAGCGACGACGAGGACGAGGACGATCGCCCTTAACGAGCCACTGGCAAAGGGTCTGGCCCGACTCGGGTTCGGCTCAAGAGAATCATAACTGTCGCAGTCATAAACATTATCAGTGAATAGATCGCAGGTGCGATAGCCATCGTCGGATTTCCCAATAGAATCGGGCTGGCCGCGATAGTGATGGCCAGAGTTCCGTTCTGTAGTCCCGTTTCAAGCGTGATCGTGTATCCCTGACGAATATTCAGCAGAAAAAGGCGTGCGGACAAAAATCCGACCACCATGGTCGCCACGTTGAGGGCCAGCATGGCCCAGCCCACCTCACGAAAAAAGGCAGGAAGGCTTTCCTTCTGGGAAAAAATCGCCCCCAATAGCACCGTGATGAACAACACAATGGACGCGGCCTGAACCCAGCCCAGGCTCTTTCGCGTAACCTGAGGCCAGCGGTAGCGAATCAGCATGCCAATAAAGGTTGGAACCAGTGTGATCAGCAGTATTTTAAAGACAGCATCCCAAACCGGCAAACGTGTGGCCTCGTCGACGGCCATAAAGTGAAACAATGCCAGGTTTACAACAATCGGAACGGTAATCACAGCTGCAACACTGCTGACCGCGGTCAGCGATATCGATAGAGCAACATCCCCCCGGCAAAGGAAAGAAATCATGTTGGAGGTTGGTCCGCCGGGACAAGCCGCCAATACCATGATGCCGACGGCAAGTTCCGGGCGCAAAGTGAAGGCGGATGCAACCGCAAACCCTATTAAGGGCAGCAAAATCAATTGATTGGCCAAACCCAGGCTCGCAGCGCGAGGATACCTCAATACCCGGGAAAAGTCTTTTAGCGAAAGGGTCAGGCCCATTCCCATCATGATAAAAGCAAGCGCCAACGGCAGAAATAATGCGGTCACGATATCCGTCTCCATACGCGAACTATTAGCGCAACGCGAATGAAGGCAAACGGAAACTAATCCACTTATTACACCGGATAATACAGTGGATCAAGCAACGCAAAACCTGCAATCAAACGACATTCATATCTTTTTATGATTGATATGACCCACAACATATAGTGTTATAGACCTCCCTTTTATACGATATCTTGTGATAACCCTCAAAATGTAAGCAATGAATTCTTCTGAAGTCCCTACCCAAACTCCGCGCCGAGGCCTCAATATTCCTCGAGTTTTCTCCTCCCCGGACAGGCATCCCTACGAGGAGGTCGTCTGGGAAAAACGTTCTGCTGAAATCACCGATGACAAAGGCAAAGCGATCTTCAAGCAGGACAACATCGAAGTTCCCTCCTTTTTCTCTGATCTCGCAACCAAAATCCTGGCCTCCAAATATTTTTACGGCGATATTGAAAACGGCGACGACCCCAGTCGGGGCGGTCGAGAGCATTCCCTTAGACAGGTCATCGACCGCGTCGCTGGTGTGCTCGCAGAATGGGGTTTGGAAGATGGCTACTTCGCCGACGAACAAGAAGCCAGCCTCTTTCGCGACGAACTGAGCTGGTTGTGCCTTAACCAGTATGGGGCTTTCAATTCACCGGTTTGGTTCAATCTTGGGCTGCATCATAAATACGGCGTCGGAGAAGGTCAGGCCGCAAGTAATTTCTTCTGGGATCCCCAGGCCGGCGCAGTCTCGCGCACGCCCAATCCCTACCAGTATCCGCAGTGTTCGGCCTGCTTTATTCAGCATGTCGACGATAATTTGGACTCCATAATGGAACTCGCCCGTTCGGAGGCCATGCTGTTTAAATTCGGCAGCGGCAGCGGCACGGACCTTTCGTCAATTCGCTCCACCCGTGAAAAGCTTTCGGGCGGTGGTCGACCAAGTGGTCCACTGAGTTTTCTTGCGGTTTACGACGCAGTAGCGGGCGTGGTCAAGAGTGGCGGTAAAACCCGACGGGCTGCCAAAATGAATACGCTCAAAGATTGGCATCCTGACATCGAGGAGTTTATCCAGGCTAAGATGCATGAGGAGAAAAAGGCCTGGGCCTTGATTGAGGAAGGCTACGACCCGTCTTTCAACGGTGAAGCCTACGGCTCGATCCGCTTCCAGAATGAAAATCTCTCAATCCGGACTTCGGACGACTTCATGGAAGCGGCCGCACGCAAAGGAGAATGGTGGACCCGCCGGGTTGTCGACGGCGAGCCCTGCGAAAAGAAGAATGCCACAGCCCTGCTCAGGCAGATGGCCGAAAGCGCTCATTTGTGCGGGGACCCGGGCATGCAGTTTGACGACACCATTCATCGCTGGCACACATGCAAGGGGTCTGGTCGACAAAACTGCACCAACCCATGCAGCGAGTATCTGTTCCTGGACAACTCCGCCTGTAACCTGGCGAGTTTGAACCTCATGAAGTTCCGCACCGAAGATGGCTTCGATAGCGAACGCTTTGCAGCCGCCTGCCGAATCTTCATCATTGCCCAGGACATCATTGTCGACCGGTCCTCCTACCCCACCGAAGGCATCACCTACAACTCCCATTGGTTCCGCACTCTGGGCCTCGGCTATGCCAACCTCGGCGGCTTATTGATGAGTTTTGGCCTTGCCTATGACAGTGATCGTGGACGTCAACTGGCGGCCGGAATCACAGCTCTGATGACCGGGTCTGCTTACCGGGCGTCAACCGAGCTTGCCGAAGTCAAAGGTCCCTTCGACGGCTACAGGGATGCCCGCTTTTGGGGAGTGCCAAATCCACCAGCAGCAGACAATGTCGATTCCATGCGCGAGGTGATGGAGCAGCATCGGCAAGCGGTCAACCTTATCGGAGAAAGTTGCCCGGAATCCATCCGCAACGCTGCCGCCAAAGCATGGGACAGCGTAATCGAGCGAGGCAAGCAGCACGGTTTTCGCAATGCTCAGGTAACTGTCCTGGCGCCTACCGGCACCATCGGGTTCCTGATGGACTGCGACACCACAGGCATTGAGCCAGCTATAGGTCTGGTTGCCTATAAATCGCTAGCGGGTGGTGGTTTGCTCACCATGCCGCTGCGCACTGTCATCCTTGCCCTGAACTTCCTCGGCTATGAAGAAGACCGGATCACCCGTATTCTTCAACACATTGAAGATTACGGCACCGTAGAGCCGGTGAAGCGCAAGGGAGCGCTCATAGCCTCTGGTGTGCGCGAAGAGCACCTGCCAATTTTCGATACGGCTTTTCGCTCCGGCGAAGGCAAGCGGGTGCTGAGCAGTCGGTCGCATATCGACATGATGGCCGCCGTCCAGCCCTTCCTCTCCGGCGGCATTTCAAAAACCGTGAACATGCCCAATGATGCAAGCGTGGAAGAAATTGAAGAGGCCTTCTTTTACGCCTGGCGCTCCGGCATCAAAGGCATAGCCATTTACCGTGATGGTTCCAAGCGCAGCGCACCGATTAAGACCCAGAAGGACAAGGCTAAGGAACTGCGGGGAGCCGACCCCATACAAATGGTGACAGAGCCTTACCGCCGGCATTTGCCTGACACCCGCAGCTCCGTAACACATAAATTCAGCATTGCTGGGACCAAGGGATACCTGACCGTTGGTCAATTCGACGACGGCCGGCCGGGCGAGGTGTTCATCCAGATGTCCAAGGCCGGCAGCACAATTAATGGCCTGATGGATACGATTGGCACCCTGTTGTCACTCTGCCTGCAGTATGGTGTACCGGTGGAAGCTCTGGTCAAGAAATTCACCCACGTCCGCTTTGAGCCGGAAGGCATGACCAAGAATCCTCATATCCCGATGGCCAAGAGTGTGATGGACTATCTATCCCGATGGCTCGGGATGCAGTACATCAGAGGCTACCGGGACCAGATGTCGCCCGCCGTTCAAACCGAACGCGAAGCCTTGGAGGACCGTTCGCCCGAATCTGTCGCCATTGAAAAGGAGGAAGAGGAAAGCCAGCCAACCGAGCAGCTCGAACTCCTCGTCCAGGCAGACGGTAGCCGCGTGTGTTCCGAATGTGGCAGCTCCAAGGTCAAAGTTACCGGCACCTGTGCCTGCTGCCTGAACTGCGGCACCTCACTAGGCTGCAGCTGACTCTGGGTCAACTGGGACTAAGGACCCTAAAGCGACTTACTCAAGGCGGTCTCAATCGAGGCCGCCTTGAATTTAAAGTCGTTCGCCAGGGCTTTTGCCGGCAGAACCCGCAGACTTGAGAGCAGCATTTCCTCACCCATCTGGCCCATTGCCAAACGAATCATAAAGGCTGGAACAGGCAGTATGGCCCGGCGGTTCAACTGGTTGCCCAAGGCCTTCGCGAACGCTTTCTGCCGCACTGGTTCGGGACTGACCGCGTTTAGCGGCCCTGTCACCGATTCGGTTTTAATGGCCCAAGTGACCAAGTGGCACCAATCGCTCAATTCAATCCAGGACATCCACTGCTGACCATCTCCCAAAGGTCCCCCAAGTCCAAACTTGAAGGGAGTCAGCATCTGCGCGAGTGCACCTCCGTATTTACTGACAACCATGCCCGTTCGCAGATTTACCAGCCGTGTGCCAACGGCTTCCACCGGTTTCGCAGCATCCTCCCATGCCGAGCAGACCGTCGCCAGGAAACCCTCACCCTCGCCTGAATTTTCATCCTGAACAGCTCCATCCGCCGGATATCGGTGCGCCCCCGACGCGCTGATAAGCACCGAAGGAGGGCGTTCCATCGAAGCCACTCGCGCAGCCAATAAACGGGTCCCTTGCACCCGGCTCTGCATAATACGCTCCCGTTTGGCGGCCGTCCAACGTCCAACAAGGCTCTCCCCTGCCAGATGCACCACCGCGTCACAACCAGCTAGAGCCTCCACTGGCAAAATCGCCTTTTCCGGATCCCAGTGCCATTTCCCCGGACCTTCCGGCCCCCTGCCCAGCGAGCGGACCGTCCAGCCTTCGGCAATCAGGTGATTGCTCAAAGCTTTACCTAAAAGTCCGCTGGCGCCGGTTATCAGTGCGGTCTTCATCTTTTAGGATTTTCGCACAGAAACCGGGAATTGCAATCGTCGAAGCCTTACTCAGGATTCCAGGCTACGCCGCCGCTGCGGAATGACCCAGCCAATACTGATCACCAGCAATTGGCTCACGATAAAGGCCATTAGCCAGAAAAAGGCGGAATCCATAAACCCGTAGCTGTGAAGGCCGACACCCAGCATGTTGGTTCCAAACCAGGACCAGGCCGTGATGATATTACCGGTAATCGCCATCTGCATGATGCCAGTGGGGCCGACAACTTTCCCCCAGCGCGCGTGGAGAATTAGCGCACACCAGAGCACAATCATGAGCGCCCCGTTTTCCTTCGGGTCCCAACCCCAGAACCGTCCCCAGGATTGATCCGCCCAGATGCCACCCAAAACCGTTCCAATAAAGCTGAACAGCAATGCAAAACAAGTGACGCCGTAGACCATGCTCTCGATTCCGCGTCCCATCTCTTTGGGAAGACCACCGAAAAGCCGGTCGCGAAGAATATAGACGATTCCGAGGAAGCCCGCCAGAAAAGCTGCGCTGTATCCGATCGTCACCGTTGGAACGTGGGTTGCCAGCCAGAAATTGGAATCCAGGACTGCCTGCATCATTTCCAGAGTGTCCCCACTGTAGCTCAGATAGTGAGCGACAATCAACGAGGCGAAACCCAACAAGCTCGCTGCGGCCGCCGCAATGCCGTTCAGGAAACGTTTTTCGATAAATAGGCAGAGCAGCACTGCGCCCCAGCCAACAAAAATTGCAGAGGAATAAAGATTGGTAACCGGCGGACGCTCCTGGATGTAGATCCGGGCACCCATGCCGAATGTGTGAACCGCAAAGCCAATGGCCATAATCCAAAGCGCCATCAGAGCCAATGAACGACCCCAGAACAACCAGCTAAGTGCCGCCACAAGAAAAGCCAACATGTAGACGAACATCGAATAGATGAAAGGACTCAAGTGATTGAAGGAACGCTCGAAAGGAACTTTTCGCACCTGATGCGCATCAGCCCGTTCTGAATAGAGCCGGTTCAGTATTGCCAGTTCTGCATCCGCTGCTCCGGCATCCTGCTGGCGGTAGGCTTTTGAGAGGCGCCCGAATGCCAGCACAATCGGATCGATTTCACCGTTCTGGAGAGACCGCTGTAAGCTTACCCCCAGATTGTGCCACTCGTCGAAACCGTTCGGACCGCCAGGCGGAATCGGTTGCAGGCTCAGGTTACCCGATAAGCGCTGAAACTGGTTTTCGAAAAGCCGGAGGGCGTTATCGACGGTCCGTCGGCTGTCGGATCCCTCTTCCATATCCGCAGCGTCCCGCAAAGCCCTTTGGATTATGCTGTAGGTTTCCGTCGGCCCGCCAAATAGCGGCGGAGGCACCAAATTGTAGGCGAGGTTATCGTAGACCACAATTGCCTTCTGTAAGTTGGCCAGAGCGTTCTCATAAGAGCTTCGCAGTGCAGGCTCAGGATTGATCTGCTCAAATTCTCCCCGGATCGTATCGAAGTGCCTGGACAGTTCGCGAAGGGAGAAAAAGCGTCGCTCCTCGTTGTGTTCCCCAAGGAGGCCTACCACATCCGGATGGTCGATCCTGAAAACACGGTCATCCGCAGCGGCCCCAGGGTCTAGCAACAGCCGCATAAACCATTCATTGGCACCGTAACGATTGCCATCTTCATCGATGAAGCGCTGCCGGCCTGAAATAATCAACTTGCTGGTCCGCGCCACCGTATCAATGGGCTTCAATCGCCCACCCTCTTGAACCGGTAATTCTGAAAACGCGGCAAAGCCGACCTCGCCCACCGGGCTTTCGGGCATCCAGGAGCGGGCAAAAAGCAGGAAACAAACTAAAATAAGAATGCCTGCGGTAATCTTCTGTGCTCGGTTAAAATCCTTCATGATGTTTTCCGTCGACGGGCATGAACAAAGAGGCTGATAACAAACTGGAGGGTCAGTCCCAGCGAAATGATGAGCGAGGAGATGTAGGGAACCCAGCGAGCCGGATTCGATACCACCTGCAACATGGATTTGGTATCCTCATCCGCGAAGCTCGCCTGGTAAAAAGTCAAACCTCCGAAACGGAGTGGATGGTTCATATAAATCAGAGTGTTGCGCGAAGTCCCGGTTTCCGGATTGTGAATGCGCATTTCACTGGAGAAATTATGTGGAATGTCGGTGCCTGGATAGCGGTCGTGGCGAAATTCAATCAACTCCAGCTCGGCCGGCAGATAGGCACGCTTAAAGCGAATGGCCACTTCATATTCCCGACCCTGATATTCAAATGACTGAACGGGGAAAAACTCCCGCAGGGGCAGGGTCTGGCGGAAGATATTGGAAACCAGCCAGGTACCGATGCGGCCCTCCTCGCCACTCAACCGGATTATAGCGGAAGTAACGTTACGCTCGCCTTCCGCATAGGTGGGAGGCATCGCCAGCACCACGTAGTCCCGCTCAGCCCCCAAGCCACGGTCAAAGGGCATTGTGCCGTATTCGGTGCGCGCTGCCGAGCGCGGGAATATCGCTGCATTTTTTGCAAACCAGACGACATCTATCACAAAGGGTAGTTCTTCATGGCTAATCACTCCATTGGCGTTTTCCAGGGCGGCCACGTCCCAGGAGTAGACCCGGTCTCTTTCTGAGTCACCTTTGTCTATGATCACAAATTCATCGTAATGAAAGGCTTCAACAAAATTACTGCTCTCGCCTTCGCCAAGCCACATGAAGTAGTCCACTTGCTTGACCTGAGTCCAGAGTTGACCAAGCAAAAGCAATACGATTCCACCGTGAATCAGCGGGATACCCACCTTCTTCCAAGATGGCCGAAAATACCGGAAGTGTGCCACAGACAGATTAGCCACCAGCAGCGGCCCGAGCAGGTAGCCGCCCGGCATCGTCAAATGAAACCAGCTTAGACGCTCACCCCAGATGAATTGCTGAGGATACTCCCAAACCACAAATGCATGGGCGAAATACTTATTCTGGGCATGATAGATTCCGTAATGGACCTGATCAAGAGTGCCAAAAAACACTAGGATGACACTGCCAGCCAGCAGCATGATTGTCAGCTGAATTGACGACAGCCCATTGTATAGAGCCTTGCCAACACTGACGGGTTTACGTTTTTTCCCAGGCGTCTGCGCCTCCCCTGGGCGGGCAGACTGAATCACCATGCGAACGGCAACAGGCGTGAGGCCGGCAATGATCACCAGCAGCGTACTGACCAACAAGCTCGGCAGATCATCGACCACTGGGATCATCCACCCACTTCGCTCGGCCAGGTGCATCAGGTTGACGACTGAAACAATCCAACCCGAGGCGGCCAATATGAGTACAAAACGGCTTAAGAGTCCAAGATGCATAGGTATACCAAGTGGAAAACTAATTAGAACCGGATGGACTCAATAAATTCCGCAAAAGCGTCAACTTCTTCCGCTACGGCAGCCGAAACTCCAGAAAGTCGAACAAACCAAGTGTCTCCACCGTAAGGCAGCATCGCTACCCGCATCGCAAAATCGCCGTTGTCGATGTGCGTGACAGCAACCGGAACTCCATCAACCTCAGAACGCTCTAGCACGCCCTCCAATTCGGCTTGGCTCACCGGTTCCAGATTCAACTGGCCCCGCCAACGATTCACATTGGCCAGCTCTCCCCCAACATCACCGGGGAAGGAAGTCACCGCGATTTCAAAGTCGCCCACTGCATTTCTGCCGACAAAGGTCGCACGCCGCATCGAGGTGGCTCCTTGCTCCGTCCAGTGTTCGGGCGGTGTCCAGTCCGGATTGTCGGAGTTCTCGCTCAGAGAACCCTCGGGCAAACTCTGGCCGGCCATCGGATTGACACCGGGAGAGGTGCCCGGCTCAGCGCTCGGCTCAGCAGTCGGTGCAGCTTCCTCGCCAGCGCCTGAAGTGGCAGCCATCATAGGTGCCATTCCAGCACCGGTTGAGGAAGGTGGCTGAGGGTCCTCACGAGGGACCTCATAGACCACGGCCTCGTCCTGGCGACCGCATGCGGAAAGAAACAAAATACAGAGCAACGGAAGGATCCGAATCATGCCCCTTCACAGTGCGAAGGATTTTTCGATTGGCAAGGGTAGACGGTCGATTCCCTTACTGTTCTGTCTCGACCGCCTCTAATTCAGCGCTGCGATCCGTGCCCAGAGAAACTTCCCGAAACGTACGCAACTCGGGCAAGCGCAGGTTGAAATTCCTCAGAATCGCAACCTCTGCGATCATGTCCGTGGCAGTTTCGACAGCCAGCACGTGACCGCCGCTGCTGCGCTCGTCATCGATATAATGAAAATGGTGGCCGGTAACATTGATTCCCTTTACAAACTCCGGACACCATAAGCCCACCAAGGTCCCAGTGGTCTTTTTAATCTCGAACACCGGCTGATCGGCAACCACTTTGATAAGGAGTGGATATGGCTTCTCCTGCAGCGGCACACTGCGCGTGCGGACCAGCTCAAATTCACCATTAATCCGAATGCCATAAAAATAGTTGGCGGACGGTGCGGCCTCGTCGATCAGAGCTTCCAACTCCTTCAGGCTACTCCCCGCCGGAATTATAATCCTATAGTCGGTTTCGAAAAAAGCCACCGCAGCGAAGGGTGTTGTAAGTGAATCGTCCGGCAGGTGCACCCGCCCAGCACTGTCGATTTGGTAAACCGTGCCATCGAGCACGACCATTTCTCCGTCCAGGCGGTGAAAAGTCCCAAGACCGAAATCGCCCGCCTCGCGCAGTTCGCCAAGTGTCGCAACGCCGTCGTAGAGTCCCTCAAGTAATGCATCAATCGTCGACCATTGGGTGACGGTCCCTGCAACCAAACAGGCCGGCAGAAAACATGTGAAAAAAACAAACAAGCGAGACAATTTACAATCGAAGCACATTGGCTGAAGAATGATGGGTGCCTGGCACCAATACCAGCCCAAAAGTTCGACCGAAAAAGCAAAGGAGGTTTGCACAGACCCTCGATTTTCTTGATTGAACTCTGTCGGCTGGCGATCAGTCTCAGAGGCAATGAAGCTGTGTATCCCTCTCCTAGCCTCTGCCCTCTTGATTTCCGCAGCCTGCCAATCAATGCCTGAGACGGATAACGCAGAGTCAAGAGAGCAGGGACAATGGCAGCTGGCCAAGTCAGATTCAGAGCGGGTTTTCATTTACACCCTTCACCGCAGTGAACGTGGATTTGAAGGTGAAAACGAGGTTCAACTGCAACAGGACAATGGACAGTGGTTACTGAGTTTCGTCTACCGCAATGCACCGCGTTTCGATCACTTCACAAATGTTGAACTACTGGTCGATGGGTCCTGGATTCCTCTGGAAGGCGCTGAACGCCCGGATCCGCGCCTGACACGCCTGCACATACCTTCTCCGGACGCCGAAGTGGACTACCGCCGCTTGCCGCAAAATCCCTACTATGAATATCTAATCCGGCATTCCGACGGCAAAGGGGGCATTGCAAGCTACCGTCTGAGCGATACTCAGGTGGCAAACTTGAATCATGCCGAACGCATTCGGTTCCGTTACTGGAGTGAGCAGCGCCAACGAAATTACAGCTTCGACTTGGCAGGTTTCGAATCGGCCCTCACCGCGCTGAACGATCCCAACCGGGATTGCTCCGACATCCAGAACCACGAGAACTTGCAGACTCTGCTGCAGCAGGTGGACGAGCAGGTTATTGCTTTGCTGATTGACGATATTCTGATGAGACAACACCCCGGGGCCCACGTAGGACTGCGCTCATGGGGATCCGCGGCGGATCGCCTTGCGGCGGAAAAGCTATTCCCTGCAATGATCAGCCCGAATGACGATATCGACGAAACCGTCAGCCGCGACGAAGCGATCGAGCGCTGGAGAACCCTTGTCCATATCGCCGGCCCCCGCACCGTCGACGCGGTATTCGCGGCCTACAACGAACAGATAGAAAGGGGTGACGAGCAGATCATTCGCCGTTACGACCGGGTTATCACGCTCCTCGGCCCCCGCGCCCTGAGCAATCTCCTGGCCCTGCTGTCTGAAGGCCATAGTGCGGATCACTGCAGACACGCCATCCGCCTGATCGGAAACATCAGTGAAAATGATCGATCGACGGCCGTTCGCTCAGTTCCAGCTCTCCTGCGAATCCTGGACGAACGTAAACAGAACATTGGATTGCGCCTCCAGGCCGCCGAAACGATTAAAAGCATCGCAAAAGCAGGCGAACTGCCCAATGCCGATCTATTCGAATCCGAACTGTCCCGAATCGAATCCGAATTGGATAGCGATACCACCGCCGCCGCCGAACTCCGCCAGCTGATTCAGAAAGCCCGCCAATCCATAGCTAAACCCAGAGGATAGAAGCACCCAGCTTGGATTTCGGGCTAATGTTTAGACTGGATATTACGGATGCTCCAAAACAATCCACCCGAACGAGAGCGGGGGGGAGGCAGCAGCCAGTAGTATTGTATTTGCAGAAAACCAACGATAGTGGGCGCTTCGTGCAAACTGCAAAATGGCAAAAGGCTAATTTCTGAAGGCTAAACGGCTGACGCCTGATGCAGAAAGCGCCTCGTGATCTCCTCTTCGTTTAGCCTTTTCAATTTTGCAGTTTTGCGGTTTTGCAATTTATCCCGGGCGGCGGCGCGGGTCCTGCTGATCCTGTCCAAATCCCGCGCGACCCAAGCCGCGTAGCCAAGGGCCGGCTATTCGATCCCGATTTGCTTCGCCATCTCCGCTTTCGCTCCGTCGATTTGGAGAATATAGATACTGGCTGAGAGTCTCCCTAATAGCTACCCAGACAAATTCTCCGCCACAGCCCCACAGTCCACAGCCCACAGATCACCGCCCCCCGGGCGACCATTAGAACATACTTCTTGTCTTGGGGAACGGCATTGAGCAATATTTGCGCTGATGAGAAGGCATCCATTGCACCGCTATTTTTTTGTTCTCTGGGCAGGCATTGTTTTTTTCAAGGCTCTGCACTCGGAAAGTTCTGATCCAGGCCAATTTCCCACTGCGGTTCTGGACAATGGAGCATTGCGGATTGTGGTCGATATTCCTGATAACGAAAAGGGTCGCTATCAGGGTCTGCGCTTTGATCGATCGGGTCAGATAATGAGTGCACGATACCGTGATTATGAATTCTTTGGTCCGTGGAAGGCGTTGGCCGATGGTGAAACGGTTTTTCGTGACGGCGTGGGGCCCAGCGAGGAATTCAGTATGTATGATCCGCTTGGATACGATAAGGCCGGACCGGGTGAAGAGTTTGTCAAAATTGCGGTTGGGGTGCTTGAACGTGTGGACGACGATTCTTACCAATTTTACGAGCAGTACCCGGTAGTGAAACTGGGTGACTGGGAAACCCGTCAGGGCGATCTCTGGGTGGAGTCGGCGCAACACCTTGCTGCCGACTCTGGTTGGGGCTATCGCTACCTCAAGCGAGTTGAAATCCATCCGGAATTCCCGGTCATGACCATCACGCGCGTTCTGGAAAACAGCGGTGAGCACACCATCGATACGGACCACTATGCGCACAATTTTTTTATCCCGGACGGGCGTATACCGGACCAGGATGTCATTCTTGAAACCGCATTTTATGTCGACCCGCCATCGGTCTTGAATGAAACCGTTCACTTAAAAGGCCACCGCCTGTTTTTCACGGAGCCAATGTTGCCCGGCGGGCACTATGCAAATTTGGTTCACATGACCGGCGAAGACCGCATCCTACCAGCGGGCTACAACTTTGGATTAAGGCGCGACGAGCGACAGGGTATGCAACTGCAGTTCCAGGGATCGCATCCGATTCACCGTTATGTGTTTTATGGCACGAACAACTCGCTCTCGCTGGAGCCCTTCGTGAAGATCCATCTGCAGCCGGGCGAGACGATGCGCTGGTCGACAGTCTACTATTTTTCCGCTACACAGTAGAAGCAGACAGAAGGTCAGCTGTAGAATGCCATACTCTACATCTTCGACTCACGGATCTGCCGCAACGAAGCCCCGGGTATCCGCTTTCAGATTCTGTAAATCCTGTCCCGATTTCCATCCCAAAACAGCCCTCTCACTTGCAAACATCCCATTGTTGCCGCTACCTTTCGGCATGTCAAAAAACGCTTTCGATAGTGCATGGAACTGGGAACACAGCTATGCCGAACTGCCTGAACGCTGCTACAGCCTGGTGAAGCCGACTCCGGTGTGGCAGCCTGGATTGTATGTTTTTAACGACTTACTGGCCGGGGAGCTGAATTTGGAAAAACTCTCTACGCTCGATCCGGAGCTGCTTGTGGAAGTCTTTGCGGGTAACCGGGTGCCGGGTGGTGCAAAGCCGCTGGCGATGGCCTATGCGGGGCATCAATTTGGGAACTTTGTTGTTTTGGGAGACGGACGGGCGATCCTGCTTGGGGAACACTTGGATGGGAGTGGCCGGAGGCATGACATTCAACTCAAGGGCTCGGGCTTGACGCCCTACAGCCGAAGGGGCGATGGGCGTGCGGCGCTGGGGCCGATGCTGAGGGAGTTTTTGATATCGGAGGCAATGGCTGCACTGGGTATCGCGACGACGCGAAGTCTGGCAGTGGTGGAAACGGGCGAGCTTGTGATGCGGGACGGCATGCTTCCGGGAGCAGTGCTGGTGCGAACAGCGGTGAGCCATTTGCGGGTCGGGACTTTTGAATTGTTTGCTGCCCGCGAAGACATCGAATCGCTCAAAGCTCTCCTCGACCACACGATCGCTCGTCACTATCCGGAGCTAGCCGATGCGCAGAACCCTGCCCTCGCGCTGCTGCGGGCGGTTCAGGAAAGTCAGGCAGAGTTGGTCGCAAGCTGGATGGCGGTAGGCTTCGTGCACGGGGTCCTCAACACCGACAACGTTGCACTTTCCGGCGAAACGATCGACTATGGCCCCTGCGCATTCATCGACCGCTACCATCCCGGGGCGGTCTATTCCTCAATCGACCGGCAAGGTCGTTACGCCTACGGAAATCAGCCGGGAATTACCGCCTGGAACCTCGCTCGCTTCGCCGAAAGCCTGCTTCCTTTGATCGATGCCGACAGCAAAAAGGCGGTGTCCCTGGCAGAAGAAACGCTCGAGGTGTTTCCAGACGCAATGGCCGCAGCCTGGCTGCAGCGAATGGTGCGAAAATTCGGAATTGAAAAGCCAGAGCCAGCGGATCGAACACTCATCGAAGACTGGTTGGCACTGCTCGACAAACACCGCCTCGATTTCACAAACGCCTTCCGCGCTCTTTCGGGCGATGAGAATTCAGAAAAGAGTCAACTCAAACAACCCGACTTCGTTGCCTGGCACCAGCGCCTGGAGGCTCGCCTCAAAGCCTCCGGAATCAGTCCTGCCGCCGCACAGGCGCTCCGGGAAACAAGCAACCCTATCCACATCCCGCGCAACCATGCTGTTGAAAAGGCATTGGACACCGCCGTCGCCGGTGACCCACTACCCTTTCAGCGCGCCCTGGAAGTGCTGCGCCGCCCGTTCGACAATTCAATCAGCGACCACACATTCTCAGCAACTCCAAGCGAGGGCGAACAAGTATATACGACGTTTTGTGGGACTTGAGGACGCCAGCAACACCCTATTTAGGCCAACTACGCCCACCTCTTACTGTCAGAAAAAAGACGGCTTAACATTATGGGATTCCTGTGTTTTTCAGATTAACTGTAGTCTAAATCCTATAGTTTAACTTCACTGCCTACCCATCTTATCACAATGAAATCTCTTAGCTCCAGTATTGTTGCTACTATTGCTATACTAGTCTTTTCTCAGTCAGCTTTTTCTCAAGGCCTTGTCTTCAATGGCGGTGCCACTCTGACCACTGCATACGGTGCCGGAGCCGATACATATTTGTCTAACGACACAAACTCCGGACCGTCCGTCGTTCACGGCGGGGCGGCATCAATGAATATGCGAGCTATCGACAATAGCCGGGCCAGGCTGATTCTACTTCGCTTCGATCTGTCGGAATTGGAGGCTTCGACCTTAACCGACGCAACCTTAACCTTGAACCTGACGACATCTACGCGGACTCGGGACTGGAATGTATTCGGGTCCTCGGATGCGACGCTCAATGCTTGGGACGAGCTCTCCACCAACTACAACAATGCCCCAGGGATCAACTCAGCGACTCTTGGAAATTACAGCATCGACACTGCGGTCTGGGCAAGCTTGGGAACTTTCAACATACAGGCTTCAATCGGACAGCAAACCAGCAACACTACGAGTCTGAACCTGGATAGTCTTCTCACCGGAAACACCAGCGGCTTCGCTTCGCTGCTTCTTGCCTTTCCAAGCGGTACGTCTTCAGATCCCGACTGGTGGGTAACCAGTAAAGAGGGGGATGCCATGTTGGCACCGACTTTAAACCTTCCCAATGCCCAGGCGATTCCCGAACCTTCCACATATGCAGTCATTTTCGGTGGGTTGGCGTTTATGGGAGTGGTCTACCTGCGTCGCCGCAATCGCAAGGCTTAAGATTTTGCTATTCCAAGCCAATTGAAATTCTCTCCCAAGGCTCTTGACTCGAATCCATCCTTTTAGAGATTCGGTCACTGAGCCTTTTTCTTTGGACCTATCTAATTGGATCAGCTATTCAACCACCAGAACCCAACGGCGACGGTTGAGGCATAGGCCACCCAGATAAGGTAAGGCAGTTGCATTATTCCTGCAAACCAGTGAATTCGCAGGAGCAGACGGAACCAGAGAATAAGGCTGCCGAGCAGAAGCAGAATGACCACTGCCTGACCAAAGAGCCACTGCAGGCCAAACTGGACTGGGGTGTAGCTAAAGTTTAAAATTAGCTGAATCACAAAAGCCCACAGGGCAGCCCTCTTCAGTGGTGTTTCAAAGCCCTGACGCCATTGCAGGCTAAAACTGATCCCCATCAGGATATAAAGGGATATCCACACAGGCGAAAACACCCAGGACGGTGGAGTCCAGGGAACCTTATCCAAGCCGGCATACCAACTATCGGGTCCCGAGCTCACAAACAGACTGGTCAAGAACGACCCAAGCAACAGCAGGGCCACAATCCAGATGGTTCGGAATATCCATTTCAGCCTGTCCGCGGTTTCTGTAGCTTGCATGGAGGTTAGTGTGAGCTGTCTGGCAGAAAGCGCAATACGAGAAGTAGGCGTGCTCCGCTCCTCCAGGGGGGTGGATGCCTCGTCCACCCGGCTAATTACACGGTCTGGCTGATTACGCGCTATGGGCGCGAGGCGCGCCCATCCCCGAGTAGACCTAAGCGCGCTCGTCCCGAGGGTGCGTGGAACCAGGACCCGTTCCGATTGCGCGGCTGCGCAGTGGGGACCACTGCGACTACTATTGGCCGTTGGCGATGCGGAGGGCGATGCGGTATTGGTCGCGGAAGTGGCGACTGAGGTCGCGGGCGAGTTGGACTTGAGACAGTGGGGATTCGCGCAGCGCGCTGCGGATCCCGGACTGGGTGCTGGCGTAGTCGATGGCGCTGAGATCGGAAAGCACGGCAAGGGCGCGGTCGGCATCATCGGTTCGGCCCTCGGCGCGGGCATTGAGGATGGCTTTCCAGGCGCGGGCGAGTTCGTCGCGGACATCCATAAAACTGACGCGTATCAGGAAACGGATCTCCGTGAACAGGCGGCCGGTCCAATCGCCTCGGTAATGAAAACCTTCGGCGGCGAGGTAGGGATTGTAATCCGGATCGCTGCGGTAGACCTGCCACTCGTCGCGGTAGAAGTCCGGGCGGATGGGAGGACGCCGCAGGGCGTAGGTTTCCGGACCGCCGGGAGTGCCGACTTTAAAATTCCATAGTTTCTGGCCTTCCTCGGACAGCACGTAGCGGATATAGGCACGGGCTACGGAATCGTTGCGGGCGCCGCGCAGAAGGCTGATCGGGTCAGCTGATATCGTCGAACCGCCGGGGGGATTATAAAAAACAAAACGGTCGCCGCCGCCACGGGCCTCAATGGTCTCCTGCTGAAAGCGTCCATAGAAATCAATGGTCATGCCGGCGGCACTGTCGCCCAGTGACACATCGATGTTCGGCTTAGTAGAGCTGTCAGTGAAATAGCGCGCATTCGCGGCGATCAACTGAATGACCTGCATGCCCTTGACCCAGCCCTCCTCGGCAGCGCGGGCGTCCAACTGCTCAGGGTCGGCCGAGGGATGCTCTTCACGCAGCGCTTCCAAGTGGGCCTGCATCTGCTGCTGAATCACCATCTCAAAGGCCTGGGTCATGGCGCCGCTCATAGTTGGGTCGCTGACGGCAATCTGACCAAAGTAGCGGGGGTCTGTCAGGTCAGCCCAATTCCGCGGCATGTGCTCGAGGCCGAGCTGCTCGACGACGTCCTTGTTGTAGATAATGCCATAGCTGGCCAGGACGGCACCGTGCCAGCGGCCCTCCGGGTCGTAGAACCGTTCACCGGCAAAGCTCTGAGGAATGCCGGAGGGGATCTCGCCGGGCTCGGCGGTTTCGATAAACCATTCGGGATGCGCGTCCAGCAATCCGGCGTCGACCAAATGCCCCCGCGCGGCATGCACGGAGTGGTCGTAGCTGCCGCCGCCAAAAAAGACATCGATGCCGGAGCTGACATTGCTTTCGAGGAATGCCCGCCGGGCCTGTTGTGCGGCATTGTCGTCGTCCGGATCCTGCGGCAGCTCAATATCCGGATTGTTAAAGGCATGCTGAATCTGACTGCTCCAGCGCCTACCTAATTCACCTTCCCAATGATTGCGGAAGGCATTGGTATATTCAGAAGTCAGGAAGCGGGAGATTTCACTGGTGCCGCCAATCATGCGGTAGTCGACCCGGACCGTGCGGCCTGTTTCCTCTTCATACCAGCGGCTGAAGCCACGCATGAATTCAAGTCGGATGGACTCGGGATGCGGGGTGATCACGACCACCGTATCCTCCGCTGTGCCCGATACCGGAGCGTCGGTGCGCAGCGCAAACGGCAGCCCCAGGATAAGGGCCAGTGCAAGCAGTATCCAAATCAGGTGACGCATGCTCAGTGAGTCAGCACGATGACATCATCCGGTTCCACATTGGCGTGGAAAACGGTATCGCTGCCACGGTTGAGGTGGCGCGGATTCAATTCGAAAACACGCAGAGATGGCCCCTTATCGGAGGCAAATAAATACTGAGCAATTTCCCCATAGTAGACCGACTCCCCGATGCGGCCACTGAAGCTGTTTTCGTCGGCCGGAAAACGATCCAGCCGAATGCACTCGGGGCGAATTGAAACAATGACTTTTTGACCGTCGATGAATTTTGCATCCGGGTCACCGGGAATACCCGTCAGTTCGCCCATTGGTGTTTCAACCGCCACCAGTCCTCCTCCAGTCCTCAGGACCGTGGCTTCGAAAAAGTTGCTCTCACCGATAAAGTCGCAGACGAATCGGGTGCGCGGGCGTTTGTAGACCTCAACCGGTGTTCCGACCTGAAGAACTTCCCCGCGGTCCATCACCGCCATGCGGTCGGCAATGGACAGGGCCTCCTTCTGATCATGGGTCACATAGATAGTGGTCAACTTAAACTCCTTGCAGACCCGGCGGATCTCGGAACGCATTTCCATGCGCAGCTTCGCGTCCAGATTCGACAGCGGTTCATCCAGCAGCAGGCAACGCGGCCGAATGACCAGAGCGCGCGCCAGCGCGACCCGCTGTTGTTGTCCACCGGACAGCTGACTCGGCCGACGCTTGGCATAATCTTCCATGCGCACGGATTCCAATGCTTCCGCCACCCGGCTGCGGATTTCAGAGCGTGGAATTTTGCGTTGTTGCAGACCAAAGGCCACGTTCTCCGCCACGGTCATATGCGGCCAGAGAGCGTAGCTCTGAAAGACCATGCCCGCGTTGCGCTTGTGGGCTTCGAGACGGGTCACGTCCTCCTCACCGAAAAAGATCTTACCCGCGCTCGGCTCGACAAAGCCAGCAAGACTGCGCAGCAAAGTTGTTTTTCCGCAGCCGCTGGGCCCCAATAGAAAAAACAGCTCGCCCGGCTCAATCTCGAGATGGACGGACTTCAATACAGCCGTCTCATCGAATCGTTTAATAAGGCCATTCACAGCAACCCGGATCATGCACTGAATGCTGTCGGGCTCCGAAGCTCTGTCAAAGGGAAATAAGCGCCACTGCTCAGGGCAGCCAGGGCGTTTTGAATTCAGGCGCACGCTTCTCGAGGTATGCCTGGTGGCCCTCCTCACCTTCGTCAGTCAGGTAATACAAAAGCGTAGCATTGCCGGCCAGTTCCTGCAGCCCGGCCTGGCCGTCGACATCCGCGTTGAAGGCACTCTTCAAACAGCGAATGGCAAGCGGACTTTTCTCTAGAATCTCGCGCGCCCACTGGACACCCTCGGCCTCCAACTGGTCTACGCCGACCACCTTATTAACGAGTCCCATCTGCTCTGCCTCCTGGGCATTGTATTGCCGGCACAGGTACCAGATCTCACGTGCTTTTTTCTGTCCGACAATGCGCGCCAGGTAGCTGCTGCCAAAGCCGCCGTCAAAGCTGCCGACCCGGGGACCGGTTTGACCAAAGATGGCGTTGTCGGCGGCGATCGTAAGGTCGCAGACCACATGCAGAACATGGCCGCCGCCAATCGCGTAGCCCGCCACCAGCGCAATGACCACCTTGGGCATGGTCCGGATCAGGCGCTGCAGTTCGAGCACGTTCAGCCGTGGAACCCCGTCCTTGCCGATGTAACCACCCTTCTGATTGCCACGGATTTTCTGGTCGCCGCCCGAGCAGAAGGCGTATTTCCCATCCGTGTGCGGACCGGCTCCGGTCAGGAGCACAACACCGATCTCGACGTCGTTGCGTGCGTGGGTAAAGGCGTCGATCAATTCATCGACGGTGTCCGGCGTGAAGGCGTTGCGCCGGTGCGGTCGATTGATGGTAATTTTGGCGATCCCATCACATTTCTGATAGAGAATATCCTCGTAGTTGCGAACGCTTTTCCAATTCAGACTGCTCATGATTCAATAGCTATTTCACGGAGGTAACGCTGACGCCAGACCTTTTCAGCTTTTCGGTCCGTACGGATTTCCAAAATACGCAATCCACTTTCCGGCAGGCGGGCAATGCGGTCCTCCAGCATCGACGGACTTTCGATCAACTCATAGTCCCAGCCGAAGGCCTGCGCCAGGCCTGCGATCGAAAAGGATTGGGGGGTTGCAAACTGGTTTTCAAAAACCGCGCCCAGTTTGGAAACGGGCAAATGTTCAAAAATGCCCCCACCCTGGTTTTGGATGACAATAATAGTCAGGTGGTTTGATAGATTTCGACCAGCAGCAAGCCCGCCCACATCGTGCAGGAAGGCCAGGTCGCCACAAAGCAACACCGCCGGACGCTGCTCAACCGTCGCCATTCCCAGTGCCGTCGAAATCAGGCCGTCAATTCCATTCGCGCCCCGGTTGCAGTGAATGCGGTAGTTGCGATCAGTTTTTGGCCAGAACCATTCGGCATCCCGAATTGCGAGGCTGGAAGCAATGAGCACCGGCGTCGCCTCAGGCAGGTGCTTGCCAAGGATCCAGCTGATACGGCCCTCATGCATATCCGTGTCGGATTCCAGAAAAGCCTGCTGCCCTTGCCGGCAAGTCCTCTCCACCCTCTGCCAGTGTTGCAGAAAATCGGCACCGCGGCCACTGAACTTAAAGCGGTCGCTCAGGGGTTCAGCACCATTCCAATTCATGAGCCGCTGGCGCAAGCCCATCACATTGCCCGCAGGCCGACGGTTTTCCAGCAACCAGGCCCGCGGTTGAACGGACTCGAGCCACTGGCGGGTTAGTTTGCTCGTCGGCGGCTCACCGAGAAGAATTATCCCCTCCGGCTTCAACACATCCGCCAGCGCATCCGAGCGCACGACCCGTTCGTAATGGGTAATGACCAGATCATCCGGATCAGCGCAGTGCCGCAGCGGCGAACTGGCATCCGCCCAGATCGGCCAGGACAAGGAACGCGCCAGTTCAAGCACTGAAGAGCAATAAGCATCCGCATTCTGTGGTTGAGCCCAGCCGGCAAGGATGCAGCCCTTTGCCGGGAGCGCTGGCTCTTGAATCCAATAATCCAGCGGATCCCAATCAATATCCAGTCCGGTTTCCGCCGACGGCGCCAGGGGTTCGTCCAAAGGAATATTCAAATGCACCGGACCGGAGACCGGCCCGAGGGCGGCCTTGACGGCGTCCTGGACAACGGAACCCATTCGGTGAAAGGCGCTCCGTTTCAGCACTGGCGCCGCGATTTCGGCAAAAAAGCGAACCCGGTCGACAAAAAACTTCAACTGATCAATCGTCTGCCCGGCCCGGCTGTAGCGCAGCTCCGGCGGGCGGTCCGCAGTCAGCAACAGCAACGGCACTCCAGCCTCGTCCGCTTCGACTACAGCAGGTCCGTAGTGCGCCAGCGCTGAGCCGGATGTGCAGACCAGCGCCACAGGCCCCCCGCCGGCTTTGGCCAGGCCCAGGGCAAAAAATCCCGCAGAGCGTTCATCTACAAGCGTGTGCAGCTCCAGTTCCGGGCACCGGGCGGCTGCAAGTGTCAAAGGTGTCGAACGCGAGCCCGGAGAAATAACTATCTGCGAAACCCCCAGCGAACAAAGTCCACGGATAAGAAACTCACCCCATAGGCTACTCAAATTAGACCGGCTCCAAGTCGTCCCGGGGTCCGGTTGTGCATCCTGCGGAGCCGTCATCCAGGAATGCGGCTAATTGAAGGAACGCCCGCAGCCGCAGGTCGATTCCGCATTCGGGTTCTGGATTTCGAAGCCTTTGCCGGTCAATCCATCATCAAAATGAATGCGGCAACCATCCAGCTTCTTTAGGCTTTTCGGATCCACCAGCACCCGCACGCCGGATTGTTCGAACACATGGTCGTCCGCTTTCTGTTCGTCAAAAAGCATCCCGTATTCGAACCCGGAACAGCCTCCGGTTTCGATGCGTACACGCATGCACTGGCCCTCGCTGGCGCGCTCCGCACGCAATTTCTCAATGGCTACGGCGGCACTTTCAGTCAGTTGAATCATGCCAAACAGTGCTACTCGTTTCGACACTTTTGTCAAATAAGAAGAAACTGGCATAAAATCTGCATTTCCAACTTGCAACTCTATGGAGAGCTTACAAATGATGCCATCTCAGTGTCACACCCTCGATACATTCAAGACGCCATTCGGTATCACCTGCTGCGGGAAGTCGCCCACGGCGGCATGGGTGTGGTCTATGAGGCTGAGCAACTTGGGGCCGGAGGATTCAGCAAGAAGGTGGCTATCAAGCTGATCCGTGAGGAGTTCTCCACAGTCGAAAGCTTTCAACGCAATTTTATCGGAGAGGCGCGTCTCGTCTCCGGATTGGTACATCCGAACATTGTGCAAATCTACCAGCTTGGGGAAAACCTGGGGCAGTACTATATGGTCATGGAATGGGTCAATGGTAATGACCTGGAAACCCTGCTCGAGCGTTTGTGGGAGGCCGATGAACCCTTTCCGCTCGAATGGGCCTGCTTCGTCGTCTCACGCATCTGCCGCGGATTGGATTACGCCCACAACCAGAGGGACGCCCGTGGGCGTCCACTGGACCTGGTGCACCGCGATGTCAATCCGCGCAATATTCTTCTGAGCCATGAAGGCGACATCAAGCTGACCGACTTCGGTGTCGCCAAAGCCCTGAACCTGATGTTCAGCAAGGAGCGCGAGGTCATAGCCGGAAACGACGACTACCTGTCGCCGGAACAGGCCCAGCGGCGGATAACGGACCGACGCTCCGATGTCTTCGCCTGCGGGGTTCTGCTGGCGGAAATGATTGCTGGATTCAATATTTTCGCCGCCGACACACCGGAGCAGACTCGTGAAAACATCTGCACCATGCGGCTACCTGATTTCCGTGAATTGCGTCCGGACATTCCTGACGAATTGATTCAGATCACACGACGGGCACTCGAGCGCGACCGCGACGCCCGCTTTCCAACTGCCAGCGAGATGATGACAGCGCTGGAGTGGTATCTCTATCGGGATGGCTACGGACCGACTCACGAAAAATTCGCCATATTCCTCGAACGTTGGCTGAAAGATTGAGCTAAAAAATGGCTACACAAGGGTTCCAACAAGTTCAGAAACAGGTCCAGTCGATGGTATTGGCCCCGCAGCTGCGCCAATCCCTGAAGATTCTGCAGGTGCCGGCTCTGGAGCTGCGCTCGGCCATTCTTGAAGAGCTGCAAACGAATCCAACGCTGGAGGAATTGCCTTTTGAAGACATCTCCATCGAGGAGCGGGCGGAAAAGCCCAAAGACGAGGATTTCGACAGCGGCTCCGATGGGGACTCCGAGGATGCTCCGCCAACAGACGAATTCGAACGGCCGGCAGACTCCCACGAATCCGCCGAACGCATGGATTTCTCCGACGACTTTTCCGTCCTGGAAAAGCTGCATGAGGACTACCGTCAGCAGATGTATGAAGATGCTGGCGAGCGTCCCTACACTTCTGAGGATGCCGAGCGGCGCCAGCACTTTTTCGATTCACTGACGAGCACCACCTCCCTGCAGGAGCACCTTATGGATCAGGCAACGATGTCCGAGGAGGACAAGGAAGTTCTGCAGGCATTGGAGTATTTGATCGGAAATCTCGACGAGAGCGGCTTCCTGACCGAGAGCCTGTCCGACGCGGCCCTCGTCACTAACCTTCCACTGCGCAAACTTCAGGCAGCCTCGAAGCTGCTGAAGACACTGGATCCAGTGGGCATTGGCAGTGAAAACGTGCAGGAGTGTCTATTGACCCAGCTACAGTCCAAAGGCCGCAAGGATGCCCTGATCGCTAAAATCATCCGCAATCATTGGAATCTGCTTTTGCGCCGCCGTATTCCTGACATTGCCCGCAAGACCGGTGCAAACACAGAGGATGTCGAAACGGCCCTGCGCGAAATATCCCAGCTGGATCCTGCGCCGGCGCGTCGGTTCAGTGAGGACAACAATCAAGTCATCGAACCGGATGTGACTGTGCAAAAGGACGATGATGGCGATTGGCAGATCATCCTCAATAATGACTACGTTCCGAAATTGCGCATCAGTCCGATCTACAAGCAGATGCTCGCTCAGGGACGACTGAAGGGCAAGGACCGCGAATACGTCCAGGAGAAATTCCGCAGTAGCCGTTTCCTCATCAATGCGATTGAGCAGCGTCAGCAAACCATCGAACGCATCACCCGCCAACTACTGCGTTTTCAGAATGACTTCTTCGAGCGCGGGACCGCCGGACTCCACCCCTTGACTATGAACCAGGTCGCGGAGGCGGTTGAGGTGCACGAAACTACGGTCAGTCGCGCCATTGCAAACAAATACATCCGGACTCCTCACGGTGTCTTCGAAATGAAGTACTTCTTTACCCCGGGTTACCAGTCCGACGACGGCCAATCCCTGTCGAACAAATCGGTTAAGGAACGCATTGCCCGGATCATCGAGTCCGAACCCTCGAGCAAACCCTTCAGCGACCAGAAGGTGGTCAAAATCCTCGAAGAGGAAGGGGTTAAAATTGCCCGCCGCACGGTGGCCAAATATCGTGAGGAATTGGGAATTTTGCCCACCAACCTGCGCCGCAAATACTCCTGATGACTTTACCCTATCAGCAACCGGTGCTCGTGCTGGATGCCTGCGGCGCGAATGTGCAGACGGGCATTTGCCAGAATGGCAAATGGCTCGCGCGGGCCAACAGCAAAGGCGACGCACTGGAAAACCTCTACGATCTGTGCGGAGTCTGCTTGCGCGAGACGGGCCTCGAACTCAAGCAACTCGGCGCCTACCTCTTTGCCGAAGGCCCGGGTTCAATGCTCGGTATCCGCCTGACTGCAATGGCAATCAACACCTGGCGCTGTCTGCCGGGCTTGGATCACCCGGTTTTCGGCTACCGCAGCATTGACCTGGCGGCCCTCGAACTCGCCGAGCAAAAGCATCTGTCTAACTTCGCACTAGTGAGCCGACTGCGCAAGAAGGCCTGCATTGTGCTTCGCAGCAGCGAAAGCCGGAGCGCCGAACCGGAAGTGCTCAGCGACGAGAGCATTCAGGCCCTGCAGGAGCCCGTCTGGGAGCTTTTGCTAAAGGGCCGCGGCCCGCAGACTTATCCGCTGCTATGGCCCTACTCCATCGAAAGCTTGCCGGAGCGCCTTCGGCGTGCTGATCTCAAGCTGTATGCGCACGAGACTGCAGCCCCTTTTCAAATCCAGAAGCCGGAATACCAACGCTGGCAAGGAGAACGCCATCGCTGATGAAGCACCCCGTCGATGAACCTTCCGGTATCCCAACTCCGCGCCTGGGTTGAGGTCGACCTCAGCCAACTGGAACGCAACCTGCACGCGATCCGTGCAGCCCTGCCCCGCCACTTGAAATACATTGCCGTGGTTAAGGCGGACGCCTACGGACACGGCATGGCTGCTGTCAGTTCGCGTTTAATGCGGGCCGGTGCCGACCTCTTTGCCGTCGCCAACCTCAGCGAAGCCGCAGCCATTCGCGAGCTCGGCTCCGGCTGGCCCATTCTACTGCTGAGCCCTCTGCTGCCCACGGAAGTGCGGGCGGCCATCGGCACCGACGTCATTCCGGTCATTTCCACACTGGAAGAAGCCAAGGCCCTCAATGAGGCAGCACTGCGCAGTCAGTCCAAACTCCGCATTCACCTGAAGGTGGACACCGGCATGGGAAGGCTTGGCTGCTGGCACACGGAGGCCCAAGCCTTGTATCGACAGCTGGCTCAGCTGCCGGCCCTGCAGGTGGACGGAGTTTGCACACATTTTTCCTCGGCCGATACCGACCCCGAATTCACCCGAGTTCAGCGCAAGCGCTTTGAATCTGTATTGCAACAGCTAAAGCCAGCGCCAGCCGCCGGCTGCATCCTGCATGCTGACAACAGTGCCGGCATCGATACCTTCCCCAAAGATGGTCCCCTCAACGCCGCCCGTATCGGCCTTCTGCAGTTCGGTATCAAACCGCACCCTGGTTCTCTGCTTGAACAAGTAAGCGTCGCCCCGGTATTGAGCTTCCGAACCCGCGTCGGCCTAATCAAAAAACTTCCCGCCGACACCCCCATCAGCTACGGACAAACCCACCGCCTGCCCAAAGCAGGCCGCATCGCCATCCTCACCGCCGGCTACGCCGACGGCATCCCCACTTCCCTGAGCAACCGCGGAGAGGTCCTCATCCGCGGCCAACGCTGCACCATAATCGGCCGCGTCACCATGGACCAAACCATCGTCGACGTCAGCCAGCTCAACGAAATCCACCCCGGCGACCCCGTGACCATCGTCGGCAAAGACGGCCGCGAATCCATCCACGTCCATGATTTCTGCCAACACACCGGCCAAATCGAGTGGGAATTCTTCTGCAACCTTTCCAAACGCGTCACCCGCCAATACCTGACCGGTACGATTGCCCGTCCGTGAAATGTCGGCGGCGTAGGCGCGCTCGTCCCGAGGGCGCGTGGTCCAGGGAACCGTTCCTGTTACCCGGCTGCGCAGCGGGGACCGTTGCGCCTACGCGGGTGACAAATTATCCTTTCCTATGGACGTTTTTGAGCGCAGAGTGAGGCCATGGCATCGGACAAGAAACGACCGGAATGGGCGCCCGCCGAAGGAGGCGAGGGTTTTAACTGCGAGGTGGTTCCCGGCGGAGAGCGGGCGGAAAACCTGGCTGCGGTTCCCAAGCGACGCAAACTGGGAAAGGACGATTACATTCGCGGGATTCGCAAAGGCGATCGCACGACTCTAGCGCGGGCCATCACGCTGGTGGAGAGCAATGCGGCGCAGCACGAGGAAATGGCTCAGGCTATTCTGAAGGAGTTGCTGCCCTCGACTGGAAACTCGATCCGCATTGGAATTACGGGCATCCCTGGGGTCGGCAAGAGCACTTTCATCGAAGCGCTGGGCGAATACCTTTGCGCGGAGGGACACCGGGTCGCAGTGCTGGCGGTGGATCCTTCGAGTTCACTGACCCGTGGCAGCGTGCTTGGTGACAAAACCCGCATGGAGCAGCTGGCGCGCAATCCGCGGGCTTTCATCCGTCCGTCGGCGACGGGTGGCAATCTGGGTGGCGTCGCCCGCAAGACTAGGGAAACACTCATGCTCTGCGAGGCCTTCGGTTTCGACATCATTCTGCTGGAGACGGTCGGGGTCGGGCAAAGTGAAGTGACGGTGCGGTCGATGGTGGACTGCTTTCTACTCTTGCAGATCGCTGGTGCCGGAGACGAACTTCAGGGCATCAAAAAAGGCGTGGTTGAGCTGGCCGATATCATTGTGGTCAACAAAGCCGACGGCGATAACCTGCAGCGGGCTAACCTGGCCAAAGCCGAATTTAACCGCGTGCTGCACTACCTGCAACCGATCACGGCAGGCTGGAAACCCAAGGCCGTCACCGTTTCATCAATGACCGGCGCTGGCATCCAGGAACTCTGGTATTTGCTCCAGTCCTTTGTGGAAGCCACCCGCGAGCATCAGGTATTCGACCAACGCCGCCAGCAGCAGAACGCCGACTGGTTTGAGAGTCTGCTCGACGAGGCCATTCGCCGCCGCTACTATGAGCAAGCCGGTATTCGCGACCAGCTCAGCAACCTCCGCCGAAAAGTGGCGGCTGGTGAGTTACCAGCCGCCATGGCGGTTGAAAGAATGATGAACAGGCAGCCTCAGTAACCGAGGTTCGGTGCCAGCCACTTTTCAAGGTAAGGCAGATCAACGCCCTTGGCTTTGCCATAGGCCTCGAGCTGCTCCTTGCTGACAGGGCCCACGTTGAAGTAATTGGCCGCCGCGTTGCCCAGATACAGTCCGCTGACGGCACTACCCGGATACATGGCGTAGCTTTCGGTCAACTTTATACCAGTCAACTCGGTGGCATTCAGGAGACGGAACAAGGTTTCCTTTTCGGTATGGTCCGGAGTCGCCGGGTAACCCGCCGCCGGACGCACGCCCTGGTACTGCTCCTTGATGAGGGCTTCGCAGGGCAAGGGATTCTTTGGATCCTCAATGCCCCAGAGGAAGCGGACCTTCTGGTGAAGATACTCGGCATAGGCCTCGGCCAGACGATCTCCAAGGGCCTTGATCATGATCCCCGTGTAATCGTCATTGTCGTCCTCAAAGGTCTTCGACCAGGTTTCCACCTCAGGTCCGGTGGTCACCGCAAAGCCGCCGATGTAGTCGAGACGACCGGATACCTTGGGAGCGATAAAGTCCGCACAAGAGTAATAAGGCGCCTCATCGTTCCGCATCTTCTGTTTCTGCTGACGCAGGAAATGGAAGCGCCCGATCACGTCTGCCCGGTCCTTATCCGAGTAAACCTCAACCGTGTGGCCATCCAGGGAGTTCGCCGGCCACAGAGCCCAGACACCCTTTGGATTAAAGCGCTCTTCGTTAATGATGCGGTCGAGCAACTCCTGAGCTTCCTTGAACAGCTTCGTCGCCTCTTCACCGTGACGCTTGTGGTTGAGAATTGCCGGGTAAACACCTTTCAACTCCCAGGCCCAGAAGAAGGGCGACCAGTCGATGTAGGGAACCAGATCCTCCACTTTAACCGTATCGGTGTGCAGCCCGGTGAGCTTTGGCTCCGGAATGACCTCTTTGGCCCAATCGACTTGGAAGCGTCGCTCCTCCGCCTCAGCGTAGGGGAGCATTTTCAGGTTCTGCTGACGGCTCTTGGCATGCCGTTCGCGCCATTTCCGATTCTCTTCAGCGTATTCCCTGCGCGCTTCTTTGCCATGGGTCTCACTCAAGAGTTTCGAGCAAACCCCGACGACCCGGGAGGCGTCAATCACGTGCGCCGTTGGTCCCGAATACTCCGGCGCAATCTTAACCGCCGTGTGGGCTTTGGAAGTCGTGGCGCCACCGATCAGCAATGGCACATCCAGACCGATGCGCTCCATCTCTTTGGCATTGTGCACCATTTCATCCAGAGACGGCGTAATCAGACCGCTCAGGCCAATGATATCGGCCTCCACTTCCTTTGCCTTTTCAAGAATCTTGTCACAGGGAACCATGACACCCATGTCGTGCACGGTGTAATTGTTACAGGATAGCACCACGCCAACGATGTTCTTTCCAATGTCGTGCACATCGCCCTTAACCGTTGCCAGAAGAATTGAACCTGCATCCTTTTTCTTCGTCTGACCTTCCTTTTCCTTCTCCATGTATGGAGTCAGGTAAGCGACGGATTTCTTCATAACACGGGCACTCTTAACAACCTGTGGCAGGAACATTTTGCCGTCTCCAAAAAGGTCGCCGACGATCTTCATGCCATCCATCAGCGGGCCTTCGATCACCTCAAGCGGGCGATCAAATTGCTGGCGAGCCTCTTCGGTATCGGCTTCAACAAAGTCCACAATACCGTGGCGGATCGCGTGCGCCAAACGCTCGGCAACAGGCTTTTCGCGCCATTCAAGCTTCTGCTTTTCCGTCTGTTTGCCTTTCTGATCCTTGTAGCTATCAGCCAGCTCAATCAAACGGTCGGTGGCATCGTCGCGGCGGTTGAGAATCACATCTTCAATGTATTCCTTCAGCTTCGGTTCGATGTCGTCGTAAACACCGAGCATCCCGGCATTCACAATCGCCATGTCGAGTCCGGCCTTCATTGCGTGATAAAGGAAGATCGAGTGCATGGCCTCCCGCACCACATTGTTGCCGCGGAAAGAGAAGGACACATTCGAAAGACCACCGGAAACCCGGGCGCCGGGGCACTGTTTCTTAATCTCGGCAACCGCCTCGATAAAATCCACCCCGTAGTTATTGTGTTCGTCCATGCCCGTGGCAACGGTCAGCACATTCGGGTCGAAAATAATGTCCTCAGCCGGGAAGCCAATCTTCTTAGTCAGCAAGTCATAGGCGCGCTTACAAATCCGCACCTTTTCATCCCGCGTCACTGCCTGACCCTGCTCATCGAAGGCCATCACGACAACCGCGGCACCGTAGCGACGCACCAGCTTCGCCTGGTGCAAGAAGGACTCTTCACCCTCCTTCAAACTGATAGAGTTCACCACCGACTTGCCCTGCGTGCACTGGAGACCGACCTCAAGTGCCGACCAGCGGGAGGAGTCAATCATGATTGGAACCCGGGAAATATCCGGTTCGGATGCAATCAGATTGAGGAAGTGGCGCATGCACTCTTCCGTTTCCAACATGCCCTCGTCAAAATTGATGTCGATCATGTTGGCCCCGTTGTCCACCTGTTGGCGGGCCACTTCGAGGGCTGCGTCAAAATCGTCTTCCTTAATGAGGCGCTTAAAACGCGGAGAACCAGTCACGTTGGTCCGTTCGCCAACCATGAAGAAGGGATTCTGACCAGGCTCCAGGCGAAAGGCTTCCAGGCCACTGTAGACCGAAGCCCTTTCCCGTCCGGCAGGTTTGCGCGGTTTGCAGACAGACAGCGCCTTGGCTATGGCTGCGATGTGTTCCGGACGACTGCCGCAGCAGCCACCGACAATATTCAGCCAGCCTTCATCGGCAAATTCCTTCAGCACTTTGGCCATGTGCTCCGGCGTATCGTCGTATTCACCGAAAGCATTCGGCAGGCCCGCATTCGGGTAACAACTCGTGAAACACGGTGCGAGCTTGGACAGCTCCTGAATATAGGGCCGCATGTCATCAGCACCCAGGGCGCAGTTGATGCCCACTGAAATCGGATTGGCGTGTGCGACCGATGCCCAGAAGCCTGAAGTTGTCTGCCCCGACAAGGTACGCCCGGAGGCGTCCGTGATCGTCACCGACAACATGATCGGCACTTTGAAGCCAAGTTCCTCGAATACCTCTTCAGCGGCAAAAATCGCCGCCTTGGCATTCAAGGTGTCGAAAATCGTCTCGATCATCAACAAGTCCACCCCTGCCGCAATCAGGGAGCGAATCTGCTCACCGTAGATCTCACGCAGATCATCAAAAGTCACCGCCCGGTATTCCGGTCGATTGATATCCGGCGACAGCGAAGCCGTGCGGTTGGTCGGCCCAATGGCTCCAGCCACCCAGGCCGTGCGGCCCGGCTGTTCCTTTTCAACCGCTGCGACTGCCTTTCGGGCGACTTCCACCGAAGCCTTATTCAGCGCATCAACCGACTCCTCCAGGGCATAATCCGCCTGGGAAATCCGGTTGGCATTGAAAGTGTTCGTTTCGATAATATCGGAACCCGCCAGCAAAAATCGCTTATGAATATCCTCGATAATATCGGGACGCACAATCGAGAGCAGGTCATTATTCCCTTTCAACGCTGAGCCGTGATCCTTGAAGGCTTCCCCGCGGAAGTCTTCTTCTTCCAGCGTGTACTGCTGAATCTCCGTGCCCATGGCACCGTCGAGAAACGCGATGCGCTTCCCTAGTAGCTCACGCAATTGCTTTTCTCTCTCTAGACGTATTTCTTGGGTAAATTCCATAAAAGCATCAACATATCCCGATACGTTGATGCTTTTCAATCCGAAAATGAAATTCAAAAATTTTGCCGACCTTTATATTGACAATCCGACGAAAGCGATTTGCATACAAAACTTCTTTGCGGTGGTAGTAGCTCAGTTGGTTAGAGCACTGGTTTGTGGTACCAGGGGCCGGGGGTTCAAGTCCCCTCTATCACCCCATTTTTTTGTACGGACCACGGCTAGACCGGTGTAATCCATTCAAGCTCTTCGAAATTGGCGAGGTCCTGATCGAAGCTGGCCAGAGGGATGCCGTAACCAATCGCGAAGGCAGCGAGATAGGCATCCATCCAACGTTTGGGCGCAGGGCTTGAGAAGCAGGCGTTTCGCTGCCAGGAGTCGTCCAGACCCGAAGGTTCACGCAACCACAGCACTTGCGGCATATTGGCCAGCCGAGACCACCGCGACCATGCCAAGGTGTTGTCGATGACCTCGCTTCGATAGTGACGCTGAATAACCGGGGTCGTGACTAGCCGCAGGAAAGATTGCTGGGTAGCGCGACAGGCGACCACAGGGGCCCGGCTGTGGGCTGAATCAAGCAATCGTTTAGCTGGGGCGTGATGAGGATGCGTCGTGAACGCGACCGCGATCCAGACAGAGGTATCAAAGAGAATGGCCGGCACGTCGAATGTCCTCGTCCAGGAGGGACTGGTGCTCCAGCTCAATGAGCTGCTCCAAGGTCATATCCGAGGCAGGTGCGGAATCCTCGCAAGCGAAGAGCGGCTCGGTCAGGGGCTGACGGTAACCGGGTTCATTTACCGGAGTCGTCGCAGAACGCACGGTTTCAAGCTCCTTGCGCAAGGCATCCTCCACTATCTGCCTAAAGGAACTGCGTTTTTCAAGAGCCCGCCGCTTGGCCTGAAACACCAATTCATCGGGAAGTTCTACAGTCGTCTTCATGAGCTGAACCGTAAACCCATATTTACGGTAGTCAAGCATTGCCATCGAACCAATCCATCCCGTCCGAATTTTACCGGATAAGATCCGATCGGCATTGCAGCGTCTGAGGCACGGTGAAGCGCAGCGAAGACGGACCCTACCCTAACGGCTTGCTAAACAGAAACCAATGCGATTAAGTGATGCAAATGGTTCTTATGGACAGGCAGGATGGGTCGGGCTTGCTCGACCAGCTGATCTTGGCAAATGCGCTGGGGCAGGTCCACTGGGTGTTGATTATTCTGCTTGGAATCGCGGCATTGGCTCTGCTGGTCGTTACCTGCGTTCTGAGGCGGACGATCCTTAAGGCCCATCTGATTGCGGAAAATTTAAATGATGTAATCTGGATCTACAATGTCGACCAGGACCGTACGACCTTCATAAGCCCATCTGTTCTGAATCTCCGCGGCTTTACTGTAGAGGAGACGCTGAAGGAGAGCCTCGACAAGTCAATCTGCCCGGAATTCCTTCCGGCAGTGAGGGAAACACTGGCTGCACACATTCAGCGTTTCAGGGAAGATCCTACGGCAGAGAATCGGACAACGATCGAAACTCAGCAACCGCGTAAAGACGGCAGTCGGGTGTGGGTGGAGTTTTCGGCGAAGATGCGCAGCAACGATAAGGGTGAGATTGAAATCGTCGGCGTCACCCGGGACATTTCTAAACGCAAGCGGCTGGACGCGTTCAAGGAGGAGGTCGACCGCCTGATTCGACACGATTTGCGCAATCCAATAGCAGGCATTATTTCGTTGCCGGAAACCATTGAAGACGACTCGAATCTGACCGATGAGCAGCGGGAAGTTCTGCAAATGATCCGCCAGCTGGGCAATGAATTGCTGAACATGACCAATCTGGGGCTCACGTTGTATAAGCAGGAACAGGGCTTTTATCAGTTCACCCCGCAGCCAATCGACCTTATTGCCGCCATCCAACAATCCTGGAAGACCCTGCTACACTCACGTTCCGAAAATGCCGATCGTTTGCAGATTAAGCCAAAATCGCTGCTCGATAACAAACTGCATGTTCAGGCTGAGGAGCTTTTGCTGAACGCGGTTTTCCTCAACCTTCTGGCCAATGCGATCGAAGCTTCGCCCGAATCCGCGCCGATTACAGTCGCCATTCACACTTCGGAATCCCAAGCCACAGTGACTATATGCAATAAGGGTCCGGTTCCGGAATCCATTCGCGACAATTTCTTCGATAAATACGTCACCTCCGGCAAAAAGAACGGCACCGGGCTGGGAACCTATAGCGCCAAATTGATGGTGGAAACCATGGGCGGCCAGATATCCATGCAAACGGACGCCGACAGCACGACCCTTGAATTCAGCCTGCGGCTGGCATAGCTGCGGATTATCCTTGCTGAATCGCAGTCATGCTTCCCAATGAGCGAGCAATGGAGAACGAGGAGAATAGCGGCGAAAAACCACTGCTGGACTGGGCAATGTTGCTTTGTCCGGATTCACCGCGCAAGCGCATCAAAGAATGGATCGTTGCAGGCAGGTTCTACCTGGATGGCGAACCCGTGACCCAGGCCGGCTTGCGCCTGACAGACCCCGGTGAACGCCTGAGTTTCGGGAAACCGGATTCCGCTGTCAGCGCCTGGGCACACCGCAAAAGGATTCACTCGAAACTCACCCTCCTCTACCTGGACGAATCCCTGGCAATTGTAGACAAGGCCGCAGGCGTTTTATCCGTTCCTGCAGAAGGTTCCGCCAGAGATGCCTCAGCCCTCGAAATACTCGCCGATCACCTGAACGATCCCGAGGGCAATGCCCTGCGCAAACAGATCTTCGGCAATCAAACGGTGATTCAACCCCTACCCGTCCACCGTCTCGACCAATACACCAGCGGCCTTTTCTGCATCGCGATGAATCTGGAAGCACGCCGCAACTTGATCGAGCAACTGCGCGCACACGAACTGATCCGTGAATACCTGGCCTTCGTCGACGGCATCCCAAACCCCAGCGAAGGCACCTGGAAGCACCATCTGGAAATGGATGAACGCGGCTACCAACAGCAACTGAGGCCCAAGCCGGGCCCCAACACCAGCGAAGTCGTCACCCACTACCGGGTAGAACATAGCTACCCGCGCAAACGGGTCACACAACTGCGCCTGCGCCTGGAAACCGGCCTCAAACACCAGATCCGCATTCAGGCGGCCGCCGAAGGCCTGGCTCTGATCGGCGACCGCAGCTACCACGGTGCGACCCTTCAGTTGCTCGCCCGCGGCAAGAGCAAACTACCCTTTCATCTGAATCGCCAAGCCCTCCACGCCGCCGCACTGCGCCTACGCCACCCAAAGAATGGAACTGAGCTGCATTTCGAATCGCCCTTGCCACGGGATCTGGCCGATTTGGAAAAACGGCTCAGCTA
>JAFIGG010000013.1 GCA_020831485.1 Opitutales bacterium
GACGGGGAGGCAGGCGTCGACACAATTGCCCTGCGCCACCAGGACGAGGATCTGGCCAGTCTTGACAGCCTGCGCATCGGCGGCATCGCCTTTAACCTCAGCAAAATGGATGTTCACATCGAACGGTTCGCTGTCGACGGTCCTGTTGCAGAGGTCAAGCGGGATGTCGAAGGTCGGTTGAACCTGCTCACTCTCGTGCCCCAGACGACAGAACTGGAATCCGCCGATCCACAACCGGAACAGATTTCCGCTGATCCCTACGAGCTACCCCTGAGCTGGTCATTGGCTGAACTCGAAGTCCGCAACGGCCAGGTTGGGTTTAGCGATGAAAGTGTCTCCCCTGCCTTCGCAACCCGCACCGAGAACATCCAGCTGCGATTAAGGAACATCGAATCCGATCCTGCCAGCCGCGGAGAAATGCAGTTCAGCGCAAGATTTGTCGAAGCCGGAACGATTGAACTGGAAGGCCAGACCAACGCAAACCCGCTGGACCTCTTCGCCGACCTGCGTATGACCCTGACAGGCTTTGGCCTACCCGCGACCTCCGGCTACTCCGGCCAGTTTGTCGGCCGGGCGATTGCACAGGGACGCCTCGACCTTGCCATAGACATTGAGATCGCTGATGAGTCCCTGACTGCCAGCAACGCCTTGCTGGTCCGCAACCTGAGTCTGGGCGACCGCGTCGACCACCCGGATGCCCTCAGCCTGCCACTCGACCTTGCGGTTTCCCTCCTGCGCAACCGCCGTGGAGAAATCTCCCTCAATATTCCACTGAGTGGGCGCATTGACGACCCCCAGTTCAGCATCGCATCGGTTGCCAGCCAGGCCTTCGCCTCCGTTATTGGCAACATCGTCAGCTCGCCCTTCTCTATTCTTGGCAATCTGGTCGGTTCACGGGCCGAAGAATTGTCACGGGTGACCTTCGCACCAGGCTCTGCTGAGCTCAGGGACGACCAACGCGAACCGATCGCGGATCTGGCTCAAGCACTCTACCAGCGACCGGCACTCGAGCTTGAGGTCCGCGTCCAGGTCGATCGCACAGCCGACCGCGAAGCGCTCGCAAATGCCGAACTGCGCCGTTCCCTCCGACAACACTACCGCGAGCAACACGGCGAGGAGGCTGAAATCCCGCAAAACTACTGGGAAAACACCGACTTGATTGCCGGCTATTACGAACAGGTATTCGGCCCTCTTGTAGAGGAAAGCGATGAGCCCGCCGAAAGCGCCGAACCGCCTGCACAGCGAACCCGCCGGCAGGAAGAGCGCGAGGAGAGTCGCGACCGCGACCGGGGTTTACTGGGTCGATTCGTCGATTGGTTGCGCGGCGTCGAAACGGCCGGGGACACCGAAACGGCCGATCAGCCAGTCGAACCGGTTGTCGACGCGGAAGAAATCGTTGAAACTGAATCCCTCAGCGAAGAACAACCCGAACGTCCCGACAGGCGGGTAATGCGTAACCGTCTTCTGCAGCGGATTGAAATCAGTGAAGATCAGCTGATGGAACTCGGCCAGGAGCGTGCGGAAAGCCTGAGGAAGGCATTTCTGCAGTCCGATCAGGTAGAAGCCGAACGCTTGCACTTCAGCGCAGTTGAAATCGGCTCCGAGGCCAAAGCTGAATTCGACGTTCGCTGAAGAGTCTCAACTGGTGGGCATTATACTACGCTGGGCCAGTGGAACCAAAGGATGAAACAATCTTCTTGGACTGCAACGCCGATGTATTTCTGTTCGATGGCAGACTTCGCCCCTTTCAAGCCGAAAGCAGAAGCCACGAAATCAGCGCAGATGTTTAGCCCGTAGCCGCTGCTGTCGGCTGATTGACGGGCGTTGAACAAGGAACTCAGGTCATCTCCAAAACGTTCTTTCAGTGTCTGCGCATGCCCGGGCTCAATCTTATTGATGAGGACAAAGCGCAGTACCTTGGTACTCGCTTGAGGATCTACTTCGAAAATGTGGAAGTCCACGCGGTTATCCACGGCAAAACGTCCGGCATTGTTCATGCAATTGTAGACGATGCGGTCCAGGGCGGAAAACTCCATGCAGCGTTCCGACACAGTGCCAACATAATCGCAGGAATAGCGGACATTCACGGCCCTTCCACCCTGCACCTGATAGGCTGCGTCCTGCCATTTCTCAGTGAGCAATTCGATTGAATGCCCGCGGTCCGCACGGTCACGGTTGACCGTTTCAAGGTCAATTTCAGGCACACAGTTGCGAAACATTTTCAAGTGGTCCCGCACCATACGAAACAACTGCAGAGCCGTTTTGTGCTGCCAGGGAAAGATTCCCCGGGCAATCAAATCGTAGCAGGAGACCACCGCAGCCAGACAGCCACCCCGAATGTCGTGAATCGCCCTCGGCAAACGCTCATCGCCGGTTCCATCCAGCGTTTCAATTCCCAGATCCCGGGTGATGCCAGGAACTTCCCCGACATTGACGGCCAATATCGAAGCCATATCCGCTTCCGTCACCTCTGTCTTATCGACCATTGGCTTCAGGACTTTGAACAATTCGAATAAGCGCTCATAGATACGCTTCATCAAGTCTTGATCCTTCTCGCTGAAAAGGCTGAGAGGGGTATTCATGTGGTCACCCTCATACCGCTGCGAACGATTTATGGTCAAATCGCTCGGAGCAAGGGCTAGAAGTTGGGATTTTTCAAACTGAACGCTCACGCAAGTCAAAAAAATCCGTGCTTAGCGTGCCGTCAAGTTTCGATGCTCGATTTAAATATCCAAAAACCTCAAATTCTGAGAGGACAGACGGAGGCTTGCATTCGCCTCAGCCTATCCGTAAAACCCCGTTCAATTATGGCTGCCAAGTCCAAGACGCGTTGCATCGGCATTCTCACCTCTGGTGGAGATTGCCCCGGATTAAACGCCGCTATCCGCGGAATCACAAAAGCCGCCCACCAGCATGGAATACGTGTAATCGGTATTACGGATGGCTTCCGGGGCCTCGTCGAGAACCGGTTCAAAACCCTCGAAGACCGCGATGTTTCCGGCATTTTGACCCTCGGCGGAACACTGCTGGGCACCAGCCGGGACAAGCCGCACAAGATGACTATGGGCGACCGCGTCATGGACATGACGGATGTGGCCGTTACCAACGCCAAGGCACAACAGATCGACTGCCTGTTTTGCTTGGGTGGCAATGGCACCCAGAAAAACGCCCAGCGCATCCAGAAGGCCGGCCTGCCGGTCATGACCCTGCCCAAAACCATCGACAACGATGTCGCCATGACGGATGTCTCCTTTGGCTATGATACCGCCCTGGAAACGGCGACTGAGGCCATTGACCGTCTCCACACCACAGCCATCAGCCATGACCGGATCATCGTCTGCGAGCTGATGGGACACAAAGCCGGTTGGCTGGCCCTCGGGGCGGGTATTGCCGGAGGTGCGGATGTGATTCTGATTCCCGAACTGCCTTACGACGTGAAGGCGATTGCCGAACACCTTATCGACCGCCGCAAACACAACAAACGCTTCTCCATCATCGCAGTGGCCGAGGGTGCCATTTCCCACAAGGAGTTCGCTGAAGCGCAGCAGGCCAAAAAGGACGGCGCCAGAGCCAAAAAGGAAGCCAAGGGAGATCCCAAAACCGAACGGGCAAAACTCCTGCATGAGGGACCCCATCTGGTTCAGGAGTCTCTGGATAGCCGAATTGCCCGTCAGTTGCAGGCGCTCACCGGCCTGGAGGCACGCACGACTTCCCTCGGCCACGTCCAGCGCGGAGGCACTCCGACTGGCCGCGACCGCCTGATTTGCACCCTGCTCGGCACCAAAGCGGTCGAACTGCTGAAGGCTGGAAAATACAACCACATGATGGCAATCCGCGGGAACGACATTGTGCCCGTTCCCCTTGCGGATGTAGCGGGCAAAACCAAAATTGTCCCCAAGGATCACTTCTGGATCCAGGCGGCCAGGGATGTCGATACCTGCCTTGGATAAAGATAGAGCTCCGGACGAATCCGGAGCTCCCTTTCTCCCTACCTATTACCACTATTTAATCTACTGCTGGGTGTAACCCCTTAAGCGGCTTCGGGTTTCAAATTAAATTTTCCCGCGACGGGCTTCCAGCTGACTGCGGATTGCCCGGGCCTTATCTTCCGTGATCGTATAGGAGGCGACCAGCCAGATTGCTACTGCAGAGGCAACGATAGGAATCGCCACATCGAAGAATCGCATAAGAAACAGCGTGCGCTCGGCCTGATCTCCACCCAACTCGACGTCAAAACCGGTGGCATTCAGCAGAACACCGGACAGCGCCAGGGCAAGAGCCATTCCCAGTTTCACCACCCACCAGAAAATCGATCCAAACATTCCTTCCCTCCGACGACCTGTCTCGAGCTCATCGAAATCGCAAACGTCTGCGATCATTGAACCCATCAGGGTAAATAGGCCACCGAGACCGAACGCAATGAAGGGAGTCGAAACCAGCAGCAACATCGGTGTGGTCTGGCTGTAACAGAAATACTTCAGCGCATATCCAAAAATGGAGATACCGATGGCGATAAAAAAGGCTGTTCGTTTTCCCGTCCGGGTAGATATCCAGGTGATCAGCGGGATCACCATAAAAGTGGCGATTGCCGATACCGTCCCGTTCCAACCCATCAATCGGGAGCCGGCCGACTGATCTCCTGAATAAACGTAAAAAATAATTACATAGGAAGAGAAGGCTGACACCAGCATAAAGCCGTTAAACACGAGAAAAGTTGCCGCACACAGCTTCAAAAACGGCCTGAAGCGAATGGTAATCAGGAAACCTTTCAGAAAGGCTTTGACCTGACGCATGACCGCTTCCATGCGGTCCTTGGAGACGATGGATTCCTGGCCCGCTTCAGCCTTCCCCAAGCGCTCCCGGCAGACAATCGCCGGGACAATCCCGACCAAGGCCGCAAAGACGCCGACCGCAATGGCAAGCCCTCTGGCCCCAGATACCGAATCGTCGAAGAAGCGCTTGTTCTCCATCAACCAATAAAACCAGGGCGCCAGCACCCAGGCAATCTGGCCCATGAAATTGGCCGTCCCCATGAGGCGAGTTCGCTCATTGTAATCCGGCGTCATTTCGTAGCCCAAGGCAACCCAGGGAGTGGCAAAAACCGTGTAAGCCAGATAAAACAGGATGGACCCGCAAAGGAAAAACCAGAAGTAAAAGGTCTGGCTATGGCCCTCCGGCAATTGCCACAGCAGGGCGAATACCAGTCCGGCGGCGATTGCTCCTACAAAGATAAAAGGCCTGCGCCGGCCCCAGCGGGTTTTACTCTGGTCCGATACAAAACCCATGATGGGATCGGTCAGGGCATCCGTCAGGCGCGGTAATGCCATCAGTAAGCCGACAACGGCCGGATTCATTCCCAGTCCCAGATTCAAAACAATCGCCATGACTCCGATTGCCGCCCCCAGAAGGTTGTTCACCAAGGCGCCCAAGCCGTAAGCCAGCCGCTGCGGTATCGATATGCGGTCTTCAGGGGCAGTCTGTTCGCCAGCGGGAATGCCTATAGTACTCATTGGGGTTGTTTTAGGATGTTTTCCCTCATACTGACCTCTATGTATCCAAGTGACTGATCGCGGGCAAAGACCGACCTGCTCAGCTCACGACTGAGTTTGCAACCGCTTATAGTCACGGGATCGCGGTCATTGAAATGAACCTTAATTGCCGGTGCATCAGCGCCCAATTTGCAAACAACCGGAGTCTGACAAACAGTATAGGCGAAACTGCCTTTGCCTGCCGTAAGCGAACATTCCCTACCTGCCTTGTTCAGGTAAGAAAAGGTTTGATCCGAACTCAGCAGTTCAGATCGGATAAAACTGTGTATCGGTGCAAAATTGAGACAGCCATCGAGAACCCAAACGCCCAGCTCGCCTCTACGGGTCAGGATTTCTTCCTTCACCTGTCCGGTCATTCCCGGTTGCTGCGCACCCGCGTGCGCGGGCGTGTGCGAATAGGGATCCGTTGGAAAGGCACCATATTCCTGAGCAGACTTGCGATAGCCCAGACCGTCCCTGACCCATTGATAATGCTGATCCAGTTTCTCCCTGAGTGCTGTCTCAGCATTCGACTGAACCGCAGCATATAGGTTCTCCTGAACGGCAAGAAGCAACTTGGACACCATGTGCCAGTAGACGCTGCCAAGGCCCTCGTAGGCGAACATTGAACCACTCCGACCGGTAAATGAGTGGTGGTTGAAAACCACTTCATAAATGTCCAGTATCATTTGCCTCTCGCCCTGCAGTTGCGGGTCCTTATCAGCCAGAATTGAATCCAGCCGCGACCGGAGTTGGCCTTCGTTGTAAAGATCCGGATGAAAGCGCCAGACAGAATCACTTTCTTTAACCACAAGCCGGGTATCACCCTGCTCGATCATGCCTTTCAACAGATTCGAGCGCAGGCCCATTTCAGCTGCCAGCTGGTTCTTCCGTAGAAAGGGAGTAATATCACGATCCGGATACAAAAGGTAAGTCTTACGCTTCGAACAATAGAGCGACGAGACCCGCAAAGATTCCAACAGTTTCACAGACTCAGCAGCATCGAGCATCCCTGCACTAAGAACTGCCACCTGCCCTTCCAACATCGGCTCCAAATAGCGAATATCAGCCCGATTATCAGTCAGCAGCATGAGGTTGTAGGCGTGATATAGACCATCTTCACGGCGGTTGATCCGAATCGTGTCATCCGCCCATTCGGTGAGGCGCTGCAAAAATTGGTGGATGCGACTAGCTGAGACAACCGTCTGGCTGCTCGAAAAATCCTCTCGATACGCCAGTGCACGGTAATCCGAACCGGCTTTTCCGAGGGCATCGACAATACGCCTTCGACCTTCGGCATCTGTAGCATCGCGTTTGGAGTCTCCTCTACACAGAGCCTCATCAATCGCCTCCAACAACTCCACAACCGGTTTAGAAACCGTGTATTCTTCGGTCGATTCAGGACTGAAAAACCTGGTCAAAAACTGCTGATGCCGGCGCAGGTAATACAAGGTCACCATGGACAAACCATTCCCAACGAGGGCATTGTTGGCATCATTCCACTCCGGTCGCTGGGTAGTCATCCAAATGCCACCGCCTGGAACAAAATTGCTCCATTTGGCGAGTATGGGCACCAGCAGCTTCTCCAACAGACAGACCAGAGCAGGCATTTCATTCGAACCCCACAACAACTTGCCGTCAGAGCCTTCCGCCGCAGCACGTTCATGCAGGAGCGCCGACAGCTGCATATCGCAACTCATGGTATTACGCGGGTCCTTCAGTATCGTATCATAATCATGGATACGGTATGGAACATTCGCATACGAATAACCTTGACGGTGCAAGAGCTTACCGAGCTTTCCGGGCTCATGTGCGTCCATGCACTCCAGTAGCTTCAAAAGATAAATAATCTGGTGATCGCCCCAATAGCCGTAGGCTGCCCAGGGGTCCTCAGGATCCGGCTCCTCCCAGTCTATGCCTTCCCTGGTAATACGGTAGGGATTGTAGCCGTCAGGCGTTGAGGCGTTGACGAATTTGCTGACCATGTGCTCCAGGTAATCCGGAAAACTGAGTGCAAGAGCTTCCCAATTTTGAAAGATGTCCCGCCAATTGCCCTGAAAGGCCAGAATCTCATTGCCGTTCGCATCACGTGTCTGAATTTTAAAGCGATTCCAGGGACGGCTCGGATCACCATGCCGACGACTGAACGAAAGCGGCAGGTATTCGAGGAATATACGTTCCAGCTGGGGACATTGCCGCCCTTCTATGCGTTTCTGAAGTTCTTGCCGGTTCAACACCAAGGGCAAAGACGATAACCATTCTTCATGCTCCGCTACGAGGCGCTTGTTGGACGTTTTGAGAAATGCGACAAAATCATCACGCAGCAACTCGTAGCCGTCGGCAAATATACCACCCCGCATGAGGTTGAAAAGCACATTGGCCAGGTGGTGAGCCGTCGCAGTCGAGTCTTCACTCAATTGCAAACCATCGGCTGCAGCCAGACGCCTGCGCAGGTTTGATTCACCCCTTACAATGTCGTCGTACACCAGATCCACCACCGAATCGGACTGGAGTGTTTTGCCGAGTCGGGCAACACTGGCCTGGTCCAAAGCGGTATCCCCTACCCAGATCCAGGAAACCGGTTTATCTGAGTTTAATTCCAAGGCTGCAAATTCAACAAAATGGCCACGAACTCCACGGGTCACCCGGGATTCGGCAATTGCCTCACCCTCACAGAAGCGGTTGACGGCTTTTGCATCCAGGCTTCTGACCGGTGCGCACAGACCACGGCTCCAAGCCACGGTTGCCCGCAAGGATTCGTGTGGTTCGGGTTGGTCGGTCAATCCGGATGACATCGAATATACGGCAAGGCCCAATGGTTCAAGTAACTCGTTCTGCTTGTAGGCGTCCGTTAGGCAACTCAGTTCGTTCTGCAGGCGCTGGGTAACACCCGTTGGCACAAGGTTGCGAACGCCGTGAATCACTTCCAACGAACGCCGACCCTTGGATTCGGTCATCAGTTCGCACTGACGCACTAGTCCAAACCGGTCACTGATCATAAGTGTTGAGCGGAAGACCAGACCAGCTACCAAATTGCTTTCCTCGAAGGTCAGGCGTGAACCAAGAATATTTTTCAACAGGCGGCGTTTTACTTCCGGGCCCGCATCCGGCTTGAACGGCTGCCAGTATTTCCAGGCACCGTCCTCTTTCCAGCGAAACAGAGCAAACGGCCCCGTGTGTGCTGCGCTGTCGTGAATCCTATCTACGGTCTCATAGGGCAACATGGCGTGATCCGCATCTTCGCGTCCGGCGGTAAGCGATCCTGTTGACGAAACGAACAGCCAGATATTGGCATCGCTCGTTAAAGAGCAGAAAAACGGTGGTATCTGGTCGTAGTCCTCGATTTCCAGTAGAATCCGGTCGGCATCTTTAGCACTTGCGGATGAGCTATTAAAGCCAGCTTTGGAATCATTTGTGCGAACCTCGGACTTAAGGGAAGTTGTTAGTGTTGCCATAATCGTATTGGGTGAGTTATAAATTCGTATAAGATCATTCGACCTTGAATGGAAAATTTGCGGTTGTAGCACTGTTGGAGTCGTTGCGAATAGTTACGAAGAGTCGGTAAGCTCCAGGCGAATCCGGAGCGCGCACGAGCGCAGTCGGGCCATCGGATTCCACGACAGCCTCCGGATGCTTTGGGGGAATCGGCTCTCGGTCACCACCAACAGAGGGTTCGGTTTGTTCGGAGATTACCTCCCATGTAAATCGCAGCGGCTGGTCCTGTGGATCCTTCGCCTCAACAAAAACCGGCCACTCAGAACCAGGAGAAATACGCTGTAAATGCGCTTCGAACCGCACAGAAATCAGTTCCGGACAACGATTTTCGGGATATTCGCCGGTCCAGGCGTAAGTCATCGCATCCACTGTTGGCAGTTTTTCACCGCTCTCAAGAAACATTCCATACCAGGTTCCAGTTGTCTCCTGCTTGTGTCCCCAGAGAAAAACGAAAGTCCCCAGACAAAGATCTCCGGCGTCTGCCATGACGGTCTTGTAGGTATTTAAATACTGCTCGGCCTTCTCGTTCCCGGTCGGTTCCAATGGAGCTCCCCAGTCGGTTTCCGCTACCTCCCAGTGTCCTCTCGGTCCGAATTCAGCGAGAACAAAGGGACGGTCAAAACCGGCCTGCTTGAGTTGGTCTCCGGTAACAATGGCAGCCGCATAGGCATTGACTCCCAGTATATCGAAGGCATCGCCGTAGCGCTGGACTTTGGCAATCTTCTCAGAGGTGAGCCCCGCAACCGTTGCCATTACCGGACGGCTTGGATCTGCCTCTTTGACGATCTCAGCCAGATGGTTCCATTCCTGCCACACATGGGTATCGTCGTCGTCATCCCGAAACGCTTCGACTTCATTACCCAGACCCCACAGCAGAATTGCTGGATGATCCCGGTATTTCAGAACGGCTTCGCGAATGCTCTCCCGCTGAGCCTGCACCTGAACAGGATCGCGGTAATCAAAACCATGGCGCTCGTGTTGCACCCATATCCCCGCAACAACCACAAAACCACGGGCATAAACGTAGTCGAGAAAGGCTTCGCCTTCGATCGTCCGCTCAAGGTCATCAATGCCCCAAGTGCGCAGCGCATTACCGCCAGCAGCCTTCAACGCCTCGAGTTGCTCGCGCCCCCCTGCGCCGCGAATCTCCAGCACTTCGCCATTGTGGAGCAATTGAAAGGCCCCGTCGGCAGTACGGATAATCTCTGTCCGTTTCTCATCACCAACACCCTGCCCGCAACCCAATTGCGCTACAGATAGAAGTGATGCACACAGAAGCGCCAAAAAACCAGTCCCTTTGAGTGATTGCCTCGCGCCCAACATCTCAATCGACTTTTGGAGTGTTGAGAAAATAGATCCAGGCCCCGGGGATTTGCGGGCCGCCAGCATCCTCATCGCGCTGGTAAACCCGAACGTATTCAACCTCCATGGTCTGGGGGAAGATACTGTCATCTATGCCCTGCTGGCCGCCCCAGTTGCCGCCAATGGCTATGTTGAGGATCAGGTGAAAACGCCGATCAAAAGGCCATTCATCCGGTCCGTAGTGCGGCTGCCGCGGAAACTCAAAATACTCCTGGTCATCCACATACCAGCGAATGGTATCTGGCTCCCATTCAATGGCATAGGTATGGAACGCCGTGGCGACCTGATCGACCTGAATCGATCCACCGCGGTCGGTACCGATCATGTGGTTGAAACTATTGGTGTGAATCGTTCCATGCACGGTGCCCATGTTGAAGCCAACGTGTTCCATAATATCGATCTCACCACTCGCGGGCCAACCGCCGTATTCCCAGTCCGTCGGCAACATCCAAATCGCCGGCCAGGTGCCGACTCCCGCAGGCATCATAGCACGCACCTCAATACGCCCATAGAGCCAGTCACCCTTTTCACGGGTGACCATACGAGCTGAAGTGTAGGCGGAATTGCCCATCGCCTCTTTGCGGGCCTCGATAATCAACCGCCCGTCCTCCACCCGCGCATTCTCAAGCCTGTCAGTGTAATACTGGGCTTCGTTGTTGCCCCAGCCCACAAGGCCAACCGACTGCCCCGTGCCCAAGTCATAGGACCATTTATCCGGGTCCGGATATCCATCGGTCTCAAATTCATCACTCCAGACCAATTGCCAGTTTGCAGCGGAAAGGCCCGCAAAGCTGCTGAAAAAGATTGCTGAAAGCAAAATCCTGCGGGCAGCCGAATGCCAGGTCAAAGGACGTAGAATTAGAGAGGCGATCCCTGCATTATTAATGTATAATATTCGCATTATTCTGTATTTTATTTGGGTGAAAACAGCAAGGAGCTGATTAATTCCCTTTATAAAGGGGTTCAAGGAGCTTTAAACACAAAAAGAAAGATTTTACCGCTTGACAAGCATTTCTGCATTTAATTGCATATTTATGTATTTTTGAGAAATTCCTATTTCCGGGGCTTTCGAAAAGCAAACCAAAACACCCCCTGTTGCTCCTTATGAAAAAAAGCATCTACATCGCGCTCAGCGCATCGCTTGCCGCATTGAGTGCCACTGCACTCGTTGCTGACACGACACCACCAACCACAGCTTCCCCGGTTCCCACCGAGCCGGCAGAAGACGTGATATCGATTTTCAGTGATGCATACACAGACGTTACCGTGGACACATTCCGCACGTCTTGGTCCTCCGCAGAATACGAAGAAGTATCAATCGAGGGAACGCCGACAATACGCTATACCAATCTAGACTTCGTCGGTATCGAGACAGTCGCGTCCCAAATCGATGCCACCGAAATGGGGACCTTCCACATCGACGTATGGACGCCGAACATGGATGTCATTCGCGTCAAACTGGTCGATTTCGGACCGGACGGTGCATTCGGAGGCGGCGACGACACCGAGCATGAATTGGCATTCACCGGACTTGCGCAGGGCGAATGGCACAGCCTGGAAATCCCGCTATCGAACTTCTCCGGGCTGCAGAACCGGGCAAATCTCGCACAATTCATCATATCGGGCACCCCCACTGGTGCCGGCACACTGTTCGTGGATAACATATATTTCAGCGTTGGTGGTGACGACGGAGAACCCGGTGAAACGCCAGCGGAACAACCACCGACACCTGGCGGCTTCGTAGCCAACAGCGACGAAGTGGACTGGGGACAGGTTTTTGTTGCCGCCGGACCAAACAACGTGGCAGAGGACGACCTTGAATACCGCCTGTTCTACTCAATTTCTGCAGACGCCCCAAGCGACCCAACAACCGCAAGCCAATACATCTTCGGATCCACAACGGCTGACGGCGGCGGCACAGGCCCCTTTGGTTTTGTTATCGCTGATCTTGAACCGGGCACAGAATACACATTCTGGCTCTACCAGTACAACACTGCAACCAGCACCTACTCTGCACCGGCAACAGCAACCACTACATCAGGCGGCGAACCCGGCACAGCAAACCCTCCGTCGACTCCCGATGGTTTGGTTGCCTCAGATGCAGTCGGCGATGATCCGGTTGGATCTGGTGAAATTTTTCTCGCAGTCGGACCCAACAACACGGGCGACGACATCGTCTACCGGCTGTTTTACTCGACAACTGCTACAGCTCCAAGCGACCCGACCACAGCTAACGAATACAGCTTCGGTGCGACAGCTGGTGATGGTGACGGTATTGCTGCCTTCGGCTTTGTGCTGGGCGGCCTGAACCCCGGAACCGAGTACACATTCTGGCTATACCAATACGACAATTCATCCAGCCTGTTCTCCAACAATGCCGCAACCGCATCAGCGGTCAGCGGTGGCAGCAACGGCAACGGCAATGGCAACGGCGGGACACCGGCTCCGACCGCACCAGCGACTGCATCGCCAGTTCCCACGGAACCGGCCGATGAGGTGATTTCGATCTTCAGCAGTGTATACTCTGACGTGCCAGTGGACACCTTCCGCACAGGATGGTCTGTGGCTGCCTTTGAAGAGGTTATGATCGAGGACGTTCCAACGCTTCGCTACAGCAACCTGGATTTCGTGGGCATCGAAACCGTTGCTTCGCAAATCGACGCCTCAGGCATGGAATACTTCCACATCGACGTGTGGACACCCAACATGGATGTCATTCGCATCAAGTTGGTTGACTTCGGACCGGACGGTGCTTGGGGAGGCGGCGACGACACTGAGCATGAACTCGTTTTCGAAGGCCTCGCGCAAGGTGAGTGGCACAGCCTGCAGATTCCTCTTGCGGACTTCACCAACATGCTGAATCAGGCAAATCTCGCCCAGTTTATTCTGTCGGGAACTCCCGCCGGCGCCGGCACACTTTTTGTCGACAACATCTACCTCAGCGGCTCAGGCGAGGTCACCACCCCGCCAACGCATTTTGCCGGGTTCCCAATCGACTCCAAAGGCAACATCAATACCGGCGATTTCCTAGGCCCTATCCATGTATCCAGTGCCCCTTGGGTCTACATTTTCGACCTCAAACGCTGGGTCTACATGGTCGACCCCGGAGAAAACTTCGACGGTTCATGGTCATACTTCGCGAAACCCGAATCCAGTTCCCAGCCGTAATTCTGAGATCAGGCAATTCAAGCAACAGACGAATATGCGCTTCAAAATTCCATTCAGCCCAACGCTCTTAATCGCCGGACTTCTGACGACCGTCACCAGCTTCGCAGCTGGCGGAAACTGGACACTGGTCTGGGCCGATGAGTTCGACGTCGATGGTCCGCCTAATCCCGCCAACTGGGATTACGATCTCGGCGGAGGCGGCTGGGGCAACAGCGAGATACAGACCTATACGGACAGTCTCGACAACGCCCGCGTGGAAGACGGACGCCTTATTATCGAAGTTCGGCAGAACCGGGAGACAGCGCGCAATGCTTACACCTCTGCCAGGCTGGTGACCCGTGGTCTCCATGCCTGGCAGTACGGTCGCATTGAATTCCGCGCCCGGCTGCCAAAAACAACAGGGACATGGTCTGCAGTATGGATGCTGTCTGAAAATGCCATCTTCGATGGGGCCTTCTGGCCCGACAATGGCGAAATCGACCTGATGGAACACGTTGGTTACGAAGAAGACCCCCTGTTTCATGCAGTCCATGGCTCGGTTCCCAACAACATTCACGGCACCCTGCACACCAAGATGCGCAACCACCTGACCTCGACGGGTCTCGGTGGCAGCACTTTGGTGGAAAACGCGACCGAGGAGTTCAACACCTATGCCATCGTCTGGCTTGAAGACCGGATTGAGTTTGAAGTCAACGGAGTTGTCTACAACACCATCCACAAAGCGCAGCAAATACCTGTGCGCAACCCACCGGACGACATCAGTCCGTACTGGCCCTTTGACCAGCCGTTTCACTTGATCGTCAACGTTGCCGTTGGCGGTGATTGGGGCGGCCACTTCAACAGTGGTTTTTATCCGGACGATTCTCCATACGGACCGCTGGGCATTGACCATGACGGTGAATGGCCACAACGGATGGAAATTGAATACATCCGCGTTTACGCACCTTCCGAAAACGCAGAGAGCTGGTTAGGCTTCCCTGTGCAAAGGGGTTACGCGGACACCGGCGACTGGCTCGGGCCTGTCAACATCTCCAACGCACCCTGGCTGTATTCTGCAGACTGGGGCTGGTTCAACGCTCCCGAAGAAGCACAGAACGAAACCGGCGGCTGGATCTGGCTTCCAGCCCCTTAAAAAAGACAAATTCATTTTTTCTCAACCCATAAGCATATACACACACTATGAAAAAACTCCTCAGCATTATCACATCCCTTGGTCTTCTCGCCGCTGCCGGCGCCCAGGCCAACACCCCACTGCTCGTTGATCCGACTGACTTCTCCAATGACGGAGAGTGGATCGTTGGCGCCAATCAATTCGTTGCTGGCGACTGGGCCGGCTTCGCTACTCTGGAAGCCGAAAACCAAGTCAGCGTTTCCGGTGACAGCTTCACGTTCAGCTCCTGGGACGATGGCACCAGCGACATGATCGAAACCTTCCTCTTTCAGGAATTCTTCGCAGGACCATCAGACAGCCCTTGGCCAAACACCCTTTTCGCCACGGGCGACGAAATCGTGTTCACCGGTGAAGCCAGCGCTACCCGCAGCGGACCCAACACCGGAAACATGACCGTTCGGGCATTCATCAAAATGCTTGGCTACAATGAACTCGGCTGGGAATTCCAGACCAAAACTGCACAATCAGACTTTTTTCCGATTGGCAGCAGCAACGAAGCCTTCGAATTGCGGGTAACCTTCCCTGACCTCGCAGAAGACGACAGCTTCCAAGTACTGCAGGTTGGTTTTGAAATCACCACACAGTTTAGCAGCGGCGACATGAACAGCGGAACGATCACCTTCAGCAATATCGACGCTCACATCGTTGGCGACGGCACCGATCCGGACCCTGAAGTGACCTACGCAGGCATCGTCGTCGACAGCCATGGCAACGTCGACAGTGGCGACTTCATGGGACTGCTCCACGTTGCCCACGAGCCATGGGTTTACGTCTACGACCTGAGCCGCTGGATCTACATGCCGGACCCAGGTGACGACTTCGCAGGCGCTTGGGCATTTGTCCTTCGGCCTTCCGCAGACTGATCCAGGCAAGGATTCTATTTTTCGCCCGGCACTCCCAGTGCCGGGCTTTTTTATGCATGTTTATGCAGTTTAATATTGACTAGCAGATGCAGTCAGGAAATGATCTCAAACAGTCGGGTGGAAAATATCCCCCAACCCTTGAACTCCAAGCTCCGCTAAATCCCATAACTATGAAAAATAGAGCCTACAGAATGCCTTTACGGACACCCCTCATCCCTTTTCTGGGTATTTTAACAGCAGCCTTTGCAACCTCTCTAAGCGCCCAGGACGCACCCGACCAGGTCTTTGACCTGTCGCCCTTTGAAGTAGTCACGAGCGACGACCGAGGATATTTTGCCGCCAACGCGATCACCGGTTCACGCCTGAATGTCCTTATCCAGGATCTGCCGCTGACCATCGAGGTGCTCACTTCTGAATTTATCAGCGATACAGGATCCACCGACCTGCGGTCGAGTCTGCGCTACAGTGCCGGTATTGTACTGCAATCACAGAATGACGCCTTCACTGCCTCCTTCAGTGATTTCGGCCAGGTCAACAATCCCGAAGGAGCAACCGCAAACAAGTCCGACTCTTCCTTCAAAATCCGCGGCTTCGTAACCAACAACACCCTGCGCAAGGGCTTTCGCCGTCAGCACGCGACCGACACCATCAACATTGACCGCATTGAAGTCGTCCGCGGCCCATCGGCCCTGCTCTACGGAGTGGGCAACTTTGGCGGTGTGGTGAACTACCTGCCCAAAAGCCCCCAGCAAACTCGCGCAGAGGAATTCAGCGTTGGCATCGGCAACGACAACTGGCGCCGAGCCACCGTGGATGCAACCGGACCGCTTCCCTGGAACCTCGCCTACCGGGTTACGGCAGCCTATGAGGACCGTGAACATTACACTGACCTGAACGAACACAAGCACTGGTTTGTATCGCCTGTCCTCGAGTGGCGCCCGTTCAAGGGGACTCGCCTGACTGTAGACTTTGAAGCTGGCAGTGCCCGGGACGACGCGATCGGATTCCTGAGCGTCCGAACTCCTACCCTTGAAGGGATTCCCATCTTTCAGTCCGACCGACTTGAAACATACGGCTTCCTTGAATTTCCCGGTAAAGACCAACGCACTTTTCGCTGGTCTGGACCCGATACTTACCTGAAGACTGATTCCTGGAACCTCAACGTCGACTGGCAGCAGACTATCGGCGAAAAGATCAACCTGCTGGTTGGCTTCAATCGGTCCAACACTCAGTTCGAGTGGCGGGACGTCTTCGGCGGCATTGCCACTAACCCCAGCGCTGCCAGAGCCCTGCCCCACGTGGCGACCATCCGAGCCCGTCAAATCATCGACGGCCGCTCAACGGACGTCTTCGTCGATGTCAACAACGCGGTCATGCAATACAACTGGACCGGAGCCGAAGAAAATACGGATTGGGACCAGTTCCGCGCCGAATTGAATTACAGCGACCGTTTCTTTGAGGGTCACCGCTTTCTTGATTCCGAACACAACCTGCTTCTGGGCGCGTCCTGGGAAAGGCAAGACAACGACAACACGGGTTTCCGCACCGCTGACAGCCCTGATGGTGACAATTTCCGCTATCGGAATCCGACAGACCCGAGCCTGATCCGCTTTGCCACACAGGCGGACGGATCGCCAAACCTTCCTTTCCGGGAATACGACCTATCCGGCAACAAAGTCGGAAACGATGGCCTCTATGCCGTGTACTCCGCCCGCTTCTTACGCGATCGCCTTTTCCTGATCGGTGGTATTCGGCAGGATGTCAGCACATCGAAAGATGGCTACTACGGAGTCATCGGTTCCCGTGCAGGCATTCAGGACTTCCCTGACTCCGAAGTAAGCAAGACGACCAATCAGTTTGGTATCAGTTACGAAATAACGGATGGCATCAACATCTTCGTCCTCCAGTCCGAAGGAGTTGAACCCAACTTTGGCGGGCAGCGTGATGGCCTCGGCCGCGCGCTTGAGTCATCCGTCGCCAAAGCCCGCGAAATCGGCATGAAGTTCAACTTCCTTGACAACCGGGTAGCCGCCACTGTCAGTGTCTTCAACATCAAACGCGATGGCTTGCCGTTCAGCTACTGGTGGGCGCCAGCTCCTGTAAAAGGCAACTTTCGTCCCAATGATGACATCATTTATCGCCTGGATGAGGTCAACCTTGACCGCCAACCCAACAACCCTTACCTACAGCAGGCTGTTGCCGAATGGAACGCTGCAAAAGCATCCGGCGCTGTGTATAACCGTCAAAGCGAAGACGGCCGCTCCACTTTCACATACTTGAACGCGTCGACAGCGGAGGGTGCAGCCTATCTGGATCGGGTATTTGAGGCACTGAACGAGGAATTCGCCAAGCCCTTTGATCAGCGCACCGACAACGATCCCTGGGTGGGTTTTCTCTATAACGGCTTTGACGATCCCCATGTTAACAATGCCACTGAGGACTACGCAACCGGTGATTTCTTCCAGTCGATCTCCGACCAGTCCGAAGGCTTTGAGGCACAGTTCATCCTGACGCCCACCGATCAACTTCAAATCGTTCTGAATTACTCACACGTTCGCCGCGAAGTACTCAATCCCGGACAATTCGTGACCTACCCTTACGCCGAGGGCAACTGGGACCGCTGGGCATCATGGTACTACCCGAATGCCAACTGGGGTCTTGCCGGTGTCCCACCGGAAGAAGCTTACCCTGGCGGAGACACCCCCGGCTTGCCGAACAAGGACACCGCCAGCTGGAGCGGAATTGGTTGGGGTAAGGGCGAAGCGCTCGACGATACCCCGAAACACGTCATCAGCGCCTGGGCCTCCTACCGTTTCGATTCCGACATCTTTGACGGGCTTCAGGTTGGCTTTGGAGGAACCTGGGAAGGCCGCCGTGAATACGCCTCTGCCTTTACTTCGGCCGGTCAGCGTAAACAAAACGAAACCGGTGAAACCATTAAGGCCTACACGGATGCACGCCTGACACTGAACGGCATGATCAAATACAGCCGCTTTGTAGCCGGGAGATTCGACTCCTACGTACAGCTGAACGTCGATAACATACTGAACGACCGCTCACAGTATGGCCTTATCTACGCTCCCGGCCTCTCATGGAGAATGAACTTCGGCGTTAGCTTCTAAGATCCAAGAATAATCATAACAAAAAAGCCCGGACATCCAGTCCGGGCTTTTTTTGTTAGACCAGACTCCACTGAGCCTTGATCGAATTGCCGCGTATCAACGCACCGTCCACTAACAAATGTCGACGTGGCGCTGTCGGCTGCTCGATTCGCCTCAACAACTGATTGATCGCTGACCGTCCCAACTCATCGTAGGGGACCCGCACGGTCGCCACCGGAACCGAGTCCGCCGGCGGCTCTATGCCATCAAAACCTGTAATGGAGCACTCCTCCGGAACCTGGATTCCCTGACGGCCCAGCTCGGCGATGAGCGGATAGGCCTGGTGATCGGCTGCACAGCAATAAGCGGTTACACCGTCCCTAATTCGTTCAGCAGCAATGGCTGCTGCCTCTTCCGGCTGCAGAGAATCAGAAATGCGAATATTCACGCAGTCCTCAGGCTCGAAAGGCAGGTCAAAACGGTACAAGGCCTCCACAAAGCTGCCTAAACGGTGCTGCACCCAAGGAGTCTGCACCTGATAGGTCCAACTGAAAAAACCAATCCGGCGGTGGCCCGCCTGCACCAATTGCTGCACCAGATCAAAGATTCCACCCGCCTGATCAACGTCGACACAGTCGATAAAGGTGTTCTTGTAGTTTTCAATAATCGAAACACAGGGGATGGTCCGCTCAATGGTCTGCAAAACCGCCAATGGCATCGGATGAAAGAAAATACAACCCTGCCAGCCGGCCTGCTTGATCCGCCGCAACAGGGTTTTGCTGTCTCCATCCGCCGGCTCATGATGAACCACATCCAGCGTAATGTTTTCCAAAGTGCTCTTCTCTGACAACCCCCTCAGTACCGGAGCAAAGGTTTCGCTCTTCGACTGAAAGCGGTGTGGAATGGAAATAATGATGCCAATGACAAAGGGCTTGTTCGTTCGTTGGCCCTTGCGCAGCTGACTAACCTTCTGCTGATAACCCAGACGCACAGCCGTCTCCCAGACCAAAGCCTTGGTTTCGGCATTGATCGCCGGATGATTGGCCAGGGACCGGGATACCGTTGGCTGTGAAAGGTTGAGAATACGGGCTATTTCGTGTTGACTTGCGCTGGCCATAATAAAGCTGTTAATACTTGTTTATGCATAAATCAGACTGAAAAGACAAGTCTTTAAATACTTACTTGACCCCAGAGAGAACTAGGTCGCAATGAACACCTGTGCAAGTACTATTGCACTTGACGACTCAGTCAATCTGGACGAATTTACCTTTCAGTTTATAGTTTACAGCTGAACAGCTGAGCACGGGGGTGTCATGGAATTCGACCTCGGGCAGACATGTTTGGTTGCAGGCGGGAGGTGGTGGAAGGCTCCCAAAAAATCCACCAAGCCTATAAATGGCGAACAAGAATACGCACTCGCAGCTTAATTAGCTTGCGACGGTGAAACCTCGACATCCGATAGAGGTGGAACCGACGACTATCGGACATAGCGGCTTCTCTCGCAACTGGGGATTCCGCCGTAACTTTCAGTTGCTGGCTTCCGGGAAGCGTGTTGATTCGCGTCCCTTGAGCGAGACTCAAATGATCAACTAAGCCTGTAGACGCCATCCAAGAAACCCCGAGGGACGCGGGTTCGACTCCCGCCACCTCCACCAATTTTCCGAACGGGCAGCAACCCAAGGGGTGCGGACGCCCTCGTCCGCACAAAACAATCGCCCTCTACGGGCACGAGGCGTGCCCGTCCCCGGAAGCCCTCAGCAAGAGCTTCCCCCTGCCCAGTCAGCCCACAGCCTCACAGCCCACCGACAAACCGCTCACCGCTCACCGCTCATCACTGTCCTCCGGTTCTTCCATATCCAGACCGCGCTCAATAATCTCATCCTGATATTTCTGCCAGGAAACGGCTTCGGAGCGTTTGCCGAAGTAATACATTGCGCCCCCAAAGGCGGTTAGAATTACGCCGAGGAATACAAAGCTCATCGAGCCAGTGCCCTGAATCGGGATGATCCACATGAAAAGGATGAAGAGGCCGATCAGGATTGTGTTGATGCCGACCAGCGGGAAGGTGGAGGTTTCTTTACGGCCCCGGGCGTAGACTTCCTTGGCAACGTCCACCGGGCGGTAGAGGCGCTTGAAGAAGTCTTCGACCTGCTCGCGATCGGATTCCGACTCGCGGGCAAACAGGGAGGCAAAGTAATAGATGCTGTAGCCCTTCAAGGCAACCAGTAGCGGCAAGGCGATGTGCAGGAAACGAGTGGATTCGGCTTGGTTGAAAAATGCCAGGAAGGCATAAAGCAGAACCGTAAAGACAACCGAAATGAGGATCAAACGTTTGCGGTCGCGCTGATAAAGTTGGCCGAGGTACCCCGAACCGACGAAAAACGCGAACGACAACACCGCTACCAGATAAATCTGCGGCCCAAAGCTCCAGTCGAGCAGATAACGTGTCAGAACACCAATGTAGAGCCCCCAGACCGTCGAACCGAATGCACCCCAGCGCGGGATCCATTTAAAGATAAGACCAAAGGCAATCGGAATCGCGGTTGGCAGGTTCAAGAGGGTAAAAAATGCCATCATTATATTGAAGATCCCCGTTTCACTGTGCACGAAGACCAAAGCCAGACCAATTGTGCCCAAACCAAGACCAATGGTAGCATAACGACCCAGGCGGAAGATCAACTGATCGGACGCTTGAGGATTAAAGGCGTCTTTATACATATCCCGCACAATGATTGAGGAAATCAGGTTGTAGACGGAACTCAAAGCACTCATGGTCGCCGCCAGCAAAGCCGCGACAAAGACACCTATCAAACCTGCAGGCAGAACCTCCACACTGACGGCCAGATACACAAGATCCTTGGGCTGGAACTGCCCTTCGAAGAAAGGCACCACCGACAGATCCGGCCACAAGACCCGGGCAACCAGAGGCGGAACGCCAAAGATGAAAGGGAAGGTCAGAAACAGGACCGCCGCCAGCTTGCCCACCTTCTTGGCTGACTTCTCATCGCGCACGCTGTAAAAGCGCTGCGCACCACCCGCAGCTACCCCGATCGTGGTAATCAACAACAGGCCTATCAGGTAGTGCCCATCGTAGTGCACATTGTTGTAAACATGGTTCATCGACAGTGGTGGCAGGTTGCGCACCAGCTCCACGGGTCCACCGACCAGGCCCAGACTCAAAAAGACGATAACCACACTCACAGCCATCAGAATGACAAACTGAACAAAGTCCGTGATATTCACCGCCCACAAACCGCCGGAAAAGGTATAGGCGAGAATGATCACCCCGATGCCGATGATAATCAAACTCACATCGATTCCCAGCGTTGGCGCCAGCAAGCGCCCAATGGCGGCCAGTTGCACCCCGGCAGACAAGATAAAAACCAGAGCAATGCAGTAACTGAAAAGCTGCTGAGTCGTCAGGTTGTAACGGATGTTAGTGTATTCAACCGGCGAAATAACCCGGCTTCGACGCCAGCGGGCTGCGGTGAGCTGAGAGCCCAGGTAATACGCCACAGCCATCAGAAGGAAATGGATCAAGGCAAAATAACCGGTGAAATAAACATAACCCGCAGCCCCGGCAAAAATCCAGGCACTGAAATTGGTCATGTAAAGCGAAACCCCAGAAGTCCACCACGGGATCTTATTGCCGCCGGCAAAGTAGTCCTTTGTTGTTGTCAGCCGGTTCAGGAAGTAAAAGCCAATCGCCAGCATCAACACAAAATACAGGGCGATTACCACGTAATCAATAGTCTCCAGGATATTCATCGGAATTCAGGGGGGGGGTGAGTTCTCAATAACCACAATTCAACGCACTTCCAGAAGCCTCGCCGCTGCAAATCTCTGAAGCAAACCTCAATACCGCCGATTTTATTTTAACGTAAGCCAAGGAGTAGAGGGAAAAGTCCCTGGTCCCGACGCTTAAGCATCGGGCTACTCGCGCGCGCCCTTGCATTCGCTTCAAATCCAGCATATTGATAAGATTCTATGGAACACGATCTGCACGCCGAAATTGAGCTGCCTTTGAATCTGGACACGGTTTTCGAGTTTTTCAGCAAGGCTGAGAACCTCGAGCGGATTACTCCCTCCGAGCTTAAGTTTCGGATTCTCAACCCTACCCCAGTGCCTATGCAAGTTGGCACCCTGATCGATTATCGTCTTCAATTGTTTGGAATGCCCTTCAAGTGGAGTTCCCTTATAAGCGAATGGGATCCCCCGCACTCCTTCACGGACGAGCAGGTAAAGGGCCCGTATGCCCTCTGGGTTCACCGACACAGTTTCGAGCCCACCGAAAACGGCACCCGCATCCGCGACCATGTTCGCTACCGCCTGCCGCTGAGTCCGCTCGGTGATCTGGCCTTGCCGCTCGTGAAGCTCCAACTCCGCCGCATCTTCGCCCACCGCCAGCAGGCAGTACAGGATGCGTTGATGCAGACAAAAGCGTCCGCCGGTTGAATGCTTTGATTGTCCACCAAAGCCATCCCAAACCACAACACCTTTACAATATTGTAACAGAAGCGCCATAGGAAGTTCACAATGCCGGTTTAGGTTTGGGCGATGATCCAAACTCTTAAAACACGGACCTTAGGATTTACGGCATTGGCTTCACTGGCCGTCGCGGTTGGTGCCGGAACATCATTGTTTTCGGCCCAATCAGAAGTGGACGCCTTGATTGAAGTCCTCATTGAAGAAGGACTGATACCGGCCCAGCGGGCGGACGTCATTCGCCAGCGGGTTGCAGAAAAGACGGCTCCACCCGAGGATGCTGAAAGCCCACCAATCAGCCGGCGCTTTCCGGGTGTTCAATACGAGCCGACAGAACGCCTGCGGGACGAGCCGGTAAAAACTCAGGTTCGTCGCTTTGGTGTTGAGACGGCCGATGGAACAGAACGCTTCCGCATTCGCGGCCGCTTAATGGTGGACGGGGCACTGGTTGGCTTCAGCACAGAGGACACCGTCGATGACGAACGCGACGGCCAGGGTAACATTGCCCGCCACGGCACCATTATCCGACGTGCGCGCCTGGGCGTTCTTGGCGTGATTGCCAACGATTGGGAATACCAGATGGAAGTTGATTTTCGCGATGCTGAAATCAGGTTCGCCAACTCCTACATTGCCTACCTCGGCCTGCCGGGTTCACGCCTGGCCATCGGCAATTTCAAAGAACCTTTCAGCATGGAGAGTTCCACAAGCTCCCGCCGAATTACATTTATTGAGCGAGCAACCCCCATTGACGCCTACCGCCCGGATCGCGAACTGGGAATTCTCTACGAAACGGTACGCCCCCGCCACTACCTCGCCGCTGGCGTCTTTGGCGGAGACGGAGTGGTCCGCAACCGTGAAATCCACGAGGGCTACTCGCTTGCGCTGCGCGGGTCATTCGCCCCCTATTACGGGGATAGCAACTGGATGCACATCGGCGCATTTGCCAACTACCGCAAAAATGCGTTCGAGCGGCTGGCAAACGGCAACAAGGCTTGGAACGATGTCCGCCTCCGCTCCCGCCTTGGCACCCGCGCTGTCGATGCCCGATTCATCGGTCGCCGCGACCTTGAGGACGTGCAATCGCTGACCCGTTACGGTCTCGAGTTTGCCGCAGGTTTCGGCTCGTCTTCCATTCAGGCGGAATACGTCAAGGCGGATGCAGACCTTGACCGTCCCGACGTAGACAACGTAAAGCTCGACGGCTACTACATTCAATTCTCGCACTACCTGACCGGCGAGCAGCGCAATTATCGTCCGGAAAGTGGAGACATCGGCCGCACTCCAGTTCTGCGCCCCTTCTCGCCAGGTGCAGGCGGTGGTCCTGGGGCTTGGGAGGTTGCTGCTCGTTTTTCTCACACGGACTCCACAGACGCCTTCCGCGTCACCAATGGTGGCCAGAAAATGGACCACTGGACCCTCGGCCTCAACTGGTTCCCGACCTCCGATATCATATTTAAATTCAATTACATCTACCTCGATGCCTACAGCATCAGCGGACGAGGAAACGAATTTGAGAAAAACACCAGCGGCAGTGTCTATGCACTTCGCGCACAATATGAATTTTAATTAAATCTAGCTAATAAGGGAATAGATCCACTGGGTGCCGCGGTGAAGAAGCCGCGGCACCTTCAATTTTAACCATATCTGGCAGGACAATTGCTCAAAAAACACTATGGCAGCATTTCTCAGCAGTGAAGGATTACAGAAGAGCTTCGACGGAACCCGTGTGCTCGACGATGTTCACTTCAACCTGAAACGCGGTGAATGCTTGGTTCTACTGGGGCCCTCTGGATGCGGAAAGAGCACCCTGCTGAACATCCTCTCGGGCATGCTGCAAACCGATGCGGGTTGCCTGCGCTGCGATAGAGTGGTACTGGACGAACCCGCCACGCAGACGCATGTCGGCATGCGTTCCCGCAACTTCTCCATGGTCTTCCAGGATTTCAGCCTCTGGCCGCACATGACCGTCGCGGAGAACGTGGCCTTTGGCTTACGCGTCAAGGGGATTGGCCGGAGCGAAAGGGAAAGCCGTGTCAAACAAGCCCTTGACCAGGTTCAGATGTCCACCTTCTTCGAACGTAAGCCGGCTCAGCTCTCTGGCGGACAGCAGCAGCGGGTGGCAATCGCCAGGGCCTTGGTGGTCAAACCGCGACTGATCCTGCTGGATGAACCCCTAAGCGCGCTGGATGCGCGACTCCGCGAGGACTTGAAACTGGAAATCGCCGGCCTGCTGAAAGAAAACGATTTGACCGCCGTCTATGTAACCCACGATCAGGCGGAAGCCTTCTCTCTGGGAGACCAGGTGGCTCTGATGAACCAAGGACGCATCGAGCAACTGGACCGTCCCGAAGTGGTCTACGCCCGGCCTGCAACCCGCTTCGCGGCCTCTTTTATCGGCAGTTCAAACATCTTCGCCTATGAGCGCAGCAACGATGGACTGCGCCTAGAATCAGGCTTCTCGCTTCCAGCAAAAATCGATATGGATACACCTGAACGGGGACATGTCTGCATCCGCCGCGAGGCGGTTCAGATATTCCCTGGAAAAACCGCCTGTGGAAACAATGGCCACATTTCGATCAATGCCAGTTGCATCAAAGAGAGCTTCCTCGGTGACCGGGTTGAGATTCATGCCGAAGTGGATGCGACCACAGTCTTCAGGGGTTATTCCGAAATAAGGCTGAAGCCCGGAGAACCGGTTTACCTTCGAATCGACCCCCATGCACTGCATTTTCTTGAGCATTAAGCACAGCTGCCTCGCGGCGCTGCTCTTGTTCCTTATGGCCTGCGGGCGATCGGACACAGAAACGCTGGTCGTCTATTCAGCTGGGCCGCGCCCACTGGCGGAGGCTATCTGTCGAGCTTTTGAGGCAGAGACCGGTATGCGCATTGAGCTCTTCACCGCAACCAACGGTCAGATCATGGCCAAGTTGGAAGCTGAAAAATACCGCCCGCGGGCCGACATCGTTATCCTCGCCAGTCAGGTGGCTGCCGAAGCGCTCAAACAGCAGGACCGCCTGCTCGCACACAGCGGTGACTGGTGGGAGTCCACTCGAACAGAATGGCACGACACCGACCGCAAATACTTTGCGACCTCCGCCGGCACAGTCGGCATAGCCACCCGCAGCAGCCGACCAGTGCCCGAGACATGGAAAACGCTCTTCAATGATCCCGGTGCTTTTGGACGCGTGACTATGCCCTCCCCTTCCCGCTCCGGCTCAGCCGGCGACTTCCTGGTAGCCTACACCTTGGCCAATAAAGAGAGTGCCTGGCACCAATACCGCAGTGCCCGCAGCGGTGGACTTGAGTTTGCCGCCGCCAACAACCAGGCGATCACGGGCCTTCTCATCGGATCCTACGATGTGATTCTTGCCGCAGTCGATTACCTGATATACCGTCAGGTGGAGTCGGGAGCCCCTTTGAAGATGAGCTACCCCGAACCCGGACCGGTCGTCGTCGCGCGTCCTATTGCGATTCTCAATTCAACCGGAAACAGCGACGGAGCACGCCGCTTTGTGGACTTTTATTTCTCGGACTTCGCCCAAAACGCGGTCGCTGCGACCCATCTAATCCCCGCACGCCACGACATACCGCTCAGCTCCACTCGCGAAGCTGACGGCCTGCCGCAAGGAATAGACTTCCACACGGGCGCCGCGCTGCGCGAATACCGAACAATCCTCAGACGCTTCCAAATGGAAATCGAGCGGGCGGCAGTTGTTCGCTGAATCCGATGCATACAATGTCTGACTTCCTGAAAAGAACCGTATCCAGCAAGCAATTCCCCCTGCTGTTGTGCCTGCTCTTTCTGGGAGTCAGCACGGGCTACCCGCTCGCCCTTCTGTTTCTGCAAAGTATTTTTCCGGGCATCCTGGGGGGACGTTTCGATGGTTTCCTCGATGCCTACATCCGCATCGCCGAGACGGCGGACATCGTCCAGCTGCTGGTCAACTCGCTTGCATGGGCCGGCGCAACCACGCTGGTCAGCTGGATAATGGGCATTCCCTGTGGTTATTTTCTCGCACGCACCAACCTGCCTGGAAAGCTCTGGGCCCGATTGAGTCTACTGGTGCCGATCATGACACCGCCCTACATCGCCGCGCTCTCCTACATCCTGATCATGCAGCCGGGTGGTTTCAGCGACAGCTTCCTCGGCACCATGCCCGAAGGGTTCCGCCAGTTCTTTTTCTCATTCTGGGGCGTCACCCTCGTCATGGCTCTGTCATCCTTTGGTTACGTAGCCCTTGCCATCGAGGCTGCGCTGCGCTGCATCCCCTCGCGCCTGGAGGATGCGGCCACCCTTCTCGGCGCAAACTGGAAACAGATCGGGTGGCGCATCCTTTTCCCCTTGCTGCTCCCGGCCATCCTCAATTCGGGCCTGTTGGTCTTTCTCGAAGCGCTGTCCAACTTTGGCGTCCCGGCCGTGCTCGGCACCCGGGCCAACCTGCCACTGCTGCCGGCCGAGATCTTTTTCCTGGTCACCAGCTGGCCAGTCGATCTCGCCCTCGCCACTTCGCTTTCGAGCATTCTCTGTCTGATCGCTCTAATGAGCCTCTACGGCAGTCGCGCCATCAGTGCCTGGTTTGGCAGCGGATCCTACCGCCCCAGCAACAGCCACGTCCGGCCGCTGGGAGTTGTCGGCCTTACCCTCGCCTGGGGACTCTTTGGCGGCCTGTTTTTCCTCAGCGCGGTGATGCCCTATTTCGCAATGATCCTGACGAGCTTTGCCAACGAATGGACGGATGGCATTCCGAGTCTCACCTTCGCGCACTACCGCCAGGTATTCTCCACCGATTCAGCAGCCTTTGGTGCCCTGCGAACCAGCCTGGGCCTGAGCATCGGCGCTGCGAGCCTGTGCGTTCTTGCAGGCGGTTACATTGCCTACGTCAACGTCCGCTCGGAAGGCCTTCTGCAAAAGCTGCTGGACGGCCTCGCCCTGCTCCCACGCGTGATTCCAAAGATCGTGATGGCGGTCGCCCTGATCCTGGCCTGGAACGCACCCTGGATCCCGGTGGACATCTACAACACCGTCTGGATGTTGCTGCTGGCCTACGTGATCATCTACATCACCGATGCGCTCAACTACGCCAACACCAACCTCCGCAGCATGAGCGTTAACCTTGAGAACGCCGGTGCCGTACTGGGAGCCTCCCGCTTCGCCATATTTTTCCGGATTGTCCTCCCCCAACTGAAGCCCGGCCTTCTGGCGGCCTGGATCACAACTTTCATTGTCTGCATGCGCGAACTGGTGGCTTCGATTCTGTTACTGCCACCGGGCGTAGATACCACCGCCACCTATATCTTCAACCAGTTCGAGCAAGGTGATATTTCAATGGCAATGGCAATGGCAACGGTGACGATCCTTCTTAGCACCGTGGTGCTGATCCTATTTCAGCTGAGAAGCAAGAGCAGCAACTGAGTTGTTACAAAACTGTAACCTGATTTCAGTCAGTTTGTGACACAAGCCCGGTTAAATACCCAACGCAACGGCAGGACAATAGCCGTTTCGGCTCAATTTCGCAACCGGTCTTAAAACTCATGAAAAATCTGCACACTCTTATCTTCACCTGTGGCTTGGTATGCCCTATGGTCCCAGCGTTCGCTTCGGTCAGCTTTAACAGTATCGGCCAGACTTATTCACAAAACTTCAATACCTTCGAAGGAACAGAGACCAGCCTGCCAGACAATTGGTCCTTTGAAGGCGATGGAACGGACATTTTCCGCGGCGTTTTCAATTCCAGCACCGATTCCGCCAGCACCTTCACAGGCGTCATGGCTGCCACCAATGGCAGCTCCGGCAACTCCATCGTCTGGCGTGAATCCACCGGTGGAGCAAGTCTCGACGATTTTCGCCTGATTCTCAGTGTGACCAACAATACCAGCACAGCCATAACCAGTTTTGAATACCAATACACTCTGGAAACTTGGGTCAACGGACGCCGCGACAACGAACTGCGCTTCAAATACGACACCATTCTGGATGATACCGCCGCCGACCGCGGCACTTTCGAAAACGACATCGTCGCACGGAACTCTCAGTTCACCCAAAACCCTAATCACACCCCGATCGCATCGAATGGCGAACAGTTTGTTTTGGACGGCACTCAAGCAGCCAACCAAACCATCGTTTTTGGCACATTGGACCTGACAACTTTTCTAATTGATGAAAGCGACCCCAGTGCGGGAGTGTTCGGCGCACTTCAACCCGGCGAAACCGGCTATTTCCGTTGGCAGATTTCCAACAACCAGCTGACCGACGGCAATCGTTCCGCCTTAGGCATCAATGATCTCTCCCTGACCGCCATCCCCGAACCCCGCGTATACGCCTCGCTTGCTGGTCTGTTTGCATTTACATGGGTCGTCTACCGGCGGCGTGCTCAGGTACACAAAGCCATTGAGGGTTGAATTCCACGCAGCTTTCCTACAGAAGAAGAACTATGCTTCCGAACATCCCAAAACCTTACTTTGCCTGCCTTCTGGGGCTTGCGAGCATCGGATTCTCTACTATTGGGTCCATCCACGCGAGCTCCGGCTTGCCACAGAACCTGCCCGAAGGCCTACCTTCCGGACTACTCCTCAGCCCCTTCGTCGCCGACCGTGTCTGGGTCGAGCGCTGGGGCTCAAATGACGACTGGGCCAACAACGGCGTCTGGCTTACAGGCAACCAGGTGGGTGAACAGGTCGACGTCAACTTCGACAACAGTGTCCTTATCAACAACCGCAATGTCTACCGTGAAGACGACTACGATGGAACCGGCCTGGCGCTGCAGGAGATCCTTCCTAAACCCGGCTTTCCGGACAGTCCTGGCATTTCCGTCTGGGTTGGAACCGCAGAGCCCGAGGGCACTTCTGGGAATGACAATGTCGATGTTGGCGGAACCTTTACCATTGGCTCTTTGACTGTACAGAACGTCTCCGCAGGAGTCGGACGTAGTTTCCGCAATGGAGGCACACTTGTTTTCGACAGCGGCGACGCTGAAACCCCCGCTCGGATCGTTCATTTGGGTGATGAAAGCAGCGACGGTGATGACTTCAACATCCGTGAAGGAACAAGCTTTCAACTGAACAGCCCAACTGAGTTCTATTTGCTCAATACCGGCTCCCGCTTCCGTATCCGCGACAATTCGGCGATAACGGGGACTGGCAACCTCATCCTCAATCCGGGCAACGCACCCAGCTATAACGGGGCAGAAACCAGCCAAGGATCCGAAATTCAGCGTGAAGTGCGAATTGAAGACACTGGCCGCATCTCCACCACTGGCGAGATCCAAATCGGCGCCGCCCGCATCCGCATCGTCGACAACGCCGACATCATCAGCGCATCCGCCATCCACATTCACCCTGAAGGCCAGCTCCGTTTGGAACGCACGGGCACGGTCAGCTACGACCTCGGTGATGGCACCATTTTCCTCGACAGTGAAGGCCATCGGATGGACGACGAAAGCAACGGCGCCATCCGCCAGCAGGCCAACACCGTCAATGACACCGCCACCGTCAGCAATCCGATCACGGTTGTTGGCGACTCCCGCGTCCACAGTCGCGACGAGGGCAACCTAGTGCTCGGTGGTGACATCGATGGCGAAGGTGAACTGCGTAAAACGGGTGATGGCCTTCTGCGCCTCAGCGGTGTGATCAGCAATGAGGGTGGCTTGGACATCACCAACGGAACGGTGGAGATCCTCTCGGCCAATCGCCTCAACAGCGTTCCGCTCAAATTTGGAACTCGTGAAAACCAGCGCAAACTGGTCCTCAACGGAAATCAAACAGTTTCCCTGCTCGATGGCGAAGATCTCGACCCCAGCGATGCAGGCACGTCCAGCACACTGGAGCTTGAACTGCAAGGCAGCACAGTGCTGACCGTCGACCAGGCCTTCAGCTGGGATGACGACGAAGAGGCAAGCACGCGCTTCCAGGGAACTATCAGTGGCAGTGGCAGCCTGGTGAAAACCGGTGACGGCACCCTGCGCCTGACACGCTGGGCCAAGACCTATTCCGGCGAGACCCACATCGAAGAGGGTGTATTGGAAGTCTCTGCATCGGCAGCCCTTGCCGAAAGCAGTGGCATCACTGTGCTCGACGGTGGCCAACTGCGCCTGACCACCAGTGGCAGCGATGTGCAATACAGCTTTGGCGGCCCAATTGTTTTGAATGGCGATGGACGTTCCGCTGCGGTCGGCACAGGACAAGGCCTGGGCATCCGTGGGGCCCTCCGTTACGATCCCGGCAGCGGCGCCCAACAGGCGACCGTAGCGAGTGCAATTGAACTGGCCTCAGACGCGGGTCTGCATGTGGACGGTGCGCAGAAGATCATGCGCCTTACGGGGGTGATTTCCGGTTCTGGAGGTTTTGTCAAAAGCGGCGGTGGAGACCTGATCTTGCACGCCGACAACAGCTATGCCGGCGACACGGTTATCGAAAACGGACGGCTTATCATTCAGGGCAGCCATTCGGGCAGCGGCACGGTTTTAGTCCTGTCCGGTGCCCAGCTCGGCGGCACCGGCAGCATCGCCGGTGACCTTGAAATCGGCGGAGACTTTAGTATCCCCTTGGGGAGTTCCACTTTTTCGGTCGGCGGCTCAATGGTCCTGGAATCCAGCGCCCGGTTGGCATTTGACCTCGACGAGCAGTCAAGCGAAACTGCACGGCTCAGCAGTGGCGGATCGGTCACCATCGACTCCGGTGCAGATTTGGAACTGCACGGCAGCATGAATGCCGGCAGCTACACAATCCTCAGTTCAGCAAGCGGCATTCAGGGTATCGAGAACCTGAGCGTCTCCGGCCTGGCAGGATCCGGTTTGGCCGCGAATCTATCGGTTTCCAACGACGACTTGGTACTCGAACTGTACAGCGAAGACGGCAGCGATTTCCCAATCTTCAATTTTGTTGGTCCAGTCACTCCCGGCAGCCAGCCCGACACCTTCATCTCCGAATGGTTCGGTGAAATCCGCGTCCTCAATATCAGTGACGACGGAACCACCGCCCTCTTTGAACAGGCCAAACTCGGTGCCCTCTGGACGCACAGCGCCCTGGTTTCTGAAACCGGAACGTGGTTCTACTCCGCAGAAAGTCGTTCCTTCACTTTCACTGGTGAGAACACTTTTCCATACGTCTACCGCCCCGCCATTGGCTGGGTCTGGTATGCCGCCAGCGATACAAACTACCGCTGGCTCTTCAACCTTGAAGACGAATCCTGGTACGCCGAAACGCGCACCGAACTCATTCTGGTGAGCCCAGCACAGGACTGATCGGCTAAAGGCCGGGCTCCAACATACAGCCACAGATCACAGACCACCGGCCACAGATTACCGTCAACTCTCCACCCACTCAAAGGGCCATTCGCTCTCCGGGAGGCTCATCAGGTCTTTGATGCGGTTGATTTCGGTGACATTGTAGGGCCGGTAATCCACTCTCCAGCGCTTGCCTTTGCGTTCGGCGTAGGCGTTGTCGGTCTGCCAGAGTTCGGCGACCGAAACGTGGAGTTTGGGTTTGATTGGCTGGGGACTGCTGTCAGCGCCGCGCACGCGGATGCGGCGCAGGGATTTGCCGTTCAGGCGAAAACCGCGGCTGAGGCCGTGGTAGTGGAAATCGTAGTCCTGCTCGTCTTCAATACTGCGGTATTCGCCAAGGCCGTTGTCGTCCCATTCAATGGGATGGAGGCCATTCTTGTCCACGTGCTGATCCAAGCGGGCAATCATAAAATCCAAAGTGATTCGGGCCAGGCCGTCGCGCTGGTAGCCTCCGCCAACATCGGCGTGCACCCCCGGAAACCAGACTTCTTCTATATGCTCCTCCGGAGCCATCAGCATTGGCAAAAAGGCGTTACGGGTTTCGTCGATGGCGACACAGTGCACGGCACGCTTTACATTGCTGGCCACTTGCAGGTTGCGAAAGGGTTCGTCGCCATTCCAGCGCTGACGGAAATCAGTCCACCAACTGATGCAACGGTTCAACTTGGGATGGTTGGGAAAACGCAGTGGCAGCACAAATGCTCCAACGGTATCCCAGCAGCCGAGAAAGCTTATTTCCACCGGGATGGACCCGCCTTTGCCCGTGTAGGAGAGGACCCGGGTTTCCACCTGCCGGGTTATCCGGTTGGCATTGCACTCGCTTTCGATTTCTATCGACGGATAGAGCCCGAATCGTTCGAGATCCGAAGCCAAACGGCGAGCGCAGGCCGCGCCGCGGCTGAAGCCCAGAATGAACAACCGATCACCTGGACGGTAATCCTTGTGAATCGACGCAAACACCGCCTTGCGGATCGCACGCTCACCGGCACCGTTGAAACCATGCAATTTGCGCTTGAGCCAGCCATTGTCCTGGGCATTGCCGACGCCACGGAAGTAGCGGGCAATCTGCTTGGCACTGTCCGCCGCCAGGCAATCGTACAGCCGTCTCACATTCGATAATGCCCCAGAACTGTCAGCAGACCGCTCCTCGTTCCAGGTGCCATCCAGCAGGATGAAAAAGTTACGCCCCGGACCTTCCGGAGTCCTGTCCATATCAATACGGTGCTGGGTGACAATCGAAGAAGGCAAGGTTTCGAGAGACTTCATGCCTCAATGCAAACGGTTTTTACAAAAATGACAAACTGAAAGAAAGCCCTACTCAGCCGCGTCCTGTTCGCGACCTTTTTTAAGCGCTCGCCGCTTGAGGGTGGTAAGCACCCCTCCCAGGGCCAGCAATGCGATCAGGTTGGGCGCAGCCATCAAACCATTCAAGGTATCCGCAATGGCCCAAATCAGTTCGAGTTCAATCAAAGCGCCGACGGGAATCAACAAAAGGAACACGACGCGGTAAAAGGGAATGCTGCGCTTGCCGGTGAGGTATTCGCAGCTTTTTTCTCCATAAAAATTCCATGTCAGCATCGTGGTGTAAGAAAATAGCACGAGTCCCACCAAAACAAGGTATCCACCAGCCCCCGGCAGTCCCTTGGTAAAGGCCATACTTGCCAACTCTGCGCCGGTCGTACCGGTCTCCAGCGCCCCGGTGACCATGATCACTAAGGCAGTCATCGTACAAATAACCATGGTATCGATAAACACCTCCCAAATAGCCCACATGCCTTGCCCTACAGGCGTATTGCGGGATTGGGCATAGACGATTGAAGCCGAGCCGAGACCGGCTTCGTTGGAAAAGATACCGCGGGCAATGCCATAACGAACGGCCTCCGCAACCATTGCACCGGCGAACCCTCCGGCTGCTGCAGCCGGCACAAAGGCATGGTAGACAATCGCCCATAAGGCCGCTGGAACCTCCCTGAAATGCAGTGCAAGGATCAGCAGCGCACCGAAAACGTAGATTACCGCCATTACAGGGACGATGCGCTCAGCTGCCTTGCCGATGCGCTGAATCCCCCCTAAAGTCACTGCACCCACCAACAATACAGCCCCCAGACCGGCCGCCCATCGGGGGACGTTGAATCCGGTGTCCAAAGCGTGGGCCAGCGTATTGGCCTGGACCATGTTGCCAATACCAAAGGCGGCCAGGGCGGCGAACAAAGCATAAAGCATTGCCAACGGCTTCCAGCGTGGACCAAGACCTTTCTCAATGTAGTAAAAAACCCCACCGGAAATACGTCCATCTGCATCGACCTGGCGAAAGCGGGTGCCGAGCGTCGCCTCGCCAAATTTTGTCGCCATGCCAACCAGCGCAACAATCCACATCCAGAAAACCGCTCCCGGACCTCCAAGCGCCATTGCCGTTGCAACTCCCGCAATATTGCCGACACCAATGGTCGCAGCCATGGCTGAACTGACTGCCTGAAATGGCGTAATAGACCCGGTAAGCGATCCTTCCGTCTCCCTCCTGCACAACTTACCGACCGTTTGCAGCCAGATAAAGCGGAAATGGGTAAACTGGAAGAAACCGAGCCTGAAACTAAGGTATAGTCCAGTTCCCACCAGCAGAATCATGAAGGGCGGCCCCCATACAATTGAGTTCAGGCGGGCATTTAGGTCTTCGATCCATTCCATGGCACAAAATGCAATAATGTTTCAGTCCCCACCGTGGAACAAGCCCTCATCAGGGCGTTTTGAATCGGCATCCACCGGTTCATCCAGGGGAGTGTCCCAGGTGGGCGTATTCAGAATATGCGTCCACAGGAAACCACCCAGAACGATTGCGGTCGCCACGCCCCCGATCGCATAAGAAAGATTTAAATCCAAACCAAAACCTATGGGAGCGTTGAGGATGTAGGTGAAGCAAACAGACGTGATAAAGGTCGCCGGCACCGTCGCGATCCAGTGAAACTTACCCGCCCGGGCAAGGTAGACGGCAGCAACCCAGAGCGCCAGCATGGCGGTGGACTGATTGGCCCAGGAAAAATAGCGCCAGAGCATAGAGAAATCGATAAAGGTAAGCCCGAAAGAGATGAAGAACAACGGCAGAGCGATCCACAAGCGATTCGCCATTTTGCGCTGAAGAATTCCAAAGTAATCACCCAGAATCATCCGTGCGCTGCGAAAAGCGGTGTCGCCTGAAGTGATGGGCAGGACCACGACTCCAAGAATTGCCAGAGTACCGCCAACCGTTCCCAACAGGGTCATTGAGACTTCCCTGACAACGCCCGCTGGACCAACGGTAGCGATCAACTCCGAAAGGTCACGCCCGTAGAACAAACTCATTGCTGCAGCAGCCCAGATCATAGCAATGACGGCTTCGGCGATCATCATGCCATAAAAGATCTGGCGGCCCTGAGACTCATTCTGGGTCGTCCGGGAAATAATGGGCGACTGAGTTGCGTGAAAGCCAGACAAGGCTCCACAGGAAATAGTCAGAAAAAGCAAAGGGTAAACAGGCAGTCCTTCCGGATGCAGATTGCTCAGGGTCAATTCCGGGATTGGAGCTCCGGACAACAGCAACGTCAGCCCTACACCGACTGCGCTAAACACAAGCAACATGCCCAGATATGGATACACTCGACCGATTATTTTATCAATAGGCAACAAGGTGGCCAAAACATAGTATAAATAGATGACAGCAGCAATGACCGCCACGGAACCCCAGCCACCCAGAATATTATGAATCAGCGTCGAGGGCGCACTCACGAACACCGTCCCAACCAGAAGCAGCAAAAGCACCGAGAAGAAATTCACCAAGTGCCGAAACGCTTTTCCCAGATACTTCCCAGCCAGATCCGGCAGATGGGCCCCGCCATTGCGAATGGAAATCATTCCTGTCAGGTAGTCGTGCACTGCGCCTGCAAAAATGGCGCCAAAGACAATCCATAGAAATGCAACCGGACCATACAGCGCGCCCAAAACAGGCCCAAAGATTGGCCCGACCCCAGCGATGTTCAAAAGCTGAATCATCGAATTCCGCGGTCCCTTCATCGGCAGGTAATCCACCCCATCCCGCATGGAATAAGCCGGCGTGGATCGCTCTGGCTTGGGCCCGAAAATGCGCACGACCAATCGACTGTACAGCAAATATCCTAGAAGGAGAAGGGTAAGAGAGAGGATGAAGGTAATCATGGAGAGCCCCGCAGTCTCAGGAAAGGCTCACCGCAGCGGCAAAAGAATCGCTGCTTTACGGTATGCCTGAGCGGCTTAAGCCGATTCAGCTGCTTGCTGAGGAATGTCCACGGCAACCACCAGCCCACCCCCTTCAGTTGGGGAAAAATTGATCTTTCCACCATGCACAGAGACAAAATCCTGACACAAGCGCAGTCCAAGCCCAAAGCCCTTTTCGCCTTTGGTGCCAATCTGTGAGCGAGTAGAAACTCCGCTTATCAACTTGTTGATATCGTCAGGCTTCATCCCCACGCCATGATCAATCACCTGAAACTCGAAGCGTCCCTCGGATAGGCTCTGCCTGACATGAATGCTCGTGCCAGAGGGAGAAAATTTCACGGCATTACCCAAAAGGTTACGCATGACAAATGCCAACATGCTGGGATCTACATCCAACGGTAGTCTATTGTCTGACTCGATCTGAATATCAATCCCTTTGCTCAGAGCCATTGGTTTCAACAAAGCCAAAACCTGGTCTAGAACAACCCGGGCACAAACCGATTGTCGCTGCAGCAAAGGCCTGTCCCGGCGGCTGCTTGCCCACTGTAACAGATTTTCGATCGCATCACCGAGATAGCTCAGATTGCCATCAATGTCATCGATATAGGAATTCAAGCGCTCAGCCTCTATTCCCCTGGGAATATTTCGCAACAGATAGAGGAGGCCATTCAATTGAAAAATCGGTGTCCGCAGGTCGTGCCCTACTACCGACATCATCAAATCTCTCGATTGAATCGCCTCTTCCAATTCTGCCTGTCGCCGATGCCACTTGGTCACATCAGTCACGCATGCGACCAGCCCCCTCAGCTCCGCCAACGGCTGAAACATGAATTCCAGCTGCAGCGACCCGTTGTCGGTTTCAACCTTTCGCAGCAGTTCAAATGTGTCACCGCCAATGGCCCGCTGGAATATTTCCGACCAGAACTGCCGTTCTTGCATTTCCAATCCATCAAGCAAACCCTGACCCTTCTCAGCTCTCAACCCAAAAACGGCCGGACACCATCCCTCAAAAAGGCTATTGCAGTCGACCAAGCCAAAACGCTCATCCAGGACAAACAAGGCCTGCGTGCTCCCGTCGATGACTTTTTGGAAATAACTGCGACTGTCGCTCAAGAATATGGGGGGTTAAGTTTCTTTGACCCAACAACGAGGCCTATACCCTAGAAAAGATACGAGAAATCCAATAAAAACAACTTCAAAGTTGCCGAACACCCAGCGTTCGCGGGACTACCTTTGAAAGGGATTCAATCGCTGTCAAAACATTGGCACCGCCTACCCAAGGGGCTATTAAAGCACCTCACGCAGCCGCAACAGCAGCTGCTTGGCGGTGTAAGGTTTATTTAAAGCATTCTTTGCTTCAGGCTGCCCACTGAGCTTGGATGTGGCATTTTCACCGGTAACAATCAACTGAAGAGACGGTTTTAAAGCTTTTAGGGTACGCACCAACGCAAGGCCATCCAAAGCTACGACCTTCAGATCTGCGACGACTACGTCAACTTCAGAGACTTTTTCACGGAAAAGAGCCAGGGCTTCCAATCCCGTTTCAGAGCTGAGCACGCGATAACCAAAGGATTCCAGCATTTGACTGGTGATCCCGCGAACCGATGCTTCGCTTTCCGCAACCAGTACGCACTCGCCTCCACCCAATGGAAGCCCGTCCAGCAAAGAAGAGCGATAGGAGGGTTCACTTTTATCAGCCGCAATCGGTAAATAGACCTTGAAGGTCGTCCCCTGCCCCAGTTGACTCTCCACGTCCACGAAGCCCCCGTGGTTACAGACAATTCCGGCAACAGTCGGAAGGCCCAGACCAGTTCCTTTGTCCGCAGCCTTCGTTGTAAAAAAGGGCTCAAAGATTTGCTCGAGACTGACCGGATCAATCCCACAACCGGAATCCTGAACTTCCAGGCAGAGATAGCTTCCGGCAAAAGCGGTGCCTCGAGCCGGCCTTTCGCGGCGATCTGCCTCAGCAAGCTCAATTTGTCCCAGAGTGAGCTTCAACTCTCCACCGTCCGCCATCGCGTCGCGTGCATTGAAGCATAGATTAAGTACCACCTGACTCAACTGAGTTGGATTGGCCAGAATCGGCGGCAATGCTTCCTCGCACTCCAATTTGAAACGAATCGCCTGAGGAAAGGTTTTTTCGATCATCGGCTTCATGTCAGCCAACACCGCGCTTAGATCCAACGGCTTTCGGGGTTCACCATCGTCGCCCCGCGCAAAGGACAAGACCTGACGGACCAGCGCCGAACCGCGCTGAGCGCTGTCTTCAATGGTTTGCATGACTTGCAGCACTGGTTCGGGCAAATCAAATTTTCGGCTGAAGCCAACCCCCATCAAAATCGGCGACAAAAGATTATTTAAGTCATGCGCCACGCCTCCAGCCAGGGCACCGATGCTCTCCATCCGCTGCGCACGCAGGAGCTGTTGCTCCAGTTTTTCACGCGCAATTAAGTCCGCCGCCAACCGCCGGTTCGCAGCTTCCAATTCAAGGGTCTTGTCCTCCAGTTTACGAATCAACGATTCACTGTATGATTTGTAGATTCGATCTTCCTCGACTACCGGATTTCTGGGAATGGCAACACTCGCCGAATTTGCCTGCGTCACAACCGTCTGGGTTTGTTGAATGAAGTCTTCCGGCTCGCAGGGCTTAAGAATAAAACCATCCGCGCCCATGTCCATCGCCAGCTTACGGTCATCCTGTTCGGTGTACGTAGCCGTATAGACAATAAAAGGGATCGCCCTGAGGTCGGCATCGGACTTCCAGTTCCGCAGCAGTGTGTAACCGTCCATAACAGGCATCAATAAATCCGATACAATCAGGTCAGGCCTGTCATGCCGAGCCTTCTGCAAAGCCTCAGCCCCATTCAAAGCAGTCAAAACACTGTATCCGTGCCCCTGCAGCAATGCGGACAAGTAATAGAGGTTTTCCTCCTTGTCGTCGACGATCAAGACCCTCTTCATCCGATTTTCATTCTCCTTCCTTTGGCCGGTACCCTTCAATGTCCGCAATAAATGTCTCAGGATTGATCGGTTTCTCAATGTAACCACAACAGCCCGCCTGCAAGGCTTTTTCCCGATCTCCTACCATGGCGTAGGAGGTCACGGCGATAATGGGCACCTTGTTGAGCACCTTCAACTTGCGCAAGGCCTGCGCCACATCGTAGCCGTGCATGGTTGGTAACTGAATATCAAGCAGGATTAAGCCGGGCTTGCAGTGCTCAGCCAGGGCGATTCCACTCGCACCATCATGAGCAGCAACCACCTCGTACCCATTGCGCTCCAGCAGAAAGCTCGCCATGTAGCGATTCTGCTCGTTGTCCTCAATCATCAATACGCGTTTATTCATGTTTACCAGAAAGCTGACGAGTTAAAACAACCGTAAACACACTGCCTCTACCACGCTCGCTGTTAACAGATATCTCCCCTTCGAGCAAAACTGCCAAGCGTTCACAAATCGCCAAACCGAGACCAGTTCCTTCATGCTGACGAGTCAGACCCGAATCGAGCTGAACGAAGGGTTGGAACAATTGTTTTAAATGCGAATCCTTAATGCCAATTCCTGTATCCGCTACCGTCACCCGAACGGCGTCCACAGCTGACGTTTTACCCTTTGGACGAAAACCTTGATCCGCTGATACGCTGAGTACGACCTTTCCAGTATCTGTAAACTTTGCCGCATTGCCCAAAAGATTCAGCAAGATCTGCTCAAAACGGCGCTGATCACTGAACATCGCGCCGATGCCCGGCCCAACATCGACCTCAAACTCCAGCCCTTTGCGTTCGATTAGCGGCTGCATCAAGTTTGCTACTTTTTCAACAGATGCCGCGACCTCGAACGTTTCCGGCTGAATCGGCAATTGTCCGGCTTCGATTTTGGAAAGGTCGAGCACATCGTTAATAAGATCCAGCAAATGACGCGCACTCGTCTGCACCATGCCAAGCTGCTTACGCTGCTCGTCATTGAGTTCCCCAGCCAGGCCCTGCACAACAATACCGGTAAAGCCGATGATGGAATTCAAGGGCGTCCTCAATTCATGCGACATGGTCGCCAGAAATGCGGATTTCATTCGATCCGCCGACTGCGCCTGGTCCAGAGCCTCCTTCAATTCAGAAGTTCGGTCAGCAACCTGCGCCTCAAGGCTTCGATTCAAGCTGGCCAATTGGCCGGCCTGCGTCCTCAGAACCTCTGCACTGACTTCCAGAGCCTGAAAGGTACGACCAATCAGGAACTGGATTAAAAGCGCGGTACAGAGCACAAACACAACGCCTTTGTAAACGCTCCAGCGCAGGATCAAATCCGGGTCCTGAAAAATGATTCCCAATGCCTTGTCCGAAAAATAAATCCACAATACAGCAACTACCGCGTAGACCCCTGTAATCTTCCAGGCCCGCCGATTCATCACGGCCGCCCGCAAGCGACCAAATTCAGTAGACCAACGATCGGAATCGGTCGTTGTAGAGTTCGAAGCAGAGACAGACAAGGGGCGGTCAGACATCAAAAGCAGCGTGGCTCCGCAAATAAAAGACACAGGATGGCTCGGTGTCAACCAAAGGCGAATTGTAAAACTTGCAAATTCGACTGCCTCCAAAATGGGCCCTCAGGGATTCGAACCCTGGACCAAAGGATTATGAGTCCTCTGCTCTAACCGCTGAGCTAAGGGCCCTAAAGTGGGATTCAAACAGGACACAAGGGTTATGTGCCCCGTTCAGAAACAAGATCCAAAACGATGCTTTTTGATGAACACAGGGCAAGACTTTAAATTCGGAACACCCATCACACTCCTACTCCACCACCTCCAGCTCCACGGGCTCGGGGCCGAAGCGGTCGGCGACGTGGAAAAAGACTGTCCAGGCGGTGATCATCAGGGCAAAGCCCAGCAGGACCAAAATTAAGACATAAACACCAGGGCTGATAGGGGATTTCATTGTTGCAAAAGGCTTGGATCGGGACCGACGAAATTGAGTTCGCGCTTGACTTGCCAACCGCCGGGTTCGGCGGTGACTTGAATTTCAAGGGGAAAGCCGCCGGTATAGGTTTCGAGTGGCACGCGCACGACCCAGGTAACGCTCCGTTCTTCGGAAGGCCCCAATTCCCAGCTCTGGCGCTCGACGACGACCGCGTCCGCCCATTCGGCTGCAACCACAGGTTCGATCCTGAATGTCTGGGCTTGCGTGCTCTTGTTGAGTAGATTGACCCGGTATTGATTCCTGATCGAATCCTCACTAATGTAGAAGGCACTGCCCGTCATCCGGGTCACTTGAGCGGAGATCGGTTTGACCGTGCTAAAGGCAAAACCGGCAACAGAAATGCCAAGCAAAAGCAGTCCGGTATAGAGGTAAGCGCGCGGTCGCAGCCAGCGTGTTCTGCGCCCTTCAAGTTCTTCTTCGGAGGCATAGCGAATCAGACCACGCGGGCGATTGACCCGGTCCATGATCTGATCACAGGCATCAATACAATTGGCACAGCCAACGCATTCCAGCTGCAGGCCCTGGCGGATATCAATTCCCGTTGGGCACACCTGCACACAGCGCCGACAATCAATACAGTCCCCGGCATTGGGATCGCTGACAGGGCCCGGGGGCTCCCCCCGCTGGTAATCGTAGGCAATGTTCAAGGTGTGTTCATCGACCAAGGCGGACTGCATGCGTCCATAGGGGCAAATAACGATGCACAACTGTTCGCGAAACCAGGCGAAGTTTGCGTAGAGGGTCAGGGTAATAATCCCCACAAACAGAAAACTTGACCAGTGCTCAAAAGGCGACTGGCGCATCCAGCTCCAGAGTTCGGGAATCGACACAAAATACGCCAGAAAGACATGCGCTATCAGCGCTGAAAACACTATAAATATAGCGTGTTTCAGCAATCTGCGGACAATTTTCCCTGGAGACCAGAAAGCTTTGTCGAGCTTGCGACGGTTCGGTGCATCGCCGTCGATCCAGCGTTCGACCCGCCGGTAGACATGCTCCAGAAAAACGGTCTGTGGGCAGGCCCAGCCACACCATACCCGACCCAGAAAAGCCGTTACATAAAATAGCGTAAAAGCCAGGCCGGAAATTAAAAAAACCAACAGCCACAGATCCTGAGTGGCCAGAGTCAGGCCAAACAGGTGAAACCTGCGGTTCATAATATCCAGAAAGACTGCCGGATTACCGTTCACCGGGATCCAGGGCAGCAGCCCATAAACGGCGATGAGGAGCAAAGCGACCAGGCGCCGCAAGACCGTAAAACGGCCAAAAACATCCGCCGGGTGAATCGCGAATCGCGAGCCATCACGGTTGATAGTGGTGACCGTGTCGAGATTGGGCCTTTTCGAAGCGCTCATAGGCGCTTATTCCGCAATCGGATCATTTTCCGTCGATGCATCCGCCAGGGATTCCGGATCGTGATAACTCAAAATATAGGCGACCACCTGATTCACTCGCTGGGCTCCGAGGTCTCCCATCCACGCTTGCATGCCTGACATGCGGTCGGGCGAGCCGTTGGCGACCACCTCGTATATACTCATCGGCGTATTGCCCCAAACCCATTGTTCGTCCACCAGGTTATTGCCAATCCCGCCTTCCAGATTTTCACCGTGGCATGCCATACAGTAGTTCTGGTAGACAGTGCGGCCTTGCGAAACAAAACCTTCGTTGCGGCTCATGTCCCACAAGGTGTCGGCATTGATGTCGCCGCGCGCAGCCAATCGGGCCTCCTCAACCTCGGCAATAAATGCATCCATTTTTTCCTCCTCCATTTTGATGAAACCCGCATCATAGCGGGTGAACCAATAGATCGCAGAAAAAATAATGGTGAGGTAGAAAGTCCACAGCCACCAGTTCGGCATGCGGTTATCGTATTCCTGAATCCCGTCGTAGACGTGCGGGCGCATCTCAGGTTGCTCCGGCTCTTTGCGCTTGGATGGTTCAGTCATTGTTTTTCGGGGTTTCGTTTTCGTCCTTCTCCAACGGCAGGTTTGACATCCGCTCACGCTCCTTCTTACGCATGCGCAATGCCCGGACCGTGAAGTAGGTGAACGTGGCAAAACTCAGGAAGAAGGCGATCAGCGTGACCGTCATCTGCCATTCTTCAAATAGAACTCTTCGGATCATAATTGCGTTCCCGGCTGATGTTATCGGTCAAAGACCCCGCTGGACTCTATGCGCTCACGGGCCTCTTCAGGCGTCTCGTAGGTACCCAGTTTCTGCAGGTAAGCGATGAGGGCAACGATCTGACGGCGCGGCTCGGTGGAGCGGAACTGACTGCGCAGGTCGGCGACGATCTCATCCGCTTGTTCCTCCATTAGAGCCACCACTTCTTCCTTACTCCAATCCGGATAAGGCACGCCTAGCATCCGCTGCACGCGGATGCGGCGGTGCATCTTCTCGAAATCGAGATCCTGCTCCAACAGCCAGGGATACGGCGGCATATTGGAACCCGGCGAAGTCGAGAGAGGATCCTCCATGTGGTCGAAGTGCCAGGAATTCGGCCGCTTACCACCCTCCCGGCTCAGGTCCGGACCAGTTCGCTTGGAACCCCATTGGAAGGGGAAGTCATAGATCGATTCCCCGATGCGGGAGTAATCCCCGTAGCGCAGCACATCCGAGCGCAATGTCCGAATCTGCTGGCTGTGACAGGTGTAACAGCCTTCCGCGATGTAGATGTCGCGTCCGGCCAGTTCCAGTGGCGTATAGGGCACCTGTACCCGACCTTCCAGATTTTTGGCCTTCTGGACCACAAGGGTCGGGATGATCTGTATAACACCACCGATCGCCACTGCGATGAACACCAGCACGGTAAAGGGTGCCCAGTTGCCAATCAGGCGCTCATACCATTCGGCCCAGGTCGCCCTGCTGGCCTGAAAGTGCACAATCGACAACAAGCTGAAAAAGGCTGTCAGCATCACGCCGCTCAGCATAATCAATCCACCGCCGAAGAACCACAGCGAAAGCCCGAGCATTACCCAGAAGCTGTAAAACATCGGCCAGTTGAACAAGGTGCCAGCCGGGCTGATCGTGCCTTCGATTTCAACCGTTTCGCGGCGGTCGTCGACGGACACTTCAACCGTGCCGTCCACCGGTTCGGCACCGCGAATCGTCTTCCACAGGTTATAAATCATCAGCAGCCAGCCTGTCAGAAACAGGATGCCGCCAAACGCCCGCGTCAACATCAACGGCCGGATTGTATCCAGCGTCTCAACAAAATTGGCATATACCAATGAAGTGCCGCCCTCTTCGGTGGCATTCAACATGAGGCCCTGGGTAATACCGCTGGCCCACATGGAGGAAACATACAGGAGTATCCCGAACAGCCCGATCCAGAAGTGCATATTGGCCAGCTGCACCGAGTAAAGTTTCGTTTTCCATATCCGCGGTGCCAGAAAGTAGAACAATCCGGCCGCCATCATACCGTTCCAACCCATCGCACCGAGGTGAACGTGGGCGATGATCCAGTCCGTATAGTGGGCCAGAGCGTTGACCGTACGTATCGACAGCAACGGCCCTTCAAAGGTCGCCATGCCGTAAAAGGTAATGCCCGCGACAAAAAACTTCAGCACCGGATCCGTCCGCAACTTGTGCCAGGCTCCACGCAGGGTCAGCAGACCATTCAACATCCCGCCCCAGGAAGGCGCCCACAGCATCAAACTGAAAATCATGCCCAGGGTCTGCAACCAACTCGGCAGCGAGGTATTGAGCAAGTGGTGAGGCCCCGCCCAGATATAAATGAAAACCAGCGACCAGAAGTGCACGATGCTCAACCGATAGCTGTAGACCGGTCGGTTCGCCGCCTTCGGCACGTAGTAATACATCAAACCGAGAATCGGCGTTGTCAGGAAGAACGCCACCGCGTTGTGCCCATACCACCACTGGATCAGCGCATCCTGGACCCCGCTGAATATCGGGTAGCTATGGGTCAGACTGGTTGGAATAGCCAGATTGTTGACCACATACAACATAGCCACGGTAACAATCGTAGCGATGTAAAACCAGATCGCCACATACAGGGTCGGCTCGTTGCGCTTGGCCAGAGTCCAGAAGAAGTTGATCGCAAAAATCACCCAGACCACCACGACCAGAATATCAATCGGCCAGATCAGCTCGGCGTATTCCTTACTCTTGGTCAGTCCCAACGGCAAGGTGACCGCAGCCAGAACAATGACACTCTGCCAACCCCAAAAGTGGATCCGCGTCAGCCAGTCATTGGCCATGCGGGTCTTGCACAGGCGCTGGGTGGAATGGTAAATGCCGGCAAACATCATATTGCCGACAAGCGCGAATATCACCGCATTGGTATGCAGCGGGCGCAGACGTCCAAAGGTCAGCCACGAAGTCTCGAAATTGAGGGCCGGAAAGTTCATCTGCAGCGCGATGAGCGCTCCCACGATCATGCCGATCATCCCCCAGAATATGGAGGCCAGCATGAACAGACGCACGTGATGATCATCATAGGTGATGACCTGACGGTTACTTGATAAGGTATTCATGTATTAGGGTGGGGAGAGCGGGCATACACCGCTCTATTGGGAATATTCAATTTCTGCGATGCTTGTCCGGAGAATCATCGTCGTCCTCCAACGGCAGCAGTGCATCCTGCTCCGGACTTCGCGCCCCCCGCTGACGACGCTCACCGATGAAGAGCACGGCAAAGATCGCTACCAGCACCAGGCTGAGAAAAACCGTTAACAGTATGACCCGCATTGCGCTAATTATTTGCGGTGGATACCCTATATGGGTCAACGCAATTCTGCCGCTTAGGGCAACTTTTAAGATATTGGCATCCGAAATCAAAGTTTTCGTTGATGCGCAGCCCGCTGAAGGCTTCACTGGTAGCCCTCCGATATTTATGAATTTGCTTAAAATGATCCTCATGACCGTGGCTGCGGGCTACCTTGGCCTGGCGCTGTTCGCATTGGTATTTGCCAATCGCATGATCTTCCCCCAGCCACCCTCAAGCTATTCGGACTCGGACGCCATTATCAAGATTCCCTACGGCGACGAGGGCTATAAGATCTCAGCCCTGTTTCTGCCCCACGAACAAGCCGACCGGATTGTCTTCTACCACCACGGCAATGGAGAGGACCTCGGCCGTAGCCAGGGCCGTCTGGAGCTGCTGCGCGAACAGGGTTTTGCGGTCTTTGCCTGGGACTACCCAGGCTACGGAACCAGCACCGGCCGCCCCAACGAAAGGCGCATCATGGAAGCCGCACAGGCCAGCATGCAGTACATCGTGGAGGAGTTGGGGTTCAGTAAAGAACAGGTCATCCTTTACGGACGCTCTCTCGGCGGAGGACCAGCGGTCCAGTTGGCTGAGGACCACTCGGTTGCTGGTGTCATCCTGGAAGGCACCTTTACCAGCACCTTCCGGGTCTTAACCCGGGTTCGCCTCCTGCCATGGGATGTATTCGACAACCTCAGCCGGATTGATCGCATCCAGGCACCGCTGCTGATCATTCATGGCACCCTCGACTATACTATCCCCTACTCCCACAGCCTTGCCCTCTATCAGCGCGCCAAGGACCCCAAAACACTGGTCACGGTTGACACGGGTGGGCACAATAACCTTGTTGAGGACTTTGCCGAAATCTACTGGGAGGCCGTCGACACCTTCATCCAAAGTCTCTGAATTTCGGCGATCGATTCCAACAAACCATTTTCATGCAAACGGTACAGCTACACGATACTCTGTCACGTCAACTGAAGCCGCTCCAACCGGAGCGGCCCGATCACTACCGCATGTATGTCTGTGGACCGACAGTCTACGGCCCGGCCCACATCGGTAACTTCATCACTTTCGTGCGTTTCGACGTGCTCTACCGCCTGCTCAAGGCAGCTGGCTACAATCCGCTCTACGTCCGCAACATCACGGACGTGGACGACAAAACAATCAAGGGTGCACTGGAATCCGGAAAGAGCCTGGAGGAATTCACCTCTCACTGGACGGATAAATTCCAGACCGACTGCAGGCGCCTCAACCTGCTCACCCCGGATGTCGAGCCGCGTGCGACCGAGCACATTGCCGAGCAGCTGGAGATGATCCAGAAGCTTATGGACAAAGGCTTCGCCTATGTCGGCGGCGACGGATCGGTGTACTACAAGGTCAGCCACTTCAAGGGCTACGGCAAACTCTCCCACTTCGATCCGGAGGCCCTGCTCAGCCAGTCCACCAACAGCGCTGGAAGCGCCAACCTGGCCGACGAATACGAACGCGACGCGGTCGCCGATTTTGCCCTCTGGAAGGCACACAAGGACAGCGATGGTCCAGTGGCCTGGGACAGTCCCTGGGGACGGGGTCGGCCGGGCTGGCACTTGGAGTGCTCGGCCATGAGCATCCGCTATCTGGGCGAAACCTTTGACCTCCACGGCGGCGGCGAGGACCTCTGCTTCCCGCACCACGAAAACGAAATTGCACAGAGCGAGGCCGCCACCGGTAAACCCTTCGCCCGCCACTGGATGCACGGCGTCCACCTGCTGGTCGAAGGCAAAAAGATGTCCAAGAGCCTGGGTAATTTCTTCACCCTCGACGACCTTATCGAAAAGGGCTTCGAGCCAATGGAAATCCGCCTCGGCATGCTCGGCGGTCACTACCGCCAGCAATTCAACTTCACCCTGGGCGGCCTCAACGCCGCCCGCGCCGCCCTGGGCAAACTGGGACGCGGATATGCCCGACTTCTGGAAAAGGCCGGCGAATCGGTCGAAGACTCGAAGGCAATACCGCAGTCCCTCGACACGCCGCTCGACGATTTCGGTGCCTTCACCGCCGCCTGGGATGCAATCCGCAAGGACCTCAACACGCCGGCCGCACTCGGCGCCCTCCATACAGGCTTAAAAGCCGCCCTGGCGGCAAACTCCGGTGACGCTCAACGCGACCTCCAGGCCTTCCGCAAACTGCTCGCCGTACTCGGCCTGGAAGTCCAACCCGAAACCGACAAAGCCCCCGCCAGCGAAGTGCCCGCAGAAATCCAGCAGCTCGCCGAACGCCGCTGGCAGGCCAAAAAGGACCGCGACTTCGCCACCGCCGACTCCCTCCGCAACGAACTCCAGCAAGCCGGCTGGACCGTCGTCGACCAAAAGGATGGTTTTGAGCTGAAAGCCAATACCTGAATCCCCCGGGGTGGGCGCGCCCCCGCGCCCACATCCACCAACCAAAATCGAAGTTCAGATTTGAAGCCTGCAGGCATCCGGATAAATTAATTCTCTGATTATGGCAAAAGCACTGATACTCATTCCCGAAGGTTTCGAAGAAATGGAAACCGTCGCCCCAATTGACCTTCTACGCCGTGCAGATGTGGAGGTTACGGTGGCCACGACCGAAGAGGAACTGCTGATCAAAGGCCGCAGCGGCATTTCGTTGCAAGCGGACGTTCATTTCAAGGATATCGCAGACAAGGATTTTGACCTCGTGGTCCTGCCCGGTGGGCCGGGCCACACCCGGCTGCTCGATAAGGACCATGTCCTCGATTGGTTGCGCAAGCAGAACTCTGCCGGCAAATGGATCGCCTCCATCTGCGCTGGCCCGATCGTGCTCAATGCCGCCGGCATCATTGATGGCCGCGCCTTCACCTCCCACCATTCAACCTCAGGCAAGCTACCGGGCCGTGATCCGGATGCACCGGTGGTCGAGAGTGGACGCCTGATCACCTCCCAGGGAGCTGGCACCGCAACCCGTTTTGCCCTCCGTCTGGTCGCCGCACTCTGCGGCGAGGACAAAGCCAAAGAAATTGCCGACTCGATCGCCTTTGACCTCCAGTGAGAACCACTAACCACTTTAACCTTGCCAAAATCCCGCAACCGCAGGTAGGCTGATCGCTTTTATTTTTTCCAGCTGTGAGAGACGAATACATTAAAGAAGCCAAAAAGGTCATCAATGACCCAAACATCCTGATCAACGTTGTTTCACGTCGCGTGAAACAACTCAAATTGGGCCAAAAACCGCTGGTCGAATCCCTCGAACGCCTGACTCCGGAAGACATCGCTCTGCGGGAAATCATCGAAGGCAAGATCACTTACGAGCTTTACGAGCCGGAGTCGGAGTCGAGATAAGGCGCCTGATCACCGTCCACCCCGATTGAAAAAGAAGTCTGACGGCAGCCGAGTAAAGGAAGTCCGGAACGCGCGTGCGTCTCGGGACTTTTTTGTGGACGACCGCATGGAGTGTGGAATCGTCCTGAAAGGCACGGAGGTTAAATCCATCCGCTGTGGCCAGGCGCAGATCGCCGAGGCCTTTGTCCGCCTGCAAAACAACAAGGCGACCCTCTACCACGCGCACATCGCCGAATACGCGTTTGGAACGGATGCCAATCACAATCCCTACCGGCCCCGCCAATTGCTGATGCACAAACGGGAATTCCGCAAATGGGAGCAGGAAATCCAGAGCGGCGGCAAGGCAATCATTCCTCTGCGCCTGTATTTCAAACAGGGTCTGGTGAAGATCGAAATCGGGCTATGCCGATCGAAAAAGCAGTATGACAAGCGTGACGACATGAAAAAAGCCGTTGAGCTTCGGGAAGCCGAACAGATGGTCAAACGCTACTCCTGATCGAACCGTGAGCACCCCACCCCGTCTGCAGCTAATTCTTTTCAATCCGGAAATCCCCCAGAATACCGGAAACATTGGCAGGCTCTGCGCCTTCACCAACGCCCGCCTGCACCTGATACGCCCACTGGGCTTCGAGCTGACGGACCGCTACCTGAAGCGCAGCGGCATGGACTACTGGCGGGCACTGGACTACCACATCCACGACAATTGGCAGGCTTTCCGCACCAGCCCGCTGGCTCCACGCCGCATCTGGATGCTCACCACCCACGGTGGCCCCGATATCTGGTCCGCCCGCTTTGAACAGGGCGACGGTCTGCTCTTCGGTAACGAAGGACACGGCTGCCCGGATTGGCTGCACTCCGAACTCGGCGAATCCCAGCGCTTGCGCATCCCCCGTTTTAATCCCGATCCCCTGCGCTCGCTCAACCTTTCCACAGCGGCCGGCATCGCCACCTACGAGGCCCTGCGCCAGATAGAATTGACTTCAGAGCTATCAACGGCTTTGTGAATAGGGAACCCTAAGTTCCTGCTGCTGTCTAACCCTTACCTACCATGCAATGCCCAAAATGTAGCGCCAAGGACACCCGGGTCATCGACTCCCGGGTCCAACGCAATGGCTTTGCCATCCGCCGTCGGCGAATGTGTCAGGTCTGCGACTACCGCTTTACCACAACCGAGGAAATTGTGCGCGAAGGTTTGGTTGTCAAAAAGGCCGATGGCCGACGCGAAGAATTCGATCGCACAAAGATTCTCAACGGCATCCGCCGCGCCTGTGAAAAACGTCCGATTGACATCGAACAGATTGAGATGATGGTTTCGGATCTGATGGCAGAGCTGGAAGCAGCCTGCGAAACCGAGATCCCCAGCCGCCTGATCGGTGAACGCATCATGAATCGGCTCAGGGACATCGATCAAATTGCCTACGTGCGCTTCGCCAGCGTATATAAAGACTTTCGCGACATCAATGAACTCGCCCAGGAAATCTCAGCCCTACGGGAAACAGAGACCGGACCTTGACCTGCTGGAGTGGGCCAAGACCCACTGTCTGCGGGGCATTATGGGCGTCGAACCGGGTGTCGACGAGCCATTGGTGGACACGCTTAAATCCGCGATCGACGCCTCCCTCAAGCCGAGCCCGGAATCCGACCACTACCTGCAAGCCTTCGCCCAGGTGGCCGAGGAAATCATCGACCAGTTCGGCCTCGACCGAAAAAACCGCTCATTCGGCTTTCTCGAAATCGACCTCCGCCAACGCGACTGGGAACCTCTCTTCATCCACGACCAGCTTCTTCGGGGCCTCAAACGCATCGCCGGCTACGAACGCTCACTGATCGTCTTCCGCGGCCTGAAAACCTGCTTCATCCGCAAATCCAACTGCTCCCAACTCCGATGGCAGCGCTACTACGACGTCAAAGACGACCTCGACACCATAATCTCCGACCATTCGACCTCAAGCACCGTGGTCCAGGTGATTTATATTTAGAAAATCACCCAGTCAGGGTTCCTTTCGCCGAAAGAGACCACCCCATCCAGGACACCCACTGGAGAACAGGCTTGAGTCTGAACCCCGCGCCCCAGCCAAAACACCCGCAGCTAATGCCCCGCAATTCGGCCTGAAGGCCGGGTCTCCAACGCCACAGCTACCTCAGCCCCTCAGCTCCTCAGAACTCAGCCCACCAGCCTCACAGCCCACCGAAAACCGCCCTACATCCGCTCCAGCGTCTTCAGACCGAGCAGATGCAATCCACACTCGAGCACGCGAAGAGTGCGCTGGCAGAGCATCAGGCGGCGGTCCCGGACTGCGGGATCGTCGACGAGCACTTTGTTGGCGGTATAGAAAGAGCTGAACACTCCGGCCAGTTCGAAGAGGTAGCCGCCGAGGAAGTGGGGACGCAGGTCAGACAGGGTCTGGTCGAGGGTTGCAGGGAACAGGACGAGCTTCCGAGCCAGTTCCTTTTCACCATCACTCTCCAACTCCGCTCCCTGCGGGAGCTCGTCCAGTTGATCCGGCTGGATGCCGGCCTTGCGCAGAATACTGTGAATCCGCGCTACTGCATAGAGCAGGTAAGGCGCAGTGTTGCCCTCGAAGGACAGCATGCGCTCCCAGGAGAAAATGTAGTCGCTGGTGCGGTTCTGGGACAGGTCGATGTAACGGATCGCGCCCAGGCCAACGGCTTCGGCGATCTTGCGGCGCTCGTCTTCCGGCAGGTCCGGATTCTTTTCCGTCACGACCGCAAAGGAACGCTCAATGGCCTCCTGCATGAGGTCTTTGAGCTTCACCGAGCCACCCTCCTTGGTTTTGATCGGCTTGCCGTTTTCACCGAGCACGGTGCCAAAAGAAACGTGCTGCATGGACGGGGCCTTCCAGCCTTTGGCGGCATAGTATTTGGCTACAGTCAGAAAGAGCTGTTCAAAGTGGTCGCTCTGACGCGAATCGACCACATAGATCACTTCATCCGCCTTCAGCTCATCGGTGCGGTAGCGCACTGTTGCCAAGTCCGTGCTTGCGTAGTTGGACGCGCCGTCGGCCTTGCGCACGATGAAAGGCTGCTTGGCAAAGCGCTTGTGCTCGGGATGGAACACCACCAGGGCTCCCTGGTCCTCCTGGGCGAGGCCAGTCTCCGTCAGATCCTGATAAATACCGTCGACTTGTTTGCGGTAGTGACTTTCACCCAGCACCAGGTCGAACTGAATATCCAGCGCATCGTAAATCACTTGAAAGGCTTGCCAGCTGATTTCAGTAATGCGCTTCCAGATGCGGTCGCTCTCGGGATCCCCGCGCTGCAGCTTCACCAGCTCCGCACGGATCTGATCGGCCGCTTCCGGACTCTCCTTGTAACGGGCATTGCCTTTCTTGTAGAGCGCCTCCAATTCGGCCAATGCATTCGGTCCGGGATTATCGAGGTCACAGCCAGAATCCTTGATCGCCCAGATCAGCATGCCAAACTGCGTGCCCCAGTCTCCTATATGGTTGTCGCGAATCACTTCCGCACCCGAAAACTCCAGCAGGCGGCTGATGGCCTCACCGATGACCGTCGAACGGATATGCCCCACGTGCATTTCCTTTGCGGTATTGGGCGAACTGAAATCGACCACGACCTTGCGGCCGGACAACTTCCCCGCCGCGCCAGCCCGCAGGCTGGCCTGATCGCGGTACTGCTTGAGCCAGGCCAACTGGAAGGCAGGCAGGAGTTTGAAATTGATAAAACCGGGGCCGGCAATCGACGTCTCCACCCAATCCCCCAGATCCGGATTCCGCGCATTCAAGGCGTCCAGCAAGGCAGTCGCCAGCTGGCGTGGGTTCACTCCCTGGCGCTTGGCCCAGGGCAGCACGCCGTTGGCCTGATAGTCGCCAAAGCGCGGATCAGCAGGACGCAGCTGTGCGTCAAAATCCGCGCCAAGGCCCTCGACCTCAGCGGCCGCTGCCGAAAGCAGCCGATCCAATGTCACCGCAGGATTGAATTGAATATCCATAAGCGCACCAGCCAAAGCATCCACCCGCCCAAGGGCAAGCCAAGGATTTAAGGAGCCAGCGCACTATTCGATCACGGGCTCCACCTGCGAATGTATCTCGAACTCATGGATCGCCTTGAAAAGCTGCTGATCAAATTCAATCGAATTCGTGAGAACCCCCTCAATGGTGCCCTCCTCAATATAAGTTGCCGATTCATCGACGAGCAGGCGACTGCTGCCAGCAAAATGAATGGCATCTTCAAACGCATGTCCGTCGAGGTTGTCCCTATGCCGTTGGCGCTCAGCCGCAAGAAACCGCCCCCGCACATCAAACTCAAACCGAACCTCGTCGGATCCGTCCTCGAGGCGCTGCATTCTCCCTTCAATCGAACCGGTCGCGGAATCAATACTAACGCCAAAAATGCGGAACGATGAGGGAACCTGCACCTGCCAACTTTCTCCCGCTTGAATCGCTTCAGCATTCCAGTATTCAGGCCCAAACCATAACACAGGCGCTATCGGACTGAACACTCGGGCATCCTCGTTCCGGCCTTCGAACCGCCCCTTCCATTCGCCATTGGGCTGGCGCTCGATGGCAATCGTTTCACCGACCTGCGGGGCCACCGCCAAGGCCTCAGGCGATAATTCCTGCGAGCTCTCACGGGATTCGATGTGAATCCGCGCACGTTCCCAAAACCCTCCCGCATTGAGCCCATCCACAACGAACAAACTGCCCATCGTGGTCGTCGACTCCACTACATCCCCTGGATTTGTTTCCCATGCGGTTGAAAATGCCTGGCTAAAGCGATTGCGGGTGGTTCCCAACACCCTAAAACGCCGCGGTCCATCGGCAAAATTCGGCATTTTATAGTCCGGAACCAAGCGCCCGGTCCAGCCGGTTATGGGCGAATACTCAGTGAGCAGGAAAATGTTCCGGGCAGTTCGGTAGCCTTCCTTGTGCAAATCAACCGTGAGCCTCGTTTCTTTCGGCAATCCAGTGACAAGCATAGGCGCAGTGCCGACCACCTGATCGTTAATACGTATCTCCGCTCCTTCCGGAATGGATCCGATCGTCAACTTCGCAACCGGTAACTCAACCGAAAGCTCGGCGGCTTCAGCGCGAAGAACTTCCACCCGGCCTTCAGCATTGATTGGCCCCCACAGACTGTCATGCCAAACCTTATACGTATAGAGGCCAACGGGAATGGTGCCCCGAAAAGGCATTGACCCAGCGGCAACAGCCTCGTCATCAGAGCCCTGCTCATACAATGAGAACTGACCACTTTGCAGCTCTCCCCTCAAGGCCAGGGCTAATTCACCCTTGCTTCGTTCCAGCTCGACGGAAACCTCCGTCAGCCCGTCCTCAACCACTTCTACTTCTCCCTCCCAGGCTTCGTAGCCGTCTTTGCTTACATGCACGGAAAATACTCCAAGGCGCAGGTCATCAAAGGTCGCCGGACTCGTTTGCTCCTCAACATCATTGATGACCACAACCGCTGCCTCGGGTCGAGTGACCACGCGCACACTGCCGCGGGCGTGCTCAAGGCGATAGGCCTCCAACTCCGCAGCGGCATTCCGCCAGTCCGCAGCAATGGTATCGCTAAACTCATCGGGCGCGTTATCCAGATAAGCGCCGACGGCACTTTGCAACTCCGCCAGAACATCCGCCGGGGCATCCATGGGCAAAGACTCAATGCGCTCCCGCATCTGCTGAGCTTCAGCCGCCACTTGCTTCGCTTCTGCCAACGCTTGCGCCTCCCGTTCCCGCTCCTGCTCCGCAGGCAGGTGGACGCCGTAGTAATAACCCAATGCCCCGCCGGCAACAAACAGCAGCAACAATAAAACAAGCCAACGGCCGCCTTTGCCGGAGGACTTCACCGGATGGGCAGCAACCGGAGTGGACTGTGTTTCCTCGCGCGGCTTTTCAAGGCCGATGCCCTGCAGCTGCTCGAGCGCCAGCTCGGCGCTCGCAATCCGGTCTTCGGGCTCCGGTTCCAGCACTGCGTTGATCCAGTCGTCCCATGCCGGATCCAGCCCCTCCACCCACTTGCTCGCATCCTTGTAGCGCCCAACTGGCTTGCGCCCGGTCAGCCATTCATAGGCCATCACCCCAACGGCATAGAGGTCGCTGCGCACCGTCGCCTCCCCACCCTGCATGACTTCGGGCGCCATGTATTGCAGCGTCCCGGCGTAGTCGAAACTGGAGCAGGATTTTCCGGAGCCGTCCGCAATGGTAGCCACATCGCCAACCTGCGAGCGGGCAATGGATTCCTCGACCACCGATTTCACAAAGGCCTCACCGACGACCTGAGCGACGCCAAAGTCCGCCACCTTGACGACACCGTCACTAGTCTGCAGGAGATTCGAGGGCTTGAGGTCGCGGTGCACGATCCCTTTGCCATGGGCGTAGGCCAGTCCGGACAGCACCTGCACCAGGCTCGCCTGAATTGCCTCCGGCCCCTGCGGTTGGGCAAAGGCGTTGAGAAGTTCCATGACGAGGAAAAAGCGGCCATCCGCCTCCCCCGCATACATCACCGACACCACATTGGCGTGGCTCAAGGACGCCAGCGTCCGCGCCTCCGTGCGAAAGCGTTCGCGAAAGCGCGGATCCTCCGTCAACTGGCCGGGCAAAACCTTGACCGCATAGGACCGGCCGAGGTGAACCTGCTCGGCCTCGTAGACTTCACCCATTGCGCCCCGGCCCAATAAGCGACTAATCCTATAGTCGCCCAGCATGAAGCCGGACTCAAGCGAGTCGGACTCGTCTCCAGAATCACCCAATACGGTCTTGTCATCATCCATGCCCACTCAGGCATCGTGGACGATCGCCATGGCGTGGACAAAACTTTTTTACCCGCCAAGAGGAATTTAATCAGGAGGGGATCAGGGATTACTCAACAGCAAATCGACCGCGCCCAGCTCAACCGCCATTGTTTGGCCGTCATCGGGTTCACGCAGTGAGAATTGAATGCGCTCGATCTGAGAAGGTTGAATGCGGTCGTCGGGGCCGCCACGGCCCTCTGTCGGTTCGACCCAATAACTCCAGTAGCCGGGATAGGCCTGCGGCAGCAGCACGCCCTTATCGGCCTCCAGGGTGTCCAGTGGCACGGTGTAACTCTGCCATTCATCCGTCAGCGCAAAACGCTGCACCCAGGAGGTCCCATCGGCCTCCATCAGGGTCAGGACAAACATGCCGGAACCGGTGTGGGCCCTAGCCCGAAATTCCAGGGCTTCAACCGAATCGATCGCGGCTCCTAGTTCCTTCAAGCGGCTGACAATATCCAGCGAGGCACTGAAGTCGCCCTGGCGCTCGTTCAAGCGCTGTGAACCGAGCCGCAAAGTTGCCTCACCCTCGACCTTGCGCCCCTCGCCCAGCAGGCGCGTGTAGCTCAGGCGGTCGATATCGGCGTCGGCATCAAACAGGCGGAAGCGTTCGCCCTCGAAAGGCAATTCGTCCAAAGTCACAAACTCGCCCATGCCAATACGCCCAATCGAATCCGGCAGGTCGGCTGTATCAAAGTCCTCGGCGCTGACCAGTAGGTAAATACCAGGCGTCACCTGAAAGCGGGCATTGTTTGTTTGCCGGACTTGCTCGCGCTTTCGCAGATCCCTGATCTCAAAGCCCTCACCCAAGTCCGGGAGCAGAACCCGCATCGGCCATTCGCGGTGCCGGATATCCACCACCACACGATCCACACTTGGTTGCGCATAGGGGTCGGCGATCAACTCGGCATCCGGATGCACTTCGAGACGCCAGACACCCGGTTGGATGCGGTCGAGAAAATAAATACCCTTGCCACTGTAGTCCACCACCGGCGACGAACCATAGCCGACGATGTGTTCCAGCGACTCCGGATCCTTGGGTTCCGTTGAGGTATTCGATGTGTAGTAGAAATGCCTGCTGCTGTTCCATTCGGACAGGTCGGCCGCGTAATCCAGACGAAATTCGCCAAACTGTTTGTTTTCCGGATAGGCGCCGAACTCTTCACCGGCTGCGATTTCCCGCATGACTTCGCCGGCAATGATCGAACTGACGGCCTTCTGCGGCGTCGACACCAGATTCAGGAAGTGCGTTTGCCAACCGAGGTTATAACGGGATGTGCGCAGCATGTCATAGGAAAACATTGCCGCATACTGAACTTCCAGCGACCGGAATGTCCGGGTCATTGCCGGATACATGACGTTCGACATCATGTCCGCCTGATCGAATTCATAAACCACCCGTGAAAGGCCGGTCAAATCAACTTCGCGTATTGGCGGGAAGTCATCGACCGCGCGCAGAAAATTGCCTTCCAGCGTCCGCCCGGAGACCAGTCCGGAGGGATACCAGCCGATGCTGGCGCCGTCGACATTTGAAGCCCTCATGGCGTCGGCAATGCCAACGGCCTGGGTCAGGTTGTGGAAGGTGATCTTGTCCGGCGCCACGTCTTTGACCGCTGCCACCAGTTCATTAATAAAATGCACAGAGCCATCGAAGTCGTCGACGTGGTGGTAGGGTTCGTTGACCATTTCGACAAAGGGAATAAAGGGATCGTCCTTGAGAGCCACACCGGTATAGGGATTCACATACTCAAGCAGCTGCCGGATGTAGTTGACCTGGGCCGCAATGGCATCCGGATTGACCCCGCGTTCCTGGCCGGAATATTCGGCAAAGATACCACTTGGCTCCTGGTCCATCGCACCGGGCCAGAGTGCAGTGTGGTTCACGATCGGACTCAGCAGCATATAGACCCCGCGTTCACCCGCACGGTAGATCAGGTAACAAAGCAGGTCCAGGTGTTCGTTTTCGATCAGGTTGCCTTCGGCATCCGTGTTCTCTGAATCGCCCCAGAAGGACAGGCGCAGGCCATCCCAGCGCATGCGGGCGAAATGCTGCATGTCTTCGTCGATCATGCCTTTCAGGTCATCGGACACCGCTCTCGCAGCGCGATAATCGGAGGCCGACGGCAAGCAGTAGTTGGCGCCGAACAGAATAACTTCGGAACCATCTTCCTGCCAGCGGATCACCCCGCTCTCATCCTGAAACATTGGACGCGCATCGAGCTCCGTCCTGGCGGGCTCGTGAAGCAATTCCACGCCATAGTCGGCAGCCATTTCGCGGTAGAGCTGAAGGAATTCGTTGCCTTCGTAGCGATTGCTCGGCTGGCGCCGCTCGCCTGTCTCCGTCACCGTTCCACCCGGTGCTTCAGCCGGGTTCATGCCGTCGCGCAGCAAGTTCGGACGCGGTCCACCGCCGGCGTTGCCGCCATCGCGGTCAAAGATTGCCTCCTGGTGGCGGGTCGGCTCCCAGATAAAGGTGCCCCAGCCGCGTTGATCCGGAGCATTGTAGACGATGTCGTTGATGTACTGCTTGCGGCTGGAATACTCAACGATATTGAATCCATGCTCGGGATAGCGTTCGATAAACTTTTCAATGGTCCGCTCCCAGTCGCCTTCCTCCTGCTGCTGGTAGGCCGAGAATCCGACCACATCAAACTCGACGCCCCGCTCCAGCAGGTTGTCCATCCAATCCTTAACCATTTCCCAGTGACGGCCCAGGTGGTGATGCACCATTACCTTGCTCTCTGGCGAAGCCTCGCGCACGGCGCGAATCCCCGCCTTCAGCAGCTCGGCAAAGTTGTCGTAGCCGCCCGCGCCCTCGACATTCATATGGTTGGCATCCGTAACCGGATTGCCCGTCGGGAAAGAAGCCTCCACCCGACCCTCAGGCCAGAGCATGCCAAAGGTGTTTTCGTTGCCGATCTGAACCATGTCCGGTGGTGTGCCTTGGTCTACCAGGGCCTGCACTGAAGCCTTGGTATACTCATAAAGCGCATCCACCAGATCAGGAAACTCCAGGTCCTGCCAGGCCCGCGGCTTGGGCTGATGCTCCGGGTCCGCCCAGGTGTCACTGTAGTGAAAGTTCAACAAATATCCCATACCTGCATCCCGTGCGCGCTGGGCCATCTTCAAAGTCTGCTCAATACCGCACCAGCGATCCTCAGGAGAGCGTCGAGAGTACCCGTGTTCAGGGTCGACGAAGACCCGCAGGCGCACGTAGTTGAAGCCATGCTGCGTCAGCACGTCAAAAATTTCTCTACGGACACCGTTAACGTAGTATTCCGCTCCTCTCGCCTCATCCTGCGGAATCCAGGAAATATCGGCACCCATCTTAAAGCTGCCCGGACGGGAAGCGGAATGAGCGGAAGCAAGCAATACGAACAACAGGGACACAATCGGGAGTATCAGGGTTCGAAACATACTCCATCCTCAAGGGAATATGGCCACCGATCAATGCGGGGCCTGACGGACAGTCAGAAAATCAACGCGCATTGGCATCGTTTTTGGCGATGATCCAGATGGCATGAATGATTCCCGGAATGTAGCCGAGCAGAGTCAGCAAAATATTGATCCAAAAAGACGGCTTGATGCCCTCAGTAAGAAAAACACCCAGGGGCGGCAAAAGCACGGCGAAGATAATACGGAGTAAGCTCATAAAACTAAACTCTAGGCAATTTTAAGACAATTGCAACCGTTCCCAAAGCTGAATGACCTGCTTGCGCTCCACGCCCCAACGGTAGCCTCCCAATGCGCCGCTTTGCTGAATTACCCGATGGCAGGGAATGAGAAAAGCAATGGGGTTCATCCCCACCGCCGTCCCAACCGCACGACTGGCCTTCGGCCGTCCAACCGCTTCCGCAATCCTCCCGTAGCTGGTTCCATGGCCCGGAGGAATCCGCAACAGCGCCCGCCAGACCGCCACCTGGAAGTTGGTGCCCGCGACCTGCAAAGGCAGCGCGGTATCTCCCGGCGACGAGCGATCGAACAAGCGTGATACCACCTCAGCGGAAGCAGTCTCTGCTTGCCGGATTTCCGCAGCTGGCCAGCTTTCGCTCAGCCGCATTCGCGCTGCTGGCAGACCCTCCGGTACAATGAACTCCAGTCGGCAGATCCCGCGATCCGTTAAAGCCACAAACACCTTACCAAACGGGGAATCGTGCAGACCCCAGCCCAACGTCAACCCACTGCCCAGGCGTTTAAACTCTCCCGGGCTCACGGCCTCGAGCTGCACAAAGTGGTCGTGCAACCGCGAGGGCCCGCTCAAACCCAACTCGCTGGCCGTTTCCATCACCGGAACCGCCTGCCGCAGCAAGGATTTGCCCCGCTCAACCGTCAAGACCTCAAGAAAGCGCTTAGGCGTTGTCCCCGCCCAGCGCTTAAACAGCCGCTGAAAATGGAACGGACTCAAATGCAGCTGCCGCGCCAACTCCTCCAAACCCGGCTGACTGCCCACATTCGCCCGCAAGTAAGCAATCGCCTTGGCGATTCGCTCGTAGTCGGAAAGCGGATGTGGTTCTTCTTTCATTCAGTTCAACCATCATCCTAGCGAAAAGCCTCCGGCAGATACCACCCGAATCTTGCGCAATCCACGGTAGGGCCGTCTCGCCGAGACGGCCGCTGGACGAAGTCGGGCACCACAAAACGATCTCTCAGCCCACTCCGGCGGCCTCGGCGAGGCCGCCCCCCCCCCCCCCCGCGGTTGCGCAATCCC
>JAFIGG010000096.1 GCA_020831485.1 Opitutales bacterium
GCCCCCGCGCCCGTAGCAGGGCCTTGGAATTAGAGCGGACGAGGCGTCCGCCCCCCGGGCATCACTTAAGTATTGCTTATTTAAATACGGTTACTAAAAACCGGTTCATGCCCTTAATATTCTGGAATCGTTCGCAGCTCACACTGCGGGAGCAGCAGGCATGGATTTCCCAATGGCGGGTCTTGTTGGAAGGGGGCTTTGGGGTGATGGATGCCTTGGACTGGATGGCGCGGCATGCGGACAGCCGACGACTCAGGGGGCTGTGCCGGCATGGCGCGGAGCGCCTGCGTGAAGGGGTGTTGCTGGAAACAGCTTTTGACGGAGCAGGAATCGAGCTGCCGACGGTGCTTCGCTCGCAATTACAGGCCGGACGCATGGGGGGCAACCTGGGGGACCAATTGAAGCTGGTTGAGGATTTGGCGAGCGTGCGGATCGAGATGGGAAATCGCCTGGGAACGGCCATGGCTTATCCGCTGACGATATTGCTGATTGGCGGAGCCATTACTTTGACAACCCTCATGCTGGTGGTTCCGCGTTTCGAGGATTTGTATGCGCAAATGCTGGAAGGAGAGCCGCTGCCCGTGTTGACTCAATGGCTGCTGGCCTCAACGGGTATCCTCCGCGGTGGCGGGGACTGGCGCATTGGTGTCGCCTTGTTACTGGCCGCGGGCCTGGTCTGGTCACTGCGGTTTTCGCCAAAAGCTTGCCGAATAGCTGCGCGCCTGGCGGACCGGATGCCCGTGTGGGGCCCCTGGCGCCGGAGTGGGCGCAGTGCGCGCTTTTGCCTGGAATTGGCAGCCCTGCTGCGCAACCGCATCCGGCTCGGGGACGCCCTGGCGCAGATGGCCACAGGTTCCAGCTCGGCCTCCTGGCAGGATTTACACGCAGGTCTGCTGCAGGCACAGCTCGCTGGTCAACTCCTCGCCGATGCCCTCGAAAAGAAACGCTGGCTTAATCCCGAAGTGATTGCCCTGATCCGCGTCGGCGAAGCCGGCGGCCAATTGGCCGCACAGCTTCAACAGTGCGGCGATTGGGCCCGCAAGCGCCAGCAACAAGCCAGTGAGCGCCTCGCTGCGCTCGCGGAACCCCTGCTGATCAGCGGTCTTTCACTGCTGATGGGCACCGTAGCCCTCGCCCTCTTCCTACCTATAGTCAGTCTGATTCAAAAAATGAGCGCAGGGTTTTTTTGAACATACCCGTCCACAAAGTCCACCCGGTCCACACTCCGTCCACTCGGGGCCGGGCGCGCCCCCGCGCCCGCAGCAGCTCTATGGCCTTCGGGCGGACGAGGCGTCCACCCCCCGTTACTTCACCGCCGTATGTATCGCCACAATCCCAAAAGTCAGCGGCTTCGCAGACACTTCACTGAACTTGCCAGCCGATTTGATTTCCTCTGCGAGCGCATCGCGCTCGGGAAAGCTTTCGATGCTGCCGACCAGATAGTCGTAGGCGGAGCGGTTGCCTGTGGCCAGCCGGGCCAGGTGGGGGAGAATGTGGCGTAGGTATGCGTAGTAAACCGGACGAAACCAGCGGTACGGCTGACTGAACTCCAGCACGTGGAGAGCGCCACCGGGGCGCAGGACGCGGGCCATTTCACTCAGTCCGCGGGCGCGGTCCTCGAGGTTGCGGAGGCCGAAGGCGATGGTCAGAGCGTCGAGACTCTCGTCTGCGATCGGCAGGTTCAGGCAGTCACCGATGGCAAATTCGATGCCGCCATTGCCCTTCCCGCCAGATTGCTTATGGCGGGCCTCGTCGAGCATTTCAGCGCAGAAATCATAGCCGCGGATCTTGACCCCATCACCCAGTCCCCGCTTGAGGGCAAAGGCAACATCGCCGCTGCCCGTCGCCAGGTCCGCGATGTCCGCCGGATTGCGGGCGGCGACTTTGCGCACCAGCACCCGCCGCCAGTAAATATCCGATCCACCGCTGAGGATGCGGTTGGCTGAATCATAGCGCGAGGAGATCCCCGCGAACATGCTGCGCACTGCGTTTCCGTCTGGCATGGCCTCAGGATTCCTTTTTAGGCGTTTCCGAAGCAGGGGAGTCGTCCGCGTTGGTCGTCTCATCCGCTTCCAACTGCCGGTTGCGGAAGCTTTCGACCACCCATTTGGACAGCTGCCCATCCGGATCCCGTGCCATCTCGGCGTCGATCGTAAACTGCTCCTGGCCGGTGTTGCGGGAAATGATTTTGAGTCCGTGTTCGAAGTCCTTGAAACGTTCTTCGCAGACCGCGCGAATAGTCTTGTCCTTGTCCACCGCGAAATCGACCAGCACGTCGCTGGCGTCATCGGTAAACTCCAGCTGAATCGAATGCAGCTCCTGAAAGCGGTCGCTGAAGCTGCTCAATTCATTCTGCAGCATTGTCCGGCGCAGGTGGGAATTGTCCTTCAGCAACTTTTTCAGCGCTTCGTGCGGTTCAAAGATAGTTTCCTCCGTGACCTCAAATGACTCAATGCCCGTCGACGGCAGCTCGAATTTGAAGTAGCGGAACACCCGCTCGAAGATTGTCATCAGGCCGCGCGCACCCGTGCCTTCGCGGTGGGCACGTTCGGCGATCGCTTCGATCGCCTCGCGGGTGATTTTGAAGTCAATCCCGTAGCCTTTGAAATCGTGGCGGTATTGTTCCAGCAGGCTGCCCTCTGAATTCATCAGAATTTCGGTGAGGTCGGCTTTGCTGAGCTGATCACAGGCCACGCGCACCGGCAGGCGGCCGACAAATTCCGGCTCAAAGCCGTATTTGATCAAATCCTGGGTTTCGATCCGGTGCAGGTATTCGCCCGCTTCGCGGTCGATCATCTCCTGACTGCTGCCAAAGCCAATGCTGTTGGCCTCGATCCGTTTTTTCACCGAATCTGCCAGTTTGTCAAAGGCCCCGCTGACGATGAACAGGATGTGGCGGGTATTGAGGCTGCGCTTGCGCTTCTTGCCACCCCGCGACATCTCCATCATGGCGCCCATCTGGGCCATCATGTCGGTTGGACTGAAGAGGCTGACATCGGTTTCCTCCATCAGCTTCAGCAAGTTGATCTGCACCCCACGCCCGGAAACATCCTTGCCACCCCCTTGATTGGAGGCTGATGCGATCTTGTCGATTTCGTCGATGTAGATGATGCCATACTGGGCGACTTCGTCGTTCTGGCCGGCAGCCTTGTAGAGGTCGCGCACCAGTTCTTCGACATCCGTGCCCACGTAGCCCGTTTCCGAGAACTTGGTTGCGTCCGCCTTGACGAAGGGTACCCCGATCAGCTTTGCGATCGTGCGCATCAGGTAGGTTTTGCCCACACCGGTCGGCCCCAGCAGCAGGATATTCTGCTTGTGATACTCCTGCTCAGCCAGCTTCGGCTTCTCCAGACACTGGCGCACGTGGTTGTAGTGGTCGCAGATAGCCACCGAAAGCACTTTTTTGGCCTCCTGCTGCTGGATCACAAAGCGGTCCAGGTAGTCGCGTATCTCCCGCGGTTTCAGGTTAAAGTTGCGAATACGCTCGAGCGCCTCGGCAGAATCGTCCGGTGCCTCGGCGCCGCGATCGTCATCCCCCTGGCCCTGCTCGGAAAAGCCCGCTGGGCCCGTTGGCATACCCGCAGGAAACTGCACCTTGCCCGATTTAAGGGCTTCCTGGAGCTTCTCCTGTAGTTCTTCAAATGGATTACGTGGTCCGTCTTTACTCATTGCTAATGAAAAATTTCTGGCTTGCTTGACACTGTGGGTGGCTAAAGCTACCACCTCATAACATAGATACCCTAACAACTGACGATAGAGGTTTTCATCATGTCCGCAAATTTAACCAAACGAGATATTGTCCTGAGCGTCCACCAGAAACTCGAGGATAAGGAGAATCCCCAAGCCGACAGCAGCGAATGGAAGGTCCCGCAGAAAACAATTCGCGACGTTGTCCAGCTTACGCTGGACACTATTGCCGACTCGTTGGCGAAGGGCCAGAATGTCGAGTTGCGGAATTTTGGCGTCTTCGAAGTGCAGGTACGCAAGTCCCGCGTGGGTCGTAACCCCAACAAGCCCGAGAAGGATGTGGTCATTCCGCGGCGTGCGGTGATCAAGTTCAAGGCCGGCAAGGAGCTTAAAGGGCACCTGCAGGACCTGGATTTGGACCACATTGACTGAGCCTTTTTTGCCTTATGGCCGGATTTGAATGCCTTCCGGGCTTTCGGGATTTCTATCCGGAAGCCTGCGCGCAAAGGAATTTTCTGTTTCGAGTGTGGACTTTGGCCGCGCGCCGCTTCGGATTCCAGGAATACGACATCCCGACCCTGGAGCCGCTGGAGCTGCTGACGGAAAAGAGCGGCCCTGAGATCGTCGAACAGTTGTTCCATTTTACCGACAAAGGTGGTCGTGAGGTCGCACTGCGGCCGGAGCTGACGCCGTCTTTGGCGCGCATGGTCGGGAGCCAGGCGAATTCGCTCAAGCGCCCGATCAAGTGGTTCAACATCGCCGAGAACTTTCGCTACGAGAAACCACAGAAAGGGCGCCTGCGCTCGCACTACCAGTTCAATGCCGATGTCTTTGGCGAACCGGGGGAGGGCGCCGATTGTGAAATCATCGCTCTCTGTGTAGAGACGCTGCTGGCAACCGGCCTCGGTGCCAAAGATTTCCGCCTGCGCCTCAGTGACCGCAGTCTCTGGATCGATTTTCTTGCCGCATTGGGCCACGAAGGGGAGGCCGCCCTCGGCATCCTTGGAGTGATCGATAAAATGGAGCGTCTTCCGCAGGAGGCGGTGCTGGAAAAGCTCGAGCCCTGGTTCGGTGATGCCCGTGAGGACTTTTTGGCCCAGGTGAAAACCTTGGTTTCGATTCGGGAGCTGGAAGGGCTCAAGCGCTTCTTTGGCTCCATCGTATCCAACGCAGCCCTGAGAGAGCGCCTCGACGCCCGTCTGGAGTCCTGGGAGCGTCTGCTGAACGACCTCGACGCCCTCGGTGTCTCGCCCTGGATCCATATCGATCTGGGGATTGTGCGCGGTCTGGCCTACTACACCGGTTATGTGTTTGAGGTCTTTGCCATTGACGGCGGAGGTAATTACGTTGGGAGGGCACTGGCCGGTGGCGGTCGTTACGACCACTTGGTCGGGCGCCTGGGTTTCCCTGAGATGCCGGCGGTCGGATTTGGAATGGGTGACGTCATGCTCGGCCAGTTGCTGCTGGAGCGGGGCAAAATGCCACCTCTGATCGATGCGCCCGATTGTTTTCTGGTCGTTGGCGGCCCAGCCGAACGGAGTATCGCCCTGAAGGCAGCCCAGACCTTGCGCGCCGCCGGTTATCGGGTAGAATACCCCCTGAAGCCGGTCGGTTTTGGCAAACAATTCAAGTTGGCTGGCCAGAGTGGAGCCCGCCTGGCTTTGATTTTTGGTGAGGAGGAACGGGCCGCCGGCACGGCAAAGCTGCGCAACCTGCAATCGGGCGAGGAGCAATCCGTAGCGATGGAGCAGTTGCTCGATGCGGTGGCCGAGGCCTGAACCCGAAACGACTGAACTTTGATCGATTGGAGATTATGAGCCGGATTCAAAAAACTTTTCAAAAGGCCCGGGACGAAGGCCGCGCCCGTTTTGTCGCCTACATCTGCGCCGGAGATCCGGATTACGAAACCAGTCTGGAAGTCGCCCGGGCCCTGATCGAGTCCGGCACGGAAGTACTCGAGCTGGGCGTGCCTTTTTCTGACCCCCTGGCCGACGGCCTGACCAACCAACTGGCCGCCGATCGCGCCTTGAAGGCCGGCATGACCCAGGAAATGGTTTTCCAGCTGGTCCGCGACATCCGCAAGTTTTCCGAAATACCTATCGTCTTCTACACCTACTACAATCTGGTGTATTTTCACGGTGTTGAGAACTACGTAAAACGCGCCAAGGAGGCCGGTGTCGACGGTTTGCTGACTCTGGACCTGCCCCCTGAAGAAGCCGACGACCTTCTCCAGGCCTGCACCAAACACGACCTGGAGACCGTCTTCATTATCGCCCCCACCACCCCCGCAGAGCGCATTCGGCGCATTGCAGGCGTGACTACAGGTTTTCTTTATTACGTCAGCCGCGAAGGCGTCACCGGCGAACGCGCCGACCTCGCCGCCGACCTCGAAGAGCGCATTGCCGGTATTCGCGCAGAGACCGATGTGCCCCTGGTCGTCGGATTTGGCGTCAGCCGCCCCGAACACGTAGCCGCCATCAACGCCTACGCCGACGGTGTCGTCGTCGGCAGCGCCCTCGTCAACTGCATCAAACGCAACCTCGACCAGCGCGACGAGATCCTTCCCGAGCTGCGCGCGAAGATGAAGGATCTCTGTTCTGGCTTCGATCTGAAAAAGTAGCCCCGTGCCTTTCAGGCCGGGGGACGGGCGCGCCCCCGCGCCCGTATCGCGTAACCATCCCGGGCGGACGAGGCGTCCACCCCCCGTAGCAGCTACCCCCAAACTTTTTAAAAAAGCCAGTTGACGAAAGCAAAAGCCTTTGCCTATATCGGCAGCTTCTTTTCGGCTACCAAGCCAATGGCGAGATAGCTCAGTTGGTAGAGCAGAGGACTGAAAATCCTTGTGTCCCCGGTTCGATTCCGGGTCTCGCCACCATTTTTAAGCCGCTGCAAGTCAGCGGCTTATCTTTTTTAAACGCTTGAGATATGAAGGCCTGATTTTTTCCGGCGTCCCCCTAGCGTCCCCCGTTTGAGGCTGCCCTGTGCTGTGGTTTCTGGCGCTTCAGCGAAGTCACGTGAAAAAAATCCCTGTCAGAATTTTTCGTCGACGCCCCAATAATCACAATAAGCGGAGCAAACGAACGGTCTTTGCCCGAAATCTAATTTTGAAGTGGGGTGGGCAGATTGAGTCAATCTGCTATCTTACGCTTTCGAGGCTAAATGGGGATGTTTTTGGTGGAGCCAATCGATCACGTCTTGCTTTAGTCCACTGGCAAATTCGATCAGTTCGGAAGCTTCCTCTGGACTGGTGCGGCCAGCCATGTCGTATTCGACTGTATTGCGCTTGATGCGGCAACTGTCCAAATAGTCGGCATCATCCTTTCTGGAATCGCCGAGTATTAGAGGTAGCGCTTGAAGGGTACGGTAGTGGGCCAGTGCGCGGTCGGGGCGGTAACCCTCGGCGTAGAGCAGGATTGTGCAGAGCTTAAGGGCGGCATTGTAGGCGATACCAAACTGCCAGTCGGAACTGAGTCGTGCCGTTCTGGCGTCGGCTAAGTCACGCACGACGATGTCAAGGAGATCAGTGATCTGCTTTCGACTTGTTTCGTAGGGGCGGAGCCATCCGTTCTTATGCCATTGCTGCAAGCTCATCGTCACTCCCTACAATCCACAATTTGTTCCCCTTTGTCACGTTACGAATGTAGGCATCTCCAGAGCCCAGCTTATCCAGATAGGAAGCGGCTGACATCACGCTCGGGTTTATCTCGCGATTCATTCTATCAGCGATCTGACGTAACTTAGGAGCCAGATGGCGGAGGCCAACATCACCAATCACGAAGAGGTCAATGTCACTTTCGGATCCTGCCTTCCCTTGGGCGTAGGAGCCGTAAACAAATGCCAGATCTATGCCGTCAAGGCCATTCAAGGCGGCTGCCAACTGCTCACGGAGTCCGGTTGTCTTGAGGGCGATCCCGTGCAGCTCCGGAAATATCGGATTGGCCGTGTTGGCTTTAAAATAGAGACGGTTGCCGTCCCGTTCCTCTGTAATCAGGCCTGCATCGCTTAGGTTGGCGGTTTCTCGTTGAATTGTGCCAACTGCCAAGCCACTGAGTCTTGCCAAATCGCGCAGGTGCAACTTGCCCTCAGGTTCGGAGAATAATAAGCGAAATATTTCCGCTCTCGCTTTTGGGAAGATGTGATCTATCGAATTCAATATGTATGAATATTGCATACGAACGTATGCTTTGTCCATACTAAATTGCTGCCTGTTTTTCGCCCTTATCATCCCTCATGAATGGTAGTGGTGTGAGAGTGCAATGGAGTCGGGCTAGTGGTCGAACCACTAGGTCCGCTTCGCGGAGGGCTTCTTTCGGTGGTGAATAGAAATAATACCACCCAAAAATGAAAGGATGTCCCATGTCTGAATTGTCCGTTGACGCCATCATACGCAAACTACAACAGGATCAAAAACTCTCGAAAGAATACACCCGCAAACTGCCGCGAAGGAATAGCAAAGAAATCTGCGAAAGGCGCAGTCAGACGGTGCGGATTGGACAGGTTGTGTCCAAGGTCCTGCAACAGATTGAAGACGAACATTTGAGGGCAAAATATCGCAAACCTTTGCTCGAAAAAGCGCAGCAACTCGCTTGCAAAGGCAAGCGGTTGTCGACCGCGTCTTTGCTCAGGCAGTTGAGCCTTTTGCGGGCCTCCGAGACTGCACTCGCTTGAGCCCGAGACGCTCGTTTTTTCGCCTAGACAAGACCATTTCAAACCGCGGCAAGGTATCAAACCTTCCGCGGTTTTTTGTGCGCAGTTCGCTTCGCTTCGCGAAGTGAATTGAAGGAAGTGCCCGGGGGTTCCGGGTGACATCTAAAACCTAATGAAAGACACACAAATGAATGCTGCAATAACCAAAGCCAAAGAGATCGTAACCGCTCGTCAAAATGCCATCAACCAAGTGTTGTTGCCCGTGCTCGGCAGCCTCCCGATGGGCGTCCGAGTCGCCTACTCCAGTGCGCTGACATGCCTCGCCTGGAAGCACGAAGCAGAGGGTATCCTCAGCACCGAATCGCTGGCCGATGCGATGATAAACTTCGGCAGTCCGGAGGCCATGATGGCAGCCGCGAAACCGCAAAAAAAGAAGGGCCCTGTGGACCCAGTGCTGGCCCGCAAGCAGGCCCAGGTCAACGAGGCGATGCAGCCGGTGGCCGACTCCCTAAGCAAGGACCAGCGCAAGGTCTACTCCGGCCCGATCTCAAGCCTTGCCTGGCGGA
>JAFIGG010000097.1 GCA_020831485.1 Opitutales bacterium
CTCAACAACGACCTCCGCGGCAACGAAAACTGCTACGAAATCCAAGGCGAAGGCACCGTTGCCGAAGGCAATACCTGCGACTGAGGCTGCTGGTTCTGGTAGGGTTCCAAAAAGGAATAGGGCCGTCTCGCCGAGACGGCCGCTGGACGAAGTCGGGAACCACTGACTAATCCCGGCGGTTTCGGCGAAACCGCCCCACCTTGTCACGGCGTAGAGTACGAAGCCGGACCCCCCGAAGGACTATCGTTCCTTCGCTACGCCCCACAACCCATCCCGCCAATCCATCAATCCACACATCCACCATTCTACCATTCCACCATTCCATCCCCCCACTCACCGCTGACACCGCTCACAATAGAACGTCGATCGCTGCCCAAGGGTGATCTGCTTGACGGGGGATTCACAGCGGCGACAGACTTCGCCGCTGCGCCCGTAGACGCGGAGTTGTTGACGAAAGTAGCCGGGGCTGCCGTCTTCACGGAGGAAATCCCTTAAGGTGGTGCCGCCTTGTTCGATCGAAGAGGCCAGGACTTCGCGAATGGCGTCGACCAAACGCTTGAGGCGTGGACGCGACACCTTGCCGGCGGCGCGGCCGGGATGAATGCCCGCCATGAACAATGCCTCACAGGCGTAGATATTGCCCACGCCCACAACGACTTTGGCATCCATGATGGTTTCCTTGATACTGCGTTGGCGTCCCTTGCAGGCCTGCTGGAGGCAATCGACATTGAAGTCTTCACCAAAGGGTTCCGGTCCCAGAGACTTGAGCAGACTGTGTTCATAAGGATCCGTCTCGGTCCAAAGCCAGGCACCAAAGCGCCTGGGGTCATGGTAGCGCAACTGCAAGCCGGAATCCAGATCCAGCAGGACGTGGTCGTGCTTGCGCAACTCAAGTGTCGGTTCACTCACCCGCAGGTTACCGGACATGCCAAGGTGTACAATCGCAGTGCCCAGCTGACTCCGTATCAGCAGGTATTTGGCCCGGCGCTCAACCGCTTCAATGCGATGCCCTTCCAGACACTTCAAAGCCGCAGGAACCGGCCAGCGCAGCCGGGCTTCACGGACAGTCAGACCCGCTACGATACGGCCCACCAGGTGAGGACGCACCCCACGGCAGGTGGTTTCGACTTCAGGTAATTCCGGCATTGTTCGGAGGCAATCTGGTCAAGTATCCGGCGAATTGTCAAACGCCGCGAATAAACGAGCCATAATGGCAAAAAAGCGTTGCGGGTGTCCCGGTCCTGCGTTCTACTCCGCAGCTTTTTTATGATGAAAGCAGACCGATTCGGCATCGCCGGTATACGTGAGATAAAATCCAATCTAAAAGGGTTTTTACAGCGTATCCGAACCAGTACTGCAGGCTTTAGCAGCGAGGACTGGGATGCTGGCATCGAGTCGGATCCGGAACCTGAATACGAAGCGGAAGCCGAACGCAATCCGGGAGCGGAAAACCCGCAGCGAGAAGCCAAACAACGGCTTTCCGACGAAGAACAATTGCGCCTCTGGCGCGAAAACCTGCAGGAGCGGCTCGAGGACCGACAATGGCGGCGCAATCGGGACCAGGCAATGCGCGACAAGGCCCAGCGGACAGTCGACGACCTCATCCAACACCTCGACCAGCAGGAGGCTGAGTTGCAGGAAATGGCGGAGCGGGAAGACCGATTCGCCGAACTGCCGGAAAACACGGACATCGAGGCCCCAGACGCCGCCACAGTCGAGTCTTCCCAGCCTTTGCCCGATCCCTTTTCGCCCGAGGATCTGAAAGAATACCGAACCCCGGACTTCAATTTCCTCGAAAGTGCCCGCATCGACGAAAAGGAGTTTGTCAACGAAGCCATCCTCGCCGAGCAAAAGCAAAAGCTTCAAGTAACCTTCGACAACTTTGCCGTCGACGCCCAGGTCTGCGACGCGCTGGTCGGGCCAAGGGTCACCCAGTTCCGGGTCAGACCCGGCTACGGGGTCCGGGTCGACACCATTGCCGGCCTCGAACGCAACATTGCCCTGTCCATGGCCGTCAAAGCGGTGCGCATCCAGGCACCGATTCCAGGCGAGCCCTTTGTCGGCATTGAGGTCCCGAATCCGAAGTCCATGACCATACGCCTGCGCGAGGCGCTCTACTCCAAGGGCTGGAAAGATCCATCTGTCGAGATCCCACTGGTTATGGGCATGAACATGCACGGCGAAATGGTGGTCACAGACCTAGCCAAGGCCCCGCACATGCTCATCGCCGGGGCCACCGGCAGCGGCAAATCAGTCTGTATCAATAATTTCCTGCTTTCCATTCTGTATAAATTCCGACCGGATGAGCTGGAACTGGTTCTAATCGACCCGAAAAAGGTTGAGTTCGCCATGTACCAGGACATCCCTCACCTGATCCACCCGGTGGTCAGCGAGCCAAAGCTGGCCTGCGCGGCTCTGAAGTGGCTGGTGCGGGAAATGGAAAACCGCTACACGGAGCTGGCAGCCCGCAAAGTGCGCAACCTGGCTGGCTACAATGCCAAGGCCGAAGCGGAGGGTTTCCGCAAGCTGCCCTACATTGTGCTGATCATTGATGAAATGGCCGACTTGATGATGGTCGCACGCAACGACATCGAAACCCCCATCGCCCGCCTCGCCCAGATGTCCCGTGCGGTCGGCATTCACACTGTGCTCGCCACCCAGCGACCCAGCGTCAACGTCATCACAGGCGTGATCAAGGCGAACTACCCCAGCCGCGCCGCCTTCATGGTCAGCTCCGCGATCGACAGCCGCACCATTCTCGACAGCAAAGGCGCCGAGACCCTGCAGGGTCAGGGCGACCTGCTCTTCAACCCTCCGGGCGCGGCACGACTCATGCGCCTGCAGAGCCCATTTGTCACCGACGAAGAAATCCTCAAGGTCACCGATGCCCTGCGCGCCACCGTGCCTCCCCGCTACCGGGCTGAGTTCGCGGCAGAAAGTTCCGACGACGCCGGCGATTCCGAAGCCTTCGAAGGCGAATCGGTCGACCCCTTGCTCAAGCAAAGCCTCGAAATCGTCGCCAGCACTGGCAAGGCCAGTACCAGCTACCTGCAGCGCAAACTGAAAATCGGTTACAACCGCGCCGCTTCCCTGATGGAAGAGCTCGAAGTTCGGGGTTATGTCGGACCCCAGGTCGGACAAAATCCGCGCGAAGTGTTCATTGAACCCGGAGACCTCTGATGGCCGCACCCGTCCCACAGTCCCCGCAAGAGCTGCTGGCTTGCATTCGAGAGTTAGGGATCGATAAAACCTGCTCGCGCTTCCGCCGTCCACCCCTGCCGAGTCTCCTTCTGCGTGAACTGAAAGAGCAAGCCGATACCGAAGGGCTGTATTTCATCGCCCGTTATTCCCTCTCGCCCTCCGACCTGCTGGAGTCCCTCGCTGCACAGAGCGACGACGCCCAGCTCATGCGTCTACTCGCGGCCAACCCGCGCACACCACCGCCAATCCTACTCGGGCTAATTGAGCACCCAATACCAGAGGTGCGCGGTGCGGTCGCCATCAATCCAAACCTGACCCCGCGGGAAATCCTCAAGCTCCTGCGCGACGACCATGCCGAAGTGGTTGAAGCCCTGGCCCAGAACCCGGGCCTCAAAATCCAGCACCAAGCCTTTCTCCTGCGCCATCCCAATGCCTCCGTCCGGCATACGCTGGCACAGAACCACCATTTGGACCCGCAGATCCTGCGTGCCCTCGGCGACGACCCCGATCCGGATGTAAGGCGTCAGGTCGCCGCGCTGAGCAAGGCCGATGCCAACCAGCTGCAGCTCTGGGCCGATAGCGACGACGAAGCCCTCCAGACCGGCCTGCTGGAACGCAAAAAGCTCGACGACAGTCTCATCCGCTCACTGGCCTTGAGTGCCCATGTCGACATCCGCACAGCCGTCGAGTCCCGCTTTGAACTCCAGCCCGAGGAGTGGGTCTTCCGCATGGACCACGGCGACCCCCAGGAGCAACTGCGCCTGGCCGCCTGGCGGGAGATCCCCTCGGCGATCCAACGCAATCTCTGCCAGAAGGAGTCCCTGGAACTGCGCGCCCAGCTCGCCGCGAATCCCAGACTCGACGACGCGATTGCCGAATTCCTCACCCAATCCGGCGAGCCGGACATCGGCCTCGCCCTATTGGACAATCCCCGGCATCAACCGGAATGGCTGGACGCTTTGGCCCAGTGGGGCCATCCCCTTCTGGACGCCGCCCTCACCTACGCCACCGATGCCGAATCCGCCCTGCTGCACGAGCTGATCAATGTGCGCCTTTCGGCCGAAGCCACGGTCCAACTCTCCGCCCAGGGTAAGGCCTTCCCGGCCCTACGCAGCGACCTCGCCGCGGCCCTCGTCCGCCACAACTTTCCCGCACTGCGCGCACTGGCTGCCGGATCCCAGCAACTGGCGCCCGCCCTGCTGCGGCAACTGGCCAACGATCCGATTAAAACCGTCGCCCAAGCCGCGCGCAGCAACCCGAATTTTCGTCCCAATGATCCCCCGTCAGAGCCCGCTCTGTCACACAGCGATCAACGCATCCGCAGCTGGATCGAGCGCATCGACCACTGCCTGGAAAATCCTTTGAAACCTTCAATCCCATCTTCTGTATGAGTAAAAAAACGACCAAGCCTCTGACCCTCAACTTCAGCGACATCGTACTCGGCGCCAACGCCGAAACGATCCGTGAAGCCCTCGAAGCACGCATCGAAATCGACCGCCTGCTCGACGAACGGGCAAAAGCCTACCAACAGATCGCGGAACTCGAGGACCGCGTGGACGAACTCCTCGGCGACGAAGCCGAATTCCCCTTCCCGGAACCCCCGGCACCCGTTTTTGGATACGGCCCCAAAACCGCCAAAAAGAAGCCCGCCAGGAAAAAGCCAGCCCCAGCCGTAACACCGACTGAATCCACCTCTGCGGAAACCACTCCGGCGCAACCCGAGCCCAGCGCCCCCGCCAAATCCACCGATTCCGAGCCCTCCAGCCACTGAGCCCTCGCTCAGGGCCCTTTCAATGGAGACTCCAATCCAGCAGCGCATCCAGATCGATCGCCTTCTCATGCACCGGGAAGAGCGCCTGGCGCGCATACACTCCATCGAGCAACGCATCGAAAACCTGCTCGGCCAAAGCTACCCCTTCGACCCACCTCCCCCCCGATCTGCCCTCTCTGCAAAAAAGAGGAAATACCCGGCGGAAGAAAGGTTGAAGAGAGAAATTGTTGTCAGACTGTCGGGCTGTTGAGCTGTGAGGCTGTTTTTCTCCGGTAGCGGCCCTTTCGCCGAAAGGGCCGAACATCCGAGAAGGTCATTCGTCGAACCAACGAAAGTGGTTCGTCGGATTCACCAACCACCTCCGACAAGCAAAAAGCTTGGGCTCCAAGCGTTCCAAACCACCGGCACCCAATCTATTCAGTCCCGACACACCTCCCTCTCGCCCTCGCTCTTCCGATCGATTCCAGCGCATCGGAGGGATTCGGTTTTCCTTGCGGGCACGAGGCGTGCCCGCCCCCGGGAGGGTGGACGCCCTCGTCCGCCCATTCGAAACCAACGCATTTCCCACTGCCTCACAGCCCCACGAGATCGCCGGACATCCGTCTCAATCTTGTCCAAAAATTTGCCGGACATCCGCGCCCCGATCTTGTCAATCCTGTCTAAATTTATCCACTGGGGTCAGGGCTCGTTTCGAGCCTATAAATGCATGACAGCCCTTCAAGTTCCGTCACTGCAGAAACTTACATTATGAAACGAACTGAAACAGCCGCCAATCCATCAAGAAACGGGCAGTGAGCTGGTCCCCGACCTCGCCGAGACGCCCGCTGGACGAAGTCGGGATCCACTGACTAATCGCGGCGGTTTCGGCGAAACCGCCCTACCCCGTCCCGGCGTAGAGCAACGAAGCCGGACCCGTCCCGGACCTTTTCCTCTCTCCTGATCGAGCGGGGCTCCCGGGATATCCTGCACACTCGGGACAAGTGCGCCTGCGTGTTCTCTCAGCTACCTTTCGCCGGGAGCGAAATCACAAAGTCACTTCCTTTTCCCAACTCACTTTCGACGCGAATTTCTCCCCCGTGTCTTTCGATAAATTCTCTGCAGAGGATCAATCCCAGGCCGGAGCCTTTTTCGTGTGCGGTTCCGGCGGTTGTGAGATTGACATCAATCCTAAACAAATGGTTGCGGACTTCGTCATTCATGCCGACTCCGTTGTCGGAGACCGAAACTTCGATTCTGTCTTTATTCCGTAATGAAGAAACGACGACATTGCCATCTGAATGAGTGTACTTAATGGCATTGGAAACCAGATTCCGCAGAACTGTTTTCAGCATATTCACATCCGCATAGACTTCAATATTACCAGCGGGCGTATAGTTCAGGGATATGCCTTTCGCTTTCGCAATGGACGTTGAAGCATCCATTACTTCGCGAATAATCGTTGGTAGACTCACTATCTCAGGCTGATAGATTCCAGCCCCGGTTTGGGATTTCGCCCAAGCCAGCAAATTGTCGAGCAAAACAAGTGTATTTTCAGCGGATGAATGAATCATCTCCAGGTAACTTCGAGCGTCAGCAGGCTCAATATCCTTGTTGTTTTCAATCAATAGGTCGGACAGGTTTAGAATAGCATTGAACGGACTTCTCAAGTCATGCGCTATTATTGAGAACAACTTGTCTTTGGTGGAATTGAGCTCCCTCAACTCCATCTCCCGTTGCTTCAGGAGCAGTTCGGCCTCTTTCCGTTCAGAAATATCCCTGGTGACTCCATGATAGCCGGAAACATTGCCCTCTCGATTATAAAATGCCGTTGCAGTGGCCTCGACCCAAACCCAGCTGCCATCCTTACAGAGTTCTTCCAGTTCATAGACCACAGGGGCAGATCTAATGCCTTTCTTCAGATCGAGCATGCGTTTTTTATTCGCCTCCTTGAGCAATTCAATGCCTTCAGGTTTCAGGATAGAGAAAAGAGACTTGCCAATGACTTCCTCTCTATCAAAACCCCGTATTCTTCTATCCGCCTGACTTACGTAGGTAACGCAAAAGTTGGCATCCAGATGCCAGATCACGTCACTTGAGTTTTCCGTTATAATCCTGAACTTTTCCTCACTCTTCTGAAGCTCTAGATTTTTGACCTCTATGCTTTCTGTCTTTCTCTTAACCTGCAAACGAAGCAACCAGGCCCATGCGAGGACAAGAAGTAGGGAGACCGCCGTTATCGAGAGAACAACTCCAGTGAGTGCTACCGCTCGCTTGTATTTGGAGTCCTCGGTTTCGTAGACTTTCCACCTTTGCTGAATAGCGGTGAGCTGTCCATTTTTCCGCAACTCCGCTATCCCTTCATTCAAAATTTTCAGTAATTCAGTATTTCCTTTGGCCACCGCAAAGCAGTAGATGCTGGGGATGATTGCCGGTCCCTTTATTTCAATATTCTGATACCTGTTTCTTTCGATTTCCCTCAAGCCAAGCAGGTTGGGAGCCAATACGTAATCAGCCAGACCCAGTTCGATAACAGAAAGAGCTTCGGGCAATGATGGGACAACAACATGATTCCCCAAAAGACCCATGGGCATCAGATACTTTTCGATCGACACATCCTTGGCCAGGATCACGGGCTTGTAATCATACAGGATCGACAGCTCTTCAAGTGACAAATCCTTGCGGATAAAAATGGAATAGTGCTCGGCATGAATTGGGATACTGAAGTCGAGAAACGCTTCTCTATCTTCTGAGAAAATGATCCCAACAATGATGTCTGCCTTTCCGGATTGAATGGAGGACAAGGCATTTTCCCACGGGCTCAGCTGATAACTCAATTGAATGCCGCTTGAAGCGGCAATGGCATCCAGCACGTCAACGTCCAACCCACTGGGTTTGCCGGTCTTATCGATAAATGAAAAGGGTGCATAATCAAAATCCCCAGCAACAACGTACTTCTGAGCAAGCACACCGCCTGGCTCGGCCAGAAGTATGCAAAGACCAGCGATTAAATAGAGTATTTTGGGCATACAGAGTCGCTTTCTACTTTTTTTAGGAAAAAGACAATAGGAAGACCCATCGAACCCGAGAAGGCTACGTGCCTGTTCAAGAATCCGCATGATAGCCCCGCCGCTATGTAGGTTAATTTCCATCTGTCTGGCACGTTTTATAGGGCTATCAGACCAACATTGCAAGCGGATCAGTCGAGGTATTCGGGATCTGAGCTCCGACAGAGCGGAGCCCTCCAAGATGATTCTCAGGATGGTCGCCCCTCATCAACTCATAATCGTAATCCTAATCATAGTCCTAATCGCCCCGAGGCCTGGCTAACCACCACCCAAGCGCGCGCTCATTGATGGGCATTACCCAAGGCGATCAGCGTGCCCTTACTTCCACAGCAAAGTTTCGATCGCGATCGCGATAGCGATGGCGATTGGGAAGAAAGAAACGATCTTTCCTGGTTTCAGGCAGTAACCTACGATTTAAATCGGACAAGATCGGATGGAGCTTGGCCCGGCACTCCCGAAGGACTATCGTTCCTTCGCTACAATCCAACATTCCACCATTCCAACATTCCACCATTCCACCATTCCACCATTCCATCAATCCAATCATCCACCCATCCAGCATTCCACCATTCCAGCCGGACCTTGGGAAAAAATGGTGCTCAGGGCGGGACTCGAACCCGCACACCTTGCGGCACTGCCGCCTG
>JAFIGG010000098.1 GCA_020831485.1 Opitutales bacterium
GGTGCCAGTTTGAGGGATTTTTTCTCAACTGGCACTCTTCATGTCATCTACTGGATTGGAAGGTCGATCCTCAAACCAGATGCACGGCATCGACGTCGACGACTTCAATAACTTCCCGGTCCCAGCGGAAGGCTTTGCGGAGTTGGGTGAGGTGTTTGACGAAGGGGGTGACTTGGGGGACGAAATACCAGACTTGGTAGCGGTAGTGGTCCTGGATGCGTTCGACTGGGCAAGGGGCTGGACCACGGATTTCGACGCGGGAACTTTCGCCGAGGCTTTTCTCCAGGTGTTTGGCCCATTGCTCGGCGTAGAACTCGACTTTTTCGCGGTTGCGGCTGCGGAAGAGGTGGTGAATTAAATGGCGGAAAGGTGGATAGCCGAACTCCTTGCGGTTGGCCATTTCTTCCTCGGCGAAGCCGTCGAAATCCTGACGACGGCCAAACTGAATGGCCTCGGCATGGGGCAGATAGGTTTGCACGACCACTTCGCCGGCCCGGTTGCCGCGGCCTGAACGTCCGGCGACCTGAACCAATAACTGAAAGGTGCGCTCGCTGGCACGAAAATCAGGCAGGTGCATGGAAATGTCGGCATCCATCAGGCCCACGAGGGTTACATTTGGAAAATCCAGGCCCTTGGCGATCATCTGCGTGCCGACGAGAACTTGAATCTTTCCAGCCCGGAAATCATTCAGGATGGTGCGGAACAGGTGCTTCTTGCCCATGGTATCGGCATCGATGCGCACAATATTCGCATGGGGCAGAATTTTCTGCGCAAAGTGCTCCACTTTCTGGGTTCCGGATCCACGGTAGCGGATACTGGGCGATCTGCATTCGGGACAAACCTTGGGCACGTATTCCTCATGCCCACAAAGGTGGCAGCGCAGAATGTTGTCGGCGCGGTGGTGCGTGAGGCTGATATCACAGTGCTCACATTCTGCGACGTAACCACAATCCGTGCACTGCAGGGAACTGTCGAAACCACGGCGGTTGATGAACAGAATGCACTGCTCACCGTTCTCCAGACAGCGCCGCATCTTCTCCGTCAACAAACGCGAAAAAATGGGCGGCCCCTTGCCGTTGCGGCCTTCCCGGCACATATCCACCACATGCACCAGAGGCAACTGACGGTCATCCACCCGCTCGGGCAAAAGGTTGAGTCGATACTTGCCATTGCGGGCGTTCGAAAGGGTTTCCAGGGCCGGAGTAGCCGAACCGAGCACACACAAGGCCTTTTCCTGGAAGGCGCGGTACACAGCAACGTCACGACCGTGATAGCGCGGGGTTTCATCCTGTTTGTAGGCCGGTTCGTGCTCTTCATCGACAATGATCAGCTTCAGGTTCGGAATCGGCGCGAACACCGCAGAGCGTGCTCCTACCACCAGACGAATCTCTCCGGTCGACAAAGCCTTCCAGGCGTCGAAGCGCTCGCCGTCGGACAACATACTGTGCCAGACCACCGCTTCAGCTCCGCTTTCTTTCTCCAACCGTGCTCGCAGTCGACCGAGGGTCTGTGGAGTCAAGGCCACTTCGGGAACCAGAAAAATCGCGCCCCCACCCTCTTCCAGAACGCGTTTCAGTATGGACAGATAAACCTCCGTTTTGCCGGAACCGGTGACACCGTGGAGCAAATGGGTACGGAACTCACCGATCTCCAGGCTGGCTTCCATGTCCTTGATCGCCGCCTTCTGACTGGGGTTCAGGTCAAATGCCAGCTCCTGCTTGACCTGCTCGGCGTCGCCGAGCTCATCCGCATAGGCATCGCGCCGCAGGGTCTTGCGGGTTTCGCTAAGAATACCTTTTTCCACCATGCTGTCGGCGACCGAGGTGGACAGCTTTAGCTTACGCAACAAAGAGTTCCGGGCGATAGGCAAAGGGTGCATCTGCTGTGCAAATACCTGATACAAGCGAAACTGTTTCGGTGCCCGCTTGCGCAACTGATTGACCTCCTCTTCAGCCAGCTTGCCGACCAGGCTCAGGTAGCGCTCTTCTTTCGGCCGCACGCCCTTGCGCAGAACCGCCGGCAGAATCGTCTCGAAAACTGAATCCAATCCGCAGCCATAATAGGTCGATATCCACCGGGCCAGGGGTATCAGCGATGGGCATACAGCGGGAAAATCGTGCGTCTGATGCTGAATGTATTTCAGCCGTATAGCAGGCACATCGGGATCCCCTTCCAGCGATTCCACAATGCCGAGGATGCTGCGGTTACCGAGCGGTATCCGCACCAGAAATCCAGCCTGCAATTTGCCTTCGAGCGCCTCCGGGACCTTGTACGACAGCGACTGGTCCAGCCCTGTCAACGGAATGACCGTAACCGTTTCCACCGGCTAAAATTCCGCGTTGCCCGGTGTGCGGGCAAAGGGGATGACGTCGCGGATATTGTGCACGCCGGTGATGAACATCAGCATGCGCTCAAAGCCCAAACCAAAACCGGCATGAGGCACGCTGCCGTAGCGCCGCAGGTCACGGTACCACCAGTAATCCTCCGGATCGAGATCGTGGGCACGAATGGCCGCATCGAGGCGCTCAAGACGCTCTTCACGCTGACTGCCGCCAACGATCTCACCAATGCCCGGAACCAATACGTCCATAGCCGCGACGGTTGCGTCGTCGTCATTCTGGCGCATGTAAAACGGCTTTACCGTCTTTGGGTAATTGTAAACAGTCACGGGCGATTTGAAATGCTCTTCGGTCAGGTAGCGCTCGTGCTCACTCTGCAGGTTGGCGCCCTTTTCGACGGCATACTGGAAGTCCTTGCCGGATTTCTGCAATAACTCAACCGCATCGTAATAAGTGATGCGCTGAAAGGGCCGCTCAACCACAAACTGCAGGCGCTCCAACAGGCCTTTATCGACAAATTGATTCAGAAACTCAAGGTCCTCGGCACAGTGTTCCAGCGCATCCGCCACCAGGTGCTTCACAAAGGCCTCCGCCAGGTCCATATCGCCTTCGAGGTCGCAGAAAGCCATCTCCGGTTCAATCATCCAAAACTCGGATGCATGGCGGCTTGTGTGTGAGTTCTCCGCGCGAAAGGTGGGACCAAAGGTGTAGACATTGCTGTGCGAAGTCGCGAAAATCTCCGCCTCCAGCTGCCCGCTGACGGTCAGGAAGGTGGGTTTGCCAAAAAAGTCCTTTTTGGAGTCTGTCTCTTTGCCGTCCAGAGTGGTGACCCGAAACATCTCTCCCGCTCCCTCGCAATCGCTCGCGGTGATGATTGGCGTATGTACGTAAAGGAAACTGCGCTCATTGAAAAACTGGTGAATGGCAAAGGACAAGCGGGAACGCATGCGGAAAACAGCGCCAAAGAGATTGGAGCGTGGACGCAAATGCGCAATCTCCCGCAAATACTCCAGCGTATGCCGCTTCTTCTGCAGCGGATACGAGCTGTCGGCCGCGCCTACGAGTTCGATGGAATCGGCCAGCAGCTCCCAGCTCTGCCCCTTCCCCTGCGAGGCGACCAGGCGCCCGGTCACGTCGATGGCCGAACCCGTTGTGTAGCGTTCATGGTCCGCATAGGCCGGAGAGCCTTCCTCCAATAGAACCTGCAGGTTCTTTAGACAGGAGCCATCGTTCAGCTCGAGGAATGAGAGCCCTTTGGCATCCCTGCGCGTGCGGATCCATCCCTGAACCCTCAAGGCGTCCGAAGGACCCTCTGCCGCCAATGCCGCTTTCACAAGTGTTCTCTGCATACCCCGTATCCAAAGCGCTGCCCCGATGCTTTTCCAGCTGAATCTGAAAACAAATAAGCCGCTGGCGGACCAGCGGCTTATTTTTAGAAAAATGGTGGTGGGAGCCGGATTCGAACCAGCGAACCGATTACCGGAACAGATTTACAGTCTGCGTGCTTTAGCCACTTGCATATCCCACCATTTGACTGAAAGGTGACGAAACAAAGCTGAGAGCGCCTCTTTGCCAAGCTTTTTCTGCCAATAATGGAGATATATTTCCATTTGTCGTTGGAAGCTTGATTCGGGATGAATCGTGATCAGCTTGTAAAATCTTATGAGTGTCTCTTCGGTAAAAAATTCAGAGGGCCTGCGTGCGGCGATTTCCGTCCTTAAAACGGTGGATCTGCACAAGTCCTACGGCCAGGACCGCGTTCTGGATGGGGTCAACCTGGAGCTGTCCGCAGGCGAGCGGGTGGCCATCATGGGGCCGTCGGGTTCCGGCAAATCGACCTTGCTGCATTGCCTGAGTGGGATACTGCCAGTCGACAGTGGACAGATTTTTCTGGGCGATCGAGAGGTCTCCAGCCTGAGCGAAGACGAATGGGCCGTGCTGCGCAGTCGTTCAATGGCCTTCATCTTTCAATTCTTTCAACTGCTGCCGACCTTGACCGTGCAAGAAAATGTGGAATTCCCTCTGTTGCTCCAACAACAGCCGAAGGACAGCCGTCAGGAACGGGTTGCCGAACTGCTCAAGGAAGTCGACCTGGAGCACCGGCGTATGGCCTTCCCGGAAACTCTCAGCGGGGGCGAACAGCAACGGGTGGCCATCGCCCGCGCGCTGGCTGCCTCACCAAAGCTCCTGTTTGCCGACGAGCCAACGGGCAGTCTGGACGCCCGCAATGGCCAGGCAATTCTCGACTTGCTGCAGGCGCTCAGCGAGCGGACCCAGACCGCTATTCTAATGGCGACTCACGATCGCCAGGCAGCGTCACGTTGCGATCGGGTATTCCGCTTGGTAGAGGGTCAGCTGATTGAAGACGCCAGCGTATGAGGCTGCTGTTTCAGCTCTGGTCGCGTATCGGCTGGCGACACCTCCTGCGCGATGGCTGGTCGAGTTTTCTGCTCCTCGCCATTCTCAGCCTGGGAGTAGCCACCTGCCTGTCCGTTCGCATGGCCAACCGGGCTGCCACTGCAGGACTTGAAGCTCCCAGCCAGCTGCTGCAAGGCCAGGCGGACTGGGTTCTACGCTCGGCTTATGGCTATCTTACTACGGACGATCTGCGCGCAGTGCGGCGAGCACTCGACCCCTACCCTGTGGATCTGTTTCCGGTGATTGAATCTGCCGGTGCCCTTCGCCTCGGCGAGGAAGATCCCTACCCGGTCCGGCTGATGGGTATCGACTGGATTGCCAGTCGGCACTTCGCCGAGCGCAACGCGATGGACACCGTTGTCTCAACGAGCTTCGATCCGGACCACGTCCTCTTGCCGCCAGCTTTGGCGCGCCAGGCGGGCCTCGGCGAAGGCGATGCAATGGAATTACTGATCGGAGGCATCTGGCGCTCCTTGACCGTCGGTGGTGTCTTGCCATCCGAACTCAATGATTTGCCGGTGCCGCGCGACCTGATTGTCTTCGATCTGCCGGACTTGCAGGCCTACACCCGGGAATCTGGTCAGGTGGACCGGCTGGAAATCTTTCTGGAGGGCTCTGGAGCTATTCCCGACATCGAACAGCGCTTGCAAAACTGGTTATTGGAAACGCCGCAACAGGAGGCGCTGCTGAATGCGTCGATGACGGCTGCCTTTCGCTTGAACCTGACGGTATTGTCGCTGATCGCCCTCCTGACCGGACTCTACCTGATCCTGCAGGGAATGGATACAGCCGTCACGCGCCGTCGGGAAGAAACGGCAGTGCTGCGATCCCTCGGCCTCACCCGCCGACAAATCCAGCAGAGTTGGCTGTTCGAGTCCTTCGCCTGGGGCAGCATGGCTTCGCTGCTGGGCCTTATTTCTGGTTACCTGCTTGCCCGGGCCATTGTCGGTACCATCGCCCAGACCGTTTCGACGATTTACGGCCAGCCCGCCACCGCGGCCGTTCAACTGAACAGCGGCGATGTCCTGATCGGTCTTGCTCTGGGCATTGGCGGTAGCTGCCTTGCGGGCTGGTATCCGGCCCGGGATGCCGCGGCGACGCCACCCGCCCAGCTTCTGCAACGCGGTTTTCGGGTACCGGCCCTGCCGGGATTTCAATCGCCGTGGATCGGCATGGCTCTGCTTTTTTTGGGCTGGATCACTCATTTGCTGCCACCCTGGACGACGCAGGCAGGCAACGCCGTCCCGCTGGGGGGCTACCTGACCGCGCTTTTCTGGCTGGTCGGCGGCACGCTGATTGCCGCCCAATTACTGACTCCGATCGCTTCCGCTTTGAAGCGTATTCCCATCGACCGGGCCTGGTGGAAACTCGGGGTCAGTCGACTGGCCAGCGGAGGCAGCCGCCGCTATCTGGCTATCAGTGGCTTTTTTGTGGCAGCCGGAATGGCCAGCTCGATCAGCCTGCTGATCCACAGTTTCGAAAGCAGTCTGACCCACTGGCTGGACGAACGTTTCAAGGGCGATATCTATGTTTCCAGTATCAGCTTTCGCGGGAGCGGCGGCGACCACTTCATCGAATCCAACACCTGGCAATCGATTGTAGCCGATCCGGCGATCGCCGCATCAGCGCCCTACCGCAGTCTGGAAATCCGCCTGCAGGGGCGTCGCACCTATCTGGCCGGAGTGGACTGGAGTCTGATCGGCGCACAGCAACCTTTGCTCTGGCAACAGCGACTCAACAAGGAGCTGTCCACACACTCCGACGATGGAATGCCTTTTGCCATCATCAACGAAAACTTTGCCCAGCGCTTCGGATTGACGGTTGGCGAAGTCGTCAAAGTTCCTACTCCAAAAGGCCCGCAACCAGTTCGGATCTACGGCATCCACACCGACTACGGCAGCGACCTGGGCACCCTGCTGATCGACATGGGCCAGCTGAACGAATGGTTCGATTTGAGCAACCTGACCAACCTAACCCTTTTCCTGAAAGACCCTCAGCGGGCGGGCGAGTTTGTCGAGCGTATGGAAGCCGCGCATCCGGGCCTGCGTTTCCGCCTCAATGAAGAACTGCGCGCCTCCGCCTTGTCCATTTTCCACCAGACCTTCCGCATGACCCGCGCCCTGCAGCTGATCGGACTGACGGTAGCCTTTGCGGGCTTGATTCTGACCCTGCTGAGCCTGCTTCGGGAAATGCGCGACGAGTTGTCAACGCAATGGAAAATGGGCATGTCCCGGCGCGCTATCGCCTGCTCGACCGCGGTCGAGGGTCTTGGCATCACGCTTACAGGACTGACAACCGGCGTGCTGCTCAGCTTCGCATTGGGCCATGTATTGATTCACAACATCAACTATTATTCCTTTGGCTGGACCCTCAGCAAAAGCTATCCACTGGCGGAACTCGCTATTGCGGGCATAGCGCTGATCTTGGCCGGGACCCTTGTCGCCGCCGGTTCGGGCTGGCGTCACAGCCGACGCCTGTTGCCGCTGCTGGCACTGAGTGCACTGCTGCTGTCGCTACCCGCCAATCAGGGCCTCGCCGAAACGGTGCCAGCGGTCAACGAGTCGGGTTATCCGGTGCCACAGCCGGGCACGGCACTGCGTTTTCCCGAAGCGCACGCAAGCCACCCCGAATACCGCATTGAATGGTGGTACTTGACCGGACACCTGAACGTCGACACGGAACCCGCCTACGGTTTCCAGGCCACCTTCTTCCGCTACCGCAATCGGCCTCTGGAAATCGAACAGCCGGATCATCCGGATTTCGGCCGCGACACCGTTCACCTGGCTCACATGGCCCTCACTGATATCCGTGCCGATCGTTTCCACCATGCCGAACGGCTGCGCCGTGACGGTTGGGATGCCTGGGCTCAAACCGGGAACCTGGACGTCCGCAACGGCAACTGGACGCTGCGCATGACGGATCCGGAACGCGAAATCATGGAGCTGAATTTCAGCATCCCCGGCACAGCAGAGAACGGAGACCACCCGGTCCGGGTCGAGCTGGAGTTGTCACCGCTTAAGCCATTGGTGATTTTCGGCGAAGACGGCACCTCCCGCAAGGGCGAAGATCCGGCGGCCCGCAGTTACTACATCAGCTTCACCCGTCTGCAGGCCGAGGGCACTGTGCTTGCAGGTGAAGAGTCCAGCACCGTCAGCGGCCTGGCCTGGATGGATCACGAGATCGCCAGTCAGCAATTGGGTGAAGACCTCGCTGGCTGGGACTGGACCGCCATTCAGCTCGATGATGGAAGGGAACTAAAGGCTTACATCCTGCGCCAGGAGGACGGCACTCCGGATCCCTGGTCGCGGCTGATCTGGATCGATGCCGACAACAATGTCAGCGAACAACCACCGAGCGAATTCGAATGGGAAGTGCTGCGCTGGTGGCGGAGCCCACACTCCGACGCCCGCTACCCCATCGAATTACGAATCCACACCACAGACCCGGACAGCGGCGAAGCCACCAGCTTCCACCTCAAACCCGTCCGCGACGACCAGGAAATGCGCCTCGACGGCTCCGTCTCCAACTACTGGGAAGGCGCCTGTGAAGTCTTGGATGCCAACGGCCAGTCCATCGGTCGCGCCTATCTGGAATTGGTCGGCTATGCCGGTGAAGTGGGTGGAGTTAGATAAAACACTGGGGGCGGGCACGCCTCGTGCCCGCAGCGCGTAACCAGCCGGGCGGACGAGGGCGTCCACCCCCCAGTCTTTCAGGCTACCAACAAATAGCTTTCCCCTTCAAGCCAGCCGTGCTGGTCGAGCCATGACTGGATGCGCTCGCGGGCGCTCCATGAGCCGACGGCGGCGAGGACGAATGCTTGATTAGGCAATTGCTCTGGATAGATGACGGGCAGGCC
>JAFIGG010000014.1 GCA_020831485.1 Opitutales bacterium
TAATCTTTAGTAAGTTTGTTTTTTTGGGAGAAAAATGGGGTGCCTGACACCAGGGGGAATAGGAAACGGAGTGAAGGAGAAACCTGAAATCAGGGTGCCTGGCACCAAACGGTAGGAGCGAAGAGTGCAGGGGGCGTTTAAAGGGAGGTGTCGCTGGGGTTTGTGGGAGTTGGATGGTTTATTTTGCTTGAATCTCAGTGATGGAGCTTGTGTTTATTTTGGTTATGAAAGCCTTGGAACCATTGATCGAGCAGCTGCAATCCGGTGAATCCCTGAGTGAGGAGGGGGCGGAGCTGGCTGCGCGGCTGCTGGCGGAGGAGGTTGTTGATGATGAGCTCAAGAGGGCGTTTCTCATAGCTCTGGGAGAAAAGGGTGAAACTGTTCAGGAAGTCTCAGCTTTTGCCAGGGTATTTCGGTCGCTGGCGCTGAATCCAGGTTTGGAGGATTGGGCTGCGAGGGGAATTGATATAGTGGGCACAGGCGGGAGCGGTTCAGGGGGATACAACATTTCGTCTGTCACGGCTTTTGTCGTGGCGGCTGCGGGTGTTCCAGTCTTGAAGCACGGGAACCGGGCCATTACTTCACAAAGTGGCTCAGCGGATTTTTTGGGAATGGCCGGCATCAGCTTGGAATCCGATCCTGCGCGTCTGCGTAAATCGCTTGAAACGCTTAATTTTTGCTTCTTTTTCGCACCGGCATTTCACCCAGCGTTCAAACACATTATGCCGGTTCGTAAGGCGATGGCGGCAGAAGGAAAACGCAGTGTTTTCAACATTCTTGGGCCATTGATCAATCCTGCTGCTCCGCGTGCACAACTACTTGGTGTTTCCAGTCTGGAGTGGCTGGAGCCCTTGGCCGCAAGCTTGACTCAGCTGGGATTGGCAAGGGGGCTGACGGTTTACTCTGAGTTGAGCGATGGCCGACGAATGGATGAACTAACAACCGCTGGAGAAAATCATCTCGCCGGTATGGGGGATCTTGCGGACGTTCGGCAGACTAAAACTCCGGAGGATTGGGGCTTTGTCCGCACCAATCCGGAACAGTTGCGGGGTGCTGAAGCTGAAGCGAACTGGCAGCTTTTCCAGGACATTCTCGAGGGCAGGGGGCGATCCGGTCTGGTGGATACTATTGTCCTCAATGCCGCGGCAGCCCTATGGGTGGCAGAAAAAGCGGACAGTCTCGAGACAGGTCTTTCTATGGCGCGTGAATTGCTGCTCGGCGGTGCAGTGCGGGACTGGGTTAGTCGGACCCGTGCCTTCTATCAGGAAGCGTCAATATGAAATATTTTGGGACCGATGGAATTCGCGACCGTGTGGATGGACCCTTGTTGCAGGAGTCCTTCGTCTGGCGCGTGGGTGCGGCCCTTGGGCGCTGGCTTAATGCGCGCCATCAAAAGGGAGCCGCACCACATGTCGTGATTGGCCGCGACACGCGTGCCAGCGGTGGGCGCTTGCTTTATGTTCTCACCGAAGGTTTGCATTCTGAGGGTATCAAGGTCTTTGACGGGGGAATTGTTCCGACTCCGGGGATTGCCCTTGCGGTTTCGGATCTGGATCTCGACCTCGGAGTGGTGATTACGGCGTCGCACAATCCGGCCAGTGATAATGGCATCAAACTTTTTGCGCCCGGAGGTGTTAAGCTGAAGGATGAAGACGAGCAGGCTATTGAGGACTTGATTGATGCCGTTCCAAAGCGTCATTTATCCTCGATCGTGCCGCCTCCCATAATGCTGTACGATGCCCGCCGTCACTATCTGGAGCGGATTCGCCGCGACGTCACTCCCAACTTACTTGTTGGGCGGCGTATCCTGCTGGACACCGCGAACGGTGCTGCTAGTTTCACCACCCCGGAGGTCCTTGCTGAGCTCGGCGCTCAATTGATTTGCCGGGGTAATGATCCCAGCGGCCATAACATCAATTCAGAGGTTGGCAGCGAATACGTGGACTTGCTGGCTCCGCGAGTGCGGGAACTGCCTGTAGATATTGCAATCGCTCACGATGGCGACGGCGATCGGGTGATATTTGTCGACGAATGCGGCAAGGTAGTCGACGGGGATGCCCTAATGGCTGTCATCGCCTGTCATTGGCTCCAGACCAAGCGTCTACGGAATCGGACACTTGTGACCACTGTTATGAGCAACGCTGGTTTGGAAACGGCGGTGCGGAACGCCGGAGGACAGGTGCAGCGAAGTGATGTAGGAGACCGTAATGTCTTCTTCAAAATGGTCGAAGGGGATTTCAATTTTGGTGGAGAATCCAGTGGACACTTTATTCTCCGCGATACTTTGCCGACGGGGGATGGTTTGCTGGCTGCGCTGGAGGTCTTGAAGATTATTGTGGAGACGGGGAGACCCCTGTCTGAACTCAGGGCGGTCTATCAGCCTGCTCCTCAGGCGAAGGTCAATCTGAAAGTTTCTGCGAAGCCAGCCCTGGAAGAGATGCCGGCCTTGCAGGAGGATTTGGAAGCATTCAACGCGGGATTGGGCGTTGGCGCACGCAGCCTGCTACGTTATTCGGGAACGGAGCCGCGTGTTCGCCTGCTGGTTGAGGCTCTGGAGAAGGATACTGCCGAGCGAGGATTGAAGGATCTGACCGAGATTGTCCGCAGGCATTTACCAGTGATTTGATTCATCTTTCCTCACGGTGCATTTTGCATTTTTTGCAAAGCGTGGTTCATTGACGGCTCATGCTCTCCGTTTCATCCGCACTACTACTTTTCTGGGCTATCCTGGTCGTCTCATTCACCGTACTCTGGTACCTTGGCGAACGTCGTGGAAACGCGGCCATTGTAGACGTCGCCTGGTCCTGGGGCTTGGGGCTGTGCGTGGTTGGACTTGCCTTGATCCTGCCGGGTGAACTTGCCCGACGGTTGCTGCTGGCGGCTTTGCTCGGTTTTTGGGGGCTACGACTGGGGTGGCATATCTTTGTCCGCCTGCGCAGAGAGGATGGAGAAGAGGGTCGCTACCGCTATTTGCGCGAGCATTGGGGAGAACGGGCTTTTTTCATGTTTTGGGTCTTTTTTCAGGTTCAGGCCTTTTCGATCATTCTGCTTGCCGCTCCGATTGCTGTTTTGATGGCATGGTCCCCCGGCGCGCTTGGTTTATGGGACTTTCTTGGCGCTGTCTGGATCGCCGGGGCTTTGGCAGGGGAGGCCATTGCAGACCGCCAGCTCTCAGTCTGGAAGGCGGACTCCGAAAACCGCGGCAAGACCTGTCGCAGGGGATTGTGGGCTTGGAGTCGACACCCCAATTATTTTTTTGAATGGTGTCATTGGTTGGGCTATCCAATCATTGGTATCCCTCTTTTGCTCGCAGGGCATTTGGGCGCCTGGGCCTTCCTTTGGCTCGGCCCGGTGGTGATGCTTTGGTTGCTCTTGCGTATGACTGGAATTCCTTACACTGAAAAGCAGGCACTGCGGAGTCGCGGTGAGGACTATGCGCGCTACCAGCGCGAAGTCTCTGCCTTTGTTCCTCTGCCACCGAAACGGAAATAATACAAAAATGAGCGCGATAAAATGGGCGGAAAAATCCTGGATGCCCGATGCATTGATACGCATCGGGATTCGTAAACTCCTTGCAAAGCGGCTTCGGGACGAAGCTTCAACCCGCAAGGTCGACACCCTCAGTAATTTTGTTGCGGAACTGAAGACGCTGCCCGTTGCGATCGAGACCGAGAAAGCCAACGAGCAGCACTACGAGTTGCCCTCCAGCTATTTCAAAAAAGTTCTCGGGCCGCGGCTTAAATACAGTTCCACCTACTGGCCGGATGGCGTTAGGGACCTTGCTGAGTCAGAAGAGAGCATGCTTAAGCTGACGGCTCGACGGGCTGGGATTCGGGACGGCGACCGCATTCTTGAGCTGGGTTGTGGTTGGGGTAGCTTCTCCCTGTGGGCGGCGGAGCATTTTCCGAATAGCCAGGTCGTAGGCGTGTCCAACTCCCGTACTCAACGTGAATGGATTTCGAGTCAGGCGGAGCAGCGCGGCTTGATGAATATCGAGATTCGTACGGCGGACATGAATAGCTTTGACCCCGATTCCCAGTTTGATCGGGTCGTGTCGATTGAGATGTTTGAGCATATGAAAAACTACGAGGTGCTGCTTAAGCGTATCGCCTCCTGGCTGCGCCCCGGCGGCACGCTCTTCGTGCACATCTTTACCCATCGTCTTTTTGCTTACCATTTCGATGATCAAGGTGATGACGACGATTGGATGGCACGCTATTTTTTCACCGGAGGCCTCATGCCGAGCGACCATCTTCTGCTTTATTTTCAGGATGACCTCCGCATTGACAGTCATTGGCGATTGAACGGAACCCATTACAGCCGCACCCTCGAGGAATGGCTCAAGCGTCAGGATGCCTGCCGCAATGAGTTATTGCCAATCTTTACGGAGTGTTATGGAAGTCGTTCAGCTGCCCGGCTCTGGTTGCAGCGTTGGCGTATTTTCTACATGGCCTGCAGTGAGTTGTTCGGCTATAAGGGCGGTAAAGAATGGATGGTGTCCCATTACAGATTTATCAAACCCGAATCCAATAAATGAGGGGTTGGTTGAAAAGCTGGAAGTTCTGGCTGTTGGCGGTCGTTTTCTTCTCTGTTCTCGCTGTGATCACCTTGCCTTGGTGGTTTGCCTGGGGCGCCCAGCTGGTGCTGCGGGGTCAGGGTATATCGGTTGGCTCCTGGCAGGTTGAAGGCTGGCAACATTACGAGTTGCGCGACATTGAGGTTCAGTTGGATGCGGGCGAAGGTGAAGTGGGTCAATTGCGCATGGTGCAGCCCTGGACCTGGTCTCTCGGTGTCTGGCGGGAGACGGCGGATGTCGGCGCTGAGCCATCCCTGCACGCGAAAGACGTATTTTGGCGGCAGGCGATTGGGGATGGGGATCCCAGCGACGAGCCTGTTCCGGGAGTGACGGCTATTTACGAGTTGCTGGAAGAGCTTCAGCCTACTTTGCAGCGCTGGGTGCCGCACTTGCTGGTAGAGGGCACTCAGATCGATGCGGCAGGAAACCGCATTGATGTATCGCGACTCCTCTGGAAGGACGGTGAGTTGGATCTGGATCTCTCCTATCCGGTCGCCAATATTCGGGCTCACCTGTCCGGCCCCCTGGAGGGCCCCTGGACCCTCCGGGCTGAAACGCCTTTCTATCCGGAACCGCTCGAGTTGTCCTTGCGCCCGGAGCGCAGAGACAACCGCCTCGACCTTGGTTGGACGGTCAACTTGCGGCCAATGAGCGCCACTGGGGGGCTGCGGTTTAGCGGAGCGGACAGCATTCCGGTTTTTGGAGATGGAGAGTGGCTTTTGGCCGGCTTGAGCGGCGTTGATTTCGGTTTGCCCCAGTTAAGGGAGGTGTCAGGCACCGTTCAGTTTGAGTGGCGGGACGAGCGCTGGCAGGCGCTTGCGAAGCTCGAAGGTGTTTGGGAAGAGGCGGAGCACAGCATTCCGGTGCTGCTGGATATCGACCTGTTTGGAGACACCGAGCGGGCACATTTTCGGGCCTTGGAGGTTTCTGCACCTTGGTTGGAGGCTCAGTTGGACGCGGAGACCCGTTTCGATTTTGAGCAGCGGCTCTTTCTCGATCCATTTCGCTTTGACCTGCATGCACATCTGGCGGCGCTTGAAATACCGGGTTTAGACGGGGAGTTATTTTTCAGTGTCGAAACCGATCCTTGGACCGGGGGTGCGGAGCTTCCGGGCAGTTTCTTCGAACTCAGCGCCGAACAGATCCGCTACATGGAATGGGACTTTCGGGATTTACAAGCCTCCGGGCAGCTGCGGTATCCAAAGCTGGAGTTTGACTCGCTCCGCCTGAGCATGGGTGAGGAGACTCATTTTTCAGCCGGCGCGGATCTGGACTTTGAGAGTCGGCTTTGGAATCTAACAGATGCCTCATTGCAGCTTTGGCATCGTGATCTGGATTTTCTGCTCGAGGGTGAGACTTCGACGAACGGGCAAGTAGCTGCCGAGCAGTGGAGCCTTGGAAATGTGCCTTTCCCTGAATCGAGCCTTTGGACCCTCGATGCCCGCGGAAAATGGGGCGAGACTCAGGAGGCAATCGTTGACCTAAAACTGGAGAGCGATGCGCTCGACTCCCGCTTGGATCTGGGTTTGTATTGGGCAGCGCCCGAACTTCATTTGGCCTTGCAAGGCTTTCAAGTAGAAGCCCGTGGCGGCGATCCGCTGGAGTTGGAGAATCCCGTGGAACTGAACCTGACCGTGGGAGATACGCTGGTCTGGGCCTTTGACCGATTCAGCTTGTTGGGTGCCAGCGGCATGGCGTTGACGGCTGAAGGTCGTGGCCGGGGCGATTTACCCGAGCGACTTCAATTTGTTTTGGAAGACTTTGAAAGCCAGACTTGGGCGGAATGGTTGCCCGAGGAGTGGCCGCTTTTTGAGCTGAACCGGGTGGAGCTGGATTGGCATCCTGACTCAGAGTCTTCGGACTGGATTGCCGCCCGAATACGGGCTGAGGCCTTCGTTAAGGTGGATGTTCTGGAGGATAATCAAGGCGTTCATATCGACATCGATACCCGTATGGATAGCGAGGGTATGCACATTACGCGTTTTGACTGGCGTGGGCAAACTGCGCCCTTCATCGAAGCGGGTGGTTATTTTCCCTTGCGGCTGGCAAGCGAAGAGGACCAACTGCAGGCGCGGGTGATCCCGGAGCGCGACATGGATTTGAGCCTTCGGCTGAGCTCCCGGCCGGTTCTTCTAAGGATGGTCGAAGGGTTTACCGGACTTGAGCTCAGCGATCCACAGGTCAATCTCGAGCTGGCGGGCCGTTTCAACCGGCCAACAGGTCATTTACAGGTGGCCATCGATCAGATCCGCAGCGACCGGTTTGGCGAAGCATTGCCCTTTCAATTGGACTCCATCGATCTGAATCTGAGCCTCAATCCCAATGGGCTTTTTCTGGACCCTCTTGAGTTTTCGTACCTCGGTGACAGCTTTCGTGCCACCGGCGAGATGCCGATGCGGAATGAGGATTGGCAGGCACTCTGGGAAGAGCGTATCCTCCCGGATTGGAGTCGCACACAGGCTCGCTTGGAGTCTGAGCGCTTTCGCATTGAGGCACTGGCACCCTTGTTGCCGGACTTAATTGTTCCCGCAGGGACCATTGACATAGATCTGCGGCTGGAACCCGGCTGGAATCTCGGCGGCTTTGTCGAGTTGAGAGGTGCTTCCACCCGGCCCCTGGCTACCGGTTCAGGCTTACGCGACATCAATGGGCGGTTGATTTTTGATGGAACCCGGGTAGAAATCGACCACTTTCGCGCCTACATCGAGCGCCACGCTTTGAATTTGAGTGGCAGCGCGGACCTCAGCAATCCAATGGATCCTGGCCTGCAACTGCAACTGCAAGGCAACAATTTACCCATCATACGCCAGCAGGATTTGATCATTCGCGGCGATGCCGACCTTAGATTGAATAAGGCTCCCGGGGGTCCGGCCAGAATCAGTGGAGACCTGAATCTACGTGAAAGCCTCGTATTGCAGGACTTGCGTGGCGTTATGAGACCCGGTGTTGCAACCGCAGCAGCGCGGCCTCCTTTTTTTAGCATCGAAGCCGATTATGTGAAGGATTGGGAACTCAATCTCAACATTCGAGGTGACCGCTTCCTGCGGGTGCAGTCGCCCTTCTTCCGCGGACGACTTTCGAGTGACCTGCGCCTGCTCGGCACATTGGAAGAGCCCTATCTTAACGGAGCGCTCACGGTGCCAACCGGTGTGGTTATTTTTCCTTTTGGCAACATTCGGCTGCAGCAGGGGGAAGTCCGCTTTGCCTCGGCTAATCCCTACGATCCGCAGCTTGATGTCAGTGGTGAGGCTGAAACCATGGGCTACACCATTCGCATGAATGTCAGCGGTTCTGCCTATGATCCTCAGCTCCAGTTCAGCAGTAATCCGCCACTGGCTCAGGAATCCATAATCCTGATGCTGACGGCTGGCATTATGCCCTCCGACGAAATAGGGGCTTCCGGCGGAGCGGTTGGCCAGCGCTTGGCGCTCTATCTGGGCCGCGGTCTTGCCGGCGATTTATTCACAGGAACGGAGGAGTCCTGGACCCGAAACCTTGATATCCGGAGTGGGGGAGCCATCTCTGAATCCGGACGCGAAACCTATCGCATCGAATACCGCCTCACAGAAGATTTCTCGATCTTTGGCGAAAACGATGTTTTTGATGAATACAACGTCGGCGTTCGCTGGCGTGTCTTTACCCGCTGATGTTTTTCTTGAATAGATTACGAGTCCTACTTACGCGCCGGTCACCTGCAGTCCTCGCATTGTGCGCCGTCTTATCGGTGGGCAGTTTGCCATTGGTTGCCGGCATCCCCGCCGAGGATGAAGGCGAGCGCAGTTTCCGGGTCAGCGGCTACGGACTATTCGGCAACCGGGCCCTCTCGCGAATTGCTCCGCTGCTGGAAGTCGGTGAGGACGAGGTCGACCCCTATTATGCACCGGAACTGCTGGAGAATATCCTCCTACTGGTACACTCACGCGTTGAGCGCGACGGCTACCGCGATCCCAGCTATCGGCTGGAGATGGTCAGCCCGTCGGGCAAAGAACTCAGCCTCGACTGGGACGGTCGCAGCTGGTTGGAGTTGCCGATGGGTTGGCGTGCCCAGCAGGTTCGGCTGCACATTGATCGCGGTGTCTATCATTACTACCGGAGCATTGAATTTATCGGACTTCCCCACATTTCCGCTGACGATGCCCAGGCCTTCTTTTTTCCGGGCGGGTTTATTCTGCAATTGAACCGTTACCGGCCCTTTTCCATGGCCGGCTTGAACAGCGGCAAGAATAACCTCCTTGATGAGTTGCGGCAGTATGGCTACCGCGACCTCCGCGCTGCTGATCCCGTTGTCACAGTGGATTCCGAGAGCGGCGCGGTCGATGTGGAGCTGCGGATCGAAGCCGGCCCCCGCTATTGGGTCTCTGAGGTGGAGGTCGTCAGCTCTGAGGAGGCCGAAGGCTTGGACTTGCCGTTGGGAGTGCGTGAAATCGAATCGACCGTCTTCTCGGCGCAATGGCAGCGCGAAAAGGTGAGGGAAGTTCTAAATGCCTACTACCAAGCTGGTTTTCCGGATGCGTCCAGCCGGGCCGAGCTGGTGACGCTCGATCGCAGCGATACCCGTGTGGATAACCGGCTGAGGATTCACATTCAACCGGGTCCCCGCGTGCGGGTTGGATCCATTGATTTTGTTGGTGAAGGCCGGACCATCGACAGCGTTTTGCACCGCCGGGTTGGTTTTGAATCCGGAGACTGGTTGAATCCCCTGGAGTTGGATGAAGCCCGCTTCCGTTTAGGGCGACTGGGGATTTTCGATCGCACCTTCGTCGAAACGGAAGCAGAGGAGCCTGATAGCGAGGAATCCGCCGAGGAGGACGCAAGCGAAGGGGATGCCGATGAATACCGTTCCGTCCGTTTTGGATTTATTGAAGGGCAACGCCTGGAATTCAGTCTTTTGATGGGATACAGCACCTACGAGAAGATTCGCGGTGGCTTTGAAGTCGATCGGCGCAACCTGTGGGGACGTGCCCACCGCGACCGCCTGCGGGTAGTCCAGTCTTTCAAGGCTTCTTCGGCGCGCTACACCTACTCGATGCCCGAGTTTTTCGGTGAGGACCTGACCGCGTCTATCGAAGGGTCCTTTCTGCGCCGCGAAGAGCTTTCCTTTCGACGCTCGGAATGGGGTAGCGAATTTCGGCTCACTAAGCTATTCAGCGGCCGCAGTCAGGCCTCCCTTGCATACCGCCTCGAAAGCCTGCAATCGAGTCGCTTTGAGTTCGTCGACGACATAGAAGGCCGCACCCGCTCCCGGGTTGCCAGCCTGAATCTGGCAGTCAGTCGCGACACCCGCGACAACCCGCTCTACCCCTCGCGGGGCAACCAATCCCGGGCGGAGCTCGAAATCGGCTCCCAGTACCTCGGGGCGGATGTGAACTACCAGCGCCTGCATTTTCTGCACAGCCGGCACTGGACCCTGCGCGACGGACTGCGCGTTCACGCGCGCCTTTCCCACGGCATCGCGGCGACCTTGAATGCCAGTAATGACAACCTGCCCGTCAACCGCCGCTTCTATCCAGGTGGGGTGCACTCCATCCGCGGTTACCGTCCCGGCGCCGCTTCGCCAGTGGACAGCTCCGGCCAGTACATCGGCGCCGAGGTCTACGTTCTGGCCCAGGCGGAAATTGAACAGGACATCAGTCCAGGCCTCGCCGGCGTCGTCTTTTACGATGCTCTTTGGACTGGTCGGTCCCTGGGCGACTATCCCGGGGACCTACACCTCAACACCGTTGGCCTCGGCCTCCGCTACCGCACCCTTGTCGGCCCGGTGCGCATCGAAGGCGGTTGGAACTTGGATCGGCGCGAGATTGATCCGGCTTTTACCCTGCAGTTGTCTCTGGGGTTCCCATTTTGATAATAAGGTGGCGGCTCAGTCTTTCGGAAAATGCAAGTTGTTCAGCTTTGTTTTACAGTAAATAGGATTCAGTTCTTTGATGGTAGGTGTTCTGCTACCTAATAGTAGGGTTTTAACCTTGATTAAAGGTCGGGCAGCTGCTTGGGTAGAAAGTCTGTCTTAGCTAAAGTCTGCCTGTTTTCAGGGGTCTTAGCTTCAGTCATAAACCTGAAGAATCCGAACTATGCATTACAAACTCGCCCGAAATACGGGATTGCTCTTGGCGTTACTGACGTTTTTGAGCGCCATGGCTGTGTCGCTTCACGCGGCTACGCCCGCAGGGACCCAGATCCGCAATCAGGCATCTGCGACCTATACCGACAGTGCTGGGAGATCCCAGACCTCGACTTCAAATGAAGTCATCAATGTTGTTGCCGCCATTCACGCGCTTGAGATTCTGCCGAATCAAGGCGACGGTGGAGATGTTGGCACTTTCTCAGGCGCACCTGCCCTCACTCAGGCGACTGCCGCCGGCAATATCGTTTACTACAGTTATTACCTGACCAATGAGTCCAATGTGGCTGATCGGTTTAGCCTGCGGTTTATTCAGAGTACCGCTGATGATGCCGATGCGTCTCGCGTGGCGATCTACGTCGATGTCAATGGCGATGGCCAGGTTGATCCGGGGGATTTGAAGTTGGTTGATAGTAATGATGTCGGCGTTGCTCTCGCGGCTTCTGACTTTGCAGACAGTGCCCTTACGCCGGTTGTCCAACCAGATGACACCCTGCGCCTTGTTGTTGCAGTGACGGTTCCCAGCACCAGCAATACGGGATCCATTGACATTGATATCGATGCTCGATCGGACGGCGACAACTCTGTCACTGACTCCGTTGGTAACTTCAACCGAACCACTGTAACAGAGGGCAAAGGTATCATCGCTGCCTACAAATCGGTGGATGTGCAGAGTGCGGGTCCTGGAGATACGCTCACCTACACGATTCAAGGTGGAAATGTCGGTGCCGCAAATGTGGAAGGTAGATTATTTGAGGATAACGACACTGAAATCCGCATTGATCTGGGTGCTGGTGCGGTAGACACAACGGGTATCCTGATTGTCGATAACCTGCATCGGACAGTTATCGAATCTTTTATTGATATATCAACTATCGATTTTGGTGTTTCTGGCAGCGCCTCCTTTGGTGATGCTGTATTCTTGTTTGGGCGAGATTCGGGCACCTTTATTGAGTTTGTTCAGGCAGATACAGCTGCCGCCGCAGACACTGCATTTGGGGGAGGGGATCCTGTTGATAGGGTGGCGATCTATTTTCCGAATCGCACCTTGAGCCCAGGTCAGTCGTTTTCCGCTTCATTTGCTGTGGACGTCGAAGAAAACAGTGTTTTCACTGGCTCCGCAGCGCTGAGCCTAATTGAAAACACCGCTACGGTTCATTACAACGACGGCGACGGCAGCGACGAGGAGACTACCACCAACGCCGCGCAGACACAGGTGGACAACCGCTCTGCCGCAGGCAATCTGGGCGTGGCTTTCAGCCCATATACTTTTGCTGATGGTACGACCGCAGCGGGTGAATCGATTGAATTCGGCACGGATCGTGACATCAGCCGGCAGCATCCTGAAGTGGATAATACTACCGCGAACACTTACTCTTTGGTTGCAAACGGAAACACCACCACCGCGGACAACCGCAATGCTGGTGAGTTTTTTGCAATTCCGTTGACGGTTACCAACACCGGTGGTGCTACCGACACCTACAATATTACCTTTGTGAATGGCCTTCCATCCGGCTACCAGGTGTTTCTATTCCAGTCGGACGGCGTTACCCCTTTGGGCGACACCAACAGCGACGGGACCCCGGATTCAGGCCCCATCGCACCCGGAGGATTCCGTGACATTGTGGTAAAAATCCTAATCCCCGGAAATGCGGCTGAAACCACTGATGCGGGTCTAATAACTCTTACCGCTACTTCAGCGATAGATGGGTCCATCACCAGCGACACTCTTATCGACATTCAGAATGTACGCCCTGCGGGCGTCGACATTGCGGTCGAGGACCAAACCTTCATCGCATCGACTGATACCGTTGCCTCTCATGACGATACAAATGCCACAGGGGTTGGTGACAGCGCTGGCAATTCAGTCGTGGCAGGCGCATTTACGACCGTCCCTGTCGATGTTCGCAATGTGCGTGCGGTGACTGGCACGGAGGCTGAACGCCTCACCGGATCCCCGGATACCTATACGCTTTCCTGGGATGCGGATCCGGCAATTCGGAGTAGCTGGACGGTTAATTTCTTCCGCCGCGACGGCGGGGGTGAGCCCACAGGTCAGCCCATCAGCGACACCCGCGACTTGGATCCAAACGAACTCAGCCAACTGGTTGCCGTGATCCTTGTGCCTTCGACAGCGTTGGCTGGAACTTACATCATCGACCTTACGGCGACATCCACCAACAATACCGGAATCAACGATACCATGTACGTTGAGGTCATTGTTGAGGAAACACCGATCATCGAGATCGATCCAGACAACACCGCAACTGTGGTCCGAGGCGGCACCACCACCTTCAGGCATACGCTGTTCAATTTGGGTAATACCGATGAAGATGTTACCCTGACGCTCAACAGTGCGGATGGATACCAGGTTGTTTTTGTCGACTCGGATGGAACGGTTCTAGGTGAAACGCTTTCTGGCAATGATTACGACACTTCGCCGGGAGATGAAATTGAAATCTTCGTCCGCGTCTTCATTCCTCAGAACGCACCGGTGGGAAGTTCGTCCATCTTTACGGTGACCGCGACCTCGGCAGGCAATGCGCCCTCGGATACAGCGGTGAATATTGTGCAGGTCATTGATGGCAACTTGCAGTTGACCAAGTCATCCTCGGTAGTGTTCGACCCGGGCAATGGCCGCATTATCCCCACCAGTCCGGATGCCGATCCTGGTGCGGGTACCCCCACTCGATTCGACAATCTCTATCCACTGCGCTACACAACCACTTACCAGAACCTTGGATCGCAACCAATCACGAATGTTGTGATTATTGACCAGGTTCCCGCGAACACTCGCTTGGTTGTGGAGGCGAAAACGAATCCGAATGTAGGTCCCGCTGGCGCAAACACGCTGGCCCCGACAGCCGTTCATCCGAACGGAGGCACGGTGACCATCGAATACTCCACAAACGGCGGTATTTCCTGGGGACCAGCCCCGACGGCCGCAGATGATGGATCGGTATCGGGTGTCACTCATATTCGCTTCAGACTTGATCCTGGTAGCTTAGCGCCAGGCGAGTCCGAATCGGTCAGTTTCGACGTGCTCGTCAACTGACGGATTCCTTCTAACAACGGATTCAGGTTTCAACTGAGCAGTTGGGTCCCATCCCCTTCTGCCCAGTCTGAAAACAGACTGACACTCCCGTCGTCACAAGCTGTTGCGAAATTTATGCTACACATTTCACAGTCTCCGCTTGGCATTCTTCAACAATTGGGCTGAAAGCCGATTTGTTGCCTTTGCCTTGCTGACACTGTTCGTTCTGAGTACTGACCTCAGTGCGCAGACTCCTGCTGGTACCCGGATACAGAATCAAGCGTCCGGGAGCTTTGAATGGCAGGGTCGCAGCTACACGGTCACGTCCAATATGGTGTACAACCGGGTAGCGGAGATTCATCAATTCGAAATTCTTCCCGACGGCACGGTCGACAATCCCGGGGTTTCTGCCCTGGGTTCACCCGGCACCGAGGTTTACCTGCCTTTCGTGCTCATTAATCACGGCAATGTGACCGATGATTTTGATATTCGCGCCGTTTTTCTCAGCGACGACAGCGATTTTGATCCGTTTATGCGGCGTCTGCTGCTGGATGTAAATGGCGACGGACGCCTGGACCCGGGCGAAATGGGGCAAAATGCCAATGTTATCCGGAATGTAGCCCCCGGAGGCTTGGTCCACTTTTTTCTGGCGGTGCAGATCCCGTCGACTGCGCTCAATGGAGAGCGAGTTTTCTTCGATATTCAAGGATCCTCAAGAGGCGACACCAGCGCGGTGGATACCGGCAACGTCGCCCGTATTCTGGTCAACCAGGAGGGCCATCTCAGCCTCGGTAAACGTGCCGAACCCGGTCGCGTGGTCGCCGGCGATGAGGTAACTTACCATTTTGACATCATCAATCCGTCCGGTCGCGCAGTCCATGGAGTGGATGTAGTGGTCGACGGCATACTGCGCAACGGAGTTTTTGTGCGCGATCCGATTCCCGAGTTTGACACTGAGGGCACCCGCTACGTTCCGGGTTCAGTGCAAGGTGGCCCTCGAGGCCTGGCTTTGCTTTCAACCGATGGTGGTGTGACCTGGCAGTCCACCAACGGCGTCGATGACGAACCCCCGGCCGAGTTGGTGACTGATGTTGGCTATCTATGGGAAGCCAATTTCCGCGACGGCCAGACCGGTCGTTTCTCGTTCGCTGTCGAAGTAAACCCGAACCGACGTTCCGGCCGAATCGCCAACAAAGGGACCCTCACTTTTACCGACAATCAAGGCAACGAGCTACGAGACGACTCCACTAATACCGTTTTTGTGACCGTCGCCAGCACTGCTGCAGGAGTTTTCCTCGGGCCATTTGGCGAACCGCGCGCAGTGGGTCCAGGGGGTACTGTAAACGACGATTTTACCCGCGATCCGGGGGTGAGTCCGGAAGCCGATCAGCCTTTTCAAGTCGCTGGTAATACCATCAGCTTCATGAACTCGGTTGAAAATGCCAGCGCTGAGGTCAGGCGCTTCAATATATCGGTTGATGACCGCACAATTGCACCTGCAGCGGATGTGATCATGCCGGTCATCGACAGGACTGCGATGCCGGTAACGACGATCCCTGAGGCTTGGACCATTCAGCTTCTGCAGGCGGATGGCAGCAGTACCCTCTTCGACACCAATGGCGATGGTAACCCGGACACAGGGCCTATGCAACCTGGGGAGGTGCGTCATTTCATTGTACGTGTCACGATTCCTCCGGGTTGGGAAGAACCCGATGGAGTGGATTACGATTTCTGGGATGCGGTTGTACGTGCAGCCGCAGCCGATGATCCCAGTGTCTTTAATCTAACTGTCAACCAAGTGCCGCGCGTGCAGGCACTTTTCCGTTTCTGGGACAATTTTGAAAAGCTTCAGGACGCGCCGGCAGTACTCAACCCGGGAGATGAAATTCGTTACACCAATCGCTTCGGTCATTCCGGGAACATGGTGGTGACGAATGCGGTCATTGTCGACACCCTGAGCGATTCCCTGATCAATATCAGCGACATTACCAGCGGTCTCATTCAGAACCTCCGGGGCCCGGAGCAGATTCAGGTGAATGGGAGCTACGATCCTGTGAATCATGAAATCATCTGGACAGTCCCACAAATTCCGCCGGATTTTCTGGGAGAGATTTCGTTCACCGCAGAGATCGCCGAGAATGTTCCGAACGGTAAGGAAATTGAGAACACCTTCACCATTACCAGTGCCGCCAGTCAGTCTGTGCGCGCTTCCAATCAGGTTTCTGCGGTCGTCGCAGGCAATGCGGTGCTGGACATCCAAAAGGAATCCAATCGCCCGGATGCCGAGCTGGGCGATCCGGTGCAATACCGGATTCAGCTGGAAAACCTTGGACCAGTCGACCGCCTTTCAGACATCGATTTGTATGACATCCTGCCGCGGGGCTTTCGCTACGTTCCCGGCACCGCACGGGTAAATGGCCACTTGGTCGAACCGGAAATCAGCGAGGATGGCCAGCGCTTGCATTGGCCCTTGGACGACCTCGCAGTCAATGCCGGATACGAAATTGTTTATGCAGCCTTGGTGACAGCTGACGCGATCAATGGCAACGGCGTCAACACGGCCATTGCCGAGGCGACTTTCCCGGGTGGAACACGTTTTTCAACTGATACCAATCACCGTATCAAGGTGCACGAAGGCGTCTTTGAAAACCGTTCCTTGATTTTGGGCCGGGTCTTCGTCGACCTGAATGACAACCGCCTGCACGATTTTGGTGAGCCCGGAATTGAGGGCGTTCGCCTGTACTTGGACGATGGCACGGCCGTGCGCACGGACCGCAATGGTATGTATCACATCGAAGGCGTGCATGCAGGATCCCGAGTCATTCGCCTTGATGAGACCACATTGCCGGAGGGCTATCAGCTCGGTGTCATTGACAGCGCCAATGCTGGGAATCCGGCATCGCGCTTCCTTGACCTGCGCTGGGGTACTCCTCAGAAAGCGAATTTCCGCGTCCTGCCTCCGCGCGGTGAGGTCGTCACTACCGATGAGAAAGATGGCAGGGTGCTGGCCAATGTCCGCCTCGAGAGTTGGAATCCCCATTCAGGTCGGTTAAATATTGAGACCGACCGGGATGTTCAGGTTACCTCCTGGTATGAGGAAAGTACGGCGACACTCCATTTGACCTACCATTCGGCAAGCATCGACGAATCTGTTTCCTTCGATCGCTTTGCCGACACAGAAGCCCTCATCGAAAGCCTTGACCTCCTGCACGACGCCAAACGCGATCGTGTCATTGCCCGTATCCGCCTGGCAGAGGCCTGGGGTGAATTGGACGAAAGCGAATGGCAGCTGGGGCCGCGTCACTTTCGGTTGGAGCGTGAAGGCGCCTTGAGTGAAGCCAAGACCGAGACCGTTGAGGACGCCGCAGAGGAAGTAGCTGCCGAGGATGAGGATCCGGCCCCCGCTGAGCCCAGCCAGGATTCCGGTCCGGTGATTGAATACCCTGCTCATGGCGAGGCCTTTATAGCCCGCAGCCGGATTTCAATTGGAACAACTGCCCACCTGGCGGCCGAATTTGAACTCCGTGTCAATGGCGAGCCAATCTCGCATGACCTGATCGGACTGCGTTCTTACCGAGTGCGTGAGCGTCGCACCTTTTTTGAATTCGTCGGCGTCGAGTTGCAACCGGGGTCGAATACCATCGAGTGGGAAAACCGTGCGCCGGGACAGGATCCTGAGGTCAAGACGATCGAAGTGTTCCGCTCGGCGAATCCAGAGGTGGTTGAGCTTAAGCACTTCCCTGAACGTTTACTGGCGGACGGCCGTACTCCGGCGGAGATCGAAATCCGTCTGCTGGACGCCAATGGCATCGCCACCGGTGAGGCCTCAGTTATTTCACTCAGGCTCGATAAAGGTGAGTTTTTGTCCGATGACTTCCGCCCGGACGAGCCGGGGCATCAGGTGCAGATTCGCGATGGAGTGGGGCGGGTGCAATTGGCTCCAGTCGATCAAGCGACAACCCTGAACCTGACTGTGGAGGCCGGTCGCATGCGCAGTCAGCATCCGCTCGTCTTTCAGCCGCATCTCCGCGACTGGATTATGGTCGGGTCGGCCGATGGAACCCTGAGCCGGAACCGCGTTCTGGAAGCGGGCCAAAGCGAGGTTTTTGACGACAACGATTGGAGCGGACGGGTTGCCGCCTTTCTCAAAGGTCAATTGCCGCATGACACCTTGTTGACCGCTTCCTACGACTCCGCCCGTCGTTGGGAGGACAACGATCTTTTCCGCCGCTACGAACCGGAACGCTACTATCCGGTTTTCGGCGATGGCAGCGATCCGACCTACGAGGCTGCTTCGAGAGACAAGCTCTTTGTTAAGTTGGAGAGAGAGCAATCCCATGTCATGTACGGGGATATCTGGACCGAACTTAGAGCTTCCGAACTTAGCGCATACAACCGTAGCCTCACAGGTGCCAAAGCCGATATCCGCACGAACTGGATCGACTTTCAGGGTTTTGTCGCGGAGGACGATCAACGCCAGATCCGCTTTGAGGTTCAGGGTCAGGGGGTGAGCGGTTATTACAATCTTCCCAATAGCAACCTCCTGATTAATTCCGACGAAATTTTGCTGCAGGTGCGCGACCGGGACCGGCCGGAGCTGATTATTTCCGAGCAACGGCTGTCCCGTCACAGCGACTATTCCATCGACTACTACCTTGGGCGCGTCTTGTTCAAGCGGCCCATTCCGTCCACCGACGAAAACTTCAATCCGGTGGTACTGGTCTTCCGCTACGAAGTCGAAAATGACCGCGAGGGCGAATTTCTCAGTTATGGTGGCCGGGTAGCGGTGCACGATCCTGGTCGTCGTGCCGAGATCGGTGTAACTCAGGTGATCGAGGAGAACGAGGACGTCAATCACCAGCTGCAAGGTGTTGACGGGCAGTTGGATCTCGGCCGCGGAATGCGCCTTGAAGCGGAATACGCCCGCACTCGGGATGCGGAAAACCTGGAGGACGACGCTGCACGCTTCGAGTTTCACGGCAACTGGCAGCAGCTCGACCTGCGCCTCTACTATCAGGATGTAGGCGAGTTCTTCAACAATCCCAATACCCGTGGTAATCTGGGAGGACGCGAAACCTACGGCGTCGACGCCCTGACCCGCGCCGGAGAACAGTGGGAATTCAAGACTCAGGCATACCGCCAATCCATCCGAGCATTTGATTCGACCGAGGATGTTTTTGTCCAGGATGTCATCTACAAGACCCGTCGTGCCGACTTCCTGCTCGGCGGTGGTTATGTGCAGGAGAAGGCCGCCGTCCGCGGTGACCCGGATGCCCCTCTTGAGGAGCGGGATAACCCCTTCCTCAAGGCAGGCGTCGGTATGCGCCTGTCAGAAAAACTGCGTGCGCAGGTCCTGCACCAGCAATCCCTTTCCAGTGATGTGACCCGGGACCAGTCCACTCGGAGCTCGGCCGACATTCTGTATCAGCTGTTCGACCACACTGCACTCAGCCTCACACTGGAGCGCCGCCAGATGATTGACGGTTATCAGGAATCGCTGCTGGCCGGGTCCGAGCACCGTTACAACGACTGGCTGACCGGATCTCACAAATATGCCCTGGACGGACACACCAGCGGCCGCCGCGGCCGCGCCGTCAACGGCTTGCAGGCTGATTACCGGGTAAACGAGCAGTTGTCCCTGCTCGGCAGCGTCGAGGTGAGCACCTTGATGAATGAATCGGTCGATTCCAGTGACCTGTCCCGGGGCGACGACTTCTGGGCGACAGCGCTTGGCTTCCGCTATACTCAACGCAACGAATACACGCTGAACGGCAGGGTGGAAGTGCGCCAGGATGACCGTCAGGACGATTACTTCAAGGAGCTTGGCGGCACCCGCCGTTTCGGCAACAACCACACTTTCTTTGCCCGCAACCGCCTGCATTATTCGGACCTCAAGGATCAGGACAGCGATCGCTGGCGCGTGCAGTTCCTGACTGGCTGGGCCTACCGCCCGATTCTTTTCGATCAGCTGCACTACATTACAGATCTGCGGATCGAGTATGAGCAGGGAGGGGGCACTTCCGGATTTGGTCGGCTCAACCGTTTCATCTGGTCCAACGATTTGAATTACCAGTGGACCGACCGCCTCCACAGCGAGTGGAAGTATGCGATTAAGTGGACTCAGGCCAACTTTGCCGGCGGCCTCTTCACCAGCGACCTGTTTGCCAATCGCTGGCGCTACGATATTCATGAGCGCTGGTTCAGCGCCGTGGGTGTTCGCTTACTGCGCGATCACCGTGTCGACACCGCCAAGATCGGTTACGGCGCTGAAATCGGCTTCCGCCCCGTCGACGACTTTATCATTGCAGTCGGCTACAATTTCGAAGGCTTCCGCGATCGCGACTTTTCCCGCGGAGACCATTGGGAAAAAGGTCCCTACATATCCTTCCGCTTCAAGTTTGATGAATCCATCCTAGGTGTGCTTCGCCGCCTCGAACGCAGTCCCCAGTAATGCCAAACCCTTTCAACAGTTCCCTTTTGACCTCCAGCTCCACGCTCCAAGCTGCCATCCACCGCGTACCTCCCACCGCCCACCGTCCACCGTCCACCGCCCACTGCCTCCTCTTCCCCCTGTTGGCCCTGCTCACTTTACTCTTCGCCAGCAACCTTAGGGCGGATCCCTTTTTCTCAGAAATCCTATTCAATCCCAGTGGCTCTCAGGTCCAGGGGGAATGGGTGGAAATCTACAATCCAACCGCTGGTTCGATTGTAATGAATGGCTATCGCGTGAAATTCTACAGCGCCACAGGAACGCTGGTAAATTCGTCGGCTGCCAATCAAACTATCAGCAGTTTCACTTTGGCATCGGGGCATTCGGTCGCTGTCAATGTGCGGTCCGGAACCCAGGACAGCCAAAATGTTTTCCTCGCCTCCGACGTGCCCCTGCTCGGCAACACTGGTGGTGCCGTGCTATTGGAAGACAGCGTCGGCAATCCGGTCCACTTTGTCGCCTATGGCAATTACACTGGCAGCATTCCCGCTGGAGTCACCTGGAGCAACAATGTCAACATCTCCGGGATGAATGCAGACCAGTCCATCGCCTTCACGGGAAATAATCCTAGCAACGGCAATGATTGGGTGCAGCGCGGGGTTGGGCAAGTGACTAAAGGCCAGTCCAATGGTGGCGGGAGTATTGATATTCGTATCAACGAATTTCTGATCGAACCAAACTCCGGCAGCGAATGGATTGAAATATACTACGAGAACGTCACTGGATTCCCGAATCTACAGGATTTCACAGTCACTACGACCAATGGCTCGCCGAACCTCAGCGGCCTTATCTTGCCACCTCTACCTTTCATTTCCGGTAGTGGCTACCTCGTAATTTATACGGGAAGCGGCAGTCCGACAGCCGATTCTGTCTATCTGGGTGAAGCTGAAACCGGGATTCTTGGCAATAGTGGTGGGTCTATCCGTTTCAACCGTCGCATTGGCGGTGCAGCTGTGGACTACGTTGCATGGGGAACCGAGCCATCCAATCCGCCATCCGGTTTGAGCTTTCCAACATCCATCAGCCTGACTGCCGGTGGGAACTACGAAGCCGGTGACAGTTTGGCTTTCATCGGGACCAACAACGACATTGCGGCCCAGTGGATCAATCGTCGTGGTGGCAACATTACTCCGGCTGCGGCCAATACCGTCCAATCGGCGCCCACTGTAGAATTCAACGAAACCGGCATCGGTCCTCTGACCGGTTGTGAGGATACAACCCTGAGCTTCACCGTAACTTATACAGACGAAGCTCCTCTGCGCGACGCGGCGCTGCGGTTTATCCTTCCCTCAGGTCTTGATGAGGATTTCTTCTTTGCCTCTGCTGATCAGGCTGGAACTTTCGATCCGGGCACGCGCACGGTGACCTGGAATCTCGGAAACATTGATGGAGTCAACACAGGAGACGGACCGACAACGCTACTGCGCTCGGTGGACATCCGTGCCGCCTGCGATGTCACTGCGGGTGAGATAACGGCCGCTGACTTGAGTCTCGACTACGCACGCTACAGCAGCGGACCGACTTTGAGCGAAACATCTGCGAATGCAGTTGGAAGTTTTGACGTCCTGCAGCCGGATATCGAACTGGAAATGTATGCTTACGATTCGGGTGGTGCCACCACGCAGAGCTATGTGGTTTCCGAGCAGTCCGGTATCGCCGAAGTCCGCCTGCGCTTCCGCAATGATGGCGATGGCGCTTTGGCAGGCAGTGGCGGCATGGTGACCCTGGATTTGCCAGACAACCTTTCACTGCTGTCTGTTCGCCGCATCAGCGGATCTTCATTGGTGGCTGTTGCCAATTTTACTGAGGACAACTCCAACAAGATTTACACCTGGGATACTGGCAGCATTCCTGCGGGCGAGTTTCAGGATTTCTATGTGCGGGCACGTATTCTGGAATGTGGCGATACGAATTTTAGTGTCGATTTGGACTACGGCTGTGGTGATGCATCGCCGGGAACAGCCAGTTGCAACAAGGGATTAAGTAACGAAATTTTCGAAATCTTCTGCCGTTTGATTTTGGAGATGGACATCGCTGCACCGACTGGAGCTCCGCATTACACAGTTGCAGAGGATATTCCTGTGACCCTGCGTGTGATCAATCCGAACGGTGTGGCGATTTCGCCGGAAGAGTTGGTCGTTAATTTTCCAAACATTTCCGGCGATCCGACGCTGTTCTCGGACCGATCCTTCTATTGGATATCGTCGCAAATCGGAGGAGTGGACGTCGGGACTTACGATCAGGCCTCGAATCCTAAAACCCTGACTTTCTCAGCTGCTGAAATCGGTGCTATTGGAGCGGGAGACGAGCTCGAAATTGACATCATTCTCCACGCTGGTTGCCAGATCCCGAACGATCGCAAACTCAACGCAACCTTGAGCTACGAGTTTCCGGGGACCGGCGACGCCCGTACGGTTCAGCGTCAAAGCCAGGGCGTGCCCGTGCGCCTGCCGGCGATCAATGTGGCCCTGGAGGATCCCCAGGATCCGGGTAGTACCACTGTGTTGGCGGAGCGTGGTGACCAGGTGATTTTCCTTGCGACTGTCTTCAACAACGGCGATGGCGATCTCGACATCAATGGCGACGGAGCCAAGGTTGAAGTATTCGGATTGGGGACTGGCATCGAATTGGACCAGATTCGTGATGTCACTGGACTCAGTGGCCCCTTTACTGCCAGCAGCGGTACGCCTGTTGCCACCAGCATCAATACAGAAGGGCGCGAAGAATGGGATTCAGGGCCCATCCCCGCAGGGGAAACCCGCCAGTTCCTCTACATCGTGAATGTCAATGACTGCGATCAGCTGGAGACCACCATTCGCGCATATTACACCGTCGAGGGAACCGACTCCGGGGACGTATGCACACGAATCAGCCCTTCCAGTGGATCCGTGTCCATCGACTTGCGCAAGCCGGAGTTGCTGATCGATGTTGTCGGCGGTCCGCCGGTCATTGACTACTGCGACGGCACCACGGTGACCATCGAGGTCACAAATCTTGAGGGAGCTGGCGCGGTGCGCAACCTCAGTCTCGAATTTGAAGGGCTCAATTCGACCGCATTTGAGATCAGTGTGACCAGTGGCAATTTTGACTTCGACCCGGCTACCAATACCTTCACCCTGACCGGTGGCGATGAGCGCGACAACGACGGAGTTTTCAACGACCTGATTGCACCGGTCGACTCAGACCGCACGGAAACCCTCGTGTTTGACATCCGTATTGCCGATGGCGAGTGCAGTGCGCCCGGGGGTGGAACCTGGGTGATTCAACCGTATTACGAAGACGACTGCAATATCCCCTGGACAGTTGGCACGGCGGTCACGGGATTCAGCCGGACCTCTCCGCCCTCCGTCGGCTTGAGCGGTCTTGATTCGCCTACTTTTGCGGATGTCTTGCAAGAGGACCTGGAGTATGAGTTGACCTTCACCTTCCTAGGTGATCCCAACGGCAATTTCGAATACAACTTGCAATACACCTTTCCGCTGACTGATGAAGCAAACTTCAGCCTCCAATCGGTTGAAGAAGGAGGTAGCCCGCTGAACGAGGGCACTGACTACACCGTCGATGTCGCAGGTGATGTGGCTACGGTAACCATACCGATCAATACCGTCTTCGACGGCAATGGCGAATATGTGGAGACCTTTGTTTTTACTCTGAATGCCCCCACCGATAACTGTGCTGCCGGAACGACTTACAGCTTTCCATTTTCCATCGATATCGTTGAGCCCGACGAACCGACCGACTGCAACGATTGTCCGGTCAGTACCAGTTTCAGCGGTGGCTTTTCCACGACCCTGAACAACAGTGAAGAAATCGACATCGTCGCGGGTACCCGCACTGTTGAATACCTGAATGTCAACAGCAATGACCTCGACAAGGGTGGGGTGATTACTGGCACCGCCGAGTCATGCACAGCGATTCGCTTTATCAACGCAATCCGCTTTGGCGAAGATGCTACTGGGCCGCTGGACAGCTGGAGCTTTAACGGGGATCCGGTCGAGTGGGTCGATAACGCGACCAACGGTTTGCGGGTGATCGACGATGATGTGGCGACGATGAATCTGCGGGTTTATTACTTCGCCGCCGCTGGCAGTGGTCTTCCTTCAGATACCGGGTCCGCTACGGACTTTGGTCCAAATGGAAGCAATCTGGTGAGCCTGAGCGATATCGACTACACACCAGGCACGGGCGACATCCGCATAGACCTCAGCGGGCTTAATGGTCAGTCCTTGTCACCCAACGACGGAGGCGTGCTTTGGATCGAATACACGGTGACTGCAACCTCGTCCACCCCGTCCGGATCCTTTATTGACTTCGCTGAGCTCAGTCTGCCGGTCGATACGGGGACCGATTGCGAAGATTCTCCCGAAACGACCGAATACCGCCAGGGCACGGTTGTCAGTGTCACCCGCTCAGCCGGAACAGTCAGCATTTCGAACGTCTCCAGCCCCAGCAGTTCTGCGATCGACCGTTGTGAGGCGATTGATTTTCGCTTCAACCTGGGGGTTAATCAGGAGTTCGATGTCTACGACGCACGCCTGGTGGTCGACCTAGGGTTCAACAGCGGAACAGGTTCAACCAACTACATTTACGACGAGACGGATACCTACGTAGTTTTCTCGAATCTGGTCGATGAGAACGGTAACGAAATTCTGGAATTTGATCCCATCATCTCTGGTGCGAATGATGAACTGCTGATCTGGAACCTGGGTGACCTCCGTGGCATGCACCTGGCCAACACCTACATCGAAGTAAGGCTCTTCAAAAGCTGTGATTCCAACAGCACGGCCTTGAATGCGACTCTCTATTCCAACGACAACTGCAACAACCTGGAAGACGGATTCAATGATACCGATTCGACTCCGCAGAATGCTCAGGATCCGGTGATCGCCGCCCTGAATCCAGGGGATTTCACCAGCTCAAACAGCGGTTCCTATTCTGCCCAGTTGCGGGCTGGCACTTTGGACACGCTCTTTTCGAGTAACCTTATCTATTACAATACTGCTTATCCCGCAGGGCGGTTTTATGTGGTCAATTCTGGCAACGGAGCGCTCTACAATGTTCGCATTCCAATTGAATTGGGCAGTGAAACCGGCTTGTCCCTTTCTTATGTTCGTGCGCTAGCCCTCACCGTGAACGGGTCCGCTACCTTCGAGGGCAGTCCTCTGAGCAACGGCCAGGAGCTTACGGTCTACGATGTGAATGGAGACCCTATTCCAAACATCGACGATATCACCAGTGCCGCCGAAGCCGCCAACGAGATTTATCTGCATTTTGATCGCATTGCCCCAGGAACTATTCTGACCGTGAATCTAATCACACGCATGCACTACAACGAGCAGTTGGAAATGCGAATTGTTGATGCGGACTGGGGATGCTTCGACGTCACACGTGGCCCACCGCGCAGTGACACTCTGTCTATTCTTCAGGGCGATGTGGACATCGATGTGCTGTCCCACATCGCCGCTCCGTCGGTTTTGGACTTTTGTGGATCTCAAACAGAAATCCGGATTGATATCATTAACAGTGGGACGGTTGACGCCTATGAGCCAATAATCCAGGAGGAACTACCGCAGGGCTTGACCTTCGTTCCCGGTTCGGCTCGCTACGCCATCAATACTGGCGGCGGATTTGGAGCCTTGCAGGACTTCCCAACTGCCAGCACTTTTACCAATTTGTCCGGAACGGGCGGTATAGGCGATCCTCAGGTCATTCAATGGAATCTGGTGCATCCGGATGGCGATCGGAGCTCTGAGAGTGGATCCCTTCTGACTGCAGTCGATCCCTTTGCGGACGACCCGGTGTTTACCCGCCACCGGGTGTTGGCACCAGGCACCAGAGTCCGGATCGTCTTTGATGCCGTGTTGGAAACGGATATCAATTGCACCAACGCCGAAGCTTATGTCGCCAGCGACCGCTCGGCGCTCGCGAGTGTAATTTACGATTTGCCAAGTAATCACGACAATACCATTGATGAGTTCGGCAGCCCTGTTGGCGGATTCCGTGAGCCTTTTGAATTGAGTACCCGAGACAGTAATTTTCTCGATCCAGGTGAAGCCAATGTGCTGCTGACCGTTTCCGGGCAGAATATCACCCAAGCCGGCAGCTCATCGATCAATCAGGTCAATGCAGAGCAAGGGGATGAAGTGCGCTGGACGTTTAAGATGGATTCAGAGGGTCCCGGTGTGGTTCCCGAGGCACGTCTCGAAGTATTCCTTCCAAACAGTCTTCAGTTTGATGCCATCGATCCGGCGGCTGGGTCGCCAGCTAATATCGATGTGATTGCGGACGGTACCGATACTTCCGATCCGGACGGCACCTGGTATTTCTTTCGCTTCGAAAATACTGATTCTACGATGGTTGCACAAGGGCGTTCCACTTACTTCGACAGCACCGACACGGTCATTGTTGAAGTTACCAGCACGGTGCTCGGCTGTGAACTCGATTCGACTTCCGTGAGTGCGGTGTTCCGCTGGGGATGCTGTGATTCTATAACGTCCCTTTCCAGTGCGAACGGATTTGATGCCGGATCGGTCGATTTCAAGACGATCCCAGACCAGCCGGTAATCACTCTCTTCCAAGGAGGGGTTAATGGTGCGGCCGGCGACTTTTCAACCCGGGGTGGCTATGTCACCATTCGCCTCTCGAATCCCAGTCAGAACAATGAACTCAGCCTGTATGACTTCGACCTTCGGCTCGAAGTTCCGGATGGTTATGTTTACGACGGGTCCTCAACCGGCACAGAATGGAGCTACTACCGCACGGGCAGTCCGAGTACACCCAGCAGCCGTCCCTCGTCACTCGAATTGGACCCAGGTGAGGAAGAGCCTGTTCAGGAGGTCATCGGCGGTCAGCGCTACCTGCGCTGGCACGATGATTTTGGTAGCCTGCCGGAAGACAAGGCGCGGCTATGGCCCCAGGAGACGGTGGAGATCACGGCCTACTTCAAGGTAGATACCTCGCTCCCTGAGGGAGACAGTCTGTGCGACCTTAATCCGGCTACCGAGCCAAACATTCCCAATTTTTCTCAGTCTGCCGAATTTTCCTACACCGATTCCTGCGGCACAGCCTATGGGCCGATTGTGCGTACCCAGCAAGTGAATCCCATCGCACCGCGATTAACCGTCTCCATTTTCCCTGAGCCAGGTGACGAATTCATTACCGCAGGTGACGATACTGTTATCTGGAATGTAGTGGTTCAAAATGCCGGCGATGACCTCGCCGACGAAATCGAAATGGTTGTGGATTTTGGTCCCGGCTATTCAAGTGTGCAGCGCCTCGCAGGCGACGCGACCGCGAATGCGCCCAACGCGGACAGCCAGACGGGCAATGAGTTTACCTGGAACCGCAGCACGGTTCCGGATATCGACCACACCGGAGGCAGCAACACTCGGACTTGGCAGTTTGAGGCAACTATTAATACGAGTGCTCGGGATGACTTATCAGCGACTGTGGAGATAGAAGGCTGGCTGCTGGATCGCGCTGGTGTTGACCTCTGCACCTATTCCTTGCAGGAACGCACCGACTTTGTCTCTGGTGGGACCATTGTCCAAGTGATCGACGGTACGGAGCTCCAGTTCCCGGCGGTTTCTACCGACCCGGGGGCCAATAATGCCGAAGCCAAAGCCGCAGACCTCACTATCGGCTCCGTTGTCCGCTATTTCCTGACCATCGAACTGTATGAAGGGGGCTCAACCGACCTGCGCCTCGACAGCTTTTTGCCGGCGGGTATGAAGTTTCTTCAGGCCAATGCACGTTTTGGCGACAGCGGTCCCTGGGAAACGCTAACCTCGAGCGAGGGTGGAGGCGTTCGGGTCTTCGACAACCAGTCCATTCTGCAGAACATTACAGGAGCCGCAATTGGCAGTGATGCCCTTTTCATCGAGCTTTGGGCTCAAGTGGAGGATGACACCGATACCGCCTTCGAGGATGAAGTCTTTGAGCACGCCACCGAGCTACGCATCATCAAAGGCGGTGGATCGAGGGTCTTTATTCATGGTGATGCTGGTGTAGAGCTGCGCGATACGACCGAAGTCACTATTCTTGAGCCGGAACTCACGAACGCGTCGAAAGTATCGGTTCCGGACGGCAGCAATCCCAGTCCGCCTGAGCCATTTGATTTCGAGGAGGATGGCAACACCATTGACTACACCGTCCGCGCGACCAACACCGGCTCCAGTCCGGCCTACGATGTGGTGCTGACAGATGACATTCCGTTTGGTATGATCGTCGTTGACTGGGACAGCGGTGGTGTCGAAGTGACCCTTGATCCAGATGGAGGTGCCCCGGTCACCTTAACCGAGAATACCGATTTTGAAGTCACTTTTGTTGCAGGGACTGGCGGTTCCCCGGGCCTGCTTACTGTCAGCCTGATCGATATACCGCTCGAAATCGACGATGAAGTGATCATTGAATACACTGCTGAAATTGTTGGCGCTGCCCCTGGGGTTTTCCTAGTCAACGAGGCGACCTTCAGCAGTTACGCCAGTTTGCCAGCGGACCAGCCGGCAAAAACCACTGCCGTCAGCACTGAGCTTGAGGAAACCGATGAAAGACGCACATCATACGGCTCGACTTATCGTCCTGCAGATGAATTGAACACCTATCACCGCATCGACGGCGATGTGGACACGGCTAAAGCTGTTCAATCCGAAATCACACTGGCTGCTGGCAGCGGAGCGATCGATTTCCGCGACAGCACCGACCCTAGTACCCGTGCCACAATAGGGGAGGTTGTGACTTGGCAGGCCCGGCTGGAGGTTCCTCCCTTTGTCCGCGTTTATGATGCCGCTTACGAGTTCCAGGTGCCGGATGGGTTGGAAGTCACTTCCGTGAGCTGGGATGTCGTGGATAGGGGAGCTGACTTTGATGCCACAGTCGAGGTTGAAGTGGATGTCGCCGATTCTGGAAGCCATCCATCCGTCAGTGTCAGTCTGGGATCCGGTGGCAGTACTGTGGTTGCCGTGGATACAAGTCAGGGAGGTACGCCTTATGAGGATTACATTGATGGAGGACCTGTGCCTGGTCGTGACCTGCTGGTTCAGGTGAGTGCCACGGTCAAGCAGCGCCGTGTGGATGGGTCGCGCATCCTGAGTGGTCTGGTGCGCGAGGCAAGTTCTTCCTTCTTCTGGGCGAATTTTGAAGGTGGACCTCTGAATACAGCGGACCCAGCTATCACAGAAATTGTTTCCTTCGAGACAGTCGTTTTGGAAATGGATGAATTTAGTACAAGCTTGGAAGTACATCAGGAAGCCGATGGATCTACCGTAGTGACCAGTCCGGACCTGGAGTCGTATACCAACGACTATCCCGAAGGACCAGCCGATCCGGAATCTGTCCGCGTCGTGCGGCCCTATGAGTATGTTCAGTATCAAATCGAGGTCGAAAATACCGGGACCGCTACGGCCTATAACCTCCAGTTTACCGACACGCTTCCGCGGTGGGACGACACCCGCGAAGGACTGACGCTGTTGACGGGCGATGTAAGCAAACCCTTTGAGGTTTCCGGTTCTACCGCTACAGATTTTTCCCCAGGAAAGGACCCGGAGCTGGATGGAAATGTTATTAGCTTTGAAGTTAACGAACTGGAAGCGGGCGATACCCTGACCGTTTCCTACTGGCTTCGGGTCGACGAGGAAATAGGCGCGGGCGCACTCTTACAGCGCAAAGTCGAGCTGGTGGATTTCCGCACCCTCCCTGACACCAATATCGGCAACGTTCAGTTCCCGACGCGGGCCCGCAGTGTTCAGGATGGCGACACAACCTTTGAGGAGTTGGATCCACTCTTTACCGTATTGGGCACGCCCTATCCCGAACTAATTCTCGAATTGCAGTCGACCCACACGCCGCCAAATGCCTCCAGTTACGTCGATGACAATTCCACCCAGGCCACCATCGGTGAAGAAGTGATCTACCGGGTGCAGCTCTTTCTCGAGCCCAACCTGATCCTCTATCAACATCGCTTTGAAGGCCTGCTGCCGGATGGGCTGGATTTGTGGAAGGCAACCTATCAGATTGGGACCGATTCCGAGCAAGACTTGGATTTAAGCAGTGCCACCAATGGCCAGACCGCGATCACTATCGACACTCCGGTAACGGTTCAGGAATCTGCGATAAGCAAGCTAGATCCCAGTGATCCGGAAGTGGTCTATACCTTGTATGCCATCGTCAAAAAAGAATACGACGACGAAGAGCCTGTGCTGCGCGGGGACAGTTTCGAATTCCTGCCAAATCTGGTCTGGAATGCTTTTGACGATCTGTCGGGAGAAAATACGCAGAATGCCGCCGATGATCCGATTGCATTTACAGTGGTCGAGCCGGGCCTGGTCGACCTGATCAAATCCTTCAATGAGTCGGAGACCACAAGTGAGCATCAGGCGCGACAGGGCGAATCCTCTTTGCGCAACTTTTACGGTGAAGGACCCAACAGCCCTGCGGACCCGGTTGCCAATGTGCCGGTCTATTTGCCGGGTGATATCCTGATCTTCGAAATCGAATTCACCAACTCCGGCGATTCGGTAGCCTACGATGTCGAGGTGCGGGACTGGATCCCGCAGGGCACCATTTATGTGAACGATTCCGCCGAATTGCTGGGCACCCCATCCGGGACCCTGACGGAAACCGTCGAGCCCAACGCGGACAGCGTGCACTACAGCCAGACCCTGACCTTTGCTATCGACGAAGTTGCCGATGGGGAAACCGTGACGATCCGCTACGAAGTGGCCGTGCGTGACGAACCTGCGCCCGCCGATCCAATTGTGGCCGCATCGCGCTACCTGCAGAATCGATCGGACCTTACGGGATATTCATCGCTGCCATCCACTTATGAGCGCAGCGATGATGCCGATATCTCCAGTGGTTTTCGCACTACTTCCGGAGATACGGCCTATGACACCCTTGGGCCGCAGTACGCCTTTGCCGGTACGGTCGGTATCGAAAACTTCAATAAGTCGATTCAAACGGAATTGTCGGAACCGTCGGGGATCAATGACGATGGCAGCAGCCGGGCCACCATCGGTGAACGGGTCGACTATATCCTGACGATCGAAATACCCCAATTCATCGCTCTGTATGACTTTTTCCTGTTTGACGAATTCCCGGATGGCACCACCGTGCTCGATGAAGCCGACTTGGAAATTGATTTTGGCGATATGGATTCGGTCGCCCACGAATGGTTCTTCGGAGTCGGTGCCAGTGATCGCGAAGTCGGATTAACCTTGGATGACCTTGTGGGTTCGGCGACAAACAGCGTTCTTACCCTTACTATACCGGTCACCATCGATCAGACTCTGGATACTGACAGTTCGGTCATCCGCCAGCGCGGCGACGAACTGGAGAATCAATTCAGCTTTTCCTGGAACCAGATCAATGAAGCCAATCCGACGCGGAACTTGAGCAGCGACGACCGTGAAACTGTCGTATCTGAGGATTCCAATACTGTTTCACTGACCCTCGTCGAGCCGGTCATCGACAGCTTTGTCAAGCTTCAGGCCAATGTGCGTGAGGGTGGGGCGGTCGGCGCTGCTGGAGATCCCCGTGGAGATGATACCTTTTACAGCTACGACTCGGGAAGCAATCTCACCGTGCACGAGGACATCGAATACGTGCTGCCCGACGACCGTATTTCCTACCGGATTGAACTCGAGAACACTGGCGACTCACCTGCGTTCAATCTGGTCCTCACCGATGTGCTGCCTCCTCAGGCGGTGATCGAGTACCTCAGTGGCACCGGCACTTCGGTCGCCGATGGAAGCGGGGGCACAGGTTCCTGGGATGGTTTGTATTTCGGCAGCACCGACAGTGAGTTGATCGTTACCAGTGATACGGTCTCGATCAATGGAGAGAATCACACTGAAGTCACCTTCGAGGTCGATTTTCTCCTCGCTGGAGAGACACTCGTTATCGAATACCTCGCACAGATCGAACGTGGCGTCGCTGCGGCCCGCTTCCTCGGACCCAGTACCGCCGAGCTCAGCGATTACAGCAGTCTGCCCTCAACCTTGATGGGTACCGATGTGGGCAACCTCTCCGCTGGCGACGCAGTGGAGGATGCAAGCCTCGCTCGCAACACCAGCAGCAATCCAGGCGCTTATCCAACCTTTGACGACGAGCAGGCGCTCGGTATTGAATGGCCCAGCTTTACCACGGAGCTGTACCGCCTGTTCGATGCAGATGGTACCATCGACACCGCCAGCCCGCCGGAAATCACCAGCACGGAGTATGTGCGTATCGGTGAAGTCCTGCGTTACCATCTCGTCACAGAATTGCCGCGGCATACCGTTTTACTCGACGGCAACCTAAGCCCCAGTGGGCTCGCTCACCGCAGTTTGCTGCCTGCCGGTTTTGCCCTGCGCGAAGGCTCCGAGCAAATTTTAACTGATGTCGATGTGACTGCCGACCCACTCAGCCCTCCTGTTCCAACGTTGAACACTATGGGCAGCGGGCAGCAATGGGTATGGCGTTGGACCGAGTTTGCCAACAGCAACGACAACCCGGCCAGCTTCCAGCTCCAGTTTGAAGTCGATGTCACCGATACCGACGCGACTGGTGGCACTCTGCATTCTGGAACATCACAATCCAGCCTTAGCCCTCACCAAGCCTGGCTCTTCTGGGAAACCGATCTTTCGGGTTATGGCCGCAACAGCCTCAATGCTGTTTCAAGCGGCGACCCGCCCTGGCTGGCGCACAGCTCGCCGCTCGTGGAAGTCGTTCAGCCTGACCTCGCCTTCGCCAAGGAATCGTTTGTGTTTGATCCAACTGAAGACGCTCCAGACTATTCGGGCGCCGCCTACGCACCCAACGATCTGATCGGAGTTACCGGTGACAACAGCGGCAACCGCACCGGCGATACTCTGGTTTATCGTCTGTCCGTGAGCAACAATGGCAGCAATCCCCAGGTCCACAGTGAAGGCTACGACTTCAACCTTACGGACCGCCTGCCGGTGGATCTGCGCTATGAAGACGACATGGTGCCAGGCACCGACCTGAATGCCGGCGCGACTAATTTTATCGCCTTTATCGAACAGGTCGGCGGGAGTATACGCATGCTCGAGCCGGACACCGGTGCTGGTGGCGACTACGTCCTGACTCATAGCGGTGGCGACGCGAGCTGGTTCCTCAGTACGCAGTACAACACCGGGAACAATGCTTACAACGCCCGCCTGGACCTCGGCGAAACCCTGATTCTTGCCTATAAGACCACGCTGAACCCCGCCGTCGGTGCCAAGGGTGGTGGTTTTGGTCTGCGGGTAAACCGTGCGGGCCTCGATTACCTCAGCTTCCCGGCGAGCCGCGTCGACAGCCAGATCGACGGCTCGAATTTGGAGAATACGGATAATTCCCAACCCAAAGCCTACGATCCTGCGGACCGCTCTTTTGCGCTCTTGCTGGATACACCTGCCGTTCGCAAGGTAGCCGCGAGCCCGAGTGCCGGATCAAGCGTGTCGTCCGATGACTTGATCACCTACCGTATTGCGGTTCCATTTGAGACCATCCGTGCGACCATGTATGACGTGCAGATTGTCGATGTGCTGCCGAATGGCCTGACGATCGATCCCGTCGGCGACCCCGACACCGAAGTGGTGCTTCAGGGAGCCGATGGTGCAACGGTGAATACGACGATCAATGGGCGGACCATAGAAATCGACATCTCCCGTATTGATCCAGGAGCGGGGGAAGTCGCCGACCGCTTTGGCGATCCGACAGACGGATTCCTCAATCTTGAGACTGCGGATACAAATGATTTCAACGCAAATGCCCGTGATCAGGTTTTTGTCGAGATCACCGCTCGGGTCAGCGATACCGGAACCTTCGCCAACGGCGCACCTATTTCGCGCCTCCATGAATTCCAGAATTTCGCATCCGTCTTCTGGCACGATGCCCCGGACAGCGTATCCGACCGCAACTTCTACGGTGTGGTTTCCGGCATTGTCAGTCACTTCTTCGAGGCCACTGGCATTATCTTCGAACCCAGCCATACAGAGAGCGGTATCCGCGGCACGGTGAAAGAGTATCCGCACAAGATCCGCAACTTCTCTCAGCAAGCCAGTGATGTGGAATTGACCTGGGCTGCCTCCACCCGCGATTGGGATTGGGCATTTTATATCGTCGCCTCCGACGGTAGCCGCAGCGGCCCGTATCAGAGTGGAGAGGTCATCAATGTTCCGGCACGCGATGTTGGTGGTGGCCAGAGTGGGACGGTGGATGTTCTCTTCCGCGCCTTCATTCCCAGTGAGACGCCTCCCAACGCGACGGATATTCTGCTGGTTACGGCCACAAGTCCGACCGATGAGTTTGAGCCGATTGATATCACCAACGTCACCACGGTTACCAACGAGGACATCGGCATTCTCAAGGCCGTGAGTATTGGCGACCAAGTCAACGGTCCTTACAGCACTGAACTCGAGGCCAGGCCGAACGACGCCGATCGGGTGTGGAATCGGCTGACCGTGCAGAACCTCAGCAATGAGACTTTGAATGAAGTTTTTGTTTACGACTACATGCCGGAGCACACCCGCTACGTGGCCGGAACTGCGACGACGCTAGGTGGTGAATTTGTATTGTCCTACAGTATCGACGGCGGTCAGAACTGGATTTCGGGCGAACCCGGAGGCGCTTCGGCCCAGGTCACCAACCTGCGCTGGCAGTACGTCGGCGATACTGGCGGCAAGGGCGCAGGCATGCTTGAACCCGGCACCGAAAAAGTTTTGTATTTCCAGATGCGTATTAAATGAACCCTTGCTTGAACAGATTCAGCTGGCTGCTCGCCTGTTTCCTCCTCCTCGCATTTGCCCAGGAAGCTGCCGCGCAGACGCCTGCCGGCACCCTGATTCGCAATCAGGCGAAGATGACCTATGAATTAGCCAGCGATCCGGGCCGGGTCTATGAGGCTTCCTCGAACGAGATCCTGATCGAAGTTCTGCCCATTTACGGCATCGAGATCACCCCCAGTTCGTCTACGCCTTTGGATATTTTGGTTCCAGGCAATGAAGCCCAGTTTCAATACGCCCTGTCGAAGCCGGATCGGCAGCGAATTACCCTGCAGTACCGTTTGACTTTTACCGGTAACGTTCCTGACACCGCAACCATCCGCCCCACCTTCCTCGATGGCCAGAGTGACCTCGGTTTCCGCCCTCAACTTGAGGATGGCGATACTGGTTTTCTGGTTTACCGCGATGTCGACAACACCGGCAGCGTTTCGGCCAATGATGTTCTCGTTGCCAGTTGGCGGGATGCCAACCTCGACGGCGTGCTGCAGGAGACTGAAATTTCAGTTACCACCCTTGGCCTGAATTACGAGCCCGGCGAAACCGAAAACTTCCTCATTACCTTTTTCGTGCCCAACGGATTGAGCCCCGGTGAACGCATTTTTCTGGGTATTGAGGGCATTTCCGTCGGTGATCCAAGTCAGACCGCTGAGCACAACTATTCCTTCGTGCAGGTGGTCGATGGTCCCGTGATGGACCTGCGCAAAACGGCCGACGAGTCCAGCATAGCCGCAGGCAACACGCTCACCTACACCGTGGATGCTGAAAATATCGGCAGTGGAAATGCCGAAGGGGTGAGTCTGGAAGTGGACGGTAACCCTGGCAGTCACACCGGGGTGTTGGTCTTTGACCGGATTCCGGTGGACGAAACCACCAATGAGCCTTTTATCCTCGACGACGATCCGACACAGCTTTCTGGCGTTAGCGGAACCTTCATCTACACCACCCGCGACTTGGACAGCGCCAGCTCGGCCAACCCTGAAAGCACGAGCTTTGACCCCACCGGCAACGAGTGGAACTGGAGCACCATCCGCGACGTCAACGAGGCGTATACGTTGGTCGCCTTCGTCACCAGCACTGGTGCAGCGGATATCGACCTGGCCCCCGACGAAGGCGTCTCTTTCCGACTCGAACTGGATGTTCCAATGGGAACCCGCCAGCAAGCTATCCTTAACCGCGCATATTCGCACTTTCTCGACAACGGCAGTCCGCGCACCATCCGCTCCGTCAACGAAACCCGCACCGTCGTCGAGGGCAGCTTTGGCATTTCACTGACGCCTGCGGAACAGACCGAACCCGCTGCCCAGCCCGGTCGTTCGGTCTATTTCACGAGCCGTGTTATCAATACCGGAACGGGCGTCGATACCTTTAATTTGACCTTCGCCACCGACGATGGTGACTGGGACTTGCCTTCCGGCTGGAGTGCGGTGTTCCTCAAAAGTGACGGCCTCACACCTTTGACCGATACTGGACAGGATGGAATCGGCGACACCGGCCAACTGCAGCCAGTGATCGATGTCGGCAACCCCCAGGAAGGCAGCTTCTTCGATGTGATTGTTCGCGTAGACATCCCTGAAGGTGCGACTCTGCCGGACCCCAATGCCGCACCGGTCGCGAGCATCGTCTTCAAGGCCAGCTCGGTTGCTGATCCCGTTGATACCAATGCCATGGCCATCAACCGCATCGGTATCCTGGGGATTCTGGAAATGGATCTGGAGAACAATTTCACCCTAGCTCCTGACCAGCCGGGTGGGGCCACTCCCGGCGATGCCGCCAATAAGGATCCGGTGACCCTGATTGGGCGCGCCGGAGGCTTTGTCGACTTTCCCCTGATCGTCCGCAATACTGGAGTTGTGGACGGAGAGACCGACAGCTACCGCCTGACCGCGCCCCTGCTTCCTGAGGGCTGGCGGGTGGATTTCTACCGCGACCTCAACGAAGATGGGATCCTCGATCCCGCCGAGAGCGCGCGAACAGATGGCAGCACCGGCCCCGTAAAACCCGGCGAAGATGCCTACATGATCGCCCGCGTGCAAATTCCGGCAAATATGCCCGCAGATGCCGACTACGCCGGCGACCCGGATCAGAACGCAGCCTTTGCTTTGACCTTCAGGGCGGAGTCCTCGCAGTTGCCCGGGCTGATTGCCGAGCAGGACAACTTTGTCGAGCTGGAGTATTTCGACAGTTTTCAGCTGGAAGCCGACCGCAGTGGCGTCATCCAAGCCGGGAGTGTGACCGAATACAGCCACACCGTGCGTAATTTCAGCGACCGCGCCAACCGCTTCTACATTCAGGTCAATGGCGGCAAGGACGATTGGAGTTATCGCCTCATCGATACCGCCGGCGACCTCCTTCCGGTCGAAGCTGCGCCCGATGGCATTGAACGCCCTTATGTCGATCTCGTCCGACTCGACCGTCGCACCAACAACGTCGCCGGAACCGAAGCTCCTTTCAAGCTGCGGATATTTGCCTCCATTGATTCGCCTGTAGGTACAACCGATGTCACCAGTCTGCAGGTGCTGGCCTGGGAGCCCCTGGACGGAACCACCCAGTGGGCGGTTAAAGACGCTCACTATGTGGTCGATGTCACCACAGTCGTTTCCGGGGATCTGAGGCTCTTCAAGCAATCCTCCCGTCCATACGATGACCACATCGAGCCCCAGGAAGAGATCCGCTACACTACGGAATTCAGCAATCACAGCAGCGGCCCGCTTTCCGATATCGTCATTTACGATCAGATTTCGCCCTTCACCGATTACCTGATGGGCAGTGGTGAAGTGACCATCAACGGCAGTCCCGCAGGGCCTGGAGACGCGGTTTTTGAGATCTCGATGGATGGGGGCATTTCCTACCAAAGCGATGACACCGTTCTAGGTTCCAGCAACGAAGACGTTACCAACGTCCGCATCCGTCTCCAGAATGACCTTGATCCGGGTGATACCGGGTCCTATGAGTTCAGTGTCATCGTTAAATGATTAATCCATGTTGCGTCGCTTATTTTCCACGATCTTTTTTTGCCTGACTATTTTTTGCAGTACCGCTCTGGCTGTCCTCGAGTTTGAGCGTGACCGGATTGAGCTGGACGCCGGTTGGGACGATCAGTCGGTGGATGTAGCCTTCCCGTTTGAAAATACCGGGTCTAAACCTATTCGCATTCAGAACGTCCGCACCAGCTGCGGCTGCACAGCAGCCACACCCGAGAAGCGTGTCTATCAGCCCGGTGAGTCCGGCAGCATCAGCGCCAACTTCACCGTCGGCAACCGCCAGGGCGTTCAGCGCAACCGGATCACCGTGCAGACCGATGAGGCCTCTTACGGTTTGGAGATGGTTGTGAATGTGCCGGTCGCCTGGCAGCTGCGCAACCGTGTCCTTGTCTGGCGCGAACATGAAAAAAGCCAAACCCGGTCGGCCGAACTGGTCGTGCACGACCCCAGCATCGTCGTGGTTGACCTGCACACGCCTTCCGACTCCGCCTGGACAGTTTCAATCCAGCGCCCTTCGGCGGATGAGCCGGTTTGGCTTATCGAAGCAACGCCGGAGTTTTATGAAAGCCAACGCCGGGAATCACTGGGACTGCGGATGATCCGTGAGGATGGTTCGGAGATTAATGGCAGCCTCTTTCTGCGAATGTTTTAAGCGGGTTGTGTTCCAGACCCATTCACTTATTAATCAGTAAATTCATTATGAACAAATCCCTCTCCATTTCCACTTTTTGCCTGTTTGGCCTGCTTTTGCCTTTTGCTTTGCTCTTCGCTCAAGAGGCGGCACCCGAATCACCTCTACAGGTTCAGCTCAACGCCTATCAGTTTGCACATGGCGAGCGCGGTCAGGCCTTGACGGAGGATTCCGAAATTCTTCCCGGCCACATTATCGAGTATGAGCTGACCTACGTCAACGTATCGGACGAATCCTTGTTCAAGGTGAATGCGGAAGGGGCGATCCCCGAAGATACCGTTTATATTGGCGGCAGTGCCACTGCGGAGGAAGGGATCGAGCCCAAGTATTCGGTAGACGGGACATCCTTTTCCGTTTTGCCGCTGATTATTGAGGAGGAGAATGACGCCGGTGAAGTGGTCGAAGTCGAGGCGGGTCCGGAAAGCTTTCGTGCTATTCGCTGGGAGATCGAAGAGTTGATCCCTGGTGCCAGCCATACCTTTAGCTATCAAGTGCAGGTCAACTGAGCCTGCTGTTCTTGTATTAGCGATTTTTATCTTGAAAACCTTTGGAATAACCAAAGGTTATTTGCTTCGAAGCTAAGATTTCGCAAGTTAACCCTTGCAAGGAATTTTGGAGTTGGGTCAGTATTGGGCCTGCTTACGCTTTGATCGCATTCATTGAGATCACTTTAACCAATCCTAAATATGGCAACTAAAATAGCAATCAACGGGTTTGGCCGCATCGGCCGCCTCGTGTTCCGTGCACTCGTCGAGCAAGGTTTGCTCGGTAACAAATTCGAAGTCGTTGCAATCAACGACTTGGTTTCCGCCGACAACCTCGCCTACCTCCTCAAGTATGACTCTGTTCAGGGTCGTTTCGACGGTGAAGTGCGCAGTGAAAAATCCTCCCCGGACGCTGCCGCGGACGACACTCTGGTCGTCAATGGCCAGACCATCAAGTGTCTCGCCGTGCGCGAAGGCCCTGCCGCGATGCCTTGGAAGGAGCTCGGTGTTGAGCTCGTGATCGAGTCGACTGGTCTCTTCGTTGAAGACAAGAAGGCTCAGGGCCACATCGATGCAGGTGCCAAGAAGGTGATCCTGTCCGCTCCCGGTAAGGGCGACGGCGTGAAGACCGTTGTTATCGGCGTCAATGACGACGAACTCACCGCTGCAGACACCATTATTTCCAACGCTTCCTGCACCACCAACTGCCTGGCCCCGATGACCAAGGTCGTTCTCGAGAACTTCGGCATCGTCGAAGGCCTCATGACCACCGTGCACAGCTACACTGCCACCCAGAAGCCGGTCGACGGACCCAGTGCCAAGGACTGGAAGGGTGGCCGCGCCGCTGCCATCAACATCATTCCTTCCACCACAGGTGCTGCCAAGGCTGTTGGCCTCGTGCTGCCCAAGGTTAAGGGCAAGCTCACCGGTATGGCTTTCCGCGTCCCGACGCCGACTGTTTCGGTTGTCGACCTCACTGTGCGCACCGAAAAGTCCACTTCCTATGAGGAAATCTGCCAGAAAATGAAGGAAGCCTCCGAAGGTTCCCTCAAGGGCATCCTCGAATACACCGAAGACGAAGTGGTTAGCTCCGACTTCATCCACTGCAAGTCCTCGTCGATCTTCGACGCCGGCAGCGGCATCGGTCTCGGCGACAAGTTCTTCAAACTGGTTTCCTGGTATGACAACGAGTGGGGTTACTCCAACCGCGTAGTCGACCTGTTGAAAAAAGTCGTTGCCCTCTAAGGACTGCTTGAATGGCGACTCAAACCATAGATTCCCTGGGCGACATCGCGGGTAAGCGGGTGCTCATTCGGGTGGACTTCAACGTCCCGCTCAAGGATGGCCAGGTTTCCGATGACAGCCGTATCAACGCCGCCCTGCCAACGCTGAACGCGTTGATCGAGCGCGGCGCACGGTTGGTTCTGATGAGCCACCTCGGCCGTCCCAAGGGTCAGCCCAATCCGGAGTTCACCCTGGCCCCGGTGGCCGCTGCCTTGGCTGAAAAGCTGTGCCGGCCGGTTGCCTTCGCGGAAGACTGCATTGGTCCCAAGGCCGAGTCCGCGGTGGCCGCTCTCAAGGACGGCGATGTGCTGCTACTTGAGAATGTGCGCTATCACGCAGGTGAAGAAAAGAACGATCCAGCATTTGCCGCCGAACTGGCCAAGCTGGGCGATCTCTACGTCAACGACGCTTTTGGTGCGGCTCACCGCGCCCACGCGTCGACCGAGGGGGTTGCCAAGCTGCTCAGCCCGGCGGTTTCGGGTTACCTGATCGCCAAGGAATTGACCTTCCTCGGCGACAAGACCTCGAATCCGGATCGTCCCTTTGTCGTCATCCTCGGCGGCGCCAAGGTCAGTGACAAGATCACTGTCATTGACGCCTTGCTGGAGAAGGCTGACACCATTCTGATCGGGGGCGCCATGGCCTATACCTTCCGCCTCGCACAAGGAGGCAAGGTGGGCGACAGTCTGGCAGAGCCGGATAAGGCGGAAACTGCTCTGTCGGCCTTGAAAAAGGCCAAAGAGAAGGGCGTCGAATTCCTGCTTCCGGAAGACAATCTGGTCTGCAACAAGCTCGATTTCAAGGCCGGCACTCTGGGAGATACCAAGGTTGTCGAAGGCGATATCGAAGATGGTTGGGAAGGGGTCGACATCGGTCCCAAGACCATTGAACGTTACCGTTCGGTCATTGGCTCCGCCCGCACAGTGTTGTGGAACGGTCCAATGGGGATCTTCGAGATCGCGGATTCCTCCAAGGGAACCTTCGCGGTTGCCGAAGCCGTTGCCGAATCCGATTGTATGTCCATCATCGGCGGCGGAGATTCCGTTAAAGCCATCAATAAAAGTGGATACAGCGACAAGGTCAGCTTTATGAGCACCGGTGGCGGCGCCAGCCTCGAGTTCCTCGAAGGCAAGGAACTGCCCGGCGTGGTGGCTCTGGACCAAGTCTGAAAATCACTGAACTGAAGAGAAACTTATGTCCAACGCAATTCGCAAATACCTCATCGCCGGTAATTGGAAGATGAACAAGACCGCTTCCGAAGGTGTGGATCTCGCCAACGAGATTGTGCTTTCGCTCGCACACCAAACGGACGTGTCTGCGGTCATTTGTCCTCCATTCACGGCGCTTGAGAGCTGTGCCAAAGTCCTCGAAGGCAGTAATGTGCAGTTGGGTGCACAGAACATGTACCCAAAAGCTGAGGGTGCCTTTACGGGTGAAGTTTCACCTGTGATGCTGCGCTCTCTGTTTTGCAACTTCGTGATTCTCGGGCATAGCGAACGCCGCGAGTATTTCAAGGAGTCCGATGCCTTCATTAATGAGAAGGTCAAGGCCGCCCTTGAAAGCTCCCTCAAGCCTATCCTCTGTGTAGGGGAAACGCTGGAAGAGCGCGAGGCCGACAAGACCCTCGAAGTCATCAAGACCCAGTTGTCCGGTGGCCTCGCAGGCATTGATGTCGAAAACGCAGAACCGATCGTCATTGCATATGAACCGGTTTGGGCCATTGGCACCGGCAAGACCGCAACGCCGGAAATGGCTCAGGAAGTACACGCCGCGATTCGCAAGGAGTTGGCGTCTATCTTCAATGAGTCGGTGGCCGACCACATCCGCATTCTCTACGGCGGATCCATGAAGCCGGAAAATGCTTCCGAGCTTTTGGATCAGCCGGACATTGACGGTGGCCTGATTGGTGGCGCTGCGCTCAAAGCGAAGTCCTTTATCGAGCTCGTCGAGATTGCACGTCAGAAAGTCTGAATCCAGCCGAACAGCCGCTGAACGCTCCAACTGGCAGCGGCCAGCAGCGTAAGGCCGGCGACGACTGCCAGCGTTTTCATCTCAGCTTTAGTCAGTCCGGGCAATCTGCCCGGGCTGACTTTTTTTATCCTCGCCCCAATGCTGCTTTCATCCATAGTTTTACATCAATCGTTGAAAGTCTGAAATGACAGTTCCGGTACTCATAGTCGATGACGAAAAACACACCCGTGAGGGCCTCATGCTCGCCTTGGAAGATGATTACGACGTGTATTTGGCCAGCGATGCGGATGAAGCCTTCCGGCTGATGGAGTCCGAGCACTTCGAGGTGGTGTTGACTGACCTGCGCATGGCAGGGAAGAGTGGCATGAAGGTGATTGACCGGGCGATGGCGCTGCCCAATCAGCCGATCGTGATCATGATGACCGCTTACGGCAATGTTGAGACCGCTGTCGAGGCGATGAAACGGGGCGCCTGCGATTTCCTGACCAAGCCGGTCAATATCGAGAAGCTGGAAATCCTGATGCGTCGCGCCCTCCAGAACCGCGCAACTGAGGCGAAAGTGGAGCAACTGCATGAGCGGCTGGACGAAAAATTCAGCTTCGACGGGGTCATTGGCAACTCACCGCCCCTGCAGGCAGTTATCGAAAAGATCAAACGCGTGGCCCCTTCCAAGGCTACTGTCCTGATCGAAGGCGAAACCGGCACAGGCAAGGAACTGGTGGCCCAGTCCATCCACCAGAACAGCCCCCGCGCGCGTCAGCCCTTTGTCGCAGTGCATTGTGCAGCCCTGGCCGCCAACTTGCTCGAGAGCGAACTCTTTGGACATGAAAAAGGTGCCTTTACCGGCGCGAGCGAACGTCGCATCGGCCGCTTTGAAGCGGCTGATCAGGGGACTTTGTTCCTCGATGAAATCGGCGAAATCGACGCCTCGATTCAGGTCAAACTGTTGCGTTTCCTCGAAACCCGTTCCTTCGAGCGCCTCGGCAGCATCAAGCCGACCGCCGTCGATGTACGCCTGATTGCCGCCACCAACCGCGACCTGCGGGCAATGGTTGAAAAGGGCGAATTCCGCGAAGACCTTTATTACCGCCTCAACGTGGTCACCATCCGCACCCCTTCACTGCGCGAGCGGGGAGAGGACATCCCCTTGCTGATCAAACATTTCCTCAGCTATTTCGCCAAAGAGAACGGTCTCCCGGAAGTTGAGGTCGAGCCGGGCGTCATGCGCATTCTCCAGAGCTACGGCTGGCCGGGCAATATCCGCGAACTGCGCAACTTCGCCGAAAACGCCGTCGTCCTCAATCGCGGTGGCCGCCTCACCGAATACGATTTGGACCCAAAATTCACCGGCCAGAAATTATTGACTGCCGGCAATGGCTCCTCCCTCAGCCAGCAGCCCCTTTCCGTCGAGGAGAACGAAAAGCGCCTCCTCCGTAACGCCCTCGTTCAAGCCAAAGGCAACCGAACCAAAGCCGCCGAACTCCTGGGCGTCAGCCGCCGTACTCTGCACCGAAAACTCAATCAATGGCCCGATCTTGATGTGCGCTAGCCATTTCGAGCTGAGCTCGAAATGGCTAGCGCACAATTCTTAATTCCTAATTCGTAATTCTTGATGGAGTGCGTTGGATTGGCCTTCCGCCCTCGGGACGAGCGCGGCTACGTAGGTGCGGCGGTCCCCGCTGCACAGCGCGGCATTGGGAAGTGCCTTGGATACGGGAGATAGGATCTCAAATTTGAAATGGCGAAGCCTTACACCTCACTCCGCCACTTCCAGCGCCTGCACCAGGGCATCGGAAAAGGCCATGTAGCGCACGCCGTCGGCAAATGATGTCAATTCAACCGGCTTGCCTTCGCGGATGCTGTCGATGAAATCCGCTTCGACACGCCAGCCGACTTTGTCGGCTTCGGGAATCTCCAGTTCGCGTTCTTCGTTGCTGCCGGCTTCGGCAATCCAGACTTTTTCCGCGGCCACGTCGCAGCGCAGGCTGGCCTGGTCGCCGTGAATGCGGATCTCGTTGCGGGCGAGGCCGGATTCGACTCCGGAAAAGTGATAGAAATACTGACACTGAGCCGCATCTTCAGCCCAGATCGAAACCGTGTCGGGTAGGGCGATTTCCGCCGTTTCTCCCGGCCGGTCCCAGTGCTTACGCTCACGGGTGTGAATGCAGCCGCGGGCCTGCAGGGCGGTGATTTCCGGATTCAGCCAGCGCAGCACGACCTCGTGGTAGATGCCGACCGTCAGCAGGTTGCAACCGCTGACCTCAGGATCCTGGCGCCAGGTCATGGGCGCATCGCTGCGCGCCAGCGCAGCGTGCGTGTGCGTGACGTGGACTTCGCGCAGGTGGCCGGCCTTGCCTGCAGCCAGCCAGGCTTTGACCGCCCGGTCGACATTCAGGGTGAAAGGGGAGGGCACGACCTGAGCTACCAGGTTAGGATGCTGTTCGGCAACTTCCAGCATGCCTTCCGCCTCTTCGAGGTTCATTGCCAGCCGCGCCTCAGTTAGTACATGCTTGCCCGCCTCCAGCGCAGCAATCGTTGCCTCGGCGTGCAAATAGGGCCAGGTGCCGATGCAGACCGCATCGATATCCGGGTTTTCAATCACATCCTGCCACCTGCCCGACGCCTGCGGGATGCCAAAGGCCTCCGCAACCTTCTGGGCCGATTCCAGCGAGCGGTTCGCCACCTGCACGACCTCAACGCCCTCAATTTCCTGAAAGCCAGGAATATGCCTCAAGCGGGTATTCGCCCCCGCACCGATGATCCCGATACGCAGTTTTTCCATAGTTTCGAGTTTCACAGCCTTCAGCCTGTAAGCGCGAGCGAAAAACCTACTTCGTAAATTCTTATGAAAAGCGTTGTTTTTGGCTTCTGCCCTCGGGTCGAGGATATCAGGAATTACGAATTACGAATTAAGAATTTAAAATCCCGCGCCTCGCGGCGCGGATTTTATGCTCGCCTGTATTTTAGGGTAGGCATTGTTATAGAGGCTGAAAAGGCATGCGACTGGACCGTTATATATTTTTCGAATGGCTAAAGGTTTTTCTGCTGTCGCTGTTGGCGATTGTTGGGATTCTGATGCTGGAAGCGATCCAGAATGAGTTGCAGGACCTGCTGCGCTTTGGTGCTACCTGGCGCGAAGTGCTTCAGTATTATGCGATCCTGACGCCTGGCTTTTTGCCGTTGGTACTGCCGATTTCGCTGATGGTTTCAGTGCTGTTTGTGCTGGGGCAATTTCATCGCCACCAGGAAATTGTAGCCATGCGCGCCTGTGGGCTCAGCCTTTGGCGCATTACCAGGACAATCTGGCTCGCGGGCGCCGTACTGGCAATTTCCCTGTTCGAGTTGAACGGGCGGATCACCCCCTGGTCGATCGAGCAGTCGCGGACCATTTACGACAATTTACGCTTTGCCAGCGAGCTGATCGAAGTGGAAGAGGAAGATGTCGGATTGATCTATAATCTGACCTTCATCAACCACTCCGACAACCGCATGTGGTTCATCAACCGCTTTAACGAATACAATTACCGGGCCTATGGCCTGACGGTCTCCGAGCTGGGGCCGACCGGGGTCGAGGAGCGCCGCGTGGTGGCCAATGAAGGTTACTATGAACCGCACCGGGCGCACTGGGTCTTCCTGCGCGGGCGCACCTTTGATTTTGATCCTGCGACGGGCGACCCGATTCGCAGCCTCGGGTTCGACAGTCAAGTGCTGGAGGGCTATTACGAAGATCCCGAGCTGATGAAGTTTCTCGAAAAGCGGCCCAAAGACCTGTCCTTCAACGAATTGAGCCAGATTCTTTCGTCCCTTGATCCCGATCAGGATCCACGGGTTGCTGCCTATGCGGTGCAGTATTACGGCATGCTGATGAACCCGTTGAGTTGCCTCATTGTGGTCGGCCTGGCGATACCCTTCGCCGTTGCCGGAGTGCGCACGAATCCAATGGTTGGCGTATCCAAAGCTATGGGCCTTTTCCTAGCGTATTATGTGCTCGCTCAGGTCAGTCACCTCATGGGAGGTGGTTTGCTCAGTCCCTTTGCCGCAGCTGCCATCCCGAATCTGGTAGCACTGGCTGCCGCACTCTGGTTTCACTACCGAGCCACCCGGCCGGCTTGAATTGAACAACTACAGGGCGTAGCGGCAGGGATCGACCCGGTTCAATTCATTGCTCTCGCCCCCTTCGGAAAGAAAGTTGAGGCGAAACAGCAGCTCCTTCAGCAGCTGCACTTTCAGGGGTTTGGTCATGATTCCGTCCATGCCCGCTTCGCGGCAGGTTTTCTCTGACACGGTTGAGGCCGTCACAGCTATGATATTGGGCTGCTTCAGGCTCTTGTCCGAGCGGATTCTCCGCGCAGCGTCCAGACCGTTCAGTATCGGCATGTCGATGTCCATGAGGACCAAACCGTAAGCGCGTCGATTCAGGGCTTCCAGAGACTCTAGGCCGTTGTTGACCAAGTCACAGCGCAAACCGACGTGTTTCAGCATTAGCATCATCATGCGCTGGTTCAGGTGGTTGTCTTCAACCACCAGAATGCCTTCGCTTTCCGGCTCCGTCTGGCCGTGCCTGTTTTGGGATATCCAGAGCACAGGATTACCAGAAGAAGAAGTTACTGTCTGCGTCCAGATACTCACGGGTCGGCATTGGCAAGACCACTCGCCAAACCCGTGCATAACGATCCCATGGCCCCTTGATTTCACAATCGATCAATGGCTTTACTTTCGAGGGGGCCGATTCGCTGACCGACTGACTCAGGCGGCTTTGAAACTGACGATGGCCTTCCGCCAGGGAATAATACACCACCCGGCGCTCCTGATAGTTTTCGATTACGGAAAGGTCACCGATCTCGAAGCCAGGGTTTTCTTTGTAGAACCGATCGAGCACATGCAACGACCGGTCCATTTCCACATACGCCTTCCAAATGGCATCCTTCAGCTTGCGGGCTGAAGCGAATCCATAAGTATAATAGCCCTGTGGCGACAGCTTCCAGATAAGCACCACCCGGTCCTTGGAGGCCGGATTGCGGATTTCGACGCCGTCAATGGGCAAGTCGGACGCCGGCAGGGGCTTGGTGGGAAGAAGGCCTTCCCACCAAGAGACCAGGCAGTAACGTTCTGCTGCCTCGGCCAGCGCCTTACGCCGGGCCTGAAACCGGAACAATCCGGGAAAGGCCGACATACCGTTTGAAGAGGCATCCACATCGAAGCCGTATTGAGCGGCTTTCGGGGTGCCACAAATTACATACATCGCCCAACGTTCCAAGGCTTCAGAGATTGCAATGTAGCGTGCCAGCATGGGCGAGCGGTGAGTGCCCGAGCCGTCGGCGTTGCTGTAGATCTGAAGGCGGGACTTTTTGAGCCCCAGACTGCCATTCAGATAGGCATTTGCCTGATAGAATGGACTGCCCAGTATGTCGACTCGCCCATACTCAATGCGTTCAATCGGTCCGGATTGAGAACCCAGAATATTGGCGTAGCGTAGAGGTGCGATGTTGAACATGGCTGGGAAAGGTTGGAGGCGGGAATGTTTGAGAGTTAAGAAAAATCAGCGGCCCTGACCATTGCCACAAGGCAGTGCACAGGAAATCGATTGGTCAATTTGAGTGATTTCATCGATGGAGGTATCTAGAAAACCCGGGTCGATCCATTCGGCAGCGCGAACAAGACCACAGGTGACAAGGAGACAGGCAGTGAGTTGAAGAATGTTTTTTAATTTCATAACTCCTGCAGTTTCCTGCCTATTAGACCCCGGAACAATCTCCCCAATCACCTTAAATTAGGTGTAAAATATTCTTGACAACTATTATATTTTAGTAGACCCACCCCCCCCCTCGGATGTGCAGCGGTCCCCGCTGCACGCCGTGGTAACCAGCCCGCGCCCTCGGGTATAAACGAAAAGCTTGATGTTTGCTGTGAGCGAAGGAATTCTGACTGCGACATGTCGGTTCGCCCTCTCTGTTTTCTATTCTGTTGCCTGCAAGGTCTGTTTGTGGGTGCTGGGCTGCTTGTTGCCGGGGGGTGGAATGTTGACTACGGTTTGCCGCTGATGGAGCGTTTTGGTTCTGAATCGCTGGATCCGGACCGCTATATCTGGACGGCTTTTGAGGATGAGGACGGGGTGTTGTATTTTGGTCAGGATCATTTGCTGCGCTTTGACGGCAGCCACTGGTCTCGTCTGGGGCCGAGTGGTCTGGATGTGCTCAGGGGAGTGGATGTGGACGCTTCCGGCCGTCTGTGGATTGCCGCCTTCAACGAAATCGGCTATTTCCCGGCCGGGGATTGGCAGCAGGGGTCGTTTGTTTCACTGCGCTCCCACTTGCCCGAGGAGTGGCGGGACTTCGGCGAAGCCTGGAGCCTTCATTCCCGTGGCGATGAAGTTTGGATGGCTTCCGGAAGCCGCATCTACCGATGGGATGGCGATGCGTTTGAGGTTTGGCCCATCGCTGCGGACAGTCGGGTGATTTTTCACTTCGATGCGGAGGGCATCTTTTATCACGTGGCAGGGCAGGGGATTTACCGCTTCGATGAGGGTCAATCGACGCTCTATGCCGACGACCCGGATCTGGCGCGTTTCAGTCAGGTTCTGTGGCAGTCTGTTGGGTCCGGGCGTTACCTTGGGGTTTCCCTGGATGGGTTTTTTGAGTGGTCTTCGAATCGGCGCGAACTGCTTCACCGGCACAGATGTTCAGAACTGTATCAAGCCGTTCCGGCCGCCGCCGTGCGTCTGGACGACGGCCGCATCGTGGTCGCCACCCTGCAGTCCGGTCTGCTGTTTTACAGTGCGGATTATGAGCTGGAGTTGCGCCTGGATTCCGCCAGTGGCGCTCCTTCGGATCTGGTCACAGGGCTGAAACTGGACTCGGAGGGTGGGCTTTGGGCTTTTTTCTCCGGCGCGCTGCTGCGTCTGGATTTGAAACGGCCCGGTGGACAGTTTTCCGCGGACAGCCAGCTGCCTTCCGGAGTCGTTCGGGGGGTTGCCCGCATGGATGGCCGCTATCGCATCGCAACGGATCAGGGGCTGTTTGAACAGCTTGAAACAGACAATGGGTCCATCACCAATTTTGCCCGCCTCTCGGGTGAAGGGCTCCGCAATGACTTCTATCCGGTGCCCGGCAGCGATGGCCGCGATATGCTGGTTGTTGAATACGGCAGCATCCACTACTGGAGGGATGGAACCGTGAAGGGGACGCACCCGACGGATGGCTACATTCGTGCCCTTAGTCCTTCCCATCAGGCCCCCGGACAGTTCTGGGTCCTGCTGGATCAGGCTTTTGCCCTGCTGGAATGGCAAGAGGACGATGGCTGGCGCAGTGTTCAGCAAATGCAGGATTTACCAACGGTGGCTGAATACATCCACGAGGACCGGCAGGGGCGGCTTTGGTTCAGCGCCCCGGGCAGCGCTCTGGTGATGGGGGATTGGACTGAGGGCGGGGAATTGCAGCTGCAAACCTTTCGCAGTCCCGCGGGATTCAACCTTGAAGAACGCAACTGGCTTCTCATCCCCTGGGGAAAGTCTGTGGCCTTGGTCTCCGCCGCCGCGCTTTGCGTGTATGAAGAGGACAGCTGGCATCTTGCATCTCTGCCGGAGGGTGGCCTGCCGGCGCCACCCTGGTTGGCGGTTGAATGGACAGAGGATTCTCTGTTCATGGTATGCCGTAGTGGCGATGGCGAACAGGCCAAGCTGGTTCGGTTGGAGCGGGATTCTGCAGGGTCAGCACGTATCCAACCCTTCCACCACCCGGGCTGGCAGTCGCTTGGCAGCCCCCGGGGTATTCAGCTTTCGGGCACTGCTGAGCAGGCAATGCTGCACCTCTGGGGTGGCCGCGGTATACTCAATATGAGCCTCGACATGTCGACGCACATCGAGCGCCCAAGGAAACCGGTCCTGAAGGAGTGGAGGGTCGACGGCGAACTTATCGATACAGTGGCAGCGGCGCGGCCTCGCATTGCTTTTGACTACAGTGAAATGCAGGTCGCCTTTGCCTCGACGGGTTTCCGCGCTGCGCGGCCCTATCAGTATCAGCTGAGACTCGGCGGCGAGGATGCCCAATGGGGAGGATTGTCGTCGCAATCCAGACGTGAACTGGGGAGGCTTCTTGAGGGTGAGTATTACCTGGCGATTCGCGCGGTGGATGCCAATGGCAGAGCCTCCGAAGCTCTGGTCTTGTCTTTTCAAATACTACCACCATGGTACCGCACGGTCTGGGCTTACGGCTCATACCTGTTCACGATAGGCATGGGGATTTGGATCATCGTTTATTACCGCGAGCGCAACCTGCGCAAACGCAAACGCATGCTGGAACAGCTCGTGGCCCAGCGAACCCTGGAGCTGGAGAAGGCCAGCCGGATCAAGAGTGACTTCATCGCCAATATGAGTCACGAAATCCGCAATCCCCTCAACGGGGTGATCGGCCTGATCAGCCGCTTGCGCCCCGGTGAGGCCGTTCCCGAGCGGCATCAGCAGGCTTTGCGCAGGGCTGCTCAATACCTGCAGACGACGGTCGAGGAAGTATTGGATTTCTCCCGCATCGAGTCCGGTCACATCGAGCTGAATATTCAGGCCTTCGATCCGGAGTCCATTCTCGAGGGCGTCATTGAAATCTATTCCGAACGGGCGGTTTCGAAAAAACTCAAGCTGACCTTCTCGCCGCGCAATGCAGGGGCATGGCAGGTCATCAGCGATCCTTCCAAGGTGCAGCAGATTGCCGGCAATCTGGTGGGGAATGCAGTTAAGTTTACCGACAAAGGGGGCGTGCACCTGGGGCTTTCAATTGACGAGGTCGAAGCGGGCAAGGGACTCCTCAAGTTCTGGGTGCAAGACACCGGTCCGGGCATTCCCGAGGAGGAACAGAAGAAGGTCTTTGGCAAGTATTACCAGATTCAAAGAGAGGGCGATGATTCCCACCGCGCGGGGACTGGCCTGGGCCTTTCGCTCTGCCACGATTTTGTCAAGCGTCTGGGTGGTTCCATGCAGCTGTTCAGTGAATACGGTGAGGGCAGCACCTTTACCGTGACGATCCCGGTCGGGCTGCAGGCGGCGCAGCCGCCGGCCGCATTGACGGCCGACCAACCGGCCCTGCCGACTCTGCGTGTCCTGGTGGTGGAAGACCTCGAATACAACCGTCTTTTCCTCGAGGACTGGCTGCGCGAACAGGGCTGTGTGGTGAACACCTGCGTCGACGGCGAGTCGGGCTATGCGGAGGCGCGGTCGGGGCACTACGATTTGATCTTTCTCGACTGGGATCTGCCGCGCATGTCCGGCCTGGAAGTCGCCCAAAGTCTGCGCAAGACAGATTCTCCGGCCAGTCAGGCACGCATCATCGGCATGACGGCCTTTGCGACCATGGAAACCCGCAAGGCCTGTCTGGATGCGGGTATGGATACTTTCATTACGAAACCGATATCGGAAGATCGCCTGCTGGCGGTCCTGCGCGAGGCAGCCGCTTCGACAGGCGTGCCTGCAGCCGTCTCGGAGCCTACAACCGAGCCGGAGGTCGACTGGGAAGTGCTAGAACGCATGTCCAAGGCAAAGCAGGTGCCGCTGTCCAGCGAGTTTGAGCGCTTTCTGGGCATACTTGACGAGCAGCTAGAGGAGCTCGAGAGCACTCTCAAGGGGAGCGACCTGGAAGCGGGTCGTCACCAGATTCACGCGATGCTGGGGCACTCGGGCTTGATCCGTTTTCAGGCTTTCACCGAAGCGGTTCTGGATCTTCAGGTGGCCTTCCTTTCCGAAGATAAGCTGGGCGTCGAAACAGAGTGGCAGCGCGTGCAGCAAGCCCGCCGCAGACTCGATGCCGTGCTGGCAGAGCTCAAGCAGGGGAGTGCAGTCCAGTGACGGAGCTGAGCAACCCGCTGGCTTCCCCGGAGGCTTTCCTCGCTACTGGTGAAACCTTCCGCCTGGGCTTCCTGCCAACGGAGCAATCGCATCCGGATTCACAGAATCTGGACCGCCTCGCCCGGCAAGATCCGCAGGCTGCTCTGGACTGCCTGCAGGGGGTCGATGCGAAGGCTTGGAGGGCGATCGACGAGGGCCTCAATGGATTGGAGACGTTGGCCGCCGACCTGAAGACAGTATTGAATACGGGTGGGCGCATCTTCGTCGCTGGTTGCGGTGCCACCGGTCGCCTGGCGCTGACTCTCGAAAGCTGGTCTCAGGTGGGCTGGCTGCCGGGGCTGAGGCCGGGCCAGATTGTCGCCTTCATGGCGGGCGGCGATGCGGCACTGGTCCGCTCGCTGGAGGGTTTCGAGGACCACCCGGAGTTTGGACGCCGTCAGCTGAACGACCTGGGATTCAACTCCGAAGATTTACTGATCGGCGTGACCGAAGGCGGCGAAACGCCTTTTGTCATTGGCGCAACCGAAGCTGCCTCTGAGCAGTCGCGCCACGCAGCCTGGTTCCTGTTTTGCAACCCGATTGAACCGCTGCTGCGCATCGAGCGCTCCCGGCGTGTAATTGAATCCGACCGCATCCGCAGCCTGCCACTGGTCACCGGGCCACAGGCGGTCGCGGGCAGCACCCGCATGCAAGCCTCAAGTGTGCTTCTGGCCGGGCTCTGGCTTGCAGTGACGGCTATGGCGTCCCCGGGCTCGCTGCGAGCGCACTGGAGCAGTCTCAAACAGCGCCTGCAAAGCCACAGCTACCGCGATATCGCCGACTTTCCGATTGTCGAAAGCGAACAGTATCAGAACGGCAACTACGTGCTTTACACCGCAGAGGAAAGTGCCTTGAGCGTCCTCACCGATACCACCGAGCGCGCGCCGACCTTCAGCTTGGTGCCATTTGAAAATCTCCTCGAGTCGGCGGATGCATTGTCACTCTGCTACCTGTCGATGCCTTCCGCTCCGACTGCAGCCCTGGCCTGGCAGCGACTGCTTGGGCGCTCGCCGCGCACGGTGGAATGGCCGCAATTGAGCGCCCGCAGCGGACTACAGCGCCTGCTCGGCTTTGATATCTCCCGCCAGGCCGCACAGCGCCGTCAGCAGGCCGCGGCGCCCGCTGCCAGCGACCCCTTCCGGGTCGCCACTTCGCCTGCCGGTATTCAATGGCAGTTCAAGGATCAAAGCCTTGAGCTGGCCACACCCGGCTGGTCGCAGCCAGAGCAACAGTTGCTCTTGAAGCTACTGCTGAATGCGCATTCGACTTGCCTGATGGGCCGCCTGGGCCGTTACGAGGGCAATTGCATGACCTGGGTCCAGGCCTCCAACGGAAAGCTGATTGACCGCGCGGCCCGCACCGTGCAAATGCTTTATCAACGCCAGCGTTCACGAGGGCTGGATTACGAACAGGCGGTGCGCGCGGTGTTTGCCGTCCGTTCGCAGCTCAAACCAGGACAACCGGTGGTAATGCCGGCCCTGCAACTAGTGTTGAAAGCGAATCTATGAGTTGGATCGACCTTACTATCCTAGTGTTCTACTTCATCGCGATCGTCGGTGTCGGCCTCTATGCCGGGCGCCGCGAAAAGGACAGTCGTGACTTTCTGATCGGCGGCCGTTCCGTGCCATGGCCCGCTGTGCTCGGTTCCATCGTGGCTACCGAGGTCAGCGCCGCGACCTTCCTCGCCGTTCCAGGAGTGGGCTTCTCCGAGAACATGAACTACCTGCAGTTCGGCATCGGTTCATTGGCGGCCCGTTTCTTCATCGCCTTCATCTTTATTGGGGCCTTTTTCTCCGCCGAATGTTTCAGTATTTATGAATACCTGCGCAAACGCTTCGGCCACCGCAGTCAATACACCGCCTCGGCCTATTTTCTGGTGACACGCCTGCTGTCCTCAGGCGTTCGCCTGATGATCGCCGCCAGTGGAGTTTCGGTGATTCTGGACATCCCACTGGGGCTTTGCCTGCTGGTTTTTGCTGTGCTGACCATTGCCTACACCGCAATGGGTGGGATCAAGGCGGTGATCTGGACCGATTGCATTCAGGCGGTGGTTTTCCTTTCCGCGGGCATCGGCCTGCTGAGCTACATCGTTTACCGCATCGGCTGGACCGAATGGTGGTCGACCGCGGGCGAGGCCGGACGATTTGAAGTCCTGCGCTTTAGCTCGGAAGAGGGCAGTGACCTCTGGTCCTTGCTGGCCGATCCGCAGTGGTTCTGGATCGCGGTGTTGTTCGGCTTTGTCAGTAGCGCCGCCGCCTTCGGCACCGATCAGGACTCCACTCAGCGCATGCTCAGTTGCCGCAATGCCAGCCAGGCCCGGCGCAGCTTGATCCTCAGCGGCTTTGTCGCCATCCCCGTGGCTACACTTTTTCTGCTGATCGGCACCGCCCTGTTTGCCTTTTATCAACTCTATCCCGACCCCTCGCTGCCGGAGTCGGCCGACGAAGTTTTCCCCTGGTTCATCATCCGCGAATTGCCGGTGGGCTTGAAAGGCCTGCTTTTGACCGGCGTCGTGGCGGCGGCCATGTCCAGCCTGGATTCCGCAATGGCCGCGCTCGGTTCTTCCGCCGTAGTCGATCTGGTCAAGCCGCTGCGCAAGCGGGCCTTGAGCGAGACCCAACTGCTGTGGACTTCGCGCGTGCTCACCGTTGTGTTCGCCGCTACCATCACCCTCATCGCCTGGGTCCTGCAGGATGGGGGCCGCTTCCTCTGGCTGGCCTTTCAGATTACCGGGATCACCTACAGCGGTTTGCTGGGAGTCTTCCTGCTGGGCCTGATGACCAATCGCGGTTCCGACGCACTGAATCTCTTTGCCATGCTGGCCGGCTCGGGACTGGTGATCCTGCTGCTGGTTTTCGATCAACTGGGCCGGGGCTTTATTGGCTGGACCTGGTTCCTTTTCCTCGGGACCCTCGTCACTTTCACCATTGGACTGTTCGGAAAACCCCGAACCAACGATCCCGATACCCATCATGCTTGAATCCATTCCATTTCGTTTCCGTCCCCGTGAACTCGCCGCCATCGCCGGCGCACCGGGACTCCAAGCCGATCCCAGTATTGCAGTTGAGATTAAGGCCGACCTTCCGCCCAACGGCTTTCAGATTCGCTGGCAGGGCGCCGAGGCCCATATCCGTGCTGCCGATGCTGCCGCCGAACAGTATGCGCGCGGGCTGATCGAGGAGCTGAGTCAGGGCCCCCTCAGAGAGGGTCTCGAAATTCCGGCCCTGGAAGTCGCCGACTGGCCCAATTTTATCCACCGCGGCTACATGCTCGACATCAGTCGCGATCGCGTGCCGACCACGGACCGTCTCCGCCAGCTGATCGACGAGTTGGCGACTCTCCGCTACAACGAGTTGCAGCTCTACACCGAGCACACCTTCGCCTACAAAGGGCATGAGGTGGTCTGGGGCCGTTCCGGGGCGCTGACCGGCGAGGAGATCCGTGCACTCGACGACTACGCTGCCGATCGCAACATCGAGCTGGTGCCGAACCAGAACTCCTTCGGCCACATGGAGCGCTGGCTCAAGCACCCCGAATACCGTCACCTTGCCGAATGCCCGGACGGTTTTATCCACCCCGGCGACGGTAAACGCCGCACGGTTGGCAGTGTCTTGCTCCCTTGCCAGGAATCCCTCGACTTCGTCGACAGACTTTACCGGGAGTTACTGCCGAATTTCCGCTCCAAGCGCTTTCACATCGGTGGCGACGAGGCTTGGGAACTGGGCCTCGGCCGCTCGGCCCTCGAGCCCGATTTTCCCGGACGCGCGGCCATTTATGCCCGCTTTCTGCGCCAGCTTATTGAGCTCTGCGAGCGCCACGACCACAGCCCGCTGGTCTGGGCGGATGAATTGCTCAAAGACGGCGATGTCCCCGGTGACTTCCCGGCCTCTGCCACCCCGGTCATCTGGGGCTACGAGCCGGGCCATCCCTGGGAAGAGCAGATTGCACGGGTTCAGAAGGCCGGTTGCAAATCCGTCTACCTGGCCCCGGGCACCTCCTGCTGGAACAGCTTCAGCGGCCGCTACCAGTTTGCCTGGCAGAACCTGCGCGAATGCGCCGAGGCCGGCAGCCGCAACCGTTGTCAGGGCATCCTGGTCACCACCTGGGGAGACCACGGCCACCATTTTCCCTGGGTTCTGCAGTATCCGGGGATGACGCTCGGTGCCTGGGCCGGCTGGAATCACGGCCTGATGGATGAGCTGCCGCTGGATAAGACGATCGACAGCGTTTTCGGCCTGGCCGATGGGGCAGGGGAGCTGCTCATCGATTCAGCCGCGGTGGAGTACAAACACCTGAAATGGATTCATAACGAGTCCCGCATCCACAATATGTTTCGCTCCGCCGATGCCGCCGAACGCCGCCGCTGGGCCGGCGACCACCCGATCGAGACCTGGCAGGCCCTTCGGGCGGATATCGAAGCGCTGCGCGAGCGCGCCGCAGTCTGTGCCGATGCCGTCGTCGGCCGCGACGTCGGCCTCATGCAGGACTTCAACCTGCTGGGCGTCGAGCGCGCCTTTGCCGTGCTCGAAGGCCGTAGCGAAACCCACTTGCGGTCGCGCTTTTTCGAGCTGCTTGGCCGCCATGAGGAGAGCTGGATGCGCGAAAGCCGTCCCGGCGGTCTGCCGGAGAGCATTGACTTTTTGCTGGGGGATGTCGCCTCGATGACACCCGTCGCCACCTTTCCCTCCCTGGTATTCAGCCGCAGCCACCACATTCAGGGCTACGAAGTCGGAGCCCGCCGCACCGCCAAGTTTTCGACCCTGTTGAATCAGTTTCAGGACATTGCCGAATCCCACGCCGCCGAGTTAGGCGTCTCCCTCGATGCCCTTAAGGAGAAAGGGATGCTCTGGGTTCTCTCCCGCTACCACATCCGTATGCACAGCCTGCCAACCGTCGGCGACACCATTTCCATCCAAAGCTGGCCTAGCGCCTGGGAACGCCTCTTTGCCATTCGCGACTTTCGCGTCTGTGCCCCATCGGGCGAGGAAATAGGCGTCGCCAGCTCCGCCTGGTTAGTGGTTGAAGCCGACAGCTTTCGCCCCGTTCGCGGCAAGGACCTCCTGCCCCAGTTTCGACTTCACCCCGAACGCGCCCTCGTCGCCGAGTGGAAAAAGATCTCCCTCCCGGACCATTTCGATCACCAGCGCGACTTTCAGGTCATGCACCACGACCTCGACGTCAACGGCCACGTCAATAACGCCGTCTACGCCGTCTGGGCCCTCGAGTCCGCCCCCGATTCCTGCTGGCAAAACCACCGCCCCATGGAAATGGAAATCCAGTTCCTCGCCATGGCCTTCGCCGGCGAAACCGTCCGCGCCGAAACCTCCGTCCAACAATCCGGCAGCACCTACACCCTCCACCACCGCCTCCTCAAACAATCCGACAATACCGAACTCATCCGCGCCCGGAGCCATTGGCAAGGCCTTGCGAATGGCTAATTCGTAATTCGTAATTCTTGATTCGTAATTCTTAATGAAGTGCGTTGGGTTTGGATTCCGCACTCGGGACGAGCGCGGCTACGGTCCCTCTCACAATTACGAATGAAGAATCAAGAATTACGAATTACCAATCAGCGGCTTCGCCGTTGATTGTAGATCCAGAATTGACCATTTGCCATATACCCGACAACAATAGCCCTGTCTGATCCTTTATGTCCGCCCGTCGTCAATTCCTCCGCCGTCTCCTTTTGGGGAGCAGCGGGCTGCTCCTGGCCCAACCCTTTCTATTGAGAGGGCAGTCGGACAGTGTGCACATTGTGCAGGCGGGGGATACCTTATCGCACATTGCGGTGCGCTATGGGATGTCGGTTTCTGAGCTGCGGCGGCTGAATGGTTTGCAGACTGATCGTATCAACGTTGGCCAGACCCTGGTGGTCCGCAACACCGGCACGGCCACCATCACCTACACGGTGCGCCGCGGCGACACCCTGGGGGCTATCGCCGCACGGTTTGGTGTATCCATCGCCGACATCCAGCGGGCTAACGGCCTGCGTGGCAGCCGCATTCTGGTCGGGCAGACCCTCAACATCCCGAACCAACCGCAGGGGCTCGACACGGGGACCAGCTACATTCAGAACGTCATCGAAGTCACCAACCGCCTACAGGTCCCGCGTGGCCGCTGGCAGTACATAGTTGGCCACCACAGCGCCACCGAAAATGGCAATGCTGCCTCCTATGACCGTTACCACCGCGAGGAACGCCGCATGGAAAACGGTCTGGCCTATCATTTTGTCATCGGCAACGGCCGCGCCTCCGGCCGCGGTGAAGTGGAAATCGGCAACCGCTGGATCCGCCAGCTGCAAGGCGGCCACGTCCGCAATCACGACGTAAATATGAGCGGCATCGGCATCTGCCTCGTCGGCAATTTCGAAAATCGCGCCCCCTTTCCCGAGCAGACCGAAGCCTTTATTC
>JAFIGG010000099.1 GCA_020831485.1 Opitutales bacterium
GGCATTACAGAGGACCGGCTTCACTGGTGGTGAGGTGAATAAATCAACAGGCCCTGAAGGCCGGGCTCCAACAATCCATCATTCCACAAATCCAACAATCCACCACTTCAGGCGGCTCAGAACATGCTGAAAAACGCGATGCTCTCGACGGCTACCCAGCCGAGGCCGGCCATGGTGCCCATCATCAGTACGCCCATAAGGAGGCGACGAAAACGGCGGGAGCTGCCGCGGCCGTTGTGGGAAGTATCGAGGAAATTGATGCCGTAAGCCGTACAGAAAAACCCCGGGCCGAAGGTCTGCCGGTAAGTGCGGCGGTCCATTCGGTAACGGGTTCGGCTCATTTGACGGTGAGCCCTCCACTGAAAAAACTTATGTAACATGCAAAGGAGCAACGTGATGTAAGCAAATCATACGGCTTTTGCCAACTCTTAATTGAGCTAATTTAGAGCATAAACCTTAATTCTTTCACTGACTATTAGTTGTATTTCAAGGTGGTTTGGTTCATTCTTTTTCAATATGATGCGAATTGCCTTAGTCGGCACCGGGATTGCCGGTATGTCCTGCGCCCATAAGCTGTATCCACATGCGGAGATTTCCCTGTATGAGCGCGAGGAACGGGTCGGCGGACACACCCACACGGTCGACGTCAAGGAAGGCGATCGCTCCGTATCCATGGACACGGGCTTCATGGTCTACAATGAGCACACCTATCCGCTGCTGGTGCGGCTGTTTGATGAACTGGGGGTGGAGACGATGGAGACCGACATGTCTTTCGCGGTGCATCACCGGCCCGACCAGCTATACTTCAAGGGCAGTGACCTCTCCAGCCTGTTTGCGCAGAAACGTAATCTGCTCAGGCCGATTTTCTGGCGGATGATCAAGGACATCCTCAAATTCAATCGCTCGGCCCAGGCTTTGCTGGGAGAACCAGGACAGACCGAGCTGAGCTTGAGTGCCTTTGTGCGAAAGCTCGGCCTGGGTCAGCCATTTCTCAATTACTACTTGCTGCCAATGACCTCAGCTATCTGGTCCACCCCGCCGGATGAGATGCTGGACTTCCCTGCCCTGACCCTCATCACCTTCCTGCGCAATCACGGCTTGCTGGGCGTGAATTCCCACTTCCAGTGGCGCACTGTACGCGGCGGCAGCCGCAACTACCGCGACCGCCTGATCGCGCCCTTTCTGGACCGTTTTCACCTAAGCCGCCCGGCCCGCAGTATCCGCCGCACGGATTCGGGGGTGGAGGTTGTCGACGAAGATGGCCGCAGCGAAAGCTACAACGCGGTGGTGCTGGCCACTCACGCGGACGAAGCCCTGGCCCTGCTGGAGGCGCCGGAGCCGGATCAGCAGCGCCTGCTATCGGTCTTCAACTACAGCGACAACGGCATCCTGCTGCACACGGACACCAATGTCATGCCTCCGGCGCAGAAGGCCTGGGCATCCTGGAATTATTGTTTGGATACCAACAACCAGGGCCAGGTGGAGGCATCGACCCACTACTGGATGAACAGCCTGCAAAATGTATGCGACCAGGTGCCTTATTTCGTATCGGTCAACGGCCAGGATCTGGTCGACCCCGACAAAGTGCTGCGCCGCATGCGCTACACCCACCCTCAGTTCAACCGCAGCACGGCGATGGCGCAGAGAGAGCTTCACGAGCTCAACCAGAATGGTCCGATCTATTTCTGCGGCAGCTATTTCCGCTACGGCTTCCACGAGGACGCACTGATGTCCGGATACGCCGCCGCCGAACGAATCCTCAACCCAAGCGCAGCCAATGAGCCACTGCCTTTATGACTGCAAGGTGATGCACCAGCGCATGCAGCCGCAGCGCTATGGCTTCACCAGTGGCATGTTTATGTTCAAGCTGGACCTCGACCGCATCCATGAGCTGGTCGAGGAATTGCCGATCCTGAGCCACAACCGCAGAAACATCTACAGTTTCCACGACAAGGATCACCTCTGGCTGGGCAAAGCGACGCTGCGGGAGAATGTGGAAGCCTACCTGCAGGAGCAGGGCATTGACGAGCACCCTGCGCGCATTGAGCTGCTGACGAGCCTGCGGGTGATGGGCTACGTCTTCAATCCGGTCAGTTTCTATTTTTGCAGCCGGGCCGATGGCTCAGCGCTGTGCATCATTGCCGAAGTCCACAACACCTTCGGCGAGCTGAAGCCCTTTCTCCTAAGGCCGGAGGACTTCAACGGCAAGCGCTTTGAAGCGGAGCGGGTCAAACATTTCTACATCTCGCCCTTCAGTGATCTCGATCCCCTGCTGCAGTTGCGTCTGGAGTTTCCGGGCGAGCACCTGGCTCTTTACGTCAACAGCCGCCATCAAAATGAAACCGCTCCCTTCTTCCGCTCGGCGTTGACCGGCAGGAAACGACCACTCACCCAGATTGAGTTGCTTCGATTCAGCTTCCGTTTTCCATTTATAACCGTCAAAGTCATGGCACTCATCCACTGGCATGCACTTCGGCTATACTTACGAAAAATGCCTCCCCACTCGAAATCGGACAAACCGGAGTTACAACAAGGCATCTATCCCAAATGGAATCAAACGCCCAACAATCGACCGCCCAACTGAGTATGAAAGAGCATTCTCTGCAGATCGAAGACAACAGCCTGGATTGGCAGAAAGCCGAGCCGGCGAGGGGCAGCGCGCGCCTGCTGCAGACGCTCTTCCTGAAACTGCTGGGGCGCTTCAACAAAGGCGAGCTGACCGTTATCCTGCCGGACGGGCAGCGCCACTGCTTTGGCTCCGGTCCCGAGCCCAAGGGTCTGCTGAAGATTCACAACAAGGCATTTTTCAGGCAGGTTCTGTTTTACGGGGAGATCGGTTTCGGCGAGTCCTACATGGCCGGAGACTGGTCCTCACCGGATGTTACAAAGGTACTGCATTGTTTCATCGCCAATCTGGAAACCGTGCCCGGCATGAGCGGCAGCGAAAAGCGCTTCAGCCTGTTCAACTTTCTCGATGTCGCCAACCGCGCCTACCATTGGTTGCGCCGCAACACCCGCCGTAACAGCCGGCGCAACATTCAGGCCCACTACGACCTGAGCAATGAATTCTACCGCCTCTGGCTCGACCCGACCTGGACCTACTCCAGCGCCTACTTCGAAAGGCCGGACCAGGAACTGGCCGATGCTCAGCAAAGCAAGTATCGCAAACTGGCCCGCAGCCTCGGCCTGCGCCCCGGCATGGAGGTGCTCGAAATCGGCTGCGGCTGGGGTGGCTTCGCCCTGCTCGCCGCCCGCGAATTCGGCGTCAAGCTGACCTGCGTCACCCTCTCCGAAGAACAGCTCAAGCTGTCCCGCGAACGCATCGCCGCCGCCGGCCTCCAGGACCGGGTCGAAGTGCGCCTGCAGGACTACCGCGAAATCAAGGGTCAATTCGACGCCATTGTGTCCATCGAAATGCTGGAAGCCGTCGGCCACCACTTCCTCCACGATTATTTCCAGCAGTGCCACCGCCTGCTGAAACCGACCGGACGCCTCGGCCTGCAGGTCATCCTCTGCCCTGACAGCCGTTACGACGCCATGCGCAAATCGGTCGACTGGATCAAACGTCACATTTTCCCTGGCGGCCAACTCCCTTCCTACTCTGCCATCCAGCACGCCGTGCAATCTACCGGCGACCTCTTCCTGCAGGGCTTCGACTCCTTTGGCAACCACTACGCCCAGACCCTGAAAATCTGGCGTAAACACTTCAACGAACGCCTCGACTCCGTCTACCAGCTCGGCTTCGACGAAACCTTCGCCCGCAAATGGGACTACTACCTGGCCTACTGTGAAGCCGCCTTCGCCAGCCACAACATCACCGTCAGCCAAATGGTATTTTCGCGTCCGAATAATCGCGAGTTTTTGATGGAGACGCAGCCGATTGGGTGAAGGTTTCAACCCCATGGTGGGGCGGTTTTTAATCCCATGGTGGGGCGGTTTCGCCGAAACCGCCGCGGACGGTGACGAACATCCTTCCCAAGACACCGGCGGTCTCGGCGATACCGCCCCACCTCCCTATTTCCACCGGCGGTCTCGGCGAGGCCGCCCTACCTTTTTATGCGCTCATCCATCCACATTCGTCCAAACATACGGCCAATCCTCGGCCGCCTTAACGAGACCGGCTCTTACTGGATTCTGACGAATGTAGTTAGCCTTCAGGTTGAGTTCCGTAACTGAGCGTATTCGATGATCAAAAAAATCTTCCTGCCATTGGATACCCAAATTACGGGCAAGGTATCGTTTCCAATTCTTCAGGATGGATTTCATTCTAACCTGAGCCGAAAATGCAATCAGCCCATGGCAATGATCCGGTATCAATAGAAACAGCGTCGGATACCATTCACCCGCACGAATCCTGAACTCAAGGGACTCGAAGATTCGTTCCGCGATATCCGGATGACACAGTGCATTTTCGCCCCGCTTCAGGCAGTTGACTGTGATAAAAAACACTGAACCCCGAGCCACCCAGGAAGGTGTATCATGATACAAACGCTTTCTTTGCGGATAATTCTCAGCCATAAAATAACGGTTTTTAGATAGTTATTTTATGGCAAGATTTTTGTTTAATAATCTGTTAGGTGGGGAGGTTTCGCCGAAACCGCCGCGAACGGTCACGAACATCCTACCCAAAACACCGGCGGCCTCGGCGAGGCCGCCCTACCTCCTATTGTCCCCGAACACTCTCCCTTACCAACTGCCCGCCGATCAATCCCAGCAACACGGCATTGAAAGCTACGTGCAGAAAGGGATTAGGGAACACGAGCCAATCACCAAAGCAGCCGCAGTCGGCGTCGATGCCCATGGCGTGGGCGAGGAGGATGAAGGCGATGAAGACTGCGGTCATTAGGCCGAGCATCATGAGGGCGCCGGAACGGAGGCGGCCGATGATGAGGGCGACGGCGGAAAGGACTTCGGCCCAGGGGAGGATGAGGACGGTTGCGAAGGCAAGGCTGTAGGGCACGAAGGGGAAGGCTTGCAGGTCGTCGAGGAAGCGGGCGGGGTCGCCGAGCTTCAAGAGGCCGGAAAGGAGGAAAACCAGGCCGATGGCTATTTGCACGAGGCGGCTCATCGGGATGCGCCTCCGGTGGCTTGCCACAGATCCCAGCCGCCATCGAGGTAGTAGACGGAGTCCTCATGCAATTCTTCGCGCAGGCGGTGCATGACGGCACGGCTGGTCATGCAGGCTTCGGCGCCACAATAGACGACGAGGATCTGGCCGGGATCCCAGACTTCAAACAAACGTTCAAGGCCGCCTTCCCAGTCGTCCTCATTTACCAGGACTGCCCCAGGCATGTGGCCTTCGTCGTATTCGCGGGCACTGCGGGCGTCGATCCAGAGTATCTGATCCCAGTTGGATTCAACAAAGGCATGGGACACCGCGCCTTCGGCGCTCCATCCGCCAGTCCACTGCGGGGCGCGTGGATGAAAGGCCCAGGTCAGCAATCCGGCTCCGATGGAGAGGATCAACAGGCATAGAAACTGGCGGAGCATGCGGTTCATACGAAATTATTTAGTTTCGAGATACGCCTGAGTGAGGTAATCAATGATGTATTTCTTCGCCTCCGCAACGGTATCAATTTTACGATACAGATTCACGTCCTCCGGGGAGATCACGCCCCACTCCACAAAGGCATTGAAGTTGATAATGTCGTCCCAGAACTCACTGCCGAACAGAACAATCGGCACCTTTTTTTCAACTTTGTGAGTCTGGATCAGGGTCAACACTTCGAAGAGTTCGTCCATGGTGCCAAAGCCTCCGGGCATGGCGACCAGGCACCTGGCCATCAGCATAAACCAGTACTTGCGGACAAAAAAGTAGTGAAATTCAAACTGAAGATCACGGGGGATGTAGGGGTTCACATGCTGTTCAAAAGGCAGACTGATGCCCAGACCTATCGAACTGCCGCCGGCCTCAGTGGCGCCGCGGTTGGCGGCCTCCATGATGCCCGGACCGCCGCCGGAACAGACTACAAAACGCTGGTGTTCACCCTTCAGGCTCAAGGACCATTCGGTGAGCTCGCGGGCAAGATCGACCGTCGCCTGATAATACGGCGCGAGCTTCACGCGCGAGCGCGCCAAGCGCAGTTCGGCGGCATCGCTGCGCTCATCACCGGGCTTCTGCTGTATGCGCTTCTCAACCGCAGACAGGCGCTGTTTGGCTTCATCGATGTGGATAGTGCGGGCGGACCCAAAGATCACCAGAGTGTCCTCAATATTGTGCTGACGAAAGCGGTGTTCCGGCTCAGTCATCTCCGCCAGGACCCGGATTTTGCGGGCTTCCGCGCTGTTGAGGAAATCAAGATTCTTGTAGGCCTTGTGCGGCCAGCTGTCGGGTTTTTCTTTCATAAATGTATCAAAAAAGCAGCTCAGCGGCGACGCAAGTTCAGAAAGGAGCGCAGACCGCTGCCCCCACCTTCTTGATCATCCTTGGGAGACTGGATCGGAATGGTGACGTGCACGGTGTGGTAGTCGTCGCCGGTCTCCTCTTCCGCTTCGAGACTGCGGAAGAGTTTGAGCATGGGCAGGTTATCACGGTCGACCTGAGCCCACAGCTTGGCCAGCCCACGCGATTGGGCGACCTGAATCATCGCCTCCACCAGGGTGCGAGCCATGCCGACGCGGCGGCGGTTCTCGCCGACCACAAAGGCCATCTCACCGGCTTTGCCATCGGCATCCAGGTAGTAGCGCCCGACGGCCCGGATCACTTGTCGCGGTCCCTGCAGCTCGAAGATACCGAGGGCGAGGTCTTTGCTCTGGTCGACACAGACCAGTTCAAAGGCCCGCTCGCGGCTCATCCGCGTGACGGTGAAGCCATAGCGGCGCACAATGGTTTCTTCGGTGTGCGAATAGAAGAACTCCTGCAGGCGGCGGTCGTCGGCAGGGTTCAAGGGTCGCAGGATGTAATCCCTGTTGTCCCGAAGGCGAATCTTGCGCGCGGCAACGCCGGCGGTGCTTTCGGGTTGGGCAGGCGGCAGACTGAAGTAACCGGGGACCAGGTTCTGTTCGCGAGCCTCTTTCAGCAGCGCTTCGCGGAAGTTGGGGTCTGCGACCTGGATCAGCTCCTTCACCCGCTCCTGGATGGTGCGGCCGCGCAGGGTCGCGATGCCGTGCTCGGTAACAATGTAATACACGTCGGCCCGGTTACAGCCAACGCCCGCACCGGCCGGCAACTGGGTGACAATTCGTGAGAATGTTTTGCCATTTTTGTCGCTACCGGTGGACGGCAGTGCAATGATCGGCCGCCCGCCCGGGGACATGCCGGCGCCGCGAACAAAGTCGACAATGCTGCCGACGCCCTGCCTGAAGTCTCCCGGCAGGGAATCGACCACGACCTGTCCTGTCAGGTCGACCATCAGTGCGCCGTTGACGGACACCATGCGGCGGTTGCGGGCGATGGTTGCCGGGTTGTTGACGAACTCAGTTGGACGAAAATCGACGTGCGGATTGCCGTCCAGAAAGCGGTAAAAGTCCTCCGATCCCAGCGCCTGAGCGGCCACGATTTTGCCGGGCAGCAGCTCCTTTTTGCTGTTGTCGACCACACCCTGCTCGAAGAGCCGCATCACCCCGTCGCCAATGACTTCGCTGTGAATGCCGAGGTGGCGGTGATTCTGCAGGCTCGCCGCGAGTCCCTGGCCCACGGGCCCGACTCCCAGCTGGAGGGTATCGCCGTCATTGATCAGCTGGGCGGCAAACTCGCCGATGCGCGTGTAAACTGGGTCCAGCTCGAGTGCCTTGAGTGTTGGCAGGGGGCTTTCCGCCTCGATCGCGTAATCGATTTCGCTCGAATGAATAAAACTCAGACCGTTGCTGCGCGGCACATTGGGGTTGATCTGGGCGATCGTTAAATGGGCGGCCTTTATTGCAGCCGGAATCCACTCCACCGTTGTACCCAGCGAGCAGTAGCCATGGGCGTCCGGCGGCGAAATCATGATCAGGGCCACATCGATCCCCAGCACCTGCTGCTCAAACAGCGCCGGTATTTCCGAATAGTGGATCGGCGTGTATTCGTCGACCCCCGCATTCACCAGCGAGCTCAGTTGCGAGTCCAGGTAGAAGGCATTGACCTTGAGGTGCGAATGGTATTTCGCCTCCGTCCACGGAGCCGGACCCAGGCTGAGCCCCTGAACCATTTCCAGGTCACTCACATCCGGCACCACCTTCAGCATCGACTCCACCAGCCGAATCGGCACAGCAGCCCCGGAACCCAGAAAAATCCGATGTCCCGGCTTCAGCAAACGCGCCCAATCCGGGCGCTTCCAAGCAATCTCAGCCATGCCCCGAAGCCTGACCCGCCACAGTTGGAAGATCAAGGAAGAAGGGAGGGCTTGGGAGTATCGTTACGGGCGCGAGGGCGCGCCCGTCCCCGGGGGGGGGGGGGGGGCGGGGGGCCGGGGCGGGGGGGGGGGGCGGGGCGGGGGGG
>JAFIGG010000015.1 GCA_020831485.1 Opitutales bacterium
GGGGCGCCGCCGGCGCCCATGACTGATTGACTTGTCCAAATAATGTGTGGAATCTTGCAATTGCGATGGAATCAAAAATGCCTGGATTTGAGAGAATTGCCGCGGAGATCTGGAAACAGCCGGGGTTTCGACGGAATTGGTTGATTGGGGGGCTGATAGCATCGGTACCCGTATTGAACCTTTTGCTGTTCGGATACCTGTATCAGTATGTGCAGCGGATTGGTGAGGGGAAAGGACCGGCCTTGCAGGCTTGGCGCTTTAACCGGGCCCTGCTGGAAGCGACCCTCACGGGGGTGGCGGCGGCGCTGATCTACCTTTTGCTGCCGGTTTTTGTGGGGCTGTTTCTGAGTTTTATGCTCGGCAGCTTTTTTGTCTGGATCGGCTTGCCGCTGCTCGGTGCCACCGCCGCCTGGTTGCCGGCAACCCTGGCCCTGCTGTTCGCTGTTCCGCTCTTTCTCCTTTCCCTCGTTCACCTGAACGAGCATGAGGACATGAAATCCCTGCTTGACTGGAAGGAAGTCATCGGCGAGCTCCAAAGCCGCGGCCAATCCCTCTGGGCTCCCCTGATGGTCTTTTTCGGCTTCATGGCCATCGGCTGGCCCCTGCTTGGCTTCGTCCTCTACTTTGCCATAACCCCGCTGACTGCGGTGGTTGCGGTAAGGAGCGCTCGCGGAGCGAGTGATTCGGGATTGAGGAGCTGAGGAACTTTGGTAGGGCGCTTTCGCCGAAAGCGCCGCGATTAGTCAGGGGTTCCCGCCTTCGGCCAGCGGCCGTCTCGGCGAGACGGCCCTACCCAAGTTCCTCAACCCCTTCAGAAACTACGCATTTCATCAGGAATTACGAATTACGAATTAAAAATCGGCGCCCCCAGCGCCGATTTTTCTCTTGCTGAGCTTTGTTCAAGTTTCTATGCACAAGCGGTTTATTTCATCAGTTGAAAGACAATGCCAACCTACGAATACATCTGTTCTGCTTGCGAGCATGAGTTTGAAACCTTCCATGGAATGTCGGCCGATCCCTTGAAGGATTGTCCGGCTTGTGCGGAGCCGAGTCTGAAACGCAAGATCGGGCTCGGCGGGGGCATCATCTTTAAGGGTGGTGGCTTTTATGAGACCGACTTTAAGGACCGCAAGGGCAGTAAGTCGGTGGGCGGTGAGTCGGGGGACAGTAAATCGGGAGACGGTAAGTCTGGGAGTAGTGAGTCGGTGGGCAGTAAGCCGGGTAGTGGTGAGCCGGCCAAGGCGAAAGTGGCTGATTGATACATCAGGAATTACGAATCACAACCGCAGCTCTTCCGATTACGCGGCTGACAAGCTAAAGCTTGGGCTCCAACGCACTGCATCACGAATCAGAAATCACGAATTCCTAGCTCCTCATCCCCTCATCCCCCTCAGTCCCTCTCTAAAATGAAGCTTTCCCTTATCTTCACCACTTTTCCGGTGGCGACGGAGACCTTTCTACAGCGGGAGGTGCGGGGTTTACGGCGGCTGGGGGTGGAGCTGGAGCTGAATTCGCTGTGGGGTGGGGCGGATGAATGGGAAGGGCTGCCGGTACGGAGGTTTTCGCTCTGGCATTTGGTCGGTCTGTTGTGGTGGATGCCTTACTGGATGTTGCGGCGGCCTGCGGTGCTTCGGGACACGGCGGAGCGGCTGTTTGGCCAGGGGATTCCCGGGATTTTGAACTTTGGCGAAAACCTGCTCGGCATGGGCTTCGCGTTGATCCATGCGCGGCGGCTGGAGAAGGCTGCGGACTGGCAGCTACACGCTGGCTGGGCGACCACCCCCGGGGCGGCGGCTTGGCTGGTGCACCGCCTGAGCGGCAAGCCCTTTTCCCTGGCTGCGCATGCCTATGACCTGTTTGAGCACGGCGGTGACGGCTTGCTGCGGGAGAAGCTGGCGGAGGCCGACTGGGTGCGCAGCTCGACTGCGGCCGGGGTGGAGCGCCTGCGGGCGCTGGGATGTCCGGCGGAAAAGATCCTGCGCCTCGGCCGTGGACTCGATACTCTGCCGCCCCAGAAAAGCATTCGGCCCCGGCGGGAACCTTTACAAATTCTCAGTGTCGGACGTCTGGTCGAGAAAATGGGATATTCGCAACAATTGGAGATTTACGCCGCCGCGCAGCGGGCGGGCCTTGAGTTTGAGGTCCGCATCGTCGGCGACGGTGCCCTCGCCGGGCCCCTGCGCCAGCAGGCGCGTCGGCTTGGAATCGAAGAGCGCGTGCACTTTCTCGGCGCCCAGCCCTATGCGGCTGTGGAAGAGGGCCTCGCCTGGGCTGATGTGTTCGTGTTCAGTGGTTGTGTCAGCCGCAGCGGCGACCGCGCCGGCTTTCCCAACGCTCTGGCTGAAGCCATGGCCTGGGGCGTGCCGGTGCTCAGCAGCCGTGTCGGCGGCGTGGCAGAGGTCATCGAGCACGATCATAACGGGCTTTTGCTCGAGTCAGCGGATCCTGTTGCAAGTTTATCCCGTTTGCAGATTGACAAGGATCTATGTCAACGTTTGACAAGGCAGGCTCGAAAATGGATCGAAAGCTGCTTCACAATTGACCTGACCATGCAACAATTCATAGAGCAAATGCGAAAAAAAACTGAAAGTCGTAAAAATATTGCGCAACGATTGCCTCTGACTAGGGTTACACTTACATCTGAGGGCCAGTTTTAAAACCAAACTAGATTTATTCCATTGGGCTACGCACTACCATTTCTAAGCAAACGCCAGGCGAAGCCGACAATCCTCCAACGTTGTCGGAGTGATGAAGCTACGCGGGCACGACTGAAATACAATCCCTGGTACCTTCACATCGAAAAACAAGAAGGCACCCGAGTATGGGTGGAGGGCCAGGAGATGGTCCTGATGAGCAGCAATGACTATCTGGGATTCAGTCATCACCCGGAAGTGATTGGCAGCGCTCAGAGCTTTACCGAAAAATGGGGGATCAGCACCACCGGTGCGCGTCTCGCCAACGGTTCCCGAACCTTCCACACGGAGCTGGAGGAGCGCTTGGCGGCCTGGATGGGCAAGGAAGCCTGTTTTGTCCACAGTGCCGGTTATATTTCCTGCATGAGCGCGGTCAGCGCCTTTGCCACCAAGGGCGACGTTGTTGTTGTCGACCGCAATGTGCACTCCTCGCTGTGGTCGGGCATTGGCCTGTCCGGCGCGTCCGTTGAGCGCTTTGCCCACAACGATCCCTTTGACCTCCGCAGTGTCATGTCGACCGAAGACCCGGACGCCCCCAAGATGGTGGTTTTCGAAGGTGTCTATTCGATGGAGGGCCATGTCGCCCGCTTGCCGGAGATCATGGACGCGGTCGCGGGCCACAATGCCTTCATGGTAATGGACGATGCCCACGGCATGGGTGTCATGGGCCCGCAGGGTCGCGGCACGGCTGCCCACTTTGGCCTGCAGGACGGTGTCGACGTGATTTGCGGCAGTTTGTCGAAGTCCCTGGGCAGTGTCGGTGGTTTTGTTGCCGGCTCGCGTGAGGTGATGGAATACCTCCGCACGCATTCCAAGCAGACGATTTTCAGCGCGGCCATCAGCCCGGCAACGGCAGGTGCCGCATTGCGTTCTCTGCAGTTGCTGGAAGAGGAGCCCGAGCACCTCGAACGGCTGTGGGAGAATACCCGATATTACAAGCAGCTGCTCGCCGAAATCGGCGCGAATATCTGGGAGAGTGAAACGCCGGCAGTTCCGATCCTGCTTGGCAGCAAGGAGCGGGTCTACAATGTCTGGCGCGGTCTCTTGAAAAAGGGTATTTTCAGCGTGCCGGCGATCAGCCCGGCCGTGCCGCCGCGCAAGGACCTGATCCGCACCGCCGTTACCGCCGCCCATACCCGTGAGGACTTGGAGCGTGTGGTGGAGGCTATTGCAGAGCTCTGCCGCAAGTTCTGAGGGCGATGTCGTTTGCTCTGGTAAGCCTGTGTCTCAACGACCACAAGCAGTGGGGTCGATCCCATCCAATTTTTGAGGCATACGCCGAACGCCATGGTATGGTTTTCGTGCCGATTACCGAGCGCCGAATCCGTTTCAACCCCCGCCCCCTGCGTCCGCGCCTGGGCCTTTATCTGGAAAAACTTCAGTTGGGCGATCTGCTGCTGGATTACGACCGCATTGTCTACGTCGATGCGGATGTATTGATCCACCCCGAAGCGCCGTCCCTGCTGGACATGGTTCCCGAGGAACGTTTCGGCTGCGTGCGCGAGGACATCGGTCCACTGGCCTGGAAGCGCCGCGAGGAGATCGAGGCCGTCTGCGGCAAACTGGGTAACATTGAGGAGTGGACCAAGGGCTACTTCAACGCCGGCGTCATGGTCATGTCCAAAGTCCACCGCGAAGTCTTTGACTGCGAGCGCGACTCCATCCCCCGCTGCCGCTGGCCCGACCAGACCTACTTCAATTACCGCGTCCGCGAACTGGGTCTGAAAATCAAATGGCTCGGCTCCGAATACAACCTTGTCCCCGAATTCGGCGAAGCCTTCTGGCGCACCTCCATCCGCCGCGCCGCCCACTTCATCCACTACGCCGGCCGCGAAGGCAAACCATTCTGGGACGAAGACCTCAGCCACTTTCAGAAAGCTTGGGGGCTGTAGCAACTCCGAGCGGAGCTCGGGGTTGCTGATTCGTGATTCGTTATGAGGGACTGAGGAGCTGAGGGGGTGAGGGGTCCGTCTTCGTTCCTCTTCGCCGTGACGAGGTCCGTCTTCGCTGCGCTACGCCGTGACGTGGTAGGGCGGCCTCGCCGAGACTGCCGCTGGCCGAAGGCGGAGACCCCTGACTAATCGCGGCGGTTTCGGCGAAACCGCCCTACCATCCTAATCCCTAACAAAGTGCGTTGGTTCTGGATTCCGCGCTCGGGACGATCGCGGCTACCAGAACTGCTTAACCCCCGAACCAAGAACCCCAAAGGACTATCGTTCCTTCGCTACACCCCCTCAGCTCCTTTCCCTTCAATGGGATTCCCTTTCTTTGTGGTTGAAGATAGGGGCGGTATGGCAATCCTGTTTGCGTGAACGGCGATCATGAGTTTTGGCTGCACTGTTGCCGCTCTTTGAGGAGTGGTGGTGGTATGGGGGCGCATATGGATGCTTTGGCGGAGCGGGGGCAGGCGGTGCTTGGGCTGCTGGATGGACCGACGGGGCAGGGGATTACTGTGCAGCGGGGAGGCTGGAATTTGCAGCGGCGCTGGGCTGGGCGATTGCCGGAGGCGACGGTGTCGGTGTATCACAATGGCTGGGGTATGGATCTGATGACGCCCCTGGACAAGGCGCCGGTGCGGGTGTGTTGGCTGCACAGTGATTTTCCCAATCTGCCGATTTTGATCCGGCACTTCGCGCCCTACGCGGATGCCTTTGTCTCGGTGCATCCGAAGATGCAGGAACGCATTCGCCGGGAGGTTTCCTGGCTGCCCGAGAAGCGCAACCTGTTCGGCTCCTGTTTCCTGCCGCTGGATCCGGAGGCGCTGGCCCGGCACGCCGGGCCGCGCAAAGAGTTGGTGGTTGGCTATCTGGGCCGCCTGGAGAAGACCCAGAAACGCATCGAGCGGCTGCTCACTTTTTGCGAGATCGTTGCCGACCGCGGCATCCCGCTGCGGCTGGAAATCGTCGGCGGAGGCCGCTCGGCCCGCTGGCTGCAGCGCAAGCTGCGGCCCTTTGACTTTGTTCGCTTTCTCGGCGAGCAGAAGCCCGAAGCCATCCCGAAAATTTTGTCCGGCTGGAAATACATGCTCTTTCCCAGCAGCTTCGAAGGTCTGCCGCTGGCCCTGCTCGAAGGCCTCGCTGCCGGCGTCATGCCCGTGTATCCGGATTTTTACGACGGCAGCGATCCGCTCGGCCAGCCCGCCCCTGCCGGTCTCTACGAGCAGGGTGAAATGCTCGAAGCCATACGCGCCATCACCCGGCTTGAGTCGAGTTACGATCGGCTCTACCCCGACTTCCGCAGTCGCAGCCTCGAGCTGCTCGCCCAGCACACCCCGGCAGTCGTCGAACAGCAGCACCAAAAGCTCTTAGCCTCCCTCCAATCCCTCCGCCCCCGCAACAAACGCCAACCCTCGCGTCTGCTCAGCTTTCCTCCCATTTGGTACTACAACCGCATCTATCGCTACTTGACGGTTGGGATGATATATTGATCCGAGCGGAGCTCGGAATTCTTGATTCGTAATTCTTAATTCCTAATGAAAAGCGTTGGTTTGTGAGGGGCTGAGGAGCTGAGGGGTTGAGGGGGTAGGGCGGCTTCGCCGAGGCGGCCGTTTGACGGTTTAGGAAGCTTCTTTATGGTCCGCGGCGCTTTCGGCGAAAGCGCCCTACCCAAGTTCCTCAGCCCCCTCAGATCCTCAGTAATTACGAATTACGAATCACGAATTGCGATCGTCGCGATCTGTCTCATGTTGGTCGGTATGAGTGATTATCTGTTTCAGCGGCCGGCGGCATTTATCCGGCTGGAAGGAGAGGATGCGGAGGATTTTCTGCAGTCGCAGTGCAGTGCGGACCTGAGTGGACTGGATGCGCAGGGGCGGGATACCCTGTGGTTGAACCATAAGGGCAAGTTGGTGGGCGACAGCCGCGTATGGCGGATGGAGGATGAGGTGTTTGGAATCCTCAGCTGGTACACCCCGGCGGCGGAGCTGCTGAAAACCATCGATGCGCACATCATTGCAGATGACGTGGAATTTGAGGACTGCACGGATGCGGTAACAGGGGTGTTGAGCGACGTCGACTGGCCGGAGGGCTTGACCGCACTCTGGCAGGGGACGGGCATTGGCCGTTTCGCTCAGGCCGCTTTGCTGGAGCAGAAGGATTCGGAGGCAGCGCGGGCGACTCTTGAAGCGGCCGGTTTGCAAGCTGTTGAGCCCAATGAACTGGAGCGCGCCCGTATTGCAGCCGGTGTGCTGCGCATCCCCGCCGACGCCGGAGCCGACTTCACCCCACTGGATGTTGGCCTTGAGGAGCAGGTTTCATTTACCAAAGGCTGCTTCCTCGGCCAGGAAGTCGTCGCCCGCATGCACCGCCTCGACCGCCACCTCTGGCAGGCACTGCGCCTGCGCTCCAGCAGTCCCGTGGAAGCCACCCCAGCGCTTCCTCTGGCCCTGACCGCCGCCGGCCAGTCGGTCGGCCAACTCACATCCGCCACCCTCTTTCCCGACGGCCACCTTCAGGGTATTGCCGTCGTGAAGCGGAAGGCCGAAGGACCGTATCTGTCTGAGGATGGGGTGGAATGGGGTGAGGAGCTGAGGGGGTGAGGAGCTGAGGGGGTGAGGATCTGAGGGGGTGAGGAGCTGAGGGGGTGAGGGGCTGAGGGGGTGAGGAGCTGAGGTATGACTTGAGGATGGTGTAGCGAAGGAACGATAGTCCTTCGTTTGGCACAATTGGGCTTGCCGTTAGAATCTCAAATTCGAAATCCTTAGCTCCTCACCCCCTTAGCTCCTTTCCCCCTCTCAACTCTAACCATGTCTCAAACCGAACAACAACAACTTGAAGAACTTTGTCAGCGCCTGGGTGCGGATGCGGGGCAGGCGCGGCGGATGGCGGCGCAAATGATCAAGCGTTCGCAGCAGATCGCTGTGGAGCGTGGAATTGAGCGGACGGAGGCTATGCGCGAGCTGATTGAGCTACTGATAAAGGGGAGGAACGGAGAAGTTTAGCGGAGAATTCACAGTCCTTTCTGAAAAAAGCCGCCGAATGGCCTGAAAACCCGCATATTTACTGAGTTTATCGTTGACGCAGGGCTGCAATCGCAATTTGTATCGGCATGTTCGTAAAAGAGGACGCGTTCGTCCTCTAGTTCACTAATCATCATAAATACAAGGAAAAACTCTATGAACAAAACTGAGTTGGTAGAAGCCGTTCAGAAATCTCTTGGAAGTGAATCGAAAGCTGCCGCCGAGCGCGCGGTTGCTGCAGTGCTGGAAGGCATCACCAAGGGTCTGAAAAAAGATAAAAGCGTTCAACTGATCGGGTTTGGCACCTTCACCGTTGCCAAGCGTGCTGCCCGTGATGGCATCAACCCACAGTCTGGCGAGAAGATCCGTATCAAGGCTTCCAAGACCATTAAGTTCAAGGCAGGTGCTGGCCTCAAGGGCGCCATCTGATTCGCAACTTCACCCCTAAAACTTTAAAAAACCCGCACAGCAATGTGCGGGTTTTTTTGTGCCGGGCGAAGCTCGGGGTTGTTGATTCGTGATTCTTAATTCTTAATTCGTAATTCTTAATGAACAGCGTAGGTTTTGGGGGCTGAGGGGGTGGGGCGGTTTCGCCGAAACCGCCGTTTGACGGGGTAGGAAGCTTTTGCATGGTCCGCGGCGCTTTCGGCGAAAGCGCCCTACCCAAGTTTGCCCTGATAATCACGAATTACGAATCACGAATTATGAACTAGTTCACGACTTTTGCCTTTATCCTTTTGAATTTCATCTTAGCGTTTTGCTTAGATGACAGATCTTAGAGACAGCTTTTTCAGCTCCGCGCCCACGCTGAAGGCGCGGGCGCCGGGGCGGATTGAATTCATTGGAAACCATACGGATTACAATGGCGGGGAAGTGCTGGGGGCGGCGATTGACCGCTATGTGACGGCGGAATTGGCACTGCGGGAGGACCAGCGGATTCGGCTGATGTCGAGTCTGTCGGAGAGGGTGGTGGACTTGTCGATGGATGCGGTGGAACCGCAGTCCGGGGAGGATTCATGGGCGAATTACCCACTCGGAGTGTTCACGGTGCTGCGGAATTCGGGGATTGAATTCGAGCGTGGCTTTGAAATTTATTTCGACAGCGATCTGCCGCTGGGGGCTGGGCTGAGCAGCAGTGCGGCGATTGAGTTGGCGACGCTGGAGGCGCTCTGTGCCCAGGCTGGAGTGGAGCTGGAGCGGTCGCAGCGTGTGCTTCTGGCGCAGAAGGCTGAAAACGATTTTGTCGGCGTGCCCTGTGGCATGCTTGACCAGGCGGTGTCCTGCTTTGGCAACCCCGACCAGCTCGTGCACATCGACTGTGCGCAGGTCCGCTTTGCCAGTGTGCCCATGCCCAGTGGCTATCACTTCTGGATCTTTAACAGCCAGGAAAAGCACAGCCTGGTCGACTCCCTTTACGCCGAGCGCAACCGCGAGTGCAAGGCCGCTCTGGCCGCGCTGCAAGGCGAGTATCCGCAGTGGAAACAGCTTGTCGATGCCTCGCCGGAGGTGATTGAAACACTGTTGGCCGATCAGCCCGCTTTGCGCAGGCGCGCGCAGCACGTCGTCAACGAACACCGCCGCGTCCAGGAATGCCTCAAAGCCCTGGCCGCCGGCGACATGGACCGCGTCGGCGAGCTGTTGTATGCCTCGCACGACAGCTCACGCGACCTTTTTGAAAACAGCACGCCCGCCCTCGACGGCCTCGTCGACAGCCTCCGCGGCCAACCCGGCGTCTGCGGCGCCCGCCTAACCGGCGGCGGCTTCGGCGGCGCCGCCATGGCCCTGACCACCGCCGCGTTCAAAAATGACCACGCCCAGGCAATAGTTGACCAGTACCGCAACAACCGTCCAGCAGCCCCCGAACCCGCAGTGATTCACGTGCAAACCGGGGAAGGGTCGGGGGTTTTGCTGCGCTAGGGCGCAGCAAGGAGCTGAGGGGCTGAGGGGCTGAGGAGCTGGGATTTGAGGTAGGGCGGGCCTCGCCGAGGCCGCCGTTTGACGGGGTAGGAAGCTTCTGCATGGTTCGCGGCGCTTTCGGCGAAAGCGCCCTACCCAAGTCCCTCAGCCCCTCACCCCCTTAGCTCCCCAGTCCCCAAGCCCCTCAGCCCCTTTCTTCATCACAAATTACGAATTAAGAATTACGAATTACGAATCAAAAACATTGGCACGCCAGTTGCTCAATTTGGAGCTGAACCGCAGCACATAAAAAACACATATAAAATAAAGCTGATTAAACGGTTCGCTACAATTGGGGTAAAAAGTTGGCGTTCATTCCTTTATTTGTCGGAATGACACCAAATCATAGGGGCCGGACGTTAGGGGTTATCGTCCGGCCCTTGTGCTGTACGCAGTCTGCGGGCCAGCTAAAACAGCGCTTTTCTTGCTCATCAGGTCTTGCAATACCCACCGATCCGATGCAGTTTGCTTCTTTCTTTACAACCCGAATGGGAAGACGAAAAAAACATGTCGATTTCAAAAGAATACGGTTACAACAGCAAGGTCGAGGGCGAGGTCATTGTTTCACGGGCGGACGCGGTGATCAACTGGGTGCGGCGGCACTCGGTCTGGCCGATGCCGATGGGCTTGGCCTGCTGCGCGATTGAGCTGATGGGGGTTGGTGGTTCGCGCTTTGACATCTCCCGCTTTGGTATGGAGGTGATGCGCTTTTCGCCACGGCAGAGCGACTGCATGATTGTGGCCGGAACGGTGACCTACAAAATGGCGGAAGTGGTGCGGCGTATTTACGACCAGATGGCGGAGCCGAAGTGGGTCGTGGCTATGGGCGCCTGTGCTTCGACCGGCGGCATGTATCGCTCCTACGCGGTTTTGCAGGGGGTGGACCGGATTGTCCCGGTGGATGTTTACATCAGCGGTTGCCCACCGCGCCCGGAGGCGCTGCTGGACGGCATGATGAAGCTGCAGGAAAAAATTAAAAACGAGCATTCCACGCGCAGTCTGATGCGCGGTCGTGAAAGCCGGGAACTGAGCTACAAAGACTGACGCAGCCGCCATGCAGGAACTCAGCAAGCAATTGACCGAACGATTTCCCTTCCTCAGCGCGCGCCCTTCGGCGGATCACCCGGCGGTGAACTGTCCGCAGGACAATGTGCTGGAGCTATTGCGCACTTTGCGCGATGAAGATGGCTACCAGATGCTGATGGATGTGACCGCGATCGACCACTACGAGGCCTCGCCGCGTTTTGAAGTCGTTTACCATCTTTTTCACCTGGAGCGCGGGGGCTACCTGCGCATTGCCACGCCCTGTGAGGGCGACAGCAATCCGATCTGCCAGAGCGTGACCGAACTGTGGCCGGCGGCGGACTGGCATGAGCGCGAGACCTACGACATGTTTGGCATCTCCTTCCGCGGCCATCCGGACCTGCGGCGTATTTTGATGTGGGACGAATACCCGTTCTATCCCCTGCGCAAGGAATTCCCGCTGGCGGGCGAAGAAGTGGAGTTGCCGGCGCCTGACTTTGTCGAGCAGACAGGTGGGGTGCGGGTCGAGAAAGCACCGATGATGGGCGGACCCTTCCACTCCGGGCAGAAAGGGCCCATGTCCGCTCGCGAACCGCGGGCCGACGACGAGTCCTGGACCGAAGTCAAGAAGCGTGGCTCCGACCTCGAGGGTGAGGACGACAAACCACGCGAATTCCGTCCAACCCGAACCTGAGCAAACCTTTAGAGGAAACGAATTTTTATGGCGGTCAAAGAAGTCAGCATAGGCGATATCACAGCCCGCAACAGCGAGGCTGAAGCCGAGTTTAAAGGCGACCAGATGGTCATCAACATGGGGCCTTCACACCCTGCCACCCACGGGGTGCTGAGGTTGAAGGTGGAACTCAACGGTGAAACCGTGACCAAGTGCGAGCCGGTAGTGGGGTACCTGCACCGCGGCGATGAGAAGATCGCCGAGAACATGACCTACAATCAGTTCATCCCCTACACCGACCGTCTGGACTACCTGGGGCCGATTCACAACAATGTGACCTTTGCCCTCGCGGTGGAAAAGCTGATCGGGATCGAGCTGCCGCCGCGTTGTCAGGCGATCCGCCTGATCTGCTGCGAACTCGCGCGCCTGCAGTCGCACCTGCTTGGCTGCGGTGTGTATGGTATGGATACCGGTGCCCTGACCGTGTTCATGTATACCTTCACCGAGCGGGAAAAGCTGTATACTTTGATGGAGCAACTCACCGGCGCCCGTTTCACCACCAGCTACACCCGCATCGGCGGCCTGGCGCGGGACATCCCCGAGGGCTGGCTCGGCAACGTGCTCAAGGTCATCAACGAGATGGAACCGGTGGTCGACGAGATCGACAAGCTGCTGAGCCGCAACAAGATTTTCTACGACCGCACGGTCGGGGTAGGTGTGCTGTCCAAAGAGGACGCCATTGCCTACGGCCTGACTGGCCCGAACCTGCGTGCCAGTGGCGTGGCCATGGACCTGCGTAAAGATGAGCCTTACCTCGGCTACGAGCAGTATGACTTCGACGTGCCGATCGGCACCAATGGCGATTGCTATGACCGCTGGCTGGTGCGCCTGGAGGAGATCCGCCAGAGCATCCGCATCCTGCGCCAGGCAATCGACAAAATGCCGGACGGACCCTGGTATGCGGAGGACGCGAAGAAGATTTTTGCCCCCCGCAAGGATAAGATTATGACCAGCATGGAAGAGCTGATCCAGAATTTCATGCTCGTGACCGAGGGGCCGCAGGTGCCGGCGGGCGAAGTGTATTTTGAGGCCGAGAACCCAAAAGGGGCGCTCGGCTTTTATATTGTCTCGAAAGGGGGTGGGGTGCCTTACCGCATGAAGATCCGCTCCCCAAGCTTCTGTAACCTGTCGGCACTGCCGAAGATGTGTCTCGGACACATGGTCGCCGACCTGCCGGTGATCCTCGGCAGTCTGGACTTCGTGCTGGGAGAGTGCGACCGCTGAGCGTAAGGAATGAGGCAATTAGAAAGCTTTGACTATGGCATTTGAACTTTCACAGGAAACGCTGGACACCATCGACAAGGTGATTCCGCGCTACCCGCAGCGACAGAGTGCGCTGATGATGATTCTGCACGCGATCCAGAAGGAACAGGGTTACCTCTCGCTGGAAGCCCAGGAGTGGGTGGCGGAGCGGCTTGAGATCGCACCGATCAAGGTGCGCGAGGTCGTGACCTTCTATCCCTTCTACCGTGAGAAGCCGGTCGGCAAACACTACATCCGTGTTTGCCGCACGCTTTCCTGCGCGCTCAACGGCAGCTACAAAATCTGCGATCGCCTCTGCCAGGAGCTGGACACCAAGCCCGGTGAGATTTCTCCCGACGGCAAGGCCACGGTCGAGTTTGCCGAGTGCCTCGCCAGCTGTGGCACCGCGCCTGTGGTGATGGTCGATGACGATATGTATGAAAACCTGACGGAGGACGACATTGTTGAACTCGCCCGTCGCATCCGCGAGGAGGAAATCAAGTGAGCCTCGAAACACACATTGCCCGCAAGAATCTGGCCATCCACCCGAAGGAACGGCGCATCATTCTGAAACACGCCGACCGCCCGGACTACGATGCCTCCATCGACTGTTACTTGCGCAACGGTGGCTACGATCAGCAGAAAAAAGCCTTCTCCATGAAGCCGGAGGAAATCTGCCAGGAAGTGCTCGATGCCGGTGTGCGCGGGCGCGGTGGCGCGGGTTTTCCGGCGGGCATGAAATGGAAGTTTCTCGACCGCAAAAGCGGCAAGCCGATTTACCTGATCTGCAATGCGGACGAATCCGAACCAGGCACCTTCAAGGACCGCCAGATCATCCACAAAGATCCACACCAGCTGATCGAGGGCATGATGATTTCCGCCTTTGCGATCCAGGCGGCCCAGGCTTTCATCTACATCCGCGAGGAAATGCCCTACGGGGCCAAAATCCTCGAAGAAGCGATTGAGGAAGCACGGGCGAAGAACCTGCTCGGCGACAACATTCTCGGCTCTGGCTATTCCTGCGACCTGGTGGTGCACCGGGGTGCCGCGGCCTACATCTGCGGGGAGGAAACCGGACTGATCGAGTCGCTCGAAGGCAAACGCGCCTATCCGCGCATCAAGCCGCCATATTTTCCGGCTGCACTTGGGCTCTACATGTGCCCGACCATTGTCAACAACGTCGAGACCCTGTGCAATGTGAAGCACATCATTGAGATGGGTGGCCATGCCTATGCCGAGATCGGCAAACCGGGCAACACCGGCACCCGTATCTGGAGCCTGAGCGGGCACGTTCGCAAGCCCGGCTACTATGAGCTGGAAAACGGCGTGCATACCTATGGCGACCTGATCAACGAATTTGGCGGCGGTCTGCGCGATGGCCGTCAGCTTCAGGCCGTGATTCCCGGCGGTTCCTCCGCCAAGGTCTGGCGCGCCGGTGAGCGCTTCAAAGGCAAGCTGCGCAGCGGCGAAGAGTTCGACTGGGCCATCGAGGACGTGCCGCTCGATTTCGACGGCCCGATGGCCGCCGGTTCGATGTCCGGCTCCGGTGCCGTGGTGGTGATCGACGACAGCGTCGACATCGTCGAAGTACTGGCCAACATCAATGCCTTTTATGCCCACGAGAGCTGCGGACAGTGCACGCCCTGCCGGGAAGGCTCACTGTGGATGAAAAAGATCACAACGCGCATGGCCAATGGCGGTGCGCGCGAAGAGGATACGGCCCTGCTGGCATCGATCGGCGACCAGATTGCCGGCCGAACCATCTGTGCCCACGGTGAAGCCTGCGCCTGGCCGACCCAGAGTTTTGTGGCCAAGTTTCAGGATAAATTTTTAGATAAAGCCAAACAGGATCCGGAGCAGCTGAGCAAACGGGATTTCCGAATGGTATGAGCACCATGAGTGACGATAATAAACAGGACACCGTAACGATTTACGTCGACGACCAGCCGGTGGAAGTGCCCGCCGGAATCAACCTGGTCGAAGCCGTCGCCGTTGCCGGCAAAGAGGTTCCCCATTACTGCTACCACCCGAAATTGAGCGTGGTTGGCAACTGCCGCATGTGCCTGGTTGAAATGGGTACGCCCGGACGCGACCGCGCCACCGGCGAGCCCATGCTCGACGAGGAGGGCAACCCGAAGATCATGTGGGTGCCAAAGCCAGTCATCGGCTGCGCCACCAACGTAAGCCCGGGCATGCACGTGAAGACCGAGTCTTCGCTGGTCAAGGACTGCCGCGAGGGCGTGATGGAATTCCTGTTGGTCAATCACCCGCTCGACTGTCCGATCTGTGACCAGGCCGGCGAATGCCGCCTGCAGGAGTTTGCCACTGACTACGGCCGCGGCTACAGCCGCTTTGTCGAACAGAAGAACGTGAAGCCGAAGCGCACACGCATCGGCCCGCGGGTGACCCTCGACGACGAGCGCTGCATCCTCTGTTCGCGCTGTATTCGTTTTTGCGAGGAAGTCGCCGACGATCCGGTGCTCGGTTTCATTGACCGCGGCAGCTACACGACCCTGACGACCTTCCCCGGCAAGGAGCTGGATAACAATTACTCGCTCAACACCGTCGACATCTGTCCGGTGGGGGCGCTGACCTCGACCGATTTCCGTTTCAAGATGCGGGTCTGGTTTCTTAAGGAAACGCCCTCGATCGACACCGAGTCCAGCGTTGGCTGCAACACAGTCGTCGGCAGCCGTGAAGGCACTATTTACCGCATCACTCCGCGCCGCAATGACGCCGTCAACGACACCTGGATGCCGGACAGCGGGCGCACACTCTACCGCCAGGTGGACGCCGATGACCGCATGACCCAGTATAGCATCGAAGGCCGTCCCTGCGCGGCTGAAGAGGCCCTGACCCTGGCTTCGACCTACCTGCGCAACGGCCGCAGCGCCATTGTCGCCAGTGGTCGACTGAGTGTGGAAGAGCAGTATTTGCTGACCCGTATCGCCAGTCACGCCCCGGGCGAAACGCCTGCCTGGCTGGTCGCACGGCATGCTGAAGGCGACGGCAAACTCTTGTCTGCGGACCGCAATCCGAACGTGCGCGGAGCCCTGGTGACCGGTCTGATCGACCGCATCCCCGAAGCCCAGCTGAGCCAGTTGTCGGCAGCACTTGAGAGTGGCAAGGTTGAGAACCTGATTGTAGTTGGCGAGGACATCACCCAGGCCGGTATTTCAATTGACCAGATCAAGAAGGCCAATGTCGTCTACATCGGCGCGGTTCACTGTGACACCGCCCAGTATGCCAAGGTGGAAATTCCGCTGCTGACTGTGTTTGAGAAGGCCGGAAGTTTCATCAACCAGCAGTTCAGGGTGCAGAAGTTTGCCCAGGCGGTGCCGGGCCCCAAGGGCGTGCTGTTTGGCCTTAGCAACTTTACCCAGCTGCTGGCGGCTGTTTCCGATGGCAAGGACCGGATAGAGCCTTCGCCGGCGGCGGTCTGGACGGAAATGGCCGCAGCCATCGACGAATTCAAGGAGCTGAGTTTCAGCGCGATCCCATCGACCGGTCAATTGATCCCGGCTGATCGTTTTGCCGATCTGCCTTTTGTCGAAGGCAAATCCCTGCATTTTGAACCCCGAACCGCTGTTGCGGACGCCTGAGCCATGGAATGGAACGAACTTTTACTCATCGTATTCAAGGCCCTTCTGGTCCTGTCGGTGGTGATGTCCCTCGCCGCTTATGCAGTGTTGGCCGAGCGCAAGGTCGCGGCCTGGGTGCAGGGGCGGGTAGGGCCCAACCGGACGCAGATTCCACTGCTGGGCGGCATTCCGATCATCGGCACTTTTCTTACCCGGCTCGGCGTATTTCAACCGGCCGCAGATGGCCTCAAGTTCCTCTTCAAGGAGGAGCCGACGCCCGGTCACGTAAACAAGTTCTACTACCTGCTGGCACCGATGATCGCCTTCATCCCCGCGATGACGACGATGACCGTGCTGCCTTTCGGCCAATACGTAAACGAAGCCGGCGAGGTCCAGCCACTGGTGCTGGCGAACCTGGACATCGGTATCCTCTTCATCCTCGCGGTTTCGTCGCTCGGTGTCTACGGCATCGTGCTTGGCGGCTGGGCGTCCAATTCCAAGTTTCCCTTCCTCGGCGGCATCCGCGCATCGGCGCAGATGATCTCCTATGAGCTGTCGCTGGGCTTGTCGCTGCTGCCGGTCTTCCTTTGGTTTGGCGGATCCCTGAACCTGTTCAACATCGTCCAGGGCCAGACCGATCTCCTGTTCGGTTTTCTGCCGCAGTGGACCATTCTGTTTCAGCCCTTGTCGGCGCTGATTTTCCTCGTCGCCCTGTTTGCCGAGACCAACCGCCTGCCCTTTGACATGCCGGAGTCGGAGACCGACCTCGTCGCCGGTTACAATACCGAGTATGGGGCCTTTAAATTTGGCCTCTACTTCGTCGGTGAATACACCCACATCATCATTGGTTCGGGTGTTTTTGTTGCGCTCTTCCTCGGCGGCTGGAACCTGCCCTGGGTGACGCTGCCGGCCGGCTTGTTTGGTACGGTGCTTTCTGTGCTTATCTTCGTCATCAAGATGCTGGCACTGGTTTTTGTCTTTATGTGGGTGCGCTGGACGCTGCCCCGTTTCCGCTACGATCAGGTAATGACGCTCGGCTGGCGCTGGCTGCTGCCGCTTGCCGTTGCGAACCTGGTCTTCTACGCCATCATCATCGCAGTCATCGAACAATTCTGAGCCATGGCCACTAAAGTTTTAGAACGCAAACCCCTGAGTCTGGCTGAGCAGACCTATCTGCCGCAGATTCTGGGTGGCATGAAGATCACCCTGCGCAACATGTTCAAGCCGCCGGTGACACTCGAATACCCGGACGAACGCCCGGACATTCCCGAGGGCTACCGCGGCGTGCCGACTCTGGTCAAGGACCCGAACGGCCGCGAAAAGTGTGTGAGCTGTCAGCTCTGTGAGTTCGTCTGCCCGCCCCGGGCCATTCGCATTACGCCCGGCGAGATCGATGCCGAGTCCGACACCGCGCACGTTGAAAAGGCTCCCAAGGAGTTTGAAATCAACATGCTGCGCTGCATCTACTGCGGTTTTTGCCAGGAGGTCTGCCCGGAGGAAGCGATTTTTCTGCAGGATATTTTCTCCCTGAGCGGCTACAGCCGTGAAGAGCTGGTTTACCAAAAGGACAAGTTGTATGAACTCGGAGGCACGCTGCCGGATCAACACTACAAGTGGGATCGCAAGCGCGAAGCCGAATTGGCTGGAAACCCGCACCACTGATTCATTGAAGGACCCCGAATGAGAGAGTTTCTATTCTATTTTTTCGCAGCGCTGACCGTGGTTCCCGGTCTGTTTGTCGCCATCAGCCGCAATCCGGTGAATGCGGCGATGAACATGATCCTGTCTTTTATCGGCCTGGCCGCACTGTTTGTGATGCTTGAGAGCTACTTTCTCGCGATCCTGCAGGTGCTGGTCTATGCGGGCGCGATTGTGGTGCTGTTTCTGTTCATCATCATGCTGATCGATGCCGAGCGGGCGCCGAAAAGTGGCTGGTTGACGAGCCTGGCCGCAGTTGCCGCGCTGGCGCTAATGGTTACCGGCCTGCTGACCCTGCTCTACAGTGGCGAGTCGGGCACTTTTGCGGTCGCGGGTGAAACCGCACCGGCGGCGTTGTCACAGACTTTTGGGGTGGAACTGTTCACCCGTTACCTGCTGCCTTTTCAGGTGACAGGTTTCATGCTGTTGATGGCCATGGTCGGAGTCATCGTGATCAGCCGCAAAGACGCTGCCGAGGACAAGGGAGGTGAGGCATGATCGCTTTGGAATCCTACATTCTCGTGGCTGGCCTGTTGTTTGCCATAGGTGCCTTTGGGGTGCTGCTGCGGCGCAACACGCTGATCCTTTTCATGTGCCTGGAGCTGATGCTGAGTGCCAGCATTCTCGGCCTGATCGCCTTTTCCCGTTACAACGCAACGGCGGAGGTTGCGATGATGAGCGGCAACCTGCTGGTGCTCTTCATCATTGCCATCGCTGCCTGTGAGGTGGCCGTCGGGCTGGCGATCATTGTCACCCTGTGGCGTCGTCAGCAGACCGTCGATGTAAGTGAACTTACTGCTTTGAAAAACTGATGGATACCGTAACCAACGTCCTGCTTTTTGTGCTCCTGACGCCGCTGGTCGCCGCCACGGTGATACTGCTTTGCGGTCGGCAGCGCGGCAACCTTGCCGCCACGGTGTCTGTCCTCGCCGCCGCACTGGTTGCTCTTGCCAGTTTGCACCTGTTCTTCCGCACCTGGAGTGGAGAGGCCGAGTCCGTCAGCCTGCAATGGCTGTCCCTCGGCGAACTCGAGATCCGCCTTGGCTTTTACCTCAACGGTGTCTCGGCCCTGATGCTGTTTGTGGTCAGCTTTGTCGGCTTTTGGATCCATGTTTTCAGTCTGGGCTACATGAAGGACGACGCTGCCAAGGCGCGTTTCTTCGGTGGTCTGTCGATTTTTATGTTCTCGATGCTGGGCATCGTGGTGGCTGAAAACCTGTTCATGATCTTTGTTTTCTGGGAACTGGTGGGCTTCAGCTCCTACATGCTGATTGGGCATTACTTTCAGCAGGAAGACGCCCGCGGCGCGGCGAAGAAGGCTTTTATTGTCAATCGGGTGGGGGACTTCGGTTTCCTTATCGGCATTATTCTGGTGTTCTGGACCTTTGGCACCACCTCCCTGCCGCAGCTGGCAGAGGCGGTCGCCGGCAATCCCTCGGCGGTGACAACCCTGATGGGTCTGCTGCTGTTTTGCGGGGTGCTGGGCAAGTCGGCGCAGATGCCGCTGCACGTGTGGTTGCCGGATGCGATGGCGGGCCCGACTCCGGTCTCGGCCCTGATCCACGCCGCGACAATGGTCGCGGCAGGTGTGTTTTTCCTCGGCCGCACGGTTTTTCTCTACACCCCGGAGGCTTTGGAAGTCATTGCCTGGGTTGGAGTGGTGACTGCGGTTTCGGCGGCGATCTGGGCATTTGCTCAGACTGACATCAAAAAGATTCTCGCCTATTCAACTCTTTCCCAGCTCGGCTTCATGGTCGCGGCCTTTGGCCTTGGCACTCTGTTCGGGCTCAGCCAGGACGGTGAGCATGCGCTCTACTACGGGGTCGGGGCGGCGATGTTCCACCTGACCACACACGCCTTTTTCAAGGCCCTGCTCTTCCTCGGTTCGGGCTCGGTGATTCACGCCTGCCATCACGAACAGGACATTTTTAAAATGGGCGGTCTGCTGCGCAAGATGCCGATCACCGGCATCACCTTTGCGATCGGCGTGATTGCCATCGCGGGTATTCCTTTTGTCGCCGCCGGCTTTTTCAGTAAGGACGCGATTCTCTATGTCGCCTACGAGCAGGCACAGATTCCTTTTGTGCTGTTGGCCGCAACCGCGGTTTTGACTGCTGCCTATATGGGACGCCTGTTTTTCATCGCCTTCCTCGGCCAGCCCCGCAGTGAAAACGCGGAGCATGCCCACGAAACCCCCTGGGTGATGTGGTTGCCGCTGGTGGTATTGGCGGTGTTCAGCATCGGTGGCGGACACCTGTTCTTCTATCCGCCAACCCTGCAGCCAACCCTGGCGCAGATCGTCCCGCACCCGGAAGGCAGCCTGCACAACATGCTGATCATCTTCTCGTTGATCGCTTCGCTGGGAGGTCTGCTGTTTGCCCTGCTGTTTTATGGCACCGGGGCTAAAGGCGATCGCCTGGAGCGCAGTCTGCGCCCTGTCTGGTTGCTCAGCCGTTCGCTGTTTGGCTTCGACGCCCTCTACAGCTTTTACGTGAAGCGCATCCAGCAGCGCCTGGCGGATATCGTTGCCTTCGTCGACACACTCTTCATCAACGGCCTGGCCGTTCGCGGAACCGCCGGTATGGCGGGGCTTGGCGGGATCGTTGCCCGCAGCCTGCAGACCGGTAGCCTGCATGGCTACGTCTGGTGGTTCTTTGCCGGCCTCATCCTGTTCTGGCTTTATGCTGTGGGCGCATTCCTGACCTTTTGACCGATAGCCTCATGAATCCATCTTTCCAATTGGCATTTCTCGATCCGCTCAGTTCGACTCTGCGGAACATTCACGAAGGCGCTCCGAGTCTGAACGCAGGGCTGCTGCTGGCGTCCATCCTGGTGCCCCTGCTGGCGGCCCTGGTGCTGATGGCGCTGTCCGGCCGTTCGCCGGTCCTTGTGCGCGCCGTGGCCCGTATCGGCTTTGCAATTCCGGCGCTGATCGCGTTGTGGTTGACCGCAAGTTACCTGTCCCTCGGCCTCGACGGCCGCTACGCCTTCATGCTGCGCCAACCGCTCGGTCTTGAGTTTCTTGGCATCGAATTTTTCATCGGCCTCAATGGCATTTCCCTGCCGCTCTTCCTGATGGCCGGCATCGTCGGTCTGGCAGCTGGCATCTATGCGATTCAGTCCGGAGTGGAAAAGCTGCGCTTTTATTTGGTGCTGTTGTTGATCATGCACGGTGGCCTGATGGGGGTCTTCAGCTCGATCGATATCTTTTTCTTCTATTTCTTCCACGAGTTCGCACTGATCCCGACCTTTATTCTGATCGCCTTCTGGGGCCGGGCCGGGCGCAAGACGGTGGCCATCGAGCTGACCGTCTACCTTACCCTGGGTGCCATGATCACCCTTGCCGGCCTGCTCTCCCTGTATTTCCTCAGCGGCGCCGAAGCCTTCAACATGATTGCCCTGCGCAATGCCATTATGGACAGCGCCTGGCAGGGCACGGTTTTTGGCCTCCTGCTGGTGGGCTTCGGGATTCTGGTTTCGCTCTTTCCTTTCCACTCCTGGGCCCCGCGTGGCTACGCCACCGCGCCGGCACCGGCAGCCATGCTGCACGCCGGGGTATTGAAGAAGTTCGGGCTCTACGGACTGATTCAGCTGGCCTGGCCGCTGCTGCCGACCGGTGCCGAACTCTGGAGTCCCTTGCTGCTGTGGCTCGCATTCGGTAACATTGTCTTGATCGGGCTTGTGACCATGGCCCAGCGTGATCTTAAGCTCATGCTCGGCAACGCCTCGGTGATGCACATGGGTTACGCCTTTCTCGGCCTCTACGCCTACTCGGTGATCGGTGTCGGCGGAGCGGTCTTGATGCTGTTTGCGCACGGTTTGTCGGTTGCCCTGTTGTTCCTGCTGGCAGACAGCATTGAAAAGCGCACCGGCACTGCGGACATGGATGAGCTCGGTGGCCTTGGCAAACAGGCTCCGGTGCTGATGGGCTTTTTTGTTGCCGCGATCATGGCCAGTATTGGCCTGCCCGGTTTTGCCAATTTCTGGGGCGAACTGAGTATCTTTGTCGCCCTGTTCCAATCCGCCACCCCATGGGCCATCGCCCCTGCGGTGCTCGGCATTGTGATCTCTGCGATTTACGGTCTGCGCGCGGTGGCATCAATTTTCTTCGGCGATTCCGGCGAAGCCATTGAAGGCGGCGATCTGACCCGCTGCGAGAAGGTGCCGGCGATTTTGTTGCTGGCCTCTTTGCTGATTGTCGGCTTTTGGCCAAAAACCTTGTCGGATTCCCTCGACGCTGCGGTGCAGGAGTCTTTTGCGGTTCAGGCGGCGCACGCGGAGCGGAGTGAGGTGAGGGCGGTCGAAGCGCTATCGCAGCTTCGCTACGACGAGGAATCCATTGTTAAAACGAATTTTTAAAGATCATGGACGCTGAAGCTTTGCAGAGTATTGTTGCGACCAATCAATGGGGTGCCATTTGGCCGGAGATCCTTCTCGGCTGCCTGGCGGTGGTGCTGTTGTTTGTCGATTTGTTCACGAAGAGCCGGGGAGTGATTACGGTTCGCATAGCGATCTGGTCGCAAGTGCTGTTGCTGGTGTTCCTGCTGGGGCGCTTTGTTTTTGGCTCGGCATCGGGGGAGTTGGGCTCGCACTATTTCTCGGGCATGATCCTGCAGACCGCCTCGACCGAATGGGCGCGGCTGTTTTTCCTCTTTGCCTCGATCTGCGTCTGCCACATCGGTGGTGTTTACCTCGCCTCGCGCAAACTCGCCAAGGTGGAGTTTTATCACATTGTGATGATTATCACCGCCGGCCTGATGCTGCTGGCCCAGGCGAACGATTTTCTGCTGTTTTTTGTCGTGCTCGAGACCGTAACCATCGGTTTCTACATCCTCGTAGCCTATGCCCGCCACAGCCGCTTTTCGCTGGAGGCTGGCCTCAAGTATCTGGTCATGGCCGCCTTCAGTTCGGCCATCATGCTGTTTGGCATTGTCCTGCTCTACGGCGTGGCCGGGAATCCGAACCTGCCGATGACGGCTTCAATGCCGCTCAACTTTGATCAGCTGGCCGCCTTTATCGCTGCCGACGATGGCAGCATTGCCAACCGCGGCAACCTGATGGTGACCGTGGGCGCTGCCCTGGTGCTGATCGGCATCGCCTTTAAAATCGGTGCCGTGCCCTTCCAGATATGGGTGCCGGACGTTTATCAGGGTGCCCCGACCCCAGTGACCGCCTTTCTCGCCGTGGCCTCGAAGGCTGCCGGTTTCATTGTCCTCTTCCTGCTTTTGCGCGGGCCCTTTGCTGACCTGGATTTCCTCTGGGTGCCATTGTTGACGGTTATTGCTGTCCTAACCCTGCTGTTTGGCAACATCGCCGCCCTCGGCCAGCGCAACGTCAAGCGCATCATGGGCATGTCTGGCGTTGCCCATGCCGGTGTGCTCCTGCTCGGTGTGCTCGCCGCCCAGCAAGTGGACTGGGCCTACAAGGCCGTTTGGTTTTACCTCTTTGTCTACGCCTTGGCATCTTTCGCCGTCTTCACTGTAATGGCCCACGTGGCCCCGCAGGAGGACAGCGACCAGAGCCTCGAGCGCTACGACAACCTGATCCGGCGTCAGCCCCTGCTCGGCACGATCCTGATCATCGGCCTCGGCTCCCTCGCCGGCATTCCACCCCTGGCAGGCTTTGTTGCCAAGCTCCTGATCTTCGTCGCCGCCTTTCAAGCCGAACTCTACACCCTGCTCGGCGTCGCCCTGCTCGGCGTGGTTCTGTCCATCTACTACTACTTTGCCTGGATCCGCGCCGCCGTGATGAAACATCCCTTCGTCGAAGACTCCGAAACCGCAGAGATCCCAAGTCCCACCTTCGGCTCCAAAGTCTTCATGATCACCCTCGCCGCCGCCACCATCGTGCTCGGCGTTTATCAAGGCATGTTTGCGATTGGCGGGTGAGCAATCCCGAGCCTTGCTCGGGATTGCTCACCAATTCTTAATTCGTGATTCGTAATTCTTAATTAAGTGCGTTGGTTTTGGATTCCGGCCTTGGGACGAGAGCGGCTACGTTGCACTGCGCCGTGATAAGGTAGGGCAGTCTCGCCGAGACGGCCGCTGGCCGAAGGCGGGAACCACTGAATAACACGCGGCGGCTTCGGCGAAACCGCCCCACCATCCTCGCTTCGCTCGGGATTGCTCACCAATTAAGAATCAGCGCCTCCGGCGCTTTTAGAGATTGAGATCCAAGTTTGAAGTCGGATGCTGTGGATTCATGGCGAATGGAATACAATCGGGGCTGGTGACTTGTCGGGCTGGGCTGGAAAAGGTCGTGACGGCGGAACTCAAGGGGCTGGGAATTCAGGTGACTGGAACCGGCACGCGGGCTGTTCATTTTGAGACGGATCTGGCGGGGATTTACCGGGCCAACATGGGGCTGCGCAGTGGGCTGAATGTGGTGGTGCCAATTCGGACCTTCAAGGCGCGCAATTATGAGCTGCTGTATTTCCAGTCGCGCAAGACCAACTGGCACAAACTCTTTGATGTGAACTGCAACCTGCGGATCGACGTCAATGGCGGTTCCAGCACCCTGCGGAACACGGAGTATGTGGTGCACCGGGTGAAGGACGGCATCGTCGATACTTTTCGCAAACTGGCCGGCGGAAGGCGTCCGTCGATCAGTAAGGAAGATCCGGATATCCATATCCTCGTGCACCTCAACGGCGACGAGGTTACGCTCTCGCTGGACACCTCCGGCACGCCCTTGTTCAAGCGTGGATACCGGGTGGAGCACGGCATAGCCCCGCTGAAGGAAGACCTTGCCGCCGGGATGCTGCAGATGTCGGGTTGGGATCAGAAATCACCGCTGCTGGATCCCATGTGTGGCTCTGGCACCTTCCTTTTTGAGGCCTGGATGTTGGCCGCCGGTATCCCGCCGAATGCGCACCGCCGTTTTGGCTTTGAATCGCAATTCGATTACGACTCGGAACTCCATGCCGCTGAACGCGAAGCCCTGTTGAAAGGCCGCCGGGAGCTGCCTTCGGACTTTGTTATCACCGGTTGGGAGAGCGACGTCGAGACCGCTAAAATCTGCCAGCGCATCCTCGAAGGCGATTTCGACGGCGCCCCCATCGAGCTCCAGCAGAAGGATTTTCGCGCCACCGCGCAAGTGGTGCCAGGCACCTTCCTAATGACCAATCCACCCTATGGAAAGCGCATCGGTAACGAGGAGGAGGCCCGCCAGCTGCACCTTGACCTGCGCCAGCTCATTGAGTCCCATGATCCGCCCATGCGCTTTGCTTTCTTCTCCGCTCTTCCCAAAGTCCTCAGCCTCTTCAGCAAAGTCCGCACAGCCGAATACACCTTATTCAACGGCAAACTCGAAGGCCGCCTGATCGTCGGCTGAAACCTCAGCCCCCAATTTCCCTCAACTTCGCTGCGATGGCATTGCGTTCTTCGAGCAGATCGCTGCCGGGGTGGCGAAGGTTGAGGCGGTGGGTGCAGACGGGCAGGAAGACGGCTTGGATGTCGTCCGGAATGACAAAGTCGCGGCCGCGGAGCAGGGCGTGGGCCTGGGCTGCGGTTTTCAGGGCGAGTGAGCCGCGGGTGCTGATGCCGGCGCGGAATTCGCTTTCGTGGCGAGTGGCGGTAACGAGGTCGAGCAGGTGCTTTAGCACGGATTCCTCGATGAATACCTGTGGCACCCAGGATTGCCATTCCAGCACTTCGCTGGCGCTGAAAAGGGGTTGGGCTTCGATCGCGTCGTAGGCGGTGCGGCCGTCGCGGAGGATCTGCAACTCGTCGGCGTAGTCCGCATAACCGATCTGCAGCCGCATGAGAAATCGGTCCATCTGGCTGTCCGGTAGCGGGAAGGTGCCTTCGAAGTCGACTGGATTCTGGGTCGCGAAGACCATGAAAGGTTGGCCCAGTGGGCGCGTTTCGCCGTCGATCGAGACCTTGCCACGGTCCATGGCTTCGAGCAGGGCGCTCTGGGTTTTGGGGGTGGAGCGGTTGATCTCGTCGGCGAGCAGAATATGACTGAAGACTGGGCCTGGTCGGAAAACAAACTGCTTCTGGGACTCGTCATAAATCGAGACCCCAAGGATATCGGCCGGCAGCAGATCACTGGTGAACTGAATGCGCTGAAATGGGCAGTCCAGTGCACGCGCGAGGCTGTAGGCAAGGGTTGTTTTTCCGAGCCCCGGCAGGTCTTCGATCAGCACGTGGCCACCGGCCAGCAAGGCCGTCAGTACCTGGTCGATCACGGCGTCCTTGCCGCGGATTGTTTCACCCATGCGCGTCTTCAGGCGCTTCATCGCCTGAGAGATGGTTTGAACCTGCTGTTCGGAAAGACTCACCGTTTGGATTTGATAATCTCCTCCATTTCAGCACGGGTGCGCAGCCAGCGGATATCCATGCAGCGGACGGTCAGGAAGACAGCCACACCAATGCCCGCAAAAACCACGACAAGGTGCCGAAGTTCCGGTTCTTCCAGAGTGGAAGCCAGTTCCATGGCCATCCAAACAGACAAGGCGATGCTGAGAATTGCTCCGGTAGGGTAAAGCCATTTGGCCACTTCGGCAATCAGCTCCGGATCCTTGCTGCGGATCAATAACTGGGAGCCGATGACCCAGAACCACAGCGGTAATGCGTAAATCAAATATCGGTGCCCAGCCTCGGGTAGATACTGTAGATAGCAGGTCACAGCCATCAGTACATAGCCGACGGCAGCCGTGAGGGCGAGAATCTGAGAGAGTCGAAGCAAGTAAGATTTTAGCAGCATAAATGTGGCCGATTGAGATTCCCTTAAGGATTAACGCCCGCAAACGGAACGCAAGAGGAATTGCTGATTTAGTCCGTTGGTTCTGGGGTCCGGCTTCGCTACTCTACGCCGAGACAAGGGTGGGGCGGTCTCGCCGAGACCGCCGGTGACTGGGTAGAAAGTTTATGATCGATCGCGGCGCTTTCGGCGAAAGCGCCCCACCTTGTTGGACTCCGCACTTCATTCTTTCCAATTGTGTTTTTTGGCAGAAGCTTCAGCTTGGGGGGCATGAGCGATTACAGGGCATTGTTGTCGGTGGCCGAAGGGGCAGCGCGGGAAGCGGGGCGTATTTTGTCGAGCGCCGGCAGTGAGTTAAAGGCGGTGCATTTTCAGGATGCCAGTGATGTCAAATTGGCGGCGGATCTGGAGTCGGAAAAGCGCATTCGTGAACGGCTTCGGCGGGAGTCGCCGTATCCGGTGGTCGGTGAAGAGGAGGGCGGTGATGCCAGTCTGACCGGGCGTTACGAGCCTTACTGGGTCGTCGATCCGCTCGACGGCACTCACAATTACCTGCGCGGGGTGCCGAGCTGCTGTGTCAGCATTGGGCTGATGCGTGGTGAGACCCCGATTCTTGGAGTGGTTCATGATTTTAACCGCGATGAATGTTTCAGCGGAATTGTGGCCGAGGGGTTCTGGCTGAACGGGGAAGCGCTTCGTCCGCACTGGGCCAAATCGCGCGAACAGGCTTCGCTGCAGACCGGTTTCCCTGCTGGCATGGAGAAGTCCGCTGTAAGCCTGAATCAGTTCATCGGTCAGGTTCAACAGTACAAGAAGGTCCGGATGATCGGCTCGGCGGCCCTGGCCCTGGCCTACGTCGCCTGTGGTCGTTTCGATGTGTATTACGAGTCCGCCATTCGTCTCTGGGACGTCGCCGGCGGACTGGCCCTCATCCAGGCGGCCGGAGGTGTGGTGCGGATGTCCAAACACCCTTCGGACAAAACTCTCGCCTACGACGTCTGGGCTGCTGGCAAATCCGCGCTGCTGCCGGATTCAGAGTAGAGCTAAGGGGGATCACTGAATTTTTCTATTTTTTCAACTAGCAATTCGGAAGCAAGTCGCGCTAGCTTGAGTGCATGTCTTATGAATTGAGTGGCTCTGTTAAAAAGGTTTTTGAACTGCAAACCTTCCCGAGTGGTTTCAGCAAGCGCGAGTTGGTGGTGACGACCGACGAACGCTATCCACAGGATATCAAAATCGATTTCCTGAAAGAAAAAGCCGAGATGCTCGACGACCTGTCCGAGGGCGAGGCCGTAACCGTGCACTTTGACATTCGTGGACGCGAATACAACGGCCGCTTTTTCACCGACCTCAGCGGCTGGCGCATCGACAAAGGCGGCAAGGCCCCTGCGGCCGACAGCAGCAATCCCGACCCGGAAGATCCCACCGATTATTCCGAAGATCCGGGCGATAATATTCCGTTCTGATTTCCGAGCGGCGCTCGGAAGTCAGAGGTAGGCCCGGCTACGTTGTGGCCATGCCGTGGCGAGGCCCGTCTCCGTTACTCTTCGCCGTGGCGAGGTAGGGCAGTCTCGCCGAGACTGCCGCTGGCCGAAGGCGGTAACCCCTGACTAATCGCGGCGGTTTCGGCGAAACCGCCCTACCTTGCTGTTATCAGTTCCCTCAGCATCTGTTCACTGGCGGCGATACCGCGTTCGAACATTTTGAGGTCGAAGCTTTCGTCGGGGGCGTGGAGGTTGTCTGCGGGGGTGAACATGCCGATCATCAGGGAATCCATTTCGAGGATGTTATTTATCTGGCCGATGATCGGGATGCTGCCGCCTTCGCGGAGATAGAGTGGGGCGTTGGGGAAATGTGTGGCTATGGCCTTGTCGGCCGCGCGGAAGGCGCGGGCGAGGTGTGGGTTTTGCTCGGCTGGAGTGTTTTCGCGGTCCGGCGGTACGACCTGGTAGGGAGGCCCTCCCTTGCCGCGGTGGATGCGCATGCGGATGCCTTTGGGGCAACGTTCTTCAAGCGTGCGCACAACCTTATTGAGAATATCTTCTTCCTGCTGGTTGGCGACCAGGCGGCAGGTGATCTTGGCTGAGGCGCGGCTGGGGACGATGGTTTTATCGCCCTTGCCCTGATAGCCGCCGGTGATGCCGTTAAACTCCAGGGTGGGCATCAGGCGGGTGGCTTCGAAGGGACTGATTCCGTCGATGGTGTGAAAGGCTTCGATGTCGAGCTGCTTCGCGTAGTCCTCCGCCGAGCCAATGCGTGCGATCTCCGAGCGTTCCCAGTCGCCGGCGGGGATAACGTCGTCGTAAAAACCGGGTACCGTGACCCGGTTGTTGGCATCGTGCATGCTGGCGAGGATTTCGCTGAGAGCCTGAATAGGATTGTAGACTGCGCCCCCGTTGATGCCGGAGTGCAGGTCGCTGCGCGGGCCGGTGACTTCGACTTCAAGGGCTGTCAGTCCGCGGAGGCCGGTTGTAATGGCAATCTGTTCGGTGGAGGGGCTGAGTGTATCCGAAAGCAGAACGAAATCAGCCTTCAGCTCGTCCTTGTAACGCTCGAGGATGCCGGGGAAACTCGGGCTGCCAATTTCCTCTTCACCTTCGATCAGGAAGGTGAAGCGTATCGGCGCGTTGGGATCGGATTCGAGCAAGCGGGCTGCGGCGGCGATGTGCACCATCATGGGGCCCTTGTTGTCGGCGGAACCGCGGCCATAGAGACGGCCATTGCGGATCTCCGGTTCGAAGGCCGGAGAACTCCAGAGTTCAAGCGGGTCCGCGGGCTGGACATCGTAGTGACCATAAATCAGCACGTGCGGCCAGTCCTCGGGGCCGGTGCGGCGGGCTCGCACGAGGGGATGCAGGGGCGTGTCCAGGATGTCGACCTCCAGCCCCATGGATTTCAGTAGATTGGCGATGTAATCGCGGGCGCCCAGCATGCCCTCGGCAAAAGCCGGGTCGGTGGAAACGCTGGGGAAGCGGATGAAATCGGAAACAACCTTGACGGGATCAAACATGGAATAAGAGCATGCACGGAATTTGTCGAAGTGCAATAATTTGAAAAGACCACCTATTGATCGCACCACTGGCCTTGATGAATTGGATAAAATCCTCTATATTCCAAACTCGTCTCATTTTTCGTAAACACCCAAAACACTTGTTCTATGATCCAAGCCAATCGCCGTAATTTCCTTTTTTCTGTCGCTGCCCTGCTGGGCACAACGCTCGCGGGCACCAAGCTCGCCGCCAACCACCATCGCTCAGTGGGCGATGCCCCGGCAAGCAACGGTCCGTTCAAACTGACCAAGATGCCTTATGACTATGCTGCACTGGAGCCTTATGTGGACCAGTTAACCATGGAGATCCACCACAAGCGCCACCATGGTGGCCAGACGGCTGGATTGAACAATGCCATCGAGGACTTCCCCGAACTCGCCGGCATGAGCATCGAAGAGGTGATGAAGAACGTCTCCAAGTTCAACACCTCCGTGCGCAACAACGGCGGTGGCCACTTTAATCACGACCTGTTCTGGAAGGTAATGGCTCCGGCAGGCAAGCGGGGCGAAGCTTCTTCGGCTCTGGCGAGTGCCATCGACGAGGCCTTTGGCTCCATGGATGCGATGCAGGAAGCCTTTTCCAGCGCCGCATCCGGTCGTTTCGGTTCCGGCTGGGCCTGGCTCATTATCGACAAAGACGGCAAACTCGCTGTCACAAGCACCCCCGGTCAGGACAACCCATTGATGGACGTCGTCGAAAAGCGCGGCACGCCCATCCTTGGCATCGACGTCTGGGAACACGCCTATTACCTCGCCTATCAAAACCGCCGCGGCGCCTACATTTCCCAATGGTGGAACACCGTAAACTGGAACGAAGTCAGCCGTTTGTTTGAGCGCGGATCGATTTTGTGAGTCGCCGAGCGAAGCTCGGAATTTCTGATTCGTAATTCTCAACTCCTATTTGAGTGTGTTGTGGCTGACGCGCGACAGCGCTTCGCTGGTTAGGAGTTGAGGGGTTGAATGAGCTAAGGTGGATCGGATTTGGTAGGGCACGGTTCGACGAACCGGCCGTACATCGTAAGTCACAAACCCGAACGCATCCTGTCGGAGAGATTCGAATGGCCTTGAATGTTCCGATGGGGCGGGCTCTTTCGTCGAAAAAGCCCCTACCTCTTGTGCGCGATCTTCGCGGGTTCTCATCCCGCTTGTGAGAGGTATCGGTGGGTAGGGCGGCCTCGCCGAGGGCGCCGTTGGAGGGTTTAGTTAAGTGGCGGAGAGAGCGGGATTGGCTTCGCTGCGCTCGGTCCTTCGGACTCATCCTCCGGATGCCCCATCTCCGGTCGCCTGCGGCTCCCTCCGTCGAACCGCGCGATCTTCGCGGGTTCTCATCCCGCTTTGGAAAGGTATCGGTTGGTAGGGCGGCCTCGCCGAGGGCGCCGTTGGAGGGTTTAGTTAAGTGGCGGAGAGAGCGGGATTCGAACCCGCGATACGGCTTATAACCGTATACCCACTTAGCAGGCGGGCGCTTTCGGCCACTCAGCCATCTCTCCGTGGTTAAAGGGGATGAATCTTTGCGGAATTGGGGTGAAGGCAATCATTTTTTTGGAAAAGAGAAGACTTTTCCTGAACATTCGCTGACTTTAAGGGGTCGCAATTGACAAGTTCTCCCAATTTGAAAAATTAGACCTTAGTTATGTGGAATAAAATCAAGGCGGATCCTTTCCGGACCTCGTGGAAGGATGTGCGCATCGCCCAGTTGAAGAAAAACGCTCCTACACTTGCCCGGACGCGTTCGACTTCGTACTACGCTGTTTTTGGCTCCTTTCTGGCACTGCTGACGGTGATGGGCTTTTATTACACGGTGAATATTTATCAGCAGGCCCTCGGCCGTCAGGATTCCCAGTATGATTTCATCATGGAGGTGGAGCAAGCGCCTGAAATAAAGGCTCGCGAGGTCGATCAGGCGATCGAACGCATCGAAGCCGAGATCACGGCCGAAGAAGAAGCATACAGCACGATTCTGGAAGACCTGCGCAACCGCGACTTGCTGGGTGAAGAGGTGCCGAGGATTCGGTGATGTAGCTGGCTTAGCTCTGCTCCAGCCAGTTCAGGGCGCCGTCGAGGTCTTCGAATGTGCCGTCGAGTTGGGCTTCGAAGGCGGCGGTGAGGATTTCGCCCATTTCGGGGCCGGGTTTGTGTCCGCGGGCGATCAGGTGACGGCCCATCAGGATGGGTTTGGGGCGTTGCTCAGCGAGGGCGACTTTGTCAGCGACGTCCAGCCAGGCGGTAAAAGGGTTGCCATCCGGAAGGGGAGGTCGGCCGGAGTGATCGGCTTCGATGACCTGTGAAAGCATGCGGATGGAGGCCGGATGGAGGCGATTGGCGAGGCGGCGGACGGCGCGGTCGCTCGGGGTTTCGTCCATCGTGAAAATGTGCACCATGTGCTCCGCGACCAGCGGACGCACCCGTTCGATGAGCGCCAGGGGGCTGTGGATGCGCTGCATGAAACTCTCGGCCAGCGGTACACCGCGTGGTGCGTGTTCGGGGGCGATCCAGCGGCCCTGTTCGTTTTTCTGCGTGGTCAGGGCCTTGCCAAAGTCGTGACAGAGGGCGGCAAAGAGCAGGATGGAGCGCAACTCGGGCGGATTTTTGTCCCGCTGGGCAATGCGGGCCGCCGCATCGCATACGTGCATGGTGTGGATGAAGCAATCGCCTTCCGGATGCCATTGGGGGTCCTGGGGAACTCCGACGAGGGCCTCTATTTCTGGAAAGAAGCGGATCCATTCGCTTGCCTGCAGGACTTCGAGGCCGCGTGAGGGAACGCTGCTTTTTTGCGCCCATTTGTCCCATTCGACCCATAGCCGTTCGCGGGCGATCGTTGGGAACTCATCTGCCATTCGACGGCACTGGGCGATCGTCTCCGCGTCCATGCTCAAGTCGAAGCGGGCAGCTAGTTGCATCCCGCGCAGGACCCGCAGGGGATCCTCCGCAAAGGCCGACCCAGTCGCCCGTAGCAGCTTCTTTTTGAGGTCTCCGGCTCCGTCGAAGGGATCGTAGAGCCGCCCCTCAAAATCTTCGCCAATCGCGTTGATGGTGAAATCGCGGCGTCCGGCTGCGTCGGCAAAAGTCATGCTCGGATCGGCTTCAATGGCGAAGCCCTTGTGGCCAGTCCCGGTTTTGTTTTCGCGACGGGGTATCGAGACGTCGATATCGGGGCCTACCTTGATAACGGCAAACTGCTTGCCCACCAGACCCAGGCGGAAGCCCTTGCGGCGCAGGCGCTGGACAATCTGTTCATAGCTCAGGCCGTAGACTTCGAGATCGATGTCCTTGATCGGCAGGCCGAGCAGCTTGTCCCGCACACAGCCACCCACCATCAGCACCCGCTGGGCGTCCGGCAGGGCCGCGGCGATGGCTGCGGCCTTTTCCAACAGGGAGCGTTCGCTGTCCGGGTTCATGCCTTGCCCTTGTCCTCAAGCGCGGCCTGGAAGGCCGCTTCATCGAGGATTTGAATCCCCAGCTTTTCGGCCTTGGCCAGCTTGCTGCCCGGGCTATCGCCGACCACGACAAAATCCGTTTTCGAGCTCACGCTGCCCGTGACCTTGCCCCCGGCCGCTTCGATCGCCGCCTTGGCCTCGTCGCGGCTGAAATTTTCGAGTGAACCTGTGACCACCAGCGTTTTTCCGGCAAAGGGTCCGTCCGAATCACCGGCAGCGGAGTCCGGCTGCGGCAATTTCAGTCGCAATTCCTTGCGCAGGGCCTCCAGCCGCGCCTGATTGGCCTCGTCCTCGAACCAGCCATGAATGCTTTCCGCCATGATGGGGCCGATTCCATCCACCGCCTGCAGGCTGCTTGCCTCGGCTGCGGCCAGGGCGTCCAGATCGGGGAAAGCCCGCGCCAGGTCCTTCGCGCTTTGAGCGCCGACATGGGGAATTCCCAGGCCGTGCAGCAGGCGCCAGAGGTCGCGCTCGCGGCTCGCTTCGATGGCCTCGGCCAGATTGGCGGCTGATTTTTCGGCAAACTTGTCCAGCGCCAGCAATTGTTCCTGGGTGAGGTGGTAAAGGTCTGGTAGGTCCCGAATCAGGCCCCGGTCGATCAACTGACGAATGATCTCGCTGCCGAGGCCATCGATATCCATCGCCTGGCGTCCGGCAAAGTGTTCCATCTGCCGCTGCAGCCGCTGAGGGTTGTCGCTGGCTTTGAGGCGCCAGGCGGATTGGCCCTCGATCCGTTCGGCCTCATAACCGAGTGTTTCCAGACGCTTGGCGAAATCAAAGGCCCGGCTGTCTGGCGGTCGTTTGTCGGTCAGCACCCGGACTACTGCCGGAATCACTTCGCCGGCTTTTTCGATGATCACCCAATCGCCCTCGCGAATGTCTTTGCGGCGGATCTCATCCTCATTGTGGAGGGTGGCGCGACTGACTATGGATCCCGCCACCAGCACCGGTTCCAATTCCGCCACCGGAGTGAGCGCCCCGGTGCGGCCAACCTGAATAGTGATCGTGTTCAGACGCGTTTCTTTCTGTTCGGCGGCAAACTTGTAGCTGATCGCCCAGCGCGGGGCCTTGCTGGTGCTGCCCGCCCGCGCCTGGGCGGCTCGGTCCTCGAGTTTGATTACAGCACCGTCGGTTGGGTAGGGCAGGGTGGCGCGCAGCTCATCGAGCGCCTCAATCGCCTCCCAGGTTGCTTCAATGCCCGTCACCGACCAGGCATTGGAAGGCACCGGCAGCCCCCAGCGTTCGAGGGCCGCATGCACATCCGATTGACGTTCGAAGGCGGCGCCCTGCAAGTGGCCGATGCCGTAGAGCGCGATTTCCAGCTTCCGCCGGGCCACCTCGGCCGTGTCCAGCAGTTTCAAAGTCCCACTGGCCAGGTTGCGCGGGTTGCGGTAGAGCGCTTTGCCTGCCTGTTCGCGCTCGGCATTGATGCGCAAAAACTCCTCATTGCCCATGTAGACCTCGCCGCGGATCTCGATCTGCTCCGGCAAATCCTTGCCCTTGAGGCGCTCCGGCACCGCAGCGATGGTGCGCACATTTGCGGTAACATCGTCGCCCTCGACTCCGTTGCCGCGGGTGACGGCCCTGATGAAAACCCCATCCTCATAGGTCAGGCTGATCGCCAGACCGTCGATCTTGGGTTCCACCCGGTAATCGAGCGCCTCGCGATCGAGCAGGCGGCGCAGGCGCTGGTCGAATTGAAACAATTCGTCGCGACTGTAGGTGTTATCTAGTGACTGCATCGGCTCGCGATGGGCGACCGTGAGAAAGCCGGCGCTGCGGTCGTCCCCGACCTTGCGCGTCGGGCTGTCGGCGTGGGCAAAGAGCGGGTAGTCCTGCTCCAGGTCAGCCAGCTCACGCACCAGTTTGTCGAAAGCCTGGTCGCTGATCTCCGGCGCGTTGTTGACGCGGTAGAGCCGTTCATGGCGGGCGATCTCGCTGCGCAGCCACTCCATTCGCTCCTGTATGTCCCTTGAGTCCGATTCGTTCATCGCTTTTGAAAAGGCTTCCATTCCAGTAGATTTCGGTAGCAAGTCCAGCGCTGATAGACCGCAACCGCAATCAGCGCACCCAAAGTATCCGCATACCAGTCCGCCCATTCAAAATACCTTTCCGGATTGGTGAATTGACGGGTTTCATCCAGCAGCCCGAACAGGCTGGTCGCCACCACTGCGAAGACCCCGTGGCGCAGTCGGGTTTCCTCTCCCGGATAGAGCCGGCAGAGGTGAGTCGCAAGCAGGCCGAAGACCAGCAAATGCGCCAGTTTGTCGAAATGTGGCAGCGACGGCGTCGGGACATCGGGCTGGGGTCCGCTCGACATCGAAAGCAGCGTCAGCATCAGCAGGATCGGCAGCAGCAGACGGACGGGGTTCAACTTTGCTTGACCAGTCAAAGGCGTATCTAATTTAAGTGTTTACTTGGTTAATTTGTAAGCGTAAGGATCTTTTCCATTATCAATGGATCTAAGGGTTCTTATACATGAACCTTTCAAACCTTTCTCAAGTTAAATGCCAGAACCAAGTGTGAACGAATCTGAACTGAGGGAATCCCTTAAGCGTTGTCCCGAAGCTGCCGTGCAGGCTGCCATCGCTTTCCAGAAAACGAGGGATCCTTCTCTTGTGCCCACGATTGTTTTCGGGATTGTTGAGCGTTTTGTGGAGCCCGAAGTGCGCTCCATCGTGCGCGAAGGGGACGAGCAGGTGCGTCTGGTCGAGGACCTTGCCATTGATTCGCTGCTGATGGTTGAGATCGTGATCCTGGTCGAGGAGACCCTGCAGATCAAAATTGAGAACGAGGAGTTGCGCAGCCTGCGCACTCTGGGCGACTTGAAAACCTATCTGAATGCGAAGGTGCAGGGACTGCCGGTGCCCTCGCAGGGGCAGAGCCTGAATTTCGCTGAAATCGCGGCGATGATGCCGCACCAGCCTCCTTTTCTGTTTTTGCAGGAGGCGCGGATTCAGGGCGCGGTTGCCGAAGGCATTTACCGGATTTCCGGCGAGGAAGCCTTTCTTGAGGGGCACTTCAAGGGCAACCCGGTGTTTCCGGCATCGCTGATGCTGGAGGCTTTGGGGCAGCTGGCTGTTTTGCAGTTGCTGAAGAGCGAGGTCGACGGCCTGAAGGCCGGAGAGGTGGACCCGAATACGGTATATTTTGTTTCCTGCGACGGTGTTCGCTGTCACAAGGTGTGCCGCCCCGGCGACATCCTGGAAATGCGGGTTGAATTGAAGAAAGTGCATTCTCCTCTGGCGCAGTTTGAAGGATTTATCAGCAGCGGCGGCCAGCGGGTTGCCAAGGCCGAGGAAATTTCCCTGACCTTCAATCCGAAAGCGGAGCCTAAGGAGGCGGAAGCTGCGGAGCCGTCCTGAGGAAAAAAGGTGGCCTTGAAGGGCTGCCAAGCGGGCCAATTATGAGAAACGTAGTAGTCACCGGCATGGGCTTGGTTACCTGCCTCGGACTGGACCGACCATCGGTCAGCGGGAGGCTGCGCAGGCTGGAGCATGGAATCCAGCGTTTTCAGCCCTTTATCGACGATCCCAAGGTGCCTATTTCCCTGGCAGCCCCGATTCCGGGTTTTCAGACCGAAGGCGGCGATCCCGAGGACTGGACCTTTCCCTCAAGCCTGAAGCTGCGCATGGAGCAGATCCGCTCCCTGTCGCCCAATGCCCTTTACGCTCACTACGCCCTGCAACAAGCGGTCGCGGATGCTGGTTTGGAGCTGGAAGATATAGGTAATGAGCGCACCGGTCTGTTCACGGCCTCGTCGGGTTCGGCGGGCATGACTTATTTTCATATGGAGCGCCTCAAGAGGGTTGGGCCGATGCGCTGTTCGCCACTGGGGATAGTGGCTTCGATTGCCGGGACTTTGAATTTTAATCTGTCGGCCATGTATAAGTTTCAGGGGGCTTCGACTGGTTTTGTCTCCGCCTGTGCCTCGAGCGGCCATGCCATGGGCTATGCCTGGGATTCGATCGCCCTGGGCCGCCAGGATCGGGCAGTGGTGGTGGGTGCCGAAGACTTCACCTACGAGACCATCGTGCCTTTTGCCGGGATGCGGGTGCTGAGCCCGAGTGAGGATCCGGACACCGCTTCGCGACCCTTTGACGCCCGCCGGGATGGTTTTGTCGGGACCGGAGGGTCGGTGGTATTGGTGCTTGAGGATGAGGAAACAGCGCTGGCGCGCAAGGCGCCGATCTATGCCCGCATGCGTGGCTGGAGCCAGACGACGGACGGCTACCACATCGCGGCTTCGCATCCCGATGGTGATGGCTTGCGGCGTGCGATTGAGGATGTGCTACGCACATCGGGGACAGAGCGGGAGGCCATTGACTACATCAATGCCCACGCGACCTCGACGCAGGCGGGCGATGTTTCGGAATGCCGCGCTTTGAAGTCTGTTTTTGGCGTCGGCAAAGGTCCGCGGATCAGCAGCACGAAAGCCCTGACCGGGCATGCCTTGTCGCTGTCGAGCATTATGGAAGCCGCTTTTGTGCTGATCGGCATACGCGATGGTTTCACGCCGGGTTCGGCGCATATTTCGCAGTTGGACGCGGAAGCGGAAGGTTTGAACATTATCCGCGAGTCTGTGGAGGAAGCGCCGCAGCTGGCTTTGTCCAACAGCAGTGGGTTCGGCGGTGCCAATGTGTGCCTGCTGTTTGAAAAGCCGGAGTGCGGATGAGCGCATCCAAACCCGCGCGCAAGCGTATTCTGGTTCTCAGTTCGAGCACGGGCAGCGGGCACGACATGCGCGCGCGGGCCTTTGCCTCCTGGGTGCGGCGGATGGGACGCAAGGACATTGATATCCGCATTGAGCAAGTCATCGAAAATGGCTCTCACATCGGCGCTTTCGGGGTTTGGCTCTACAACACCATTCAGCGTTATTACCCGCGTGTTCACAATCTCTACTGGTTCATTGTTGAAGCTCTGATCTCCAGCCATGGCGGCGGCGTAAGTTTCGGCGGACGCTATTACCGGAAGCTGCTTGAGAAATTCCGTCCGGACATGGTGCTGAGTATGCATGACAGCACCAACCGGGGCTATTTTGAGGATGCGAAAAAAGTTCTCGGGGACTCTGTGGTGACGGTTACTTACTGCGGCGAGTGGAGCGGGGGATACGGCTACAGTAAAAACTGGGTTTCGGCAGCGGTGGATCACTTTTATGCGCGCACGGAAGAGAGTCTCGACTATGCGGTGCAACTCGGTTTGCCGGCAGACAAGGGCAAGGTCTTTCACAAGCTGCTGCCGCCTTCGGTTTTCCAGCTCGGAATGAAGGCTGACGAAGCTTTGGCCTACAGGGAAAGCGAGTTGGGGCTCGACCGCGATCGCTTCACCGTTTTTCTGGCAACCGGTGCCTTTGGTGCCAACCACCACCTGCCTTTCCTGCGTGCCTTGCTGCGCCTGCGTCGATCCATTCAGATCATTGTGGTCTGCGGCCGCAATCAGCGGGTCCACCAACAGCTGGTCAGCTGGCAACGCCGACACCCGGATGTGCGCCTGTTTCTGGAGGGTTACAGCGACCGCATGACGGGCCTGATGCAGGTCTCCGATGCGGTGGTTACCCGGGGCGGAGCCAACACTACCATGGAAGCCCTGCACATCGGTTGCCCGATCATCTACAATGGTATGGGCGGTCTGATGCCCCAGGAAACCTGCACAGTGCGCTATTTTCAAAAACACGGCGCAGCGGTTTTCATCCGCACACCCGATCAATTGGCACGTGCCGTTGAGCACTGGATGGGAAAGGGTGCCGCCTGGAAACGAGCCAAAGAGGCGCTTGAGGCCCTGCACTGGGATGAGAATCCAGAGGACTTTATCGAAGACGTGCTGGGAAAACTGTAGAAGGGCTGCCCCTTAGCTCTCGTCGAACTGGCGCTCGAAAAGGCTCTTCATTTCCTCAAGCATCTTTTCCGCTGAGTCTCCGTTGGCCGTGAAGCGCAGCTTGGAACCGCTGCCTGCGGCGAGCATCATCAAACCCATGATGCTTTTGCCATTCACCTGCTCATCGTCTTTTTCAACCACCACATCCGCTGGATACTTGTTGGCTATCCGCACGATCATGGCGGCGGGACGGGCATGAATGCCCATTTTGTTCTTTACCGTTAACTCGACTGAATGCTCCATGGTTACAAGGTGGGGTTGCCGGGATGCCGACTCGCCTTCGAAAGAGCAAAGATTTGCGGCCATGAGAGCGCTTGGCAAGGATGAAAAATCAGTTGGGCCGTTGACTCCTGTCGAAGCGAACAATAAAATGTTTCGCAGTTTGAAAAACCTACAGATCGATCCACACGCACCCCCTCCGGGGGTCTTTGTTTACTCAACCGAGACCTACTATGACCAGTTGGATGGACAGATGCTGCTGCATCATCCCCGCTACCTGATCCTTGTCGAGCGAGCCCAGCAGTTGTGGTTCGAGCAATTGCTCGGAGCTCCCCGTTTCGATTGGCAGAATTTTCCGGACTTGTATCTGGTAGTGCGGCGTTTGGAAATCGACTACCTGGAATCCATCGCCGGGGTAATGCCCGTGCACGTCGTCCTGTGGCCGGGTCAACTTCGGGCGGCCAAGCAGGAAACGCATTTTGCCTTTTTCAGCGAGGACGGCAAACGCCTCTTTTGCCGCGGTCGACGTGTGAATTGCAAAGTCGATCCGAAATCCCACCAGCCACAGATCTGGACCGATACTTTCATGCAGCGAATGCATGCAGAGCTGGATAAACTGCAAGCCCCGTGGCGGACGCGCGACAGCGCCTCGCCGAGGAAGTAAAACCCGGTTCCAAAGGGACGCGGTTTGATTCAAGAATTCCAACCGGTTAAATTTGGATTTGGACATTGCGATTTATGAAGCATGCCGTCTAATTTTGACGGGAATATGCCTGATCTCTCAAATGCGGACGAAGCTTGGTATTGTTTCCAGGCGTTGACCAAGCGGGAACACATCGCGGCAGAGTTGATTCGTGCCGAATTGAAGTTGCCTGTCTTTTGCCCGCGGATCACCTATGACAAGGCGACCAAGCGGGGTAAGGTGCGCTTTGTGGAAGCCCTGTTTCCGGGCTACCTGTTTCTGCGCGGCGACCTGCGTGAGCATTTTCGGAGGGTTTCTTCGATCCAGGGCATTCGCAGACTGGTGAGTTACGGTGAGCGGGTTCCGAAAGTGCCGGATAGCTTTATCGATGAACTGAAGACGCGGATTGGGGATTCGGAGATCCGCGAGGTGGAGACGCCGGTTGTCCAGAAAGGCACCGCAGTGAAGATCACTTCCGGTCCATTTATGAACTGGGATGCGGTGGTGGACGGTGTAATCCCGGCGCGGGACCGTGTGAGACTGTTGCTCGATTTTCTTGGGCGTCAACTGAAGGTCGAAGTGTCGGCATTCGATATTTATGCCGAATCGGATGAGCCGGTGACGCGGAAGGTTTGGCAGTAGACTTGGGAGGCTGGCTATGCGTATTTGCTTTGTTCAGCCTTCTCTTGAAACGGGTCGTGACGGGCTCGCGGACTATGTCGATCGCTTGAGCCGGGAGTTGCGCGCTTCCGGCCATGACTGTCTTTCCTTTGTGCCGCGGCCGGACAATGTGGCCGAATTCAAGGCCTTGCTGAAGGAGGCTCCGGTGGACTGGTTGAGCCTGCAATGGGTGCCTTTTGGTTTTCATCCGAAGGGCCTTCCCCAATGGCTTCCAGGCTGGATTGAGGAGGTCGGGGAGTTCCCTCCGCGCCGGCATTGGATGTTTCATGAACTGTGGCTGGGCTTGTCTGAGGAGGACCGGTTTCGCTACCGGTGGTGGGGCTTCAAGCAACGCCGCCTGACCCAGCGCTTGCTGCGCAGCTGGCAGCCACGCTGTGTGCACACCCAGGCCGGTTTCTACCAGAAGGTGTTGAATTTTTATGACATCGAGGCCCGGCGTCTGGCCCTGTTTGGCAACGTCCCGATTATTGCTGGGGCGGTGTCGCCAGTGGATGCATACCGGCCCTACCCGGAGGACGAATGGGTACGCATCGTGCATTTTGGCCGGGTGCATCCCGAGTTGGATCTGGAAGCTTTGGCTGAAGACCTCCGCGCTCGCTTGCAGCTTCTGGATAAAAAGGGAATTGTGTTTTTTAGTGGACGGACGCTACGCAAATCGGGTTGGCTGGATGCCTGCAACGAGCGCTTCGGTCCGGAACTGATTTTCCGCGAGACCGGCGCCATGGAGCGCGATGAGCTGTCGCGCCTGTTCCGTCAGGCGCACTGGGGCCTGTCATCCACGCCTTGGCAGTTGACCGATAAAAGTGGCAGTGTCGCGGCCTTGGTCGAGCATGGGTTGCCGGTGCTTGTCTGGCGCAATGATTTTGTCGGCCGCAAACGCTACGGCGCTGCCGAGGACGAATTTCCTCATTGTTTTCTGGCCGAACAACTGGCCGTCGCCGATTCGGCTCAGCTGCGTCGGCATCCGCCTCAATCCCGTCTGGCTGCAGTGGCGCGCCAGTTTATTGAAGACCTCAAAGCATGCGCATCCTGATCCACTCCTATGCCTATTTGCCCTCCATTGGCGGTATCGAGCGCAGCACGGATCTGCTCGCCCGGGAGTGGCTCCGGCGTGGACACGAGGTGCGTATTCTGACCCAGACCCCTGCCAAGGCATCAATGCCGGACCCGGAGGGTATTGCCGTGGCCCGCCAGCCCGGATTTCGTCAGCAGCTGGAATGGGCCCGCTGGGCCGATGTGGTTTGGCAGAATCATTTGAGTCTGAGAACCCTGATCGCCCCCTGGCTCGTCGGTAAACCGATCTGTGTAACCGTTCAGACCTGGCTCGGCGGGCAGATCGACCGCGGGGGCCTGAGGGTCAGTTTCAAACGCTTGCTCTTGCGGAGGCTGCGCACGGTCGCGATCAGCGAGGCCATTCGTTCCCATTTGCATGCGAAGGTTCCAGTGATTAGCAATCCCGTTGATCCAGTGTTTTTTGAGCTACAGCGTGCTCAAGTAGATACAACAGAACTGCTGTTTATCGGCCGCCTGGTTTCAGACAAGGGCCTGAATCTGTTGCTCGATGCCCTGACCCGCCTGAACGAAGACGGGGCAAACTTCCGGCTGACCATCGCCGGTGACGGACCCGAAGCCGCCGCCATCGACGCCCGTATCGCCGCCGAAACCCTACCCGCTGAGCGCATAGGCCCCATCCAGCCCGCAGAAGCCGCCTCACGCATGGCCCGCTGTGCCTGTCTGGTCGTGCCATCCGTCTGGGCCGAGCCCCTCGGCATCGTGGCCCTTGAAGGTCTGGCAGTCGGCTGTCCGGTCGTTGTCAGCAACACTGGCGGCCTCGCTGAACTGAGCCACTTCGGCGCCCGCTGCTTTACCGCCGGTGACGCCGATTCCCTCGCCGATGCCATCCGCTCCGCTACCGTTGTTCAGTTCTCTCGCAGCGGAGAGGAGCCACCCTTCGCCCTGCACCGCGTCGCCGACGCCTACCAGCCCTTCATCGAACCTCGCCCGAGCAGCCCGACTAAATAACCCCGCGGGCAGCCGCAAGTAGCCCGACGGCTTCAGCCTCGGGACCCGGACCCCAGCCCGAACGTCCACCGCCCCCTATTACAAGGTTGCATTTATGAAGCGCTTTTGAATGGTTGGAAGCACGTATGAAGGCTGAAAACAAGGCGCCCGTTGTGGGCTTGATCATGGGCAGTGTCTCGGATTGGGAAACGATGCGTCACGCGGCGGAAGTGCTGCAGGACCTCGCAGTTCCTTACGAGAAGCAGATTGTCAGTGCGCACCGGACTCCAGATCGTTTATACCGCTATGCGGAAACTGCAGAGGAGCGGGGCATCCGGGTGATCATCGCAGGAGCGGGTGGGGCGGCTCACCTGCCCGGAATGACCGCAGCCAAAACGCACCTGCCGGTATTTGGCGTACCGGTGAAGTCGCGCACTTTGAACGGGATTGATTCCTTGTTGTCGATCGTGCAGATGCCCGCGGGCATTCCGGTCCCGACCCTGGCGATAGGCGAGGCGGGAGCGAAAAATGCCGCGCTGTCGGCAGCCAGTGTTTTATCCCTGCAGGATCCCGAACTGCGTGAACGCCTGATCTCCTGGCGGGCGGCGCAGACGGATAAAGTCGAGCAAATGGAGTTGCCGGAATGAGCACCTACGGCCCCGGTTCCACCATTGGTATTTTGGGCGGTGGCCAGTTGGGCCGCATGTCGATTCTGGCAGGCCGCCGGCTTGGCTATCGGTTTGTGGTCATGGACCCCGTGCCGGGCGGTCCGGCGTCCATGGTGGCGGACGAAGAGATCAACGCTTCATATAAGGATCTGGAAGCCGTGCGGCGTTTCGCCGAAAGGGTCGATGTGGTGACTCTGGAGTTTGAGAATATTCCTGCGGACACGGTTTCTGAAATTGAAACGGTTTGCCCGGTGCGTCCTGGCTGGGAAGTGCTGCACACCTGTCAGAACCGTTTGCGCGAAAAAACCTTTCTGCGCGACAACGACTTTCCCTGTGTGCCCTTTGCGGTCATTCGCTCGCTTGAAGATCTGCGCGATGCCGTTGAAGAAATCGGTTTGCCTGCGGTTCTTAAAACAGCGGATTTCGGTTACGACGGCAAGGGCCAGGTGAAGATCAATGAGGGCGACGATCTGGAAATGATTTGGAACGGCTTCTCCGGATCGACAGCTATACTTGAAAAGTGGATACAGTTTATTGGCGAGTATTCCGTGATCTGTGCGCGGCGGCCGGATGGAGAAACCGCTGTGTTTCCGCCGTCCTTCAATGTTCACCGCAACCACATCCTGCACAGTTCGCAGGTGCCCTCCGGGCTCAGCCCGGAGCTGGAAAACGCTGCCCGCTCGCTGGCGCTGGACATTGCTGCGGAACTCGAAGTGATCGGCTTGATTGCGGTCGAGTTGTTTTTGACGGCCTCCGGATGGATGGTGAATGAAATGGCCCCCCGGCCACACAATTCGGGCCATTATAGCTTTGATGCCTGCCTGACCAGTCAGTTTGAACAACATATTCGGGCTGTCTGTGGTCTTCCGCTGGGAGATCCGAAATTGCTTTCTCCGGTGGTAATGGTGAACCTGCTCGGCGATCTCTGGCATGAAGATGGCAAACGCTTGAACTGGTCGGCTGTATTGAAAAACCCTAACGCCAAGCTGCACCTTTACGGCAAACAGAACGCCCGCCCGGGTCGCAAGATGGGTCACTACTGTGTGTTGGCCGACAGCGAAGAGGCGGCTGAGTCCGAGGCGGAAGCGATTTTCGCCAAGTTAAAGCAGGGATGACCGGCGCTTCGAGCAACGTTGCCCGCTTCCTTTCTATCAGCGCGCGGGAGAATCCGACTTTCACGGCGATCAAGGCGCCTGTTGGGCGCGATGCGCAGGGCGCCATCCGCTACGCGGAACGGTGTTTCGGCGAATTGGAGGTCGAGGCTTCGGCAACCGCACGCTTATTGATGGAATTGGGCATTCACCGTGGCACCCGCGTATTGCTGATGGTGCGGCCCGGCCTGGACCTGATCCGTATCACTTTTGCCTTGTTCAAGATTGGGGCAGTTCCCGTGGTGATCGATCCGGGCATGGGTATTCGGTCCTTTCTGGCCTGTGTGCGGCGCACACAGCCGGAAGCATTGGTAGGGATTCCGCTCGCGCACATTCTGGGGCGCCTGTTCTGGGGTTCGATGCGCAGCATCCGCATTTGGGTGCGGGTAACCGCGAAGTTTGAACGGCGCATTGCCGAACCGGTTTGGCAGGCTCCTCTGGACGCAGCCGAAGCAGCTGCTGATGAGACGGCCGCTATCCTCTTTACTTCCGGCTCAACTGGCGCCCCAAAGGGTGTTTGCTACGCCCACGGGCAATTCGATGCGCAGGTGCGCATGATTCGTGAGCACTATGGGATTGAAGCCGGTGAGGTTGACCTGCCGATGCTGCCGATCTTTGCCCTGTTCAATCCTGCCCTGGGAATGACCACGGTGGTGCCGGAGATCAACCCGAGTCGCCCGGCGAGCGTGGATCCGGCCAAGATTGTTCAGGCAATCCAACAGAATTCGGTAACCAACAGTTTTGGATCGCCGGTGCTCTGGACAAAGATCCTCCGCTATTGTCAAAAAAGCGGCGTGCGCCTGCCGGGCATGCGCCGCATCCTGATGGCGGGAGCACCGGTTCCACCGCAGTTGATGCGTGACCTGCAGCCATTTGTCCCGAACGCGACCATCCACACTCCCTACGGAGCGACCGAAGCGCTTCCGGTGGCTTCGAATGACAGCAAAACAATTCTCGAGGAAACCTGGGAACAAACCCGGGCCGGAGCAGGCACCTGTGTCGGCCATGCCTTGCCGGAGGTTCAGATTGCGATCATTCCGGTGGTGGAGGGGGCTCTAGGTAACGGCGTGGAGCTGGAGTTGCTGCCTGAGGGTGAAATCGGTGAGATCATTGTCAGTGGGCCCGTCGTGACACGTGAATACGATGCTCTCCCAGAGGCCACCGCGGCCGCCAAGATCCTCGATGCGGACGGCCGTTTCTGGCATCGTATGGGTGATCTCGGATATCTGGACAAGTCCGGTCGTCTGTGGTTTTGCGGCCGCAAGGTTGAGCGGGTGCAGACGGTGGACGGAGTTCTCTACACGGATTGCTGCGAAGCCATTTTCAATGAGCACTCAGAGGTCTACCGAAGTGCCTTGATTGGTCTGGGAACAGCCCCGGAGCAGCGTCCAGCGATCGTTATCGAGCCGGAACCTGGCAAGCAGCCGGGTCTGGAGTCGCTGCGCGCGCTGGCTGCCAAGCACCCGCACACCGCAGGTATTGAAACCTTCTTTTTCAAAAAGGTTTTTCCGGTGGATGTGCGTCACAATGCCAAGATCCATCGTTTGAGTTTGCGCAAGGAGTTCAATAAGGGATGAAAGCTTTAGTGACTGGAGGAGGCGGCTTTCTGGGCCGTCGTATCGTTGAACGACTGCTGGCGCGGGGCTGTGAGGTTCGCAGCTATCAGCGCAGCGGTCACCCGGACCTGGCGGCGAAGGGCGTCGAGGTTGTGCAGGGCAGTCTGGTCGATCGGAGTGCTTTGCAGGCGGCGATGTTTGGTGTGGATGTCGTTTTTCATGTCGCGGCCAAGGCGGGCGTATGGGGTCGGCGACAGGATTTCGAGTCCGCCAATGTGCTGGGTACGCGGAATGTGCTGAAGTGCATGGATGCTCTCGGCATTCGCGACCTTGTTTACACCAGTACGCCGAGTGTGGTTTTTTCCGGGGAGGCTTTTGAGGGAGCAGATGAGTCGTTACCCTATGGACGCAATTGGCTGTGCGATTACGCTCGGACCAAGGCGGAGGCGGAGGCATTGGTGTTGGCTCGTCACGACGGCGATGCGCGTCGTTGCGTTGCCCTGCGGCCACACCTGATTTGGGGTCCGGAGGATCCGCACCTCTTGCCTCGGGTGATAGAAGCCGCCTGCAGCGGCCGTCTCAAGCAGGTTGGCGATGGCCGCAATTGGGTCGACATCACTTATGTGGAGAACGCCGCCGATGCGCACCTGCAGGCTTGGGATGCACTGCGCTCGGGCAGATGCGGCGGTCAGGCCTATTTCTTGTCACAGGGCGAACCGGTTGAGTTGTGGCCATGGATTAATCAGCTATTGGAACGCATCGGCGAGAAACCTTTGGCGAAATCCATATCGGCGCGTGCGGCCTATGTCGCCGGGGTGGTCGCAGAGGCGTTGTGGACGGTTTTGCCGTTGAAGGGCGAACCGCCGATGACCCGTTTTGTTTCGGTGGAATTGTCGAAGAGCCATTGGTTTTCGATCGAGGCGGCCCGCAGGGATTTTGCATACCGGCCGGAAAATCATCCCACCGAAGCGGGGCTGGATGCCTTTGTCGAGTGGTGGCAAAAAGTTAGAAAGTAGATACGAATTTAGATGACACCTTTTACACTGCTGAAAACGGGTACCGATACGGCGGCGCGCCGTGGCACCGTGAGAACACGCCACGGAGATATATCGACGCCGATCTTTATGCCTGTGGGGACACAGGCTACGGTCAAGGGTCTGACTCCAGCACAGATCGACGAAACTGGTGCGCAGATAATTCTCAGCAATACCTATCACTTGAACTTGCGTCCGACTTCTGAGCGGATCCGATCCCTGGGCGGCTTGCATCGCTTCATGGCCTGGGATAAACCGATTCTGACGGACAGTGGAGGCTTTCAGGTCTTCAGTTTGTCTGGGCTACGAAAAGTGAAGGATCACGGCATTACTTTCCAGTCACATCTGGATGGGCAGCGCATTGAGTTGACGCCTGAGCGAGTGATGGAGATTCAGCAGAATCTGGGTTCGGACATTGCGATGGTTTTGGATATCTGCCCACCTGCGGATGCGACCGAAAAGGAATGCATCGAAGGCAATCGCCTTACTCTGAAGTGGGCGCGGCAGAGCCGTGACTGGGCCAGCAGCAGTGGTTTTCTGGATGCTGGCCATCAGGTTTTTGGCATTGTTCAGGGAGGCCGTTTCGAATCCTTGCGGACCGCTTGTGCCGAGGCCCTGGTTGCAATGGATTTCCCCGGCTATGCCGTCGGCGGCGTCAGCGTTGGCGAGCCCGAACCGCTTATGCTGGAGCAAGTGAGCTGGTGTATGCCCTTGCTGCCTGCGGACAAGCCCCGCTATGTCATGGGCGTGGGCACGCCGCCCCAGTTGTTGAAGATGATCGCCCAGGGGGCGGACATGTTTGACTGCGTGATGCCCAGTCGTGAGGCACGGCATGGCATCGCCTTTACGCCGGACGGTAAGATCAACCTCAAGAATCAACGCTTTCGCGACGACGACCGTCCTTTGGTCGAAGGCTTGGACAATTACACCTGCCGTCACTTCAGCCGTGCTTACATCCGCCACCTTATTGCTTCAGGGGAAATGCTTGGCGGCACTCTTTTGACTCAGCACAACCTGTATTTCTTTCTCGATCTGATGCGCCAGGCCCGCGAGCACATCGAGGCTGGCGACTTCGGTCCCTGGCATCGGGATTGGATTGCGCGTTATGAAGCCGGTGCGGCCAAAGATTAGAGTCTATTCCAGGTTGCCGCTGCCGATAGATACTTCACCCGCATTGAGCGCGTGAATTTTGCCAGAGGCTTCGCGGATGAGCAGGCAGCCTTGGGTGTCGATGCCTTCGCCGACTCCGGTGATGGTTTTCTGATTACGCTCAAAATTGAGGGTGCGGCCGTGAAGGCAGTCGTAATCCGGCCATTCTTTGAGCAGCTGGCGTGTATCGCTGCGCAGAAAGTGTTGATAGCTTTCTTCAATTAAACCCGTCAGCTCCGCTGTAAGGCGGTGGAAGGGGAGGCGTTCGCCCCGAACGCTGCGCAGGCTGGTTGCCATCCGCCGCACCTCTTCCGGCCATTGGCTGGTTTCGCAGTTGATGTTCAGCCCCATGCCAAAGATCAGATCGCGGATAGCGTCGGCATCGACGCGGGCCTCGGTAAGCATGCCGCAGACCTTTTTGCCGTTCAGGAGCAAGTCGTTCGGCCATTTGATCTGAACCGGCAGGCCGTAGCGTTGATTCATGAAGATGCACAGGCGCAGACCAAAAAACAGCGTGATCGTCTGCATACGCTTTGGCGGCAAGGACGGCTGGAAGGCGAAGCTAATGTATAGGTTGCCATCCGAGGGGCTGTGCCAGCGCCGTCCCATGCGGCCGCGCCCTTGGGTTTGCTCCGCACTGGCGACTGCAAACGGCGTTTCGCTGCCTTCGGCCAGAAGGCGCTGAGCTTCGGTGTTGGTGCTGCCAATGGAAGCGTGCCAATGGACCGGCATGCTTACGTTCTCACGGTAGAGCCATGCGTTCATGAGCGATTGCAGAGGCTGTTCAGGCTCTCGCGTGATGCGGTAGCCGCGGTTGCGGACCGCCGTTAGCTGTAGTCCAGATTCACTCAGCTTTTGTAGCCGTTTCCAGATGCCCACGCGACTCATGCCCAGTTGCTCGGCCAGATCCTGGCCATTGACATAGCCCTCGGGTTGCGCTATCAGGGCGTGCAGGATACGGGTGTCTGAGTCCATATCAATCCCAGTCAAGACCGATGTCTTGCCAGCGGCTTTGGTGAACCGTAGCGCCTGTGGAAATATAGTCGAGGCCGAGCGCAGCCATCGAAGGCAGGCGCTCAATAGTGATGCCGCCGCTGGCTTCGGTGCGGGCGCGGCCATTGATGAGTGTGACTGCTTCGCTCAGCGCCGCATTGTCAAAATTGTCGAGCATGATGATGTGGGCACCGGCCTCGACGACCGGTTCGATTTGCTCAATATGGTCGACTTCGACCTCGACCAGCAACTTCGGTTGCGCTTCACGAGCGCGCAGGACTGCTTCGCGGAGTCGATCGCCGCCTGCGGATCCAGTTGCGGCGAGGTGATTGTCCTTCAGCATAACCCGGTCGAATAGGCCAAGCCGGTGATTCCATCCACCTCCGCAAGCCACTGCGTATTTTTGCAGCATGCGGTAGCCCGGCAGCGTTTTGCGGGTGTCGAGCAGTCGGGTCGGGCTGTCTCCCAGCGCGTCGACGTAGCGACGGGTTTCCGTGGCGACACCGGAAAGCATTTGCGCGAAATTGAGGGCAACCCGCTCCATCTGCAGGATCTGCTGGGCTGGACCGTGTAGCCGACCGAGGATGTCGCCTTTTGCGGCGGTCTGGCCGTCGGACTTGCGACTGTTGTATTCCACCCCGAAGCGGTAGACTTCCGCGATCAGGGGCAGCAACTGAAGGCCGCAGACGACCATATCACTGCGTGCAACCAAGCTGGCCGATCCCGGATGGGCGGCAGGCAGGAGTGCGGCGCTGACATCGGTTGCTTTGTCCGGAGGGCGACTCAAGCCCCAGCCGGCGAGGTCTTCGTCGCGGGCCAAGGCTATCAATTGTTTCAACGCAGCCAAATCCAGTTCCTGCCAGGTAAGGCGTCGGCAACAGGGATCAACTGTGGCAGGATTGGACATGTCTTCAGCTGCGGGTTTCCCCGTGTCCGTCGATCAGAAATTTATAGCTTGTTAGCTCCGTAAGTCCCATGGGCCCGCGGGCGTGCAGTTTGTCGGTGGAAATGCCGATTTCAGCGCCCAGGCCAAATTCGAATCCATCGGTGAAGCGCGTGGAAGCATTCCAGTAGACTGAGGACGCATCCACACCCTGCTGAAAAGCCGCTGCCGCCTGGGGATCGGCTGTGACGATTGCATCGCTGTGGCCGGAACCGTAGGCGTTGATGAAATCGATTGCTGCCTGAAGGGAATCGACTGTGCGTACTGCTATGACCTTATCGAGGTATTCTTCGTGGTAGTCTTCCTCGCTGGCCGTTTTGAACGGAATTCCTCCGACCTGATGCAGGCAGTCAGCCGCCAGGCGGTCGACTCGCAGCTCAACGCCTTCGGCGTGCAAAGCTTTGGCTATCGGGATGAAGTGGGAGGCCAATACATCCTGGTGAACCACCAGGTTTTCCGCTGCGTTGCAGACGCTTGGACGCTGACACTTGGCGTTGACGCTGATGGAAACCGCCATGTCGATATCGGCCGCCGGATCAATATAGACATTGCAGACACCTTTGTAGTGCTTGATCACCGGCATGCGCGCATTTTCTGCGACAAAACGGATCAGGCCTTCGCCTCCACGGGGGATGAGGCAATGCACATAGGCGTCCAGCTTCATCAGGACAGACAGCGCGTAGCGGTCGGTTGTGGGAATCAATTGTACCGCGTCCGGATTGATACCTTCGGCGATTAGAACGCGGGTGATGATTGCAGCCAGCGCCTGATTGCTGTGGAAAGCCTCGCGGCCCCCGCGCAGAATCGTCGCGTTGCCGCTCTTGAGACAGAGCACCGCGCAGTCAATGGTCACATTGGGACGGGATTCGTAGACAATCCCGATCACGCCAATCGGAACCCGTACCTTGCGCAGGGTGAATCCGGTTGCATGTTGACGGCGCTCCAGTTCCTGGCCCACCGGGTCCGGCAGGGCAGCCACTTGGCGAATTCCCTCGACCATGCTGTCCATGCGGGCAGGAGTCAGTTTCAGCCGGTCCAGCAGGGCTGCGGACAGACCGGCGGTTTCGCCAGCGGTCAAGTCGCGTTCGTTTTCGACCCTGAGCTGCTCGCGAATTTTCGGATCCTCCAGTTCAGCTGCCAAACGCTCGAGGACCGCGTTCTTTTTTGCAGTCGACAAGGTCGCCAGACTGTAGGAGGCGTTCAGCGCGCGCTGGGCGATCTCCTCAACCAGTTTTTCCAGTTTCGACTCAACCATGAGGCTAGCCCTTATTTGCTGGGTGTCTTGATCAGAATGTCGCGTGCCGATGCACCTGCTGGGATGAAAGGCATCACGTGTTCGGTGTAGGGAACTACGACGTCGAGCAAGAAGGGGCCATCGTGGTCGAGCATCTCACGGACGGCTTCGCGCAGATCTTCCTGCTTCCAGACGCGGCGGGATTTAACTCCGAAACCATCGCAGATTTTACCCCAGTCCGGGTACAGTGCATCCAGATTGTCCGGGCTGCCTATGTTTTCCGGGTGCCCCAGAACGGTCTGGCCACGAATACCTTCATAAAGGATGTCTTCCCACTGCACCACCATGCCAAGGTGCTGATTGTTCAGCAACATGACCTTAACCGGGATTTTTTCCATGACCGCGGTGGCCAGTTCCTGTACGTTCATCATGAACGAGCCGTCGCCATCGATATCGATGACCTGGCGCTCCGGATGGGCGACCTTACAGCCGAGGGCTGCTGGCAGGCCAAAGCCCATTGTGCCGAGGCCCAGTGAGCTGACGTAGCTGCGTGGTTGGTGGAATTGGTAAAACTGGGCAGCCCACATCTGGTGTTGGCCAACACCTGTGGTGATGATCGCCTCGCCTTTGGTCTCCTCGAAAAGTGTTTGGATGGCGCGTTGCGGCTGAATGTGCGGGCAGTCCTGATCGTATTGGAACGGGTGCTCCGTGTGCCAACCATAGACCTTTTCCTTCCAGGGATCGATTGATGGCGCTTTGAAACCGCGTTCACGTGCCAGCTCGGTCAAACGCTTCAAGGCGTATTTGATGTCGCTGTGAACCGGATACTGGACCACCTTGTTCTTGTGGTGCTCGGACTTGTCGATGTCGATGTGGACGACCGTGGCGTCCGGTGCAAACTTGGCGATGGCGCCGGTAATTCGGTCGTCAAAGCGGGCTCCAAAAGTCAATAACAGGGAACTTTCGCAAACCGCCCAGTTGCCGGCAACGCAGCCGTGCATGCCGAACCAGCGCAGGCTTTGCGGGTGATTTTCCGGGAAACCGCCAAGTCCCATGAGCGTGGTAGTAACCGGGAAACCAGTAATCTCCGCAAATTCCAGCAGTTCCTTGTGGGCATTACCGGTGATAATGCCTCCGCCGGCGTAAATCACCGGACGATCCGCCTTTGCGCATTCGTCCAGGATGGCTATCAGCTCTTCATCGTTCGCTCGCGGGTTGGGGTTGTAGCCGGGAATGTCCATTTCGGCTTCCCAAGCCTTCTTCAGTGCATCGCCCTTGAGGATTTCCTGCTGCACGTCCTTGGCAATATCGATGACAACCGGACCGGGGCGGCCGGTTGTAGCGATGTGAAAGGCCTCCTTGACGATGCGGGGCACGTCGTTGATATCGAGAACCAGATAGCTGTGTTTGACGATTGGCAAGGTCATGCCGAACACGTCTGTCTCCTGAAAGGCACTTTTGCCAATGAACTCTTGCTTAACCTGCCCGGTAATGGCGATCAAGGGAACCGAGTCCATCTGGGCATCAGCAATACAGGTGACCAGGTTGGTCGCCCCGGGGCCACTTGTTGCCATACAAACACTGGCCTTCCCGGTCGTGCGGGCGTAACCGTGCGCCATGAAACCACAGCCCTGTTCAAAGCGGGGCAGGATGGTGCGGATATTGCCAGCGCGCACCAGACTCTGATGGATTTCCATCGACGCGCCGCCCGGGTAGGCGAAGATTACCTCTACACCCTCGCGCTCGAGACTGCGTACCAGCAGGTCCGCGCCCTTCATGGCCGCCGGAAGATCCGGAGACTGCGTGACATTGGTCGGGGTGTTAGGGAGGGTTTCTGTTTTCATCTGACGTTTAGTTAATTGAAATCAATATTTGAAAAGGGATAAGCATACGGTGCGCATCTGCAAGACCGGGCATAAGGGGATTTCCAATTGGTGGAACAACAAAAATCCATCGCCCGTCAGCAGGATACTACGCTGACGACGACTACCGGTACTACTACGACCGTTGCGATGGAATGCACCAAGTTCATTAAGCTATATTAGAGTGGCTTCGTTTGAAATCCATCGTCGAGCAAAGATAACCCTTGCTGGAAGGCAAGCTGAAAATCGTCTGAGAATCCGAGTTCCTGTTTTGGGGTCTTGGTGAACCTGATAGAATCGAAGCTGGATGATCGATTTGGAAGCGTTTGAAGCGGTTGAAGTTGGTGGATTGGGCCAAAAATACTGGGAAATCGGGCTTTTGATATCATTTAATCCGGATATATTGATATTTAACTTGAAGAAGCTCTGGCGGCAGGCAATCTTTCAGTGCTTATGGCAAACTCATTCAAATTCTCTTCTGAATCGGTCGGAGAAGGTCATCCGGACAAGGTTGCGGATTACATCTCTGACAGTATCCTCGACGCTTGTCTCGCTCAGGACCCGAAAAGCAGGGTCGCATGCGAGACTCTGGTTAAGAATAATATTGTTACTTTGGCTGGAGAGATCACCACCAGCGCCAAGTTTGATTACAACGAGGTGGTTCGTCAGGCGATCCGTGACATCGGTTACATTGATCATCGGGACGACCCTGTTTTTTGCGCGGATGAAGTCTTTATCAACAATTACCTGACCCGCCAGTCGCCGGACATCGCTCAAGGTGTGGACGCGCGCGCTGCCGAGGGGAAGGACACGGAGGAACAGGGTGCCGGTGACCAAGGCATTATGTTCGGATATGCCTGCACCGAAACCGAAGAAATGATGCCCAGTGCAATCATCTTCTCGCACCGTATTCTGCGTCGCCTCGCAGAACTGCGCAAGGCCAAGGACGTAAACTGGCTGCGCCCGGACGTGAAGAGTCAGGTCGCCGTCAATTATGAAAACGGAAAGATCACGCACATCGATAATGTCGTGGTTTCGACTCAGCACACCGAAGATGTAAAACACTCGGAAATTCGCGAGTACATCATTGAGAAAGTGATTAAGCAGGTTCTTCCGGCTGAATTGATGTCGGACAAGACTCAGTTCCTGATCAACCCAACGGGTAAGTTCGTGATTGGTGGTCCTCAGGGCGACGCCGGTTTGACCGGACGTAAAATCATTGTCGACACTTACGGCGGCTGGGGCCGTCACGGAGGCGGTGCTTTCTCCGGCAAGGACCCTTCAAAGGTGGACCGCTCGGCAGCATACATGTGCCGCTGGGTTGCCAAAAATGTGGTGGCCGCCGGATTTGCTGACAGCTGCGAGCTGCAGGTCGCGTATGCAATCGGTTATCCGTATCCAACCTCCATTCGCGTTGAAACCTTCGGCACGGGCAAGTATTCCGACGAACAAATCGTTGAGGCCGTCAAAAAGGCCTTCGATTTCCGGCCAGCCCAGCTCGTCAAGGAGATGGATCTCCTGCGTCCGATCTACCGTGAAAGCACGAACTACGGACACTTTGGCAAGGCAAGTCTGCCTTGGGAGCAGACCAATCGGGTCGACGCTCTGAAAAAAGCAATCAGCTGAGACTGAAAAGATAAATTATTGTATATGAGTACTGAAACACTGAATAAAGAAGACTATAAAGTCGCCGACATCACGCTCGCGGACTTTGGTCGCAAGGAAATTTCCATCGCCGAGAACGAAATGCCGGGCCTAATGGCAACGCGCGAAAAGTTTGCAGGTGAGAAACCTTTGGCTGGCGTGCGCATCATGGGCTCCCTGCACATGACTGTGCAAACGGCTGTTCTGATCGAGACGCTGGTCGCACTGGGTGCCGATGTGCGCTGGTGTTCCTGCAACATTTTCTCAACCCAGGACCACGCCGCCGCAGCCATTGCGGCATCGGGCGTGCCAGTTTTCGCATGGAAGGGTGAAACACTTGAAGAATACTGGTGGTGCACCTATCAGGCACTGACCTGGCCGGACGGCAAAGGCCCGCAGTTGATCGTCGATGACGGCGGTGATGCAACCCTGCTTATCCACAAGGGCTATGAGCTCGAAGATGGTAGTGACTGGATCGATGGTGAAGCCGACAGCGATGAAGAGCAAGTCGTCAAAGATCTGCTGCGCAAGGTGAAGGGCGAAGACCCAATGCACTGGCACGATGTTGTCAAGGAGTGGAAGGGCGTTTCCGAAGAGACCACCACCGGTGTCCATCGCCTTTACGAAATGCAGAAGGCAGGCAAGCTGTTGGTTCCTGCAATCAACGTCAATGACTCGGTAACCAAGAGCAAATTCGACAACCTCTATGGCTGTCGTGAAAGTCTGGTCGACGGCATTAAGCGTGCAACTGACGTAATGATTTCCGGTAAGGTCGGGGTGGTTCTCGGCTACGGTGACGTGGGCAAGGGCTGCGCCGCTGCTCTGCGTGGCATGGGCGCTCAGGTTGTTGTTACCGAAATCGACCCGATTTGTGCGCTGCAGGCTGCCATGGAAGGTTTCCGCGTGATGACTCTCGAGGACACGCTTGGATGGGGTAACATTTATGTGACCACCACGGGCAACAAGGATATCATCACCCGTGAGCACATGGAAAAGATGGCCGATCAGGCGATCGTCTGTAACATTGGTCACTTCGACAACGAAATTCAGGTCAGCAAGCTGCAGAAGGATAAGTCTGTTAAGCACACCAACATCAAACCGCAGGTGGATATGTACACCTTCGAAAATGGTAACTCAATTTTCCTCTTGGCTGAAGGTCGATTGGTGAATTTGGGTTGTGCCACAGGCCACCCGAGCTTTGTGATGTCCAACAGCTTCACCAATCAGGTTCTGGCTCAGGTCGAACTCTGGAAGGGCCTCGAGAAATACAGCCCCGGTGTTTACATTCTACCGAAGCACCTGGACGAAGAAGTAGCTCGCCTGCACCTCGAAAAGATTGGTGCCAAGCTGACAAAGCTTACCAAGGAGCAGGCCGACTACATCGGTGTTCCGCAAAATGGTCCTTACAAATCGGATCACTACCGTTACTAGGCCGAAGCGCTTAGCGGAATTTAAGTTTTAGATACAACGAGGGCGCCTCTCAAGGGGCGCCCTTTTTTTTGTTTTGAACTGACCGAATTTTTTTAGCGGCGTGGCATATTGGTGCCTGAATTGAAGCCGCGGTTGCGCTTCTTTTTCTTTTTTGGCTGGGATTGCTCGAAAATGGGGGACCAATTGTATTCGAAGTCCGGCATTTGTTTGCGGTCGATGGCTTTGCCAATGAAGCGTTCAATGCTCTGCAGGAATTCTATTTCTCCCGCAGTAAAGAGCGTAATAGCATCGCCGGAGCGTGAGGCACGGCCTGTTCGACCAATCCGGTGCACATAGTCCTCCGGGTTTTCAGGAATGTCGTAATTGACCACGTGGCTCACGTCGCTGATGTCGATGCCGCGGGCAACGATATCGGTGGCGACCAAGATCTCGCATTGGCCGTCTTTAAAGGATTTCAATGCCGCATCGCGCTCACGCTGGGTGCGGTTGGAGTGGAGAACAGCAACTGGGCCGTGCTCAGTGCTCTCAAGCCAGCGCGCGATGGTATCGGCACCGACCTTTGTCCGAGTGAAAATAAGGACGCTGTGGTAATCGAGCTTCTCCAGTAGGTGCACCAGCAGGTCAAACTTCTGCCGGTCGTCAACCGGATATATTGCGTGCTGGATCGTTTCTGCTGGCTGCCGTCCCCTCCCGATACTGATGGCGATGGGATCCTTCAACATGGTTTCCGCCAGACGTTCAATAGCCGGAGGAATAGTTGCGGAGAACAGGAGGCTCTGACGTTGATCCGGGCAGAGGCGTAGAATCTTGCGAACATCGGGCATAAAGCCCATATCAAGCATGCGATCGGCCTCATCGAGCACCAGCACCTCGAGTTTCTTTAAATTGAAATTCTTTTGCTGAAGGTGATCGAGCAGTCGTCCGGGAGTCGCGACCACAATGTCGACACCGCCCTTAATCGCATCCAACTGACGCCCATAGCCCACGCCACCATGCAGCAACATGAATTTGAGGGGAAGATACTTTCCGTATGCTTCGAGTTGGGCAATCACCTGCTGCGCCAGTTCACGTGTTGGCTCGAGGATGAGTACCCTCGGCGACTTCTGGGCATCTCGAAGGTTGCTTAGAAGTGGCAGCGCGAATGCAGCCGTTTTGCCGGTGCCCGTCTGCGAGCCCCCAATGAGGTCCCGACCTTCCAGCAATGCCGGGATCGCCTGAGCCTGAATCGGAGTGGGGTTGTTATAGCCTTTTTCTTCGACCGCCCTGAGAACCTCCGGATTGAGTCCCAGATCTTTGAATTCAGGTAATTGAGTAGCGGGATCCTCGGTTGGATCTTTTTCAGTTTCAATCGTTTCAGATGACATATGCGATCCCTATCGGATAGTATTCTACCTCCATCGTCCAATCTAAAATACGCCAGCCCCATATTGGTGCCAGGCACCCCTTTTTCGCATCCAATCCTTGGTGCCAGGCACC
>JAFIGG010000002.1 GCA_020831485.1 Opitutales bacterium
GGATACGTCTCGACTTGACACTCTTCATACCAGCGAAGCAGCGACAGCGCTTCGGGATGCTGTTGAATGGATCGTTCGAAACGCTGTCGCTGTTTCGCTACAAAACGGATCGGATTTGGCAGAAAAGGTAGGGCACTTTCGCCGAAAGTGCCAGAATTAAGGAAAGAATCGGGAATTCTGCACCGATTCTCCTGAGTCGACGGTAAATTTGGACAGGATCAACAGGATAGGAGAGCGGATGTCCGGCAAATTTTTGGACAGGATTGGAACGGATGCCCCGGGGTTCTGTTGGCAATATTCTGTGGGGCTGTTGGGCAGTCGGCTTGTAGGCGCGCTCGTCCCGAGTGCGCATGGTCATCGGATTCTCAAGGTCAGTTTTGGACCCTGGTTTAAAAACCACTAATAGACGGGTATGCGGTCTAGTTTTCAGGGGTCAGGGCAGACCTACTTCGCTTCGCTGCGTCTACCGAGCCGAAGGCGACATGACCACAAGAGCCCAACCCCCCTCCGTGGGTTCTCATCTCCTCACTCTTGGCGCCATTTCTGCGCCTGCGGCTTGAAATGGCGGAGAGTGAGGGATTGGCTCATCCGCTTTGCGGATTCGGTCCTGCGGACTCACCCTGCGGGTGCCCCTTCTTCGCTTCGCTGCGTCAAACCCCCTCCGGGGCTTCTCATCTCCTCACTCTTGGACGCCATTTCTGCGCCTGCGGCTTGAAATGGCGGAGAGTGAGGGATTCGAACCCCCGGTACCTTGCGGCACACCTGATTTCGAGTCAGGCACATTCGGCCACTCTGTCAACTCTCCGAAAACGTGATGAGAAAAGCGAAGGTTTCGCGGAGGGCAAGTACAAAGCCTGACTCGAAATCAGGAAAGTGCTGTCAGGCACATGGGCGCTTCGCTTTCTCAACGAGTCCTGCCCATCAGCTTGGGGAAAAATCCCCCTCGCTCTCCCTCTCGCTCTCGCCCTCGAAAATGCCGGATGGGCAGGGCGCGCGCTCATTGATGAGGATTAGGCGATGGGGAGCAAGGAAAGGATCGGATGCGATTGCATGGACGATGTTCGCACGGTTCGTCGAGCCGCGCGCTACCTGTGAGCTGTGCAAGTATACTGGGTTACGATTGGTATGAACGGCTAAGGTATCCAATACCACTCGATCTTTTTCTCTGATGGTTTGACCATTTCTAGATCTATCAGTTCTTGCTGGAGTTCCTGAAGGCGCTTGGGGTCGAGTTGGCCGGTTTTGGAAGTTGGACCGTCGCCGGTGATGTAATCGCCTTCGACCAGGGTGCGGTGGCTGAATTCCATGAACTCCTGGTTCATTCGGGGGTTGCGGGCAGCGATGAGTTCGAAGGCGGGGCTTGGGTCGCCGGTGGCAAAGTCTTCCCAACCGCGAATGGAGGCTTCGACGAAACGGCGGACGGCCTCCGGGTGGGTTTCGATGAAGGAGTCCAGGGCGTAGAGGCCGTGATAGGGGTTGAAGCCGGTGTCCCTAAGTGGGAGGGTTTTGACTTCGACTCCGTGCTGGCGGGCGTAGAAGGGTTCATTGGTTTCGAGGCACTGCTGGATGAAATCAGGATTATTGAGAAAACGCTCCATACCGAAGTCGTGCGGCAGAATGTTGAGGCGGATGCCGAACTTGCGCTCCACATAGGTGATCCAGGTCAGGCCCGGAATCGCCATGACCGCTTTGCCGTCAAGGTCTTCGATCCGTTCGATCGGATTGTCGGCATGCATCATGATGGCCTGGGGATCCTTTTGCAGAGTTGCCATCACCATTCGGATTGGAATGCCCTCGCTGGCTTGTTTGAAGACGAAATCGGCACGATTCATGGCGAAGTCGGCGCGGCCGCGGAGGACGCGTTGCAGGGTCATTGCGTTGGGACCGCCGGAGACGATGGTCACTTCGAGGCCAGCTTCTTCGTAGTATCCCTTTGCCAGAGCCTGGTAGAAGCCGCCGTGTTCGGGCTGGGCAAACCAGTCGGTCTGGACCGTGATCGGGAAGGGCTCGCCGGCGGCGAGGCTGCGGCTGTCGCCGCCGCAGCCGGTCAGCAGGGCTGAAGCGGAGAGCAGGATCGCGGCGGTAATTATTCCGCAGTGATCAGTGAATCGTGCCAGTGGCGTAGACATATCCATCTCAGGTAAAGGACTAGGGAAACGAAAAGGAAGCCCAGAACGCAGCAGATGAGGGTTGCTGCATAGATCGCTGAGATCTTCAGCTCGGACTTGTAGACGATGATCATGAAACCGAGGCCTCCCGAGCCGTCGGTTGAGCCGGCAAAAATCTCTCCGGTGACCGAGCCGATGACGGCGAGGGTGGCGGCGATCTTGGCACCAGTGAAAAAGTAGGGCAGGGCGTACGGGACTCTCAACCAGAACAATTCCTGCCAGGGTTTGGAGCGGTAGAGTTTGAAGAGTTCCAGATGCCGTTCCGGGACGGATCTGAGGCCTTGCAGGGCGCTGGCAACAATCGGGAAGAAGCCGATCAGAAAGGCGATCATTACGACACTCTGCAGGCCGACGTCAAAGATGATCACGACGATGGCCGCGGTAGCGATGATCGGCGACATCTGCATGAAAATGACAAAAGGGTAGAGACTGTAGCGCAGGTAGCGGAAACTCACCATCAGCAGTGCCATTGCCGCGCCGAGGATGACTGCGGCCAGAAAGCCGAGGAAGGCCCCCGAAAAGGTCATCAGGGTCGCGCGCAGCAAGGTGTCTGACTCTGCGGCAAAAGCCTGCAGCACCTGGTGTGGGGCCGGCAGGATGTAATCGTGCAGATTGAACAGTGCTTTGATCCCATACCAGAGCGCGATCAGCAGCAGCCCGGTCAGAAAGGGCAGCAGGAAACGCAGTCCACGGTCGTTACGCCTGTTTCTCCGGGTCTCTGGGTTCATTTGGGCAAGACGGTTTGGAGGGCAGCGTTGGCCTCGACCACGTAGTCCTGAAAAGCCCTCGAATCGCGCGTTTGCTGGGTACGGGGAAAGGGCAGATCGATGCGGATTTCGTTCGTGATCCGACTCGGTAAGGGTGAAAGGATGAAGATTCGGTTGGAGAGAAAAACGGCTTCGTTCACGGAGTGCGTGACGAAAAATCCGGTCCAGCGCTCGCGCGCCTGGATAGCCAGTAACTCTTCATTCAGACGGTTGCGGGAAATTGCGTCCAAGGCGCCGAAGGGTTCATCCATTAGCAGGATTTGCGGCGAAGTGGAAAGGGCGCGTGCCAGGGACACCCGCATCTGCATGCCACCGGAAAGCTGGCGTGGATAGAAATCCAGGACCGATTCCAGATGGACCAGTTCTGCCAGGCGTTCGGCAATGCCACGGCATTCCTCGCGGGAACGGCCCTGCAGGCGCAAAGGTGTGGCGATGTTGGCTGCGACCGAGAGCCAGGGAAGCAAAGTCGCATCCTGAAAGATGAAGGCCATTTCAGGCCTTGCTGGCTTCGAAGCACCGAAGGCAATTTGCCCCTCAGTGGCTTGGGTCAGCCCTGCAATCAATCGCAACAGTGTGGATTTGCCGCAGCCGCTCGGGCCGATAAGGGAAACCAATTCACCCGGCTCAACCTGGAGGTCAATGCCGTCCAGCACCCAGGGTCCGCGGTCAAAGCGTTTGCGAACGCCACTGAGTTGAGTGATGGGGGGCGGTTTGTACACGGGCGATGTTGTTTCGAGAAGAGAACAACCTGAGCCCTCGGCGCAGCATGTCAAATATTGCCGCTATCAAAGCACATTGGAGGCCCGCAAACGTTCGATCACTTCTATCGGCATGTGGCTCCGGTTCATGATGTAGAGGTGGATGCCGTTGAAGCCCTTTTCGATCAGTTCACAAATCTGGCGATAGGTCCAGTCAATGCCCACTTCGTGAACTTTCTCAGCATCTTCGCCAGCTTCGTCGAGCAAAGCATCCAACTGAGGCGGAATAACCTTGGCAAAGCGACGGGCCTGTTTGGCTGAGCGGATCGGCATCAGTCCCGGGATGATCGGCACATCGATGCCCGCTGCCCGACAGTTTTCGGCGAACTTAAAGAAGGTCTCGTTGTCGTAGAACAGCTGGGTGGTAATGAAAGAACCCCCTTGATCCACTTTGAGCTTCAGGTATTTCAGGTCGCTTTCCGCGCTTTTGGCCTCCGGATGAATCTCTGGGTAGCCGGCAACGCCGAGACTGAATCCGGAAAATTCCTGACGGATGAAATTGACCAGATCCGAAGCGTAAGGTGGACCGTCCGGGTGCGGTTTGAAGGAAGTTTCGCCCTTTGGTGGATCTCCCCGCAAAGCCATGATGTTGCAGAAGCCCGCTTCCTGGTATTCGCGGATAATTTCGCGCATTTCATCGTAGGAAGAGCCCACGCAGGTGAGGTGAGGCATGACTTCGAAGCCATAGCGTTCCTTGAGAATCCGCGCATAGCGGAAAGTGCGCTCACGGGTTCCTCCGCCGGCTCCATAGGTGATGGAGACGAAGTCTGGATCCACGTAAGTGCGAATTTCTTCCGCAGTTTTGAGAATCAACTCGCCGCCGGCATCATCCTTGGGCGGGAAGAATTCAACGGAAAGCACTGGCCGTTGGCGGGCCAGAAGGTCTGAAATCGGTCGATTTTTATGCATCAATACATCCGGATATGATGATATATATCCGAATGTAAAGCCTTTATCTTTATTTGAGCTGCTTCAAGCGTTCCAAAGCTTCCTCAACATTCGCACGTGAATTGAAGGCGCTGAGGCGGATGTGGCCTTCGCCACAGGTGCCGAATCCGGCTCCGGGCGTGCAGACGATCCCCAACTCATCCAACAGGCGGTCAAACAGGGCCCAGGAGCTGCCTTCGGCCTGAATCCAGACATAGGGCGCATTGTCGCCGCCAACACAGCTGAAACCGAGCGCTTCCACCGCCTTGCGGATCATTGCCGCATTGGTCATGTAGTAGGCGATGAGTTCGTTGGTCTGCTTTTGACCTTCCGGGCTGTAAACCGCTTCGGCCGCCCGTTGAACCGGATAGGAAACGCCGTTGAATTTGGTGCTGTGGCGGCGGTTCCAGAGGGCGTGTACGGCCACTTTATCCCCGTCCTTAGTGCTGGCCTTCAATTCTTTTGGGACGACTGTGAAAGCGCAGCGGGTACCTGTGAATCCGGCGTTTTTGGAGAAACTGCGAAACTCGATGGCACACTCGCGGGCGCCTTCGATTGCATAAATGGACGTCGGAATCGACGAATCCTGGATGAAGGCCGCGTAGGCTGCATCGTAGAGAATGATTGCTTCGTTTTTCCGCGCATAATCGACCCAGGCCTGCAGTTGTTCCTTGGTTGCCACAGCACCGGTGGGGTTATTCGGAAAGCACAGGTAGACCAGATCCACTGTCTCCGTCAGCACTTCGGGGATGTAACCGTTGTCCGGGCGCGCTTCGAGGTAGACGAGGCCCTCATAGCGGCCGTCCTTGGACACGCCGGTGCGCCCGGCCATCACATTGGTGTCGACGTAGACCGGATAGACTGGATCGGGAATGGCAATTTTCGCCTCCGACGAGAATATTTCCTGGATATTGCCACTGTCGCATTTGGAGCCGTCTGAAACGAAAATCTCATCTGCGGCGACATTGAAACCATGGTTCTGGTATTCATGCTTGGCGATGGCTTCGCGCAGGAAAGGGTAGCCCTGTTCCGGACCATAGCCGCGAAAGCCGTCGCGGGTGCCCATTTCGTCGATGGCTTTTTTCATCGCTTCGCGGCAGGCGGGCGGAAGGGGTTCGGTGACATCACCAATGCCCATGCGGATGATTTTACGGTCGGGATTGGCCTCCTGGAAGGCGGTGACTTTGCGGGCAATGTCACTGAATAAATAGGAAGCCTGAAGCTTGCGGAAGTGGTCGTTGATTCGTGCCATGAGATAAAATAAGTTTGGTCTTTCGAAAAATTCGGAATAGAAAGCAGTGGTCAAAATCTACAAAAGTTCAACCGTTCTTTTGCCACTGCATATCCCATGTTGACATTCCCTGCCACTGTATACCCTGTTAGCTTACTATGAAAATTAAAGCATATCTGAAACCCACCTGTGGGTGGAGCAAAGGCGTTCGGGCGATCATGGACAAATACCAGCTCGAATACGAGGACCTCGACATTATCAACAATGCCGCGATCTACGAGGAAATGGTCCGGAAGTCCGGTCAGCCCTTGTCGCCCTGCGTAGAAATCGATGGTGTCATGTTGGCCGATGTCAGTGGCGAAGAGGTCGAGAACTATATGTTGTCGAACAATCTGGTTAAGCCAAACGAGGCTGAAACAGCGGTTCCGACCAATGCGCCCTGCACCGACGAAGAGCATGCGCGGATGCAGTCCAAGACAATTCGATTCTTTTAACTTTACTTTCTTACCCTGAATACCCTTAATAAGGTCCTTAACCTTTCAACGGGAGTAATTTTATGGCAAAACTGGCAAACAACATCATCGAAACGATCGGCGATACCCCGCTGATTAAATTGAATCAGATCGCCGAGGGCATTGACGCGGATATTTATTTAAAGTGTGAGTGGTTCAATCCGCTCGCCAGCGTCAAGGACCGCATTGCAAAGTCCATGATCGAGACCGCCGAGAAGGATGGCTCGCTCAAACCGGGCAGCATTGTAATTGAACCGACCTCCGGCAACACCGGTATCGGTTTGGCCTTCGTCTGCCGCGCCAAGGGCTATCGCTGCATTTTGACGATGCCCGAAACCATGTCCATGGAGCGCCGCGTTCTATTGGGTCTGCTGGGTGCGGAAATCATTCTGACCCCTGGCCCCAAAGGCATGCCGGGTGCCATCGCCAAGGCTAAGGAGCTGATGGAGCAGTATGGTGACAAGGCTTTTAATCCAGCCCAGTTTGACAATCCGGCCAATCCGGAAATCCACCGCCAGACCACGGCAGAAGAAGTCTGGGAAGCGACCGATGGCAAGGTAGACATCTTTATTGCGGGTGTTGGCACCGGCGGAACCATCACTGGTGTTGCTGAAGTGATCAAAAAGCGCAAACCGGAGATGAAAGCCATCGCCATTGAGCCGGCAGCAAGCCCGGTCATCAGCGGCGGCAAACCTGGTCCACACAAGATCCAGGGAATTGGTGCCGGATTCATTCCGAAGAACCTGAACGTCGACATCCTCGACGAAGTCATTCAGGTGACCAATGAAGATGCTTTTGAAACCGCCCAAAAAGTCTCCTTGAGCGACGGACTGGGTGTAGGAATTTCGTCAGGGGCTACTATTTGGGCAGCCTTGCAGGTAGCAAAGCGCCCTGAGAACAAAGGTAAGACTATCGTCGTTGTGGCTGCTAGCCCAAGTGAGCGCTATTTGAGCACTCCCTTGGCCGAGGCTGTTCGCAACAAGGTGGCAAACCTGGAAACTCAGGAAGTCTAAGTTCAAATCCTGTCTCTCTGTAAAAGGCTGCCCGATCTCTGGGCAGCCTTTTTTTTGTGCTTTTCCAAAGGAGGGGTATTTCGACATTCGAATTGCAGATTTACTAATCTTTGCTAGGATGCTGCCCGATGGAGACAGCAATCGTTTGGTTCAGGCGTGACCTGAGGGTGGAGGACAACCCGGCTTTGGCGGCAGCAGTTGAGTCTGGGTTCAGTATTCTGCCGGTATTTGTATGGGCGCCCGAAGATGAGGGGAAATGGGCTCCTGGCAGTGCTTCGAAGTGGTGGTTGCATCACGCATTGATAAGGCTGCGAAAGCAGCTCCAGCAGCGCGGCCTGTCCTTACTATTGCGAAAGGGCCACCTACAGCAGGAGCTGGATTCGATTATTGAATCCTCTGCCGCCAAAGCAATTTTTTGGAATCGACGCTACGAGCCCGACATCATCCGCAGGGATGCGCAGCTGAAGGAGCATTTCAAGGAGAGCGGCCTTAAGGTATCCAGTCACAACAGTGCCTTGCTGTTCGAGCCATGGACGGTTGCAACGGGTGAGGGCAAGGCCTATAAGGTATTCACGCCTTTCAGTAAAGCGCTCGCCCGAAATCAAACTCCCGAGCCGGTTGCAATTCCGGCTCGAATCCAGCCTTTCGAAGCCAGAACGCACTCGGTGGAACTGGAAGCTCTGAACTTGTTGCCTAAAATCCCTTGGACAAGTGGCATTCAGACCTTTTGGGCGGCGGATTCACAATCTGCAAAGGACTGGCTCGAGGGCTTTTTGGACGAATCCCTTGTTCGTTACCATTCGCGCCGCGATATTCCGGGCGAGCTCTCCACTTCGCGGCTGTCTCCTTATCTCGCCTGGGGAGAGTTGGGACCACGCCAAGTGCGGGCTGCATTGCAGAACTGTGCTGCGGGTAAGGGCAGAGAGACTTTTGATCGCGAAGTATTATGGCGGGAGTTTGCCTATCACGTGCTCTACAATTTTCCAAAGACACCGGAGCAACCATTGCAAAGCCGATTTAATGAATTCCCCTGGAAGCCGGACTCGGAACTACTCAGGCGCTGGCAGAAAGGGCTCACGGGCTACCCGATTGTCGATGCCGGGATGCGCCAGCTTTGGCAAACTGGATGGATGCACAATCGGATTCGCATGGTCGTCGCATCTTTTCTGGTTAAGCACTTACTCCAGCCCTGGCAGCAAGGAGCTGCCTGGTTTTGGGATACTTTGGTGGATGCAGACCTTGCCAGTAATACCCTCGGTTGGCAGTGGGCAGGTGGTTGCGGTGCGGATGCGGCCCCTTATTTCCGGATTTTCAATCCCATTCTGCAAGGAGAGAAATTTGACAGCAATGGCTATTACGTTCGCCACTATCTGCCCGAGCTCCATCGATTGCCGGATAATTACATTCATAAGCCCTGGGAAGCGCCTGCACAGGTTCTGGAGAATGCCGGAATCAATTTGGGTGAATCCTATCCCATGCCTGTTGTTGATCTTAAAGCAGGGAGAGACCGTGCCCTTAAAGCCTGGGAAGAGTTAAAGGGAAGTTAGGTCCTTTTTTCGGTTTCCTGCATCTTCTTTAGAATAGCGGGGCCGTGGATGTCTTTGAGCATCTTACGGCGATGTTCGACAGCCAGTTCAAATGCCTTCTTCTCACCATATTTACGTATGGAAAAGGAAGTACACTTTTGAACACCGGGCTCAGGCCGCCAACTGACTGAATAGCACTCATGGACGGTCCCATTTGGCCCTTTTTTCGCAGTGCGACATACCCCCAGGACTCCCGTTGTGTTCCGGGAATCCCTGAAGACAACTCGGCGTGCCCTAGGCTTCTTGGGAATCTGGTCGAGCTTGTTGTACAAACTATCTCGAAAATCACGTGCCTGCTTTAAAGCCTTTTCCCGGCTACCACACTTCATGTCGCTGAATAAGCGGGAGTAGGTCTTACCATTGCGGTAACCACGAACAAACCATCCATGTGTCGAACCGCTATCGATACGGCTGATTCCTTTGTCTTTCTTTTGCTTGGCCATCCTTAGGAGTAATTCAACGCTAGAGTTGAAAACCATGAACAGGCAAAACCTCAGAGTCAAACCGGATTAGGCTTTGCATCAAAATTATTGGTTCAGCCAGACTTGAGGCCAAGCCGTACAAAAAACGGTGGACCCTGGGAGGGTCCACCGTTGAGGAAAATATGCTACTCACCGTTGCATCAGCCACGGCGGCGGCTACGAAGCGCCGAACGGATCTGGTCCAGATAGGACTGAATGTGATCCTGAGGGCGAATCCGCTGAGCCTCTTCAAGCAGCGATGCCGCCTTCTGAAGTTCGTCACGCTGGACCCGCAGTTGGGCTTCCCCAATGTAGGCATTGACGCGTGTGCGGTCATCGTCGAGGTTTTGCGCACGCTCGTAATAGAGGATGGCTTTTTGCTGCATCCGGCGGGTTTCCGCACGTGCTTCATCCTCGCTCAAATCTTCGCTCGGACGGAAGTCGCTGTAGTAACCGGCCAAGGTCAACAATGCTCTTGCGTTGAGAGGGTCGCGGCGCAGCAATTGTTCAAGGTTTTCAGCGGCTTCAGCACCTTGTCCCATCGCTATGTTGATCTCCGAACGAATGGTCAGCAGCTCGACTTCATGATCTTCGGTGAGCTCTTCGTAGTGGGCTTCGATGGTCTCGATTACTGATAATGCTTCTTCGTAGGCAGCATAATTGTTCAAGGTCTCTGCGGAACGAATGTAGTAGGTTAGCTGGGTGCTGCTTGGATCCAATGCGATCGCTTCGCGATAGACTTGCGCAGCTTCGATCACCATCTCGCGGTTCATGTAGATGTCACCGAGTAGCATCAGTGCGGGTGAGTTGGCCGCACCCATTGAGCGGATGATTTCGAGGTTCACCGCAGCCTCATCGATCATGTCCAGAGCGACGAAGCTATTACTCTGGAGAATCCAGAAGGTGGTGTTGTCCGGTTGTTCCATCAGCAGCTCGCTGAAAATGGCAACGGCTTCCTGATAGCGTTCCTGATTGAGTAGAACCTGACCGAGTAGTTGCCGGAACTCACGAATATTGGGCGCAACCATCAAAGCCTGGCGCAAGGCGCTTTCGGCAGAAATGTAGCGTCCTCTTTCGAGGTAGATGGCACCCATCAGTCCGAAGGTAACCCCTTCTTTATCGCCCAATTCCACAGCTCTGCGGAAATGCTCCAGAGCCTGCTCGGGACGTTCTGTTCTGAAATACAGATTGGCCAGGTTCTTGTGGACCCGGAGGAAGTTAGGAAAGCCCGTGTTAGGGTCGATAGCCCGCCGCAGATAACGCTCTGCACGTTCCTGATATTGCTGGCGACTGTCATCGCCCGAAGTTATCTCAACCATGCGCAAGGCGAGAGTACCTGCAATCTGGTAGATCATCGCACTCGGGCGGCTTTCACCGCGCTCACGCGCTCTGATGACATCTTCGATCACACGCAGCGCTTCGCGCATGTCATTGTCGCTGCCGGCTTGAACCAGGTCACGGATTTTGCCAAGAGCTTCACGCTCCTGATCGTTGTCGGGCAAGCCCGGCTCGACGCCAGGATTGACTCCGTAAGACCCGGCAAAAGCGCGAGCCCATTCCGGAGTCTGATAGACCCGAAGTGCGACCTCCACCGGACTGGGGCCGTCGAAAGGTCGGGGCTGGACGCCAAACGCCAGAGCAGCGGTCGACAAGGAAATTAATAGAATAAAGAATCGTTTCATTTATCTCAAAAGGGTAATGGTATAATTATTTATCGGCGTACTGTGAAGGGAATGGCTTGTCGAACCCAAGCGGCAACGGCCTGACCGTCTTTTTCACCTGGTTCGAAACGCCATGAGCGCACAGCGCGAATGGCTGGTTCTTCAAAAGCGGAATTGTCGGAACGCTCCACCGAAATTCGACTGGTTGTTCCGTCCACGCCTACGACAAAACGCAGAACAACGGTGCCCTCAACCCGGGCACGTTGCAACTCGGGTGGATAGGTGGGTGCTCGCTGCGAGATAGGGCGAGGGGCTCGGGTCAAATCCGCAAGCTCATAAATCATATCGCTGAGCTGGGATCCGACATTCCAGTCTGGAATAGTGAAGTCTGAGGAAGCAAAGCCACTCAGGTCGGTGGACATGGACAGGGCGATTTGGTCCAAAGTCGGGGGTTCCCGCTGTTGTTCCAAGTCCTGTATGTCGTCCTGCTGTTCCTCTTCCGGAGGCGGAGGAGGTTCCTCTACCATCGGTGGTGGTCGCAATTCGGCCAATTCGACCTGATGCATTCCAGGGTCGCGAATGGCATCGATCAATTGGCTGATAGGAAGTGCAAGCAACACGAGTACGGTCAAGATGGCACCGGTCCCGATAGAAATCGGAAACTCCGCTTTCAGGTTGGGGATGCTACTCTTTTTTGGTTTCTGGCTCATGGTTCTGTCCTCATTTTATCGGCGCAACTCGGTGGAAATACTTACCACCGATGCTGGGTTGGCCAGTTTGGCTTCATCAATGACGCGAATAACCGTTGTTGCAGGCGAACCCCGGTCAACCTGCAGGATGACCGGCATTCGGGGGTTGTCCGAGGTCAAGCGCCGAACAATCCCGCGCACGCCGGCAATGCCGACGTCTTCGCCACCGTAAACAACCTGTGCATCCGGAGTGATAGCAAACAGGATGGAGTTACGCTCCAAATCCATTGAAGTGACGGCCAATTCTTTCTGCACCTCGACACCCGGTTCTTGAACAAAGACCGTTGTGACAATGAAGAAAATCAAGAGAATGAAGACCATATCAATCATCGGCGAGATGTTGATATCGCTCATTTCTGATTCGTCATTCAGTAATGATCCTTTTTTGCTCATTGGGGTTTATCCAGTTGGTGGAGGCGCTGAACGACCACGGTTTCGAGTTCTGCAAGGAAACCCATATAGACGTTTCGGCTCCGAATGGCCAGGGAGATAAATATATACCCTGGAATCGCAATCATCAAGCCGGTCTGTGTGGTTATCAGAGCGACCCGAATACCTTCGGCGACCAAGTCAATGGCCTGCCCGGAGGCGACTGCGAGTCCGCGAAAGGTTGTCAGCATACCGATAACGGTGCCGAGCAGACCCATCAGGGGTGCGATGGTGACCAGAACACTGAGCACCACGATACGTGCGTTGATTTCCGGAATCAGGCGGCCGCGAACGGCCTCGACTCTGAGCAATGACTCTTCGGTTTTGATGCCATCGCCAACAACATAGCGAATGACTTCACCTATATGGCCAGATCCTTTTTCAGGATCGTCAATCCAGTCACCCCATACTGTGCGGGGTGTCTTTTTGACTTTTGCCTTGGCCAGGCGAAGTACAATCGACATGGCTTCGAAGTATATCATCAATGCGAGGAGCCCTAGCGGAATCATCAACCAGCCTCCGTCCGTGAGGATCTCCCACGCGAACGGGACGAACTCGGAGAAGGTGATGCCACCTTCTTCGGCAGCAGCCTCCGCAAGTTCTGGAGATTGAGGTTCTTCAGGATTCATTCGCTAATTCCTCAGTTTTTCTTTTCCGCGGTGCTGCGAATCTCACCAATACCGTTGATGAAGCTGACAGCTGCCTGTTCCATACTTCCAATAACTCCCTTGGCTTTACGGTTCAGCAAGGCGTGGAAGATGAGGGTAGGGATGGCTACGATCAGACCCCATTTGGTGGTGATCAGAGCCTCGGAGATACCGGAGGAAAGGTTTCGTGCGTCACCAGTTCCAACAATGGTGATAAGCTTAAAGGTCTTGATCATACCAGTGACCGTTCCCAACAGACCGAGCAGCGGTGCCGTTGCGGCGACCACAGCAATGAATGCAAGAAAACGCTCCAGACGAGGCTGGGCCTTGACGATCTTCTCATACAGAATTTCTTCAATGACTTCCTTGTCCTGGTCCGCATTTTCAACCGCGGACACGAGCATTTCTCCCACAGGCCCGCTAACGGACTTGGCGTGACTGATCGCGCCTTCCTTATTGTTGTTGGACAAGTGCTCAAGAATAATGTCGAGATCCTCGCCACGGGCGGCACGAACGCGTCCCAATTCAATGGCCTTGAAGATGGTGATCAGGATGGCCAGGGAGAACAGGCCGAGAATCGGATACATGACAACGCCACCCTGGGCCCACTCTTCGAGCAGAGAGATGTCATGACGAATGGTTTCGAGTGCCTCGCCGCGTGTGGTATCGACCGGCAAAAGACCGGAGCCCGTGCGGGAAACTTCCTGGATGTTCGTCGAATACTGACCGGTCAGGGTGTAGATGTTGGCACGATTGTCGATCATGCCCTGAGTAATACCTGCAACGCCATTTTCGGAAGCAAAGTAGGATACCGGCCCGAGCAAAGTGAAGGTTCCGTCGAGGAAAACACCGTCTACGATAGCCGAGCCTTGATACTGCTTGCCGCCAATGAGGGAGGCAATGCGGTCGAGTGAGCGTTCGATGACCTTGAGCTGAGCTTTGAAAATGGTTTCATCGTCAAACCGCTCGTCGCCCTCCAGGTAAGACAATGCTTCCCGGATTGGCTCGCGGTATTGGGGAATTTCAGAAGGATCAATCGTCAGTTCCAGGCGGCGGATGTACTCGTTAAGCAGGGTCGACTGAATGTAGCGATTGTTGTCAATAACGCTCTGGCGCTCGTTGTTCATCTGGCTGACTTCAACGTCAAAACCTTGCTGAACACGGGCAGCGTTGCTGGCGCGGTCACGCAGGCGCAGGGCTTCGTCTTCGACTTCATCGAGGCGGGCGCCGAGCTCCGGCCGTTCCTGGCCGATCTCATATTGAAGTTCGTCCAACTCTTCGAGCGCAGCGTTCAAGTTGGCGCGGGCTTGTTCCGCAGCCGTTTCAAAGGTCTGCGCTCCGTAAAGAGTCGTTGCGCCGGCGACCAGGGCTAGTAGGGCAAATTTTCTCATGTGTTTAAAAGGTGTAATGCAGTTCACGCTTGGGTCCGTTCTTAGTTGGAGCCGATATCGGCATCACGGATTTCGAATGGCAAATTCACGAGATTTGCCGGGCGGATGTTGCCGCTGTAATAGTCCATTGCGCGGCGAATAGCCGGAGCAAGGTCGTTTTGCTGGTCGCGCTCCCAACCACCAGCGGCAGGGCGCAGGACACCTCCAATGGTGCCGTCGCGGTCCGCATAGTATCCGATTGCCATGCCAATATAGAGTACGTCGACGAGCAGTGCGTCACCGGATTCGCTGCGGACTTCATCGGTGTCCATAGTGAATTCGGAATTGAACTGGTCGACTTCATTCATGATACCGGCCAGAACAGCCATACGCTCCGAAGCTTGTCGGCTGCGGCCCAGTTGGCCGAGAACGCGGGAAACTTTACTGCGCAGCGGGGGCGGGAAATATTCAGCAATCTCACGCATACGGTCTTCGAATGCGGGCATCGCGTCGTTGACGATCGCATTTGCTTCGCGCAGATTCGCAATTTCTTCCCTAATCCGGGATATTTCACGTTCTGCCTGCGTGGTTTGTTCTTCGGAGCGCTCAAGTTGCTCACGAAGCTGGTTTATCTCGCGCTCATAAAGAGCGATTCGCCGCTGTGCCAGCTCCCGGTAGGTTCGCCACTCGTTTTTGACGCGGGCGATTTCCTGGCGGGTTTTGACGTATTCCGAAATGACGGTTCTCGCCGTTTCAATTTCTTTTCTGACGGTCGCCTCGTCGCGCGCATGGGCAGAGGGTAAACCTATTAACAGGGCAGTCAGACCGAGTAGGATCTTCTTATTCATAGTGTTTGTGGGAAAATTAAATAAGGATAAAGGTTCGTGTTTTCAGAGTTTGGAGTGGAGTTTGAATGCCAGCTCATGATTAGGGTATGAATCTTTTGCTTCATTTGTCAGAATGCTGTCGCTAGTTCTGATGAGCAGGAGGTTTCACTGTCAATACAAGATTCATGAAGCTTGTAAAACGGTGCCGGATTTAGCCGTTTAAATTCAGACGGAAAAATTAGGCTGATGTTCAGAAAAATAGGAATTGTGCGGATCATTGCAATGACTTCCTTCGCTTTTTTCTGCGCAAAGTCTCCATTCTATTGCCTCTTAAAATGTCAAAAGTAACGTAGACTCCAAGCGCTGCAGAGATAAGGTATCCGACAATTCCGATGGCCGGGTAGCCCCAGAGCAGAGGTTCAATGCCGGTGGTTATGACCACGGAGCTGCCAATGATTAAACTGCCGATGATAACGGCAAGCGAAAGTCGGCTGAATGCATGGTGAATCGTATCGCTGGCCTGTTCGAAGCCGCGGTGCTGAAGGAGAATTCCAAGGTCTTCATCTTCAATGCGATGCAGCACCCGCTGGATGTCGCGGGGAATGTCCCCCAACGTCGTTATTTTCTCCTTCAACTCACCCATTACGCTGCGACTGACGCGCGAAGGGTTCCAGCGTTCCCAACGCAGATCACGAATAAAGGGTTCGCCGATACGGGCGATGCTGAAGTTAGGATCCAGCAGGCCCGAGGTCTTCTCGATGGAAATCACCGCTTTTGCCAGCAAGGTGTAGTCGCGGGCGACGTGGATGCCATTTGAGCCGAATACGAAAATGAGTTCGAGAACGACCCGGCCGACTTCCTCCATACGTTTCAATTCGGCATCGTATTTGAATAAAGTGGTTGTGATGGCCTTTTCCAGGGAGACCCGGTCGATTCTTCGGGTTCCACGGCCAAGGCTAATGGCGATGCGGGTTACGTCCTGGGCGTCGCGATTGGCGCAGGCGGAAAACAGGTCCATTAAGGCATGCCGCATGCGTTCAGTGAGCTGACCAGAGATGCCCCAGTCGATGAAGCAGATGCGGTTATCGTTGGTTATCAGCAGGTTGCCGGGGTGGGGATCGCCGTGGAAAAACCCTGTTTCGGCAACCTGTGAAAAGAACGAACGGCCGCCGATTTCCGCCAGTTCGGGGCCGAATGCGGCGCGCTCCTCGGCGCTGAGGGCGTCTGCGGAGCGGCCTTCAATCCATTCTGCTACGAGAACCCGGTTGCTGCTGATTTGACGGAAGGGTTTGGGGGCAAAAACCTTTTCGGGAAAGCGGTTGAGGGAATTGAACACTTCCGCGTTGCGCGCTTCACCGCGGAAATCCAGCTCACGCATGATCCCGCTTTTCAACTCCTCGACAACTGTTGGGAAATCGAAGGACTGCAGGTCCGGAAAATTTACGTGCAGCTGCTGCGCCAGCCAGCTGAGGATTTCAAAATCGGTCTGGATCGGCTGACGAATACCGGGTCGCTGGATTTTGACTGAAACAACTTCATTTCTATCGCGCAGTCTGGCTTTGTATATCTGCCCAATCGAACCGGAGGCGACGGGTTTGCTCTCGAACTCATCAAACCATTCCTCGATGGTTCCGCCGAGATCCTTTTCCAAAACCCGCTTCATTTCGACAAAGGCGATCGGGCGAACGTGGTCCTGCAGTTTTTCAAACTCCTCGATCCATTCTCCCGGAAGAATGTCGGGCCGGGTGCTCAGTATCTGGGCTATTTTAATGAAAGTTGGCCCTAATTCCTCGGAGGCCATGCGCATACGCTGGGGCAGGGTGTACGCACCCCGAATTGCAGGTGCAAGTTTCCTCAACCAGGCCGCGGGCGCATCGATTTTTTCAAGAAACTCATCAAACCGGTATTTAAACAGGATTTTGACAATTTCTTTCGCGCGAACCGCATCGCGGAAAAAACTGAAGCGGTTCAAGGGGATTTATTTCTTGGTGGCTGTGGCTTCAGCGAGTTGTGCCTCCAGTGCAGCAACGCGCTTCTCCAGGTTTTCGAAGTCCTTGCGGAAAACCACCGGAGACTTGTGCAGCATGTCGTCGAACTTTTTGTTCAGTTCCTTTTCCGCATTCTCAAATTCCTTGCGACCTTCATCGACAATCTTCTGCGCGGCTTCCTTGGATTCATCGGCGGTTATTTTTCCCTGTTTGACGAGGTCTTGCAAAATGGCTTCAACACGATCCGCCGTTACGACGGTCGCGCCGACACCGGCGAGTATGGTTTTTTTAACGAAGTCGATCATAGCTGTGATAGTTAAACAGTGGATTTGGCCGTTTGGCAATCTTCAACAGCGATCAAGGCAGAGGAAACCCCGTATTTAAGGGCTTCAGCTCCAGTCAAAGGCAAATACTTATAATGCACAATATATATTATGTCTAATAAAAGCTTTGCAAAAAGGACCTGTGGTTCCCTCTCTCGGAATGTGTGATGGATCAAGGACCCGACAGAGCGTGACCCGACAGAGCTGATTTCGACAAAAAACTCTAGCCAGTCGATGGCTCTGAGTTAGGTTACGCTTATGCATAATACATATAAAGCTCCGGAGTTCCTTGTGGATTTGTTGAACGCTCGCTCGCCTTCGGGCTACGAAACCGAAGCGCAGGCTGTGGTTGATCGCTACGTCGCCGATGCGGCCGATCTTTATCGCCGCGATGCCTTAGGCAATCGTATCGCTACGGTTAACCCGGACGGCAATCCGCGGCTGCTGATGACCGGCCATATGGATGAACTGGGATTCATTATCAAGTATGTCGACGACAAGGGTTTTCTTTATTTCGATCCGGTTGGCGGCATCGACCTCAACACCATTTCCGGTCGCCGGGTTTCGATTCTGACGAAGGACGGCCCGATTAAAGGTGTTACAGGTCGTCGCGCCATTCACCTGCTGACGCCTGAAGAACGCAAAAAGGTTCCAGAGCTGCACAATCTCTGGATCGACATTGCTGCCAAAAGCAAGACCGACGCGCTGAAGATGATTCAGATTGGCGATGTGGGCGTCTACGACCAGAGTTTTGAATTGATTCGCGGCAGTGTCGGCGTCGCCCGCGCCTTCGACAACAAGAGCGGCTGCTATGTGGTCTGCGAAACCCTGCGCCGCCTGGCCGGACGCCGCTCTGAGCTCAGTGCCCGGGTCACTTCCGTTGCCACTGCCCAGGAAGAAATTGGCTGCCGTGGCGCGCGCGCCGTGGCCAACGGCGAGCCAGCGGATTTTGCGGTTGCGGTCGATGTCGGCCACGCCACCGACCATCCCGAATGCGACAACCGTCGCTTTGGTGAATTTAAACTGGGTGGCGGTCCGATTTTGACCCGTGGAGCCAATGCGAGCCCGATTCTCTTCGATAAACTGATCGCAGTTGCCGAAGCGCTGAATATTCCACTACAAATTGAGGCCTGCCCGCGCCCTACTCCGACCGACGGACGTGAGCTGCAGATGGGCGGCGGCGGTGTCGCAACGGCTGTTGTGTCAGTGCCGCTGCGCTATATGCACACTGCCAGCGAAGTGGTCGACCTGCAGGATATCGAATACGCCGTGCAACTGCTCACCGGGCTGGCCATCGAGCTGAAGGCCGGAGACCGCAACGACTGGTAAGCTATTAACCGCCGGCCAACACCGGGCGAAATCCTAGTAATGTAAAAAATTCAGCGGCGGTCTCACGGTGGTCGCCCTGGATTTCTATAACCTTGTTCTTCAGGCTGCCGCCTGAGGCACAGCGGTTTTTCAGCTGTTTGGCCCATTGCTCGACTTCGGATCCCCCGCAGTTTTCGAAACCACGGACTTCGGTCACCGTCTTGCCGCCTTTGCCTGCCTTCAAACGGCGGATTTCCAGGCGCCGGTTGCCGCCAACCGGTTTGCTGGATCCGCTCTTTGTCGCAGGCTGGCTTGCAGGAGCCGGTTTAGCCTGCGGCAGTTCGCCCAAATCAAGGGCGGCGAAGGGATTGTCCTGATCGAGGTGGTCGCCCCCCGATGTGTCGATCTTACTGGCTTTGCGTTTCAATGTTCGGAGAAGTCGCCGTATGTTGGCTTGCCGGTTGCTGAAGAAATGCCGCAGCCTTCACATAGCTGCGGCGCTGAAGGTAATGCCTGAGGTGCGGGTCCAGAGGGGTTTCGGGATCCCGGGCCACCTGGTCGCAATGAAGCAAAGCGTTGGTCAGAGACCAGTCGCTGTTGCGGTCACCATTGATGCGTGCAATGGCTGCGGTCAGTTTGAATAGATCAAATTCCATGGTATCCTTGATTAAGGAAAAGGAACCTCTCGGCTAAAATTCAAATTTGGCAAATGGCAACTGCAAAAATTCCTGTCTTGCCAGTAATTGCACGAGTTAACAGCCTGTTTTCACTATGTTATCCTACAGCGTTTACAAACTGATCCACTTCATTGGTATCCTGATGGTCTTTCTGGCCTATGGCGGATTGATCGTGCGTTCCATCTACGCACCCTCCGATGCCCAACTGCGCCGTTTGGGCGCTATTACCAGCGGCATCGGCCTGGTTCTGATCCTGCTTGGTGGTTTCGGTCTGCAGGCCCGTCTGGGCATTGGTTGGCCAGGCTGGTTTGTCACCAAGTTTCTGATCTGGGTTGTGCTGGGCGGCCTGATTGTCCTGATCAACCGCAAACCGCAGATGTCCCAGTACCTGTGGTGGGGAACCTTGGTCCTGGGTGCGCTCGCCTCCATGCTCGCGGTCGTCAAACCCTTCTGAAGCCTTTTTTTAGGATCCGCGGTTTCAATCCCGGAAATAAGCAACGCCCGAAGCGAAGATCGGCTGAATTTTCTGGCCCGGCACGTTGCTGCCGATGAAGCGCCCTGCCCGTTCACTGTGGCCCATCTTTCCATAGATGCGGCCACAGGGACTGCAGATGCCCTCAATGGCGTGAATGGAGCCATTGGGATTCTCAGGAAGCCGGTGTGTAGGGAGACCTTCGGAGTCAACATACTGCGTTGCGACCTGATCGTTTTCAAACAGATCACCAATCTCGTTTTCGCCGCCATAGAAGCGGCCTTCGCCGTGAGACATCGCGACCCAGTATTCGGAACCGAGTTCGCAGAGGCTCAGCCAGGGTGACTTTTTCGATACGACCTTTGTGCGAACATAGGACGAAATATGGCGACCGATGTAGTTGTGCGCCAGCGTCGGACTTTTGGCATCCTGGGCCCGAATCTCGCCGTACGGCAGCAGACCGAGTTTGAGTAGCGCCTGAAAGCCGTTGCAGATGCCGAGAATCAAACCGTCCCGGTTTTGAATCAGGTTCATTACCGCATCGGCCAGGCGTGGATTGCGGAAAACGGTTGCGATGAATTTGCCCGACCCGTCGGGCTCGTCGCCCGAGCTGAAACCGCCAGGGATCATTAAAATCTGACTGCTGTTGAGGCCGCGTTCCAGACACTGGATCGAATCTTCGATGTCGTGGTGAGTCTGGTTGCGGAAAACCTGCACCTCAACTTCGGCGCCGCAGTCCTCAAAGGCCCGCTGGGTGTCGTATTCACAGTTATTTCCGGGAAATACCGGCATGATTATTTTTGGCTTGGCGGTCCGCAGGCGTGCGCGTGGACGCCGGTGCGGTTCGAACAGCTGGTAGCGCGGCGTGCCATCCGGGAACTCGGCCTGGGTTGGGTAGACGCATTCAAGAGGTTCGCTCCAGGCTTTTTCGAGGCTGTCGAGATCGATGCTGCCTCCACTCCATTCCACCCGCGGAGCGTGCAGGGTTTTACCGATGGTGTGCAGCGGAAATCCGTCGGACTCCAACGCTTCGCTGGCCTCGATTACAATGGATCCGATTTTGCGCCCGAACAAGCGCTCGGGTTGCTCCCATTCCTTGCTCAGGCTGAAGCCGAAACGATTGCCAAAGCTCATTTTGGCCAGGGCTGCCCCTACCCCGCCCTTACGCACGGCGGCTGCTGCGCGGACTTTGCCGGAACGCACCCATTTGCTGAGCTGGTCGTAGCCTTTGCGTAGAATTTCCCAGTCCGGGACCAGATTGTCATCCAAGGGCACTTCGAGCAGATAAAGCGGGTGACAACCGCATTTGAATTCGGGTGAAACGACGTTGCGCAGGTCCAATGGGCAGACGGCAAAACTGACCAGTGACGGTGGCACGTCCAAATCCTGGAAACTGCCGGACATCGAGTCCTTACCGCCAATGGCAGCCGTTCCGAGTTGGCGCTGGGCTTCCCAGGCTCCCAGCAGGGCGCTGAAAGGCAGACCCCAGCGATAGGCGTCGTCGCGGGTGCGCGGAAAGTATTCCTGCAGGGTTAGGCGGGTACGGCTGCGCTCGCCTCCGGAGGCAATGATGCGGGCGAGTGAATCCACCACTGCCAGAGTAGCGCCATGAAAAGGGCTCCAGCTGGCCACTTCAGGATCAAAGCCGTGAGCCATGAGGGTGCCCGCGCTGGTTTTGCCGCTCAGCACCGGCAGGCGCGCACACATTGCCTCGGCTGGGGTCATGCGGGTGCAGCCGCCAAACGGATTGAGTGCAGAACCGGCGCCGATGGAGCTGTCGAAACGCTCGATCAAACCTTTCTGAGAGCAAACATTCAAATCGCCCAGCTGTGTCTTGAACAGCTCGGCCAGGTCGCCGCCGGAAGGTGCATGGTGCAGCGGGCTCGAGTCCGCATCGGGGGCTTTGACGGCAACCGTAGTGGTTTGTCGGACCCCGTTGGAGTCGAGAAAGTCACGACCGATGTCGACGATGGTGTCGCCCTTCCAGGTCATACGCAGGCGCCCGCTGTCGGTGACCTTCGCCACCGGCACGGCTTCAAGATTTTCTTTTAGCGAGGCAGCGACAAAGGTCTGGACGTCTTCCGCGTCCAGCACCACCGCCATGCGTTCCTGGGACTCGGATACCGCGATTTCCGTGCCGTCTAATCCGGCGTATTTGAGGGGTACCGCATCGAGGTCGATATCGAGCGAAGGCGCCAGTTCTCCGATGGCCACGGATACACCGCCGGCGCCAAAATCGTTGCAGCGTTTGATTAGGCGACTGACATCCGCATTGCGGAACAGGCGCTGCAGTTTGCGTTCAGTTGGCGGATCGCCCTTTTGCACTTCAGCCGAGTTCTCGAGCGCAGTTTCGGTATGCTCTTTTGAAGAACCGGTGGCCCCGCCAACGCCGTCCCGGCCGGTGCGGCCGCCGACAAGAACAATGATGTCGCCAGGTTCCGGCGTGCCGCGCACAACCTGTTCCCGCGGAGCTGCGGCGATGACCGCGCCGATCTCCATGCGTTTGGCGACGTAATTGGGGTGGTAGAATTCGTTGACGATGCCGGTGGCCAATCCTATCTGATTGCCATAGCTGCTATAGCCATGGGCCGATTCCAGACAGATTTTGCGCTGCGGCAGCTTGCCAGGCAAGGTGTCGGCCAGAGCCTGGCGCGGATCCCCTGCGCCGGTCACGCGCATGGCCTGGTATACGTAGCTGCGACCGGAAAGCGGATCCCGGATGGCACCGCCGAGGCAGGTTGCGGCACCGCCAAAGGGTTCGATCTCGGTTGGGTGGTTGTGGGTCTCGTTTTTAAACATCACCAGCCACTCGTGGCTTTTGCCATCGATTTCGATGGGAACGATGATGCTGGCGGCATTGACCTCTTCCGACTCCTCAAGGTCGTTCAGCTGGCCGTTGCGGCGCAGCGACTTCATTCCCATCAGGGCAATGTCCATGAGGCAGATCGGCTTGTCCTTGCGCTCCCCGTAGACTTCCCTCCGGGCGGCCAGGTAGCTTTCCCAGGCTTGTTTCAGGGGCTGGCTCAATGGGCCTTCGTCAAAATGGGCGGATTCAATCTCCGTCAAAAATGTAGTGTGCCGACAGTGATCCGACCAATAAGTGTCAAGCAGGCGGATTTCGGTCAGCGACGGGTCGCGTCCGGCCTCATTGGCAAAGTAGTGCTGGCAGAACACGAGGTCCGCTGTCGACATGGCCAATCCCAGTTCAGCGTGAAGCTGTTCCAGTTGAGCGTTATCCAGCGAAGCAAAATTCTCAAGGCGGGCAACCGGCTTGGGCTGTGGCAGTTCGCGGGTCAATGTCTCGGGCTTGGCCAGATCCGCTTCCCGCGAATCAACCGGGTTGATGCGGTAAGCTTTGATCTTTTCAAAGGCTTCGGCGCTCAAATCCCCATCCAATACGATTACTTGCGCCGGATGCACCTTGGGATCAACCTCAGCAAGCAGGCGCAGGCACTGCTCTGCGGAATCCGCGCGCTGGTCATACTGACCCGGCAGGTATTCGACCGCAAAAACCTTTTCGCTTGCACTCCAGGGATCCTGGTCTTCGTAAACCTCATCCAGAGGCGGTTCGCTGAAAATAGTGTGCTTCGCACTTTGCCAGAGTTCATCCGGCACACCCTCGACGTCATAGCGGTTCAAAATTCGCAGGCCGCGCAGCGAAGCGATGCCCAGATTGTCGCGTATATCCGCAAGCAAGGCTTTGGGCGCTTGCCGATGATTGGCTTTTTTTTCGACGTAGAGGCGTCTGATCATGGCCTATGCTTTTTGAGAAAGGATCGGGAAAGGGCAAGCGAAGAGATTTTAGGTTGCAGAAGTTCCCGCAATTTCTGATCAAACAAACAATGAGCGATAGGATCGAGCATGAGTGTGGAATCGCACTGATTCGTCTAAAGAAGCCACTGGCTTACTATGCCACTAAATACGGCAATCCACTGTATGCCTTCAACAAGCTGTTTTTGCTGATGGAGAAGCAACACAACCGTGGACAGGATGGGGCTGGAATCGGCGGTGTGAAGCTGAACATGCCGATTGGGCATAATTACATGGCAAGGGAACGGGCGCTGAAGGAAAATTCTCTGGGACGACTGTTCAAGGGGATTCTGAAGCGCTACGACAAGCTGGTTGCGACCGGGGCCATTGTTCCGGAGTTTCCGGAGAGTGTGAAGGAGCACTTCGACTTTGGGGGCGAGATCCTCATGGGTCACCTGCGCTACGGGACCTCGGGAGGGCTTTCAGCAAGCTCCTGCCATCCGTATTTTCGCCGCAGTAACTGGCCGACCCGCAACCTGATGGTTTGTGGCAATTTTAATATGACGAATACGCCGGAGCTGAACGAGATTCTCATTCAGCGCGGGCAGCACCCGATCTTCGACACGGATACGCAGACGGTTCTAGAGGAAATCGGCTTCCATCTCGATCAGGCGCACGATTTCATTTACCGCAAGTTTCGCGAAGCGAACATGCCGGGTCCGCACATTCCGGCCGAGATCAGCAAGGAGCTGGACATCATCCGCATCCTGCGCAAAAGCGCCGCTGTCTGGGACGGGGGCTACGCAATTGCCGGAATGGTCGGCAATGGTGATTGTTTTGTCATGCGCGATCCGCGCGGCATTCGTCCGGCTTACTATTTTGAGGATGATGAAGTGGTTGCATTCGCTTCCGAGCGGGTGCCGTTGATGACAGTCTTCGACAAATCCACCGAGAGCATCCAGGAAGTGCCTCCGGGACACGTCATCGCTATTAAAAACACTGGTGAAATGCGCATCGAGGCCTACGCCGATCCGGTGCCACAGGCTTCCTGCACTTTTGAGCGCATCTATTTTTCCCGCGGCAATGACCCGGAAATTTACCAGGAACGCAAATTGATGGGTGCCGCACTGGCTCCACAGGTGCTGGAGGCGATTGATTACAATCTGGCGGATGCGGTCTTCTCCTACATTCCCAATACTGCTGAAACAGCGAGCTACGGCCTGCTTCAAGCGCTCCGTGAATATCGTCGGGGAGAGGTGAAAAAGGAAATCCTCCGCCTGCAGGCGGAGGGTAAACTGGATGAAAAGAGCCTCGACCAACTGATCCTTGGCAACTGGCCGCGGGCGGAAAAGATCGCCCACAAGGACATCAAATTGCGCACCTTCATCTCCAGTGAACAGGGCCGCAGCAAGATGGTGTCCCACGTCTACGACATCACCTACGATGTGGTTCAATCCAAGGACAGCCTGGTGGTGCTGGACGACTCCATTGTCCGTGGAACGACCTTACGGCAATCAATTATTAAAATGCTGTCCCGTACCAACCCAAAGCAGATCATCGTGGCCTCGACGGCTCCGCAGATCCGCTATCCGGATTGCTACGGCATCGACATGAGTGAGCTGGGTAAGTTCATTGCATTTCAAGCGGCGATTCACCTTCTCAAGGACCGGGGTGCCGAGGCGCGCATTGCCGAAGTTTACCGAAACTGTCTGGTGGAAGTGAAAAAGCCGAAGGAGATTCAGCGCAACTGCGTCAAGGACATCTATGCACCGTTTACGCCGGAAGAAATCTCTGAGAAGATATCTGAAATGCTTTACCCGAAGGACATCGATTGGAACGGTCGCCTGCGGATTATTTTCCAGACGATTTCCAATCTGCAATCGGCCACACCGGCCAATACCGGCGACTGGTATTTCACTGGCAACTATCCTACCCCGGGCGGCTTTGCCGTGGTGAATCACTCCTTTATCCATTACTACGAGAAACGTGGCGGCCGCAGCTACGGCGCTTAAATCTCCCTGATTTGAACCCCACCATTGAATTTAAATACCATGGCAGATTCCAAAAGCAAAGCATACGCTGAAGCAGGCGTCGATATCGACCTGGCCGAAAACCTCCTCGACCAGGCTAAACCTTACCTGAAGAAAGCGGTTCGCAAAGAATCACTGGGTAACATCGGCGGCTTTGGCGGTTTCTTCGACATTTCAAAAATCACGCTGGATCACCCTATTCTGGTCAGCAGCACCGACAGCGTGGGCACCAAGGTCAGTGTTGCCAAAATGGCCGGAGATTTCCGCACTCTGGGCGCGGATATTGTGAATCACTGCTGCAACGATGTTGCGGTCTGTGGTGCCGAGCCGCTGTATTTCCTCGATTATTACGCAACTACACGCTTGAACGAGCACTATGTGCCCTTACTCAAGGGTTTGGCCAAGGCCTGCGTGGATGGCAATGTCGCCCTGGTGGGTGGTGAAACCGCTGAGCTTCCAGGGGTTTACACCGAGGGCGAATGCGACCTGGTCGGCACGATTGTGGGTGCGGTCGACAAAAAACGGATCCTTACCGGAGATGCGGTACGCAAGGGCGATGTGGTTATTGGCTTGCAGTCCAGTGGCTTGCACACAAATGGCTTTTCACTTGCCCGCAAAATCTTCTTCAAGGATTTGGGCCTGACGGTGGACGACAAGTTGCCGGGCGCTAATATCAAACTGGGAACCGCCCTGCTGAAGCCACACGTGAATTATTCGCCCTTCCTTGTGCAGGCGCTGAAACAGTTCAATAAGGGTGCTCAATTCAAAAGTCGTAAGGACAATCAGATATTCGGCGCCGCACACATTACCGGTGGTGGTTTCACGGGCAATATTCCCCGCGTCCTGCCCGATAATTGTGACGTCGTCATCAATACTCAGGCTTGGAAGCCTTTGCCGGTTTTCCGCGCTATGGCAGAGACCGGATCCGTATCCTTTGATGAACTCTACGAGGTCTTCAACATGGGTATCGGCATGGTGATAGTCGTGGCCGAGGAATCCGCTGAAAACATTTCTCAGCTTGCTGCCAAATTCGGCCACAAAGCCTACCGTATCGGTGAGGTTGTCAAAGGCGCCGGCGAAGTACAATTGGTTTAGTGGTTTTATGGATAGGCACTCGAGCCTTCCGCAAAAAAAAAGGGACATTCCGAAGAATGCCCCTTAATTATTTAAACACTTGGATGGAAAGCTGCTTTAGCTGCTGTAGTCCGCTTGCGTTCCCTTGAGGTTACGCTTTTTAACCCAGGGCATTAGGCTGCGCAGGCGCTGACCGGTCTTTTCGATCGGATGCTTAACGCTTTGCTTCTGGAATGCCTTGTAGTTCTTGTAACCGCCTTCGGCTTCCTTGACCCACTCGCGGGCAAACTTGCCGGTCTGGATGTCCTTGAGAATCTTTTCCATCGCCCGCTTGGAGGAGGCGTTGATAACCTTAGGACCCTTGGTGTAGTCACCGTATTCGGCTGTTTCGGAGATTGAGAAACGCATGCCACTGATACCGGACTCAACCATCAGGTCGACGATCAGCTTCAGTTCGTGCAAGCACTCGAAGTAAGCCATTTCCGGCTGGTAACCCGCTTCGACGAGGGTTTCAAAACCAGCTTGAACGAGCGCACTGGCGCCGCCACAGAGAACGGCCTGTTCGCCAAAGAGGTCGGTTTCGGTCTCTTCCTGGAAAGTGGTTTGGATCACGCCGGCACGGGTCGAGCCGATGCCTTTTGCCCATGCGAGTGCAATGCGCTTGCCGTCAGTCTTTTTGCCTTGGTGAACGGCGATCAGTGCCGGAACGCCCTTGCCTTCCTGATACTGTGTGCGCACAACGTGGCCAGGACCCTTCGGGGCGATCATGATTACGTTTACGTTCGAGGGGATCTTAACCAATTCGTAGAGCACCGTGAAACCGTGAATGAAGGCAAGGGTTTTGCCAGCCGTCAGGTTTGGCAGAACGTCGCCTTCATACATGGCCTTTTGCTTCATGTCCGGCACAGCGATCATTATCACATCGGCAGCCTTGACGGCCTCAGCGGTTTCCATGACCTCGAACCCGAGCTTGCGGGCGGAATCAGCGGATTTGCTTCCTTTGTAGAGGCCAATGATGACATCGAGGCCGCTTTCCTTCAGATTCAGCGCGTGAGCGTGACCTTGGGAACCGAAGCCGATGACGGCCAGTTTCTTCTTTTTCAGAACGCGCAAATCGGCGTCTTTGTCCGTGTATACTTTAGCAGGCATGATTTCTTAACAGATAGGAATTAGAATGAGGCGACTCAGAGCTCGATTTTGTGGGTACGCGGAAGTGCGGTTGTCCCAGTGCGGGCCATACGCTGAATTCCAAACGGCTTAACCATTTCCAGGAAGGCAGCAATTTTGTTCTGGTTCCCAGTCATTTCGATGATCAATGCCTCGTGTGCGACATCGACGATGTTGGCGCGGAAAATTTCGCAAATTTGCACGACTTCAGGGCGGGACTCTTTGTTGACCTCTACCTTTACCAATACCAATTCCCGAGCAACAAACTGGCCTTGGTCGAGGTCTTCGACTTCAAGTACATCGACCAGTTTGTGGAGCTGCTTGATGCACTGATCAAGCTGCTGAGTATCGCCTTTGACGGTGGCCGTAATACGGGAATAGCCTTCGGAGTGCGTGGGGCCAACATTGAGCGTATCGATGTTGAATCCACGTCCACTGAACATCCCGGCCACACGCGCGAGAACGCCGAACTTATTTTCGACGAGGACGGATATGGTGTGTCGCATGATTAATTTAGGGAGAAACTTCCAATTTGCAAAAAGGGCAAAACTTTGCGCCACAGGACTTAATGGCAAGCAAAATCAGGCGGATAAGACATGTAAATTGGCCATACTGATGCCGCTGAGCAAGGCGCCGGTGATTCCGAGAAAGCCTTGGTCGGTTCCTGCAAGGTAGAGGTTGTCGACTGTAGTGCGGCCATCCTGGACCTTATCCGGTGATCCGTAAACCGCTCCGCCGGCGTGTCCGGTGAAGTGTTCGATGGTGGTCGGGGTGAACATGTCGGTGGCCAGGGTGTGCTGTTGCAGGAGTCCACTGTCGTCATGCCCAATCGCTTTGAGCGCGGCCCGCTGCACCTGAGGATACCATTCACGCTTGGCGGTCTGGTAGGCTTCGGGTTCGAGGCTTTTCCAGTAATCGTAGGCGGCGATGGCGGTTACCCGGAAAAAGCCTTCATCGAGCTGTCGGCCGTCTCCGTAGTCGTAATTGTTAGGCATGCAGACCACGCCGCTGCGCAGGTCCACCGGTGATTGCGGATTCTCGTAATGAAAGCGCTCGCTCTGATTGAAAAAGACGATGGTGTCCTTCAGGCCCAACCCAGCAGGTTGCTTGTTCAGGACGGTGATCGTCTCGACAAAGCTGAGCGCGCCAACCCGGGCTTTGGCGGCCGGTTTGGAGCTTTGCGGGTTTCCTTTATCAAGCAGGGCTTCCGTTTCCACCCTGCCGGCTGTGGAAATGATATGGTCGGCGGTGAGTTGTGTGCCGTCGTCCAGTTCAATGCAGCGCACACGATTGTCCTGAACACTCATACGGCGAACGCCACATTTCATTTTGCGTTTACCGCCGACTTCGCGGAAGCGCTTCAGAAGCGCGCGGATAATGACGCGCACCCCTTCGAAAGGACGGGCAAAGCCTTCCTCGTAAATCGCCTTCCAGAGAATCACAAACTGGCCGAAGTCCATGTCGTGCTCGCGGGCGCTGCCGTAATACATCAAGGGGCACAGCAACATGTCCGTCAGCAGCGGATCCGAGAGGTGCTGGGCGATGCAGGCGCGGGCGCCGAGGTTTTCCTCGCGCGGGGCGAATTCGTCGAATGCGAGCACCGCTTTGCGCAGCTGCCTTAATCCATCGATCTGGCCCGGGAAGGCTTCGGCAATCTCCTGTTCGAGTCGGCTAAAACCGTTTTCAAAGCGCAGGCTCAGGCCGGGAAATGCAATTCGACTGCCAAACTGCGGGCAGAGGTCGAGTTCATCCCGTGCGATGCGCAGTTGGCGCAGGAGCTTGCCCAGCGGTTTGCCTTTGACGCCGGCGGGCACGTAATTAGTAACCGCATGCAGACCGACGTCGTAGCGCCGTCCGTCTATGGCGTAGAAGCTATTGAGACCACCCGGGGCGTTGTGGCGTTCGAGGATGAGAACTTCCTTGCCATACATCGCCAAGCGGATGCCGGCGGCAAGGCCCGCCATGCCACAGCCAATGATTACAGTGTTGTAATGAGCGCTCAACTCGAACCGAGGTTGCGCGCCGGAATCAGGCTTTGACTGCGTTGAACTTTGGCGTCAGGTATTCCGCGCAGCTGTCCAGAGAAGCCAATTGAGGGTAATCCTCTTCGGGCACTTCAATGCCATGCTGCTTGCGCAGCTCCATCACGATGTCCAGAAAATCCATGGAATCCAGATCCAGTTGGTCCCGGAGGCGTACGTCGTGTTTGAGATCCGTCAATTCCTCGTCGGGTGCAATTTCCGCGATGATATCGAGAACAATCTGTTTGCACTCTTCTTTCGTCATATTCTGGCGGGTTTGTAGGTAATTTAGCTCAGGGTGCAAACTTTTTAACGATCAGACAGGAATTTATCCCCAACATACCGAAAGAATTGTTAAGAATCGTATTAATCTGAGGCCGTTCTTCGGGCTCGTTCACAACCAGCGTTTCCATAGCGCATTCTGGATCCAGCTCGTCGATATTGATCGTGGGATGCACGATATTGTCATCGAAGGCAGGCAGGTTACCCGCGAGTTCCAGTGAACCGGCGGCCCCCATTGCATGGCCAATGTAACTCTTAGTGTTGTTGACCCGGGTATTGGCACAGGTGACCGGGTCAAAAAGATTGCGGATTGCTTTGCACTCCTGGATGTCTCCCTGCGGCGTGGAGGTGGCGTGGGTGTTGACGATGTCGATCTCGGAAGCCTTCAAATTCGCCTTTTTAAGGGCGGCCTGCATGCACTGAACCTGGCGTTCCGCATTTGGCAGCACGGCGTCGGTTGCGTCCGAATTGATGTGATAGCCCACCACTTCGCCATAGATTCTCGCACCCCGGGCTAAGGCGTCGGGCAGCCGTTCCATGGTGTAAAGAGCCCCACCCTCGCTGACAACGATGCCGTTGCGGCCCTTGTCGAATGGGCGACTGGCCTTGTTGGGATCTTCGTGTTTACCCAGGGCACCCTGGCTCTTGAAGCCGGCGAAAATGCCGAAAGTGTGGATGGACTCCGAAACCCCGCCGGCGATCGCAAAATCGACCTCCCCGAGGCGCAGCATGAAGAGGGCCTGAATCAAACCGGCATTGCCTGCGGCACAGGCGGCGCCAATCGTATAGTGTGGTCCATGGATGCCCATATTCAGGGTTATTTCCCCGGCCGGATTGTTGGCGACTGTGCGAGGGTTGTGGTGGTGCGACCAGTAGCGTACATCGTAGTCGAACTGCGAAATATTGTGGATTTCGTTTTCGGTTTCCACATTGCCGTGCTCGGTAGTGCCGACATAGACGCCAACACGGGCTGGATCGACCTTTGACCAGTCGATGCCGCAGTCCTGCACCGCTTCGCGGGCACAAAAGATGGCAACGCTACCCGCCCGGGTGCTGTTGCGCAATTCCCTCCGCGTCTGATACTTGCGGGCATCGTAGTCGCAAACCCCGGCATGTACTTTGCCGACATAGCGCATATCGATATCGACAATGTTGCCGACACCCTTGAGCAGGTTTTGACGAAATTCCGGAAGGGAATTTCCATTGGGAGCGGTCAAGCCAACTCCGGTGATAACTATGCGGGATGCGTCCATTGAAAATCTGATAAACCTAAGCTTTTCAGACTCAAGGGCTGTTTGCCGCAGTGTCAACGCTCATAGGCATCAATTCTCGACCACCACCTTAATCCCGGACTGCGAGATGGAAGCATTGAAAGCGTCCCCAATTCGGTCGAGTGGAAAACGGTCCGTTATCAGCTCGTGCACAGGCAGGCCGATGGCTTCCGCGCGCTGGAGAAAATGGTAGGCATTGGGGTAATCCCAATGGTTGTAGGCCCAGCTGCCGACCAGAGTTATTTCCTTGCGGCAGATATCGAAGTGTGGATTGACCGAATACTCACCGTTATCGACAAAAAAGCCGATTTCACAGATGCCGCCGCCGCGGCGAATCAATTTCCACAGGGAAGCCGCAGCAGCCGGCACGCCGGTTACCTGAAAGCCGAAATGTGCCCCCATGCCTTTAGTCAGTTCATTGACTGCCTCGACTAGACCATCGGTGCCGTCCAAGTCTTTAAAATTGAGGGTGTGGTCGGCGCCCTGGCGCATAGCCATTTTCAATCGCCCCGGATTGCCGTCGATGGCGATGATGTTGTTGACGCCGAAGGTCCGCGCCACGGCGATAGTCATCAAGCCGATGGGCCCGCAGCCCTGGACCACGACCCGGCTGCGGAAATTCAGGAGGCCGGTCTTTTTGGCGCGCTCCAATGCGTGTACTACGACTGCCGCAGGTTCGATTAGCAAGCGCAGATCAAGGTTCATGCCGTTGACTACAAAAAAGGTCGACCCTGGGCGGATGACGAGATAATCGGAGAAATAGCCGCTGAAGGGACGTTGCGACTCAAATGGCAGCAAGCCATAGATCTGCAGGTCGTCGCAGAGGTTGGCCTTGGCTGGATTGTATTTTGCAATCATACAGGCCTCGGAGACGTCCATGGTGCTGGTGACAATCTTGTCGCCCTCAACAACCGGCTTGCCCACGCTGTCCATCTTGACAGCAGAACCCACCGCCACGACTTCGCCCGTTCCCTCGTGTCCCAGGACAACGGGTGTCAGACCAAATGGATCTTTCTGGTAGCAGTGGATGTCTGTGCCGCAAATGCCGCAGCCCTCCACCTTTACCAGGATCTCGTCCGCAGCAATTTCCGGGACCGGATAGTGGCGAATGGAAAGTCGTCCCGGTTTCTCCAAAATCGCGACGCGGCCTTGTCGTATATGCATGCTTTTCTGTTGCAAAACACTCCTGACGATTTCCCGAATCGATTCTGGATCTATAGTCTGCTTGGCCATTCTACAAAAGATGATTCAAGAAATGTCGATGACCACAAAAAAGCTTCATGGAACCTGATTTTCGCCCAGTTCACGCAATTTCTCAGGAAAACACTCCACCAGAATCTGCCAGCGCAGCTGAACATAGTCGAATTCATGCGATTCGGGTCTCCAATCCAAGCCATTCAGGTATGTATTGACCGAGCGCAAGGCGCTTCTCCAGGGGTTCTCCAGTTTGAAGTAGTGAATGCTGGCGTGCCCGAGGGCAACCTGATTCAGGAATCCGGTGGTTGCCGCGTAGAGCCCTGCAAGCAATTCTCCCGAGGAGCTGGCATCACAATCGATTTCTCCGGATTTAACTGCCCGCTCGAAAACTTTGGTCAATCGATCCAACCCTTTCTGCCTCAATGCGTTCAATGCTTCGAGATCCTTGTCCGCTAGAACCGTTCGCAAGCCAGGCAGACCCAGCATTACATGCAATGCGAAATCCTCACTGTTACAGCGGGCGTACACTTCGTAGGCAACTACGAGAGCCCACAACTCGGCACGACTGCCCTGCTGCTTCCGCGGGATTCTTTCCAACAAGTAGTCTAGTCGTTCGGCTGTTCGAAGCGCCACCTTGCCAAGCAACTCCTCACTCGATTCGACCTGCTTATAGAGCGTCGTACGCGAGTATCCCATGCGCTGAGCCAGTCGCTCAATGGTTAGTCGGTGATAGCCCTCTGTAACAATTAAATTTAGCGCGGCATCGAGCAAAATGTCTATGTTCAACCTGCTCCTGCGGAAATCCGTCGTTAATGATTTATTTGAGTTTGACATGAGTGCATTTAAAGTGAACATATATGTTCACTTTAGTTTTAAAGATGTCAATATTTGATTCAACGACACTTACAGTGGGAAGGCTTCGTCGATTGACCAGTTTGTGCCTGATTGCTTTTTCAGGGGCCCTTTGTGCCAATGGGAACACAGTCAGAACGGATATCACACTCGAATCCGGCTGGGACTACCTTCGCGATAGCCACGGCGCGCTGGATTCGGCCCGGCACCAGATTGCCGCTGCCCGATCAGCTGATGCATCGACTAGAAACCTTTATCATCCACAGGTTGAACTTCAGCTGCGGGCTACCCGTATCAATGAACCCATTGAAATCGATCTGAACCCGATTCGTCAGGTGATTCTCAATCTGCACCCCGAAATTGCAGCCGGGCAGATTCCTGAATTCCGCACTCGGGTCCAGGATCGCGAATTTTTTCAGGGCAGCCTGAATGTCGTCTGGCCGGTCTACACGGGAGGACGCATCTCTGCAGCGCGTTCTGCTGCCTCGGCAGAGATTCATCAAAGCAAAGCGAACCTCATGCAAACTGAGGCGGAACTGCTCAGGGAATACGTGAGGCGCTACTATTCAGTTGCCCTGGCGGAGCACGCCGTCGCCCTGAACGCAGAGCAGGTGGAATCCATGAAGAGACACCTTTCGAGGGCAATACAACTCGAAGAGAACGGCCAGATTGCGAGGGTCGAAAGACTTCATGCCAAAGTAGCTTTTGATAAAGCAAAGCGAGACCTTTCCGAAGCCGAGTCCGATCTGAGGGTCGCCCGTGAAGGTCTAACGGCATGGTTTGACCGGCCGGAGAATGAATGGGCACTGGCCAGCGAATTGAAAATCCTGCATCCTCCAGTCGAAACCAAACAGCAGACGCAGCGTGATTCAGACCGGCACCCACGCCTTCTTCAGCTGGATGCCCTCAGGCAGAGCGCTGAAAGCGCGGTGCAAGCTGAAAGAGGTGCCCTCCTTCCCGAAGTATATCTCTTTGGACGTCAGGAGCTGAACCGCAGTGACTTGACCTTGCTCGACCCTGAATGGGCTGTGGGCATTGGCTTGAACTGGAACATCTGGGACCGGGATGGCCAGCGTCAACGGGTGCGGGCGGCCCGCAGTCAAAACCGTAGAATAGAATCTATCAGGGCACAGGCAGCAAAGGACCTCAATACCCTGGCAATCCAGTCAATCGAACAGTGGCACCAGTCGGCGAAACGCTTCGACACCCTCGGCAGCAGTTTGGAGCTGGCCAGCGAAAACCTCAGGGTCCGCGAGCTTGCTTTCTCCGAGGGACAAGCAACGTCTCTGGATGTCGTGGACGCCCGACTCACCTACCAGCGTGTGCTGCTTGCACGGGCGGTGTCTCAATACGAATCCCTGGTTTACGCTGCAACGACCGCTGAGGCACTTGGCTCAACCGACCTTTTCTGGAAATGGATTCAACCAAAGGATATCCGATGAAACGTTTTGTAGCACTGATCATTGCAGCTCTGGCCTCTCTGGCACTCTTAATTTTACTGATTGGCTGGATTCGCAGCGAACCCCAAAGTATCGCGCTCCAAGGAGAAATCGAGATGGCGCGAGTGGATGTGTCTTCAAAGGTTGCCGGTAGACTGTTGACCGTGCACGTTCGCAAAGGCGATCGGGTTGAAGCCGGGGATCCACTGGTTGAGCTGGATGGGCCCGAGCTTCAGGCGCGATTGTTTCAGGCGGAATCCGCCCGCTCAGCAGCCGATGCCCAGCGGCGTAAATCTGAGGCGGGGTCGAGAAAGCAGGAGCTGGATGCGGCCCGCGCACAATGGCAAAAAGCCGCTGCGGCCCTCGAGTTGGCAGAACGCACTTTCGGACGCATCGAAAACTTATACTCAGAGGGTGTCGTTCCGCGGCAGCGTCTGGATGAAGTTGAAACCCAACTGGCAATCAGCCGTGCCGACGAAGGTATGGCCAGAGCACAATTGGAGATAGCTGAAGAAGGTGCCCGAGAGGAAGACCGCGATGCCGCAGCTGCCCTGGAACGTCAGGCGCACGGTAGCGTGATGGAAGTTGAGTCTTTTATTAAGGAAACATTACTAAGGGCCCCGCTTGACGCGCTGGTGGATGACATAGTCCTCCGGGTTGGGGAACTTGCCGCCTCCGGTATGCCATTGGTGACTCTGCTGGATACGACGGATGTTTGGATCGTATTCCAAATTACCGAAGACCGCCTTCACTCCGTCAGTGAAGGCAGTCCAATCAAGGTTCAGATTCCAGCGAAAGGTTCAGTTGATTATGTAGCACAAATCAGCTACATATCAGTTCTCCCGCACTTTGCCACCTGGCGAGCGACCCGTTCCAGCGGGGGATTCGATGTGCGAACTTTCGAGGTTCACGCCCGCTTGTCTGAGCCCGTAACCGGGTTAAGGCCGGGAATGAGCGTTTTGTGGAATCCGGAAAAATGAAGCTTCGTCGACAACTGGCATTTGCCAGGGAATGGCGTCGCACCTGGCAAGTATCCGAGCAGCGTTGGCTTCTTATCTGGCTACCCTTGCTTCTGGGCATACTGGTCACTGCTATATTCTATGAGGGAAAGCTCAAGGAACTGCCTATCGCTGTCGTCGCTCAAGGTGAAGGGGCGCTCCAAAGGCAATTATTGCGGGATTTTCAGAGCGTGCCCTCTGTCAGCCTGATTCGCATGGAAAGCCTTGAAGCTGCTGAAACTTCAATGCGGAGAAATGAGGTCTATGCGATCATCCATCTTCCGCGCGAATTGGACAGAAGCATAAACCGCAGGGAGGCCGCCAGCGTTCACCTGTTTCTCAACAGCCAATTGCTTCTGGTAGGAAATACTCTGGAAACGGATATCCAACAGGTGGTTCAAAAGCGTTCAGCCGAGTTGCAGATACGACATGAGTTGGCACAGGGTCGGCCAATGAAGCTGGCTACGAGTAGAATACAGCCTATCGACACCCAGAGAACTGCGTTGTCCAACCCCGGGCTGGATTTCACACCCTTTCTGGCCGGAACAGCCGTTCCCTGCGTCCTTCAGATTACGCTGCTTCTGGGCAGCATATGGGTTGTTGGTTATGAATTACGTCAAGCGACAGCCCGACGCTGGTGGAAGCTCTCCGGGCAAAGCCGATTCCTTGCACTGTCATCCAAGCTGACTCCCATCATTATCTTTGGCTGCCTTTGGGGGTGGATCTGGCTGGGCTGGTTGTTCAGCCCTGGTTTGCCTGGTCTTTTACCGGGCTTTGACTGGCCGACTGAAAGCTCTTTGCTCTGGCTCGGAGCAGCCTGGTTTCTGTTTGTACTGGCTACCGTTGGCCTCGGTGCAGGAATGGCTCTGCTGACTGCCAATCTCCGCCTTGGATTGAGCCTGGGTGCGTTTCTGTCTGCCCCTGCAATGGCCTTTGCTGGTATTACTTTTCCCCATTTTGCAATGCCTCTGCCAGCTGTTTACTGGGCACAGTTGATTCCCGTTAATCATTTCCTTAAGCTACAGGAATTCATCGTCTACAAAGGCAGTTATCCTTCCACTGCCGTGGCAGCCTTAACGATTACAGCTCTACTGGGTTGGTTGACTGCAATAAGCCTTGTTTCCAGTCGATGCCAAAACCCGAAAAACTGGATGAAGTCCTAAACAGCAATAACAGTGACTTATTTCAAGGCAGTTAATTTTCAGGCAAGGGCCATTTTTAGAGACAAGGGTGTGCTCCTATTGATGGTCATCGCCCCCCTACTGTACGGGCTCTTTTATCCACTGCCTTACCTGACCGACCGTGCAGAGAAAGTTCCTGTCGCGATTGTTGTTAAGGACTCCGGAGCACTTACCCAACAGTTGACTCGCTGGATGGAGGCCTCTCCAAGATTGCTGATTTCCGCGGTGTTCAACGACCTGGCCTCTGCTGAACAGGCCTACAGAAACGGTGAAATCCGTGGTTGGATTCTATTATACCGAGGTTGGGAAAATGATTTTAAACGTTCGGAAGCGATCGTCTTCCCAGTTGCGGGTGACGCTACATCATTCATAGTCGCGCGCGAAGCAATGCTTGGGTTCACTGAAGTCAGCGGAACCCTTTCTGCAGGCATTCAACTCCAAAGATACCGGTCCGAAGGACTTTCCCGGGACCGGGCCGAACGGATGCGTGATCCGATTGCATTCGAGAGCATTCGACCCTTCAACCCGACGGAGAGCTACCTGAATACTGCCTACATCAGTGTTATTCTCATCATTCTCCAACAAACTCTTTGGCTGGGTTTCGGCATGTCTATTGCAACCCAAAGGGAACGGGGGCATGCCTTTAGGAGCGCCCAATCAATGGCAGGCGCCCTGACCGTAGTTATTCTGCTGTATTTCATACATTCCGTGATACTGACCGGACCCGTCTTTAACTTCCTCAATCTGCCACTGCCTGCGGATCGGATTGGGGCTTTGTGCTTTCTGTTATTGCTGACGACCGTCTGGTCGCTCTACGGCCTTTGCCTGTGCAAGATATTTCGCCACCGTGAATCCAGTCCCGCGCTATGGGTTGGCACATCAATTCCCATCCTGTTTATTTCCGGGAGCATCTGGCCGAGCGAACAGCTACCCACAATTTTGCAGGTCTTCGCCTGGGTTTTTCCAAGCACACCCGGAATTCAGGGATTGTTGCAGCTCTGGGTATCCGATCTACCTGCGGCGGCGTTGAGAGGAGTATGGATTCCTCTGCTCGCTCAAGCGGCCGCTGCAGTGTCACTAATCGCAATAAGCCTTTACCTCAACAGGCAGGTTCCTTTAGCCTGCCGGGATGGAGAGCGCTGAACCCACTGCAGCACAGGCGATAACCCTATTCATTGTTGCCTTTCTGGTTCTCCCTATGGCCGGATGCGTCGATCGCGATGAAGCGGAACAACCGGGTAATCTTCTGCGTGTCGCTGCCCTCTTCAATGATCAGGACCTCCAGCTTCGCTTCGAATACCCGACGGAAACACCCAGCTGGTATCATCAATACCTGGTCTACCGCAATGGCGAATGGACGCGTTACGGTTTGGGTGCTGACGGACGTGATGAACACGGTTTTTATGAAGACCGGATTTCAGTGATGTGGGATGACGGTTCGGTGCGTAATTTCGAGAATCTGGGCGGATACGTAGCCGTTCACCCAGGTATGCGCAGCACCCGCAGCGAGGTGGACAGCGATGCGGTCGGCGATCACTCCTATCTGGGGGATGAGCTCGGGCGCTCGGATGTTCGCAAATTCATTCTCGAATCCCGCGACAGCGATGTCAGCCCGCTCGATGCGTGGGAAGCGGTTCTGCCTGAGGATCAAATCCGGGAGCTACTGGAGGCCGGCGTCTTTCTGGACCTATGGCAATGGCGAGCCCATCGATCCAACCCGATCGGCTTTGCCGACAACGGCTACGTGCTTGATTACCGCCACAGCTCATCGGGCCGCGGCATGTATACGGACAATGTGGACGATTCAGGAGCCCCGGCCTGGATGTACGATTCGGAAAAAACCGGTTTTCATGCCCTGCTCTTCGAGCAGCTGGTGGAGCAAGCCTACAGCCAGGACGATTGGTACTTTCTCAGCGAATCCATCGCAAAGCCATTCGACCCAGAGCACGACTGGCAGGACGGGGACGCCCTACCCCAACGCTTTCTACGCGAGCCCGAAGGCAGCCGCGGGGCCATTCGCGCCGACGGCCGCCACAGCGACGGAGCCTGGCAGGTGCGCCTGACGCGCAGCATGGAAGCACCCGACCCGCTCGACAGCAAAAGTTTTGCGGAAGGCGACGTTTTTCATGTGGCCTTCTCGGTTCACTCCGGGGCCGGAGCCCGTCATCACCTCGTCAGCCTGCCCCTGTCGTTTGGTTTTGCCACCGACGCTGAAATCATCGCCCAGAAAGTTGAGGGCGACCTCGATGAGGCTGAAGTCGAATGGGTTGAAATAGAACTCTTTGATCCCGGCGATCCGACGCCGGAGCGCTGAAGGCTGATAAACGCTTCCTCCGGCCAATCAGCTCAAGCCCTCGTCGGCCAGTGCCTTGCTGATGCGGTCCTCCCCCGTATATATATGTTGGTGCATGACCATTTGAGCCTTGAACGCATCATGGGATTCAATCGCATCAACGATTGAGTGGTGCTCTTTGGATGGATTTCCGGAATCCAGTTGTCGCCCGATACCCAGGTAGGCCGGTCGCTGATATTTATCCAGGGCATCCATAACGGATTCTTCCAGCAAATGGTTCCCCGTCGCTCTCACCAAGTGAAGGTGGAATAAGGAATTATAGCGACAGTATTCCCTGAACGACTCTTCATCCCCTATTGTGTAGGATGGCAAATCGGCATACTTTCTCAGTGTCTCGATGGTTTCCTTCGAAGCCCGGGATGCCGCCAGAGCCGCGACCTGTGGCTCAACAATTCGACGGAATTCATTGAGCATCCTGAATTCATCAACCCTCAAAGGCGTAACATGGTAACCCCGGTGGGCTTGGATCTCCACGAGCTTTTCATTGATCAAGCGGTTGATGGCCTCACGTAAAGGCGTTCGGGAAATCGCGAATTCATCGCAGAGGTTCTTTTCCACCAGACGCTCGCCCGGATTCAATTCACAGGTCAGGATCCGGGCTTTGAGGATGGCGTAGAGACGGTCCGGCAGGGCCACAGAACCGAATCCGGATTGGGTTATTTCGACGAGAGATGGGGAATGATTGCGGTCTAACATGTTTAAATCTGGAAATTGTAGCTTCCCGCCGGGCAGTAAGTTACGGAAAACTCAGAATAGTAGAGATCGAGTTGAAATACTTGTATACAGCTCGTAAACAATAATTTGCCTTTATTGTTACAGCGCAGGCAGCGTTTAGCCGTTGAATAGGCTGTTTCAACGATGAAGACGTCTTTTTGGAGTGTTTGGGTGTTTGCATCCAGTGGATCCTGGCAATCTCTCCAAAGAACGAAATTTATCCTTGACCGAAGCGGTTCTGAATATAAATATATTTGTATACAACCGGCTATGACCTCTTCTCTCTCAGTCTCAAGCCCTAAGGAAAAGGGCGAAATCAATTCATCAAATCAGCAGCAAGCGGTTCTCGGCTTAGTCCGGGATTACGGCGAATTGTTCACTCCGAAATCTGGCTGCTTCATCGCTCACGAGCGGATGCCTATTCTCTATCTGGATGTGCTTATTGAAGGCCGAATGAATGCTTTTAAGGCGTCCGGGGATGGCCTCAGGTTTGTCCGTCGAATTGAATCGGGGGACATTCTTGGCGCGGAATTGCTAATGGATTCCGCCGTGGTGGTCTATCGGGAAACCGTCGAGGCGACTATGCCTTGTAGCATAGCCCGGTTCCCAAAATCTTCTCTACCCATTATCGCCCGTGAAAATCCAAGTGTTTATAAATTGCTCAAGGAAAAGGCATTCACGCTGTCCGGGGATAGCAACCCGGATAGTTACCGCGAGGAAAGTGACCTCCTCGGCGTCCGCCAGTTGCCTGATTCCGCACTGTATGGAATCCAGACATTACGGGCATATGAAAATTTTCCGATTTCCGGGACGCCGGTAAGTCATTACCCTGGCTTTATTGCTGCCTTGGCCATGGTCAAGCTCGCCTGCGCGCAAGCCAACAGGGACCTGGATCTGCTGGATGAACCGGTTTTCAAAGCCATTTGCAAAAGTTGTAAAGCCTTGATCAAGGGGCGTCATCACCGCCACTTTATTGTCGATGTGCTACAGGGGGGGGCGGGAACCAGCACCAATATGATGGCGAATGAAGTGATCGCCTCTCTGGCTCAGGAAGAACTGGGTGCAAGCAGGGGCGACGTAGATGCAGTTCATCCGAACAATCATGTCAACCTCAGTCAGAGCACGAATGACGTCTACCCTACCGCATTTCGAATTGCCGCACGCATCGGTTTGCGCCGTTTGCGGCAAGTCCTTAATGATCTGGCCGCAGAGCTGGAATTGAAGGCATTGGAGTTTAATGATGTGATCAAGATGGGGCGCACACAACTGCAGGATGCCGTCCCAATGACTCTCGGTCAGGAATTTTCCGCCTACGCCTACACCCTGAGAGAGGACTTGCTGCGGCTTGAAGAGGCCGACGCTCTCCTCAGGGAAATCAACATGGGTGCGACGGCCATTGGCACAGGCATAAATGCGCCCAGAGATTTTGGGCACAGCGTATGCACTCATTTGAAGTCTATCACGGGGCTGGATCTTAAAATTGCCGATAACTTGATCGAAGCCACTCAGGATACAGGTGCTTACGTGCAACTGTCGAGTGTTCTGAAACGGGTCGCGATAAAATTAAGCAAAATCTGCAATGACCTTCGTTTGCTTTCTTCCGGTCCGCGGGCCGGGCTGAATGAAATACAATTACCGGATGCACAGCCTGGTAGCAGTATTATGCCCGGGAAAGTCAATCCGGTTATCCCGGAAGTAGTTAATCAGGTAGCTTTTGAGGTCTCCGGAAATGATGTGACTATTACCATGGCAGCAGAGGCAGGACAGCTTCAATTGAATGCAATGGAACCAGTGATCTTCTGGTCGCTGTTTAAAAGTATCCACCATCTGCGCCAGGCTATTGTTACTTTCCATCACCGATGTGTAAAAGGTATCAAGGCCAATAAAGATGTCTCCAGAAATCATGCAGAGAACAGTATTGGCCTGATAACTGCATTAGCTCCTATGTTGGGGTATTCAAGAACCTCAAAGCTGGCCCGGCAGGCTTTAGTTTCAGGAAAAAGTGCTCGGAGCATCCTGGAGGAAGAAGGACTTCTTAGTAAAAAAGAAATCGCATCTATCCTCGACCTGAGGCGCTTAGCGGTTCCGGACCCAAATAGATAATTTAGAAAACCAAAAACAACTGGAAAATGAAATATAGTTCGTCTCTTAGTCTTCGATTCCGCGGTTTGCTGGCCGCTGCAATCATACCCTCTTTTATTGTGCCTTTAAGCACAGCGCAGGACGATGATGAAATACCTGTTTTCGACCTGCCGTCATTTGAAGTAACGGGTAGTTACATTCGTCAATTTGATGAAGAAGGCTCTATGCCGGTAACTGTAATTAATTTTGAGGATGTCGATGGTGAAGGTTTTATGACTCCTACCGAGTTTTATAATGACCTTTCCATGGCAGGTGGCATTTCAATCGGAGAAGGCGAAGATGGTCCGAATGCCGCACGCGGGGATGTTTCGTCGATTAATTTGAGAGAACTGGGTCCAGGCAACACTTTGGTGCTTTTGAATAATCGGAGACTGACCCCCCACCCTATGTCTCAGTCCCTGGGTGGAACGCCGACTTTGGTTGTCAATATCAACACTATTCCCGATGCGGCTATTCAGCGTGTAGAGATCCTGCGCGACGGTGCTTCGGCACTGTATGGAACAGACGCCACTGCTGGTGTGGTTAATACCATCCTTCGCCGCGATTACGAGGGCTCTCGGTTGACAGTTCGTTATGGATTCTCCGAAGACACTACTTTTCGTGAGTACCGCGCTGACTTCGCGCATGGCGTGAATTTCAATGATAACCGGACCAATATCGCGATCTTCGGGCAAATCTTCGACAGGAGTGGGATGAGGGCTTCGGAAAGGTCCTATTCGGCTTCGGCGGACAGCCGTCCACTGCTTCCTGAAGAATGGGAAGGCAATAACAGTTTCCGAAACCTTTCAGCCGTATCTCCCTGGGCTGGCTTTATTGCCGGTGGATTGTCTCCGGATGGAAATGTTTTCCGGGGTCAACGTGTCCGCTCAGGCTCAACAAACGTTTCGACTGCCGACGGCCGGTTTCATATCCGACCTGATGGTCTCCTGGAGGGCGGAATTACTTCACCGCAGAACCCGGACAACGTTGTTGCCGATGGAAATCTGAATCCCGAGAGTCTGCGCTACGATCAGGGTCCCGACATTTGGTTAACACCTCAGTCCCGACGCTACAACCTGTATGGGACCCTGAACCACCATCTTACAAATAACCTCAGCTTCTTCATGGAGCTGGGTCACTACCGCGCGAGTTCAATGACCCACCGGGCCCCGATTCCAATGGATGAAGGCCTCGCGTTTATGATTGTGCCAAAGACGAATTACTGGAATCCGCTCGGATCCGTAAATACTCCAAACCGTCTTCCCGGGGAACTCACGATTGGGGGAACGGCATTGCCCGACGAAGGGATTGATCTGCTCATCCGACGTTATCGTCCAGTTGACTTCGGGCCTCGCATCGTAGAAGTGGAAAGCCGCTCCAACCGTTTCGTTGCTGGTTTCCGCGGACAGGTTCAGAACTGGTCCTGGGAATCGGGCGCTGTCTGGAACGATTCCCGCACCACTGACACTGAGTTGAATCGTGTCAGCAAAACGCTTTTCCTGCGTGATCTTTCGCTCGACACTCCCGATGCATACAATCCCTTCAACGGTCCTTTCGCAAATCCTGAAGAAGTTCTGGAGCGTTCTCGTATTGAGGTGACCCGTATCGGTGAGACTGAGTTGGGGCTCGTTGATGTCAGGGCATCTACCTTCAATCTGTTCGAGCTCGCAGCGGGTCCAGTTGGATTCGCGGCAGGAGCGGAATACCGATATGAGAGCTATGCGGACATTCGTGATGACCGAATCAATGGCACTATCAATTTTGACCCACAAAGCATGGAGGCACGTTTTCCGGAAATCCCAACCGGTGCAATTCCCTCGAACTATCAACCGGATTCCAGTGATGTTGTTGGGGTCAGTGCAACCGAAAACACCTCTGCGGATCGCGATGTAATCTCTGCATTCAGTGAAATGCAAGTCCCCATCTTCAGTCGCAGAAATGCTTTGCCCGGCCTGCATCGACTGGAAATGCAACTTGCGGTTCGCCACGAGGGTTACAGCGATTTTGGCAGCGCGACTAAACCCAAGATTGCCCTTTCATGGTATCCAATTCCTTCGGCATTTATCCGTGCCAGTTATTCACAGGGATTTCGGGCTCCCAATCTGGCTCAGCTCTATGAAGGCGAGACCGAACGCCTCAGTCAGGGCCGTGAAGACTTCTACCGGACTATGTACTTGCCGGCCAACGAAGTCAGCGACCGGGATCGCGGTTTCTCTTATCGTCAAACCATTTCGGGTGGTAACGTTGACCTGACACCGGAGGAAACAGATACATTCTCCATTGGCCTGGTGGTTTCCCCTCCATGGCTTGAGGGATTGACGCTTTCCCTCGACGGCTGGTTCATTGAGCAGAAAGACGTTATCTCGCGCTTCGGCGTGGCCGAGGCCATCGCGCTGGATTCATATTTGAGGGATACAACGCCGGATATGCACAACCCGAATGTGGTCCGCACCGACCCAACGCCTTCAGAGGTCACCATTTACGAAGCCCAGGGCAAACGTCCGGCTGGTGAAATTCTCTATGTGTATGATCCCGCCCTGAACATTGATAGCAGAAAAGCGCAAGGCTTGGATTTTGCAGCAAGCTACCGCATTCCATGGCAGGCTTTGGGCCGCTTCACATTCCGCTTCAATGCGAGTTATTATCTGAAATACGAAGAGAATCGAAGTGATTTGGATGAGTTGCTGGATTATGTGGAGGGTGTATTGGTTCCCGCGAACCGTGATGTTTCCGCTATTGGCGGCGTTGTCCCTGACAAAATTCGCCGGGACGGTTTCCCCCGCTACCGCATGGACGGTTCCATTGCCTGGCGCAATGGACCATGGGGCGCCCGCCTTGCGCACCGCTACATGGACCATTTCTACGACACCAACGCAACGCATACAGATACTGGGGAATCATGGAAGGTTTCTCACGCCACGAGAACTGATTTCCATGTCGACTATCGCTTTAGCGTTGGAGACCGCTTCCCCCGCTACCGCATCCGCGTCGGCGTCCGCAATCTCTTTGATGTGGACCCTCCTCTCACGTCCACCGGCCGTGGATACACCTGGCGCTATCACAGCAACCGTGGACGCTACTGGCACACTGCCCTGCGTGCGGACTTCTAAAATAAACCCCAACTTTATTCAGCCCGAAAGAACATGTCTTTCCGTACACCAACACTCTTAGAATCGTTAATTCCATTATTTGCCATAGCTTTATTCCTTGGCGTTGGTTATGGAGTGCTCGGAATACGGGCGGAGATACTGCTTCTTGCGGCGACTGCTGTAGCCAGTGCTCTCGCTTGGCGCATGGGCTATCGCTACAAGGATTTGGAGGAAGGTATAATAGCGAGCATGATGAAGGGCATGCCGGCAATGTTGATTGTCATCGTTGTCGGTGCCCTCATCGGTTCATGGATTGCATCAGGCACAATCCCGATGCTCATCTACTATGGTTTGGAGATTATTTCTCCGAAATACTTCCTGGTTACAGCCTGTCTGGTATCCGCAGTGGTTTCATTGGTTACGGGAACTTCCTACGGAACGGTTGGGACGATTGGTGTGGCATTTGTTGGGATTGCCGAAGGATTGGGAATCCCTTTGGGGCAGGCAGCTGGAGCCATTGTGGCTGGTGCCTATTTCGGGGATAAGCTGTCCCCCTTCTCGGACACCACAAATCTGGCGCCTATCGCGGTGCAGGGTAACCTTTACGATCATATCCGTCATACCCTCTGGACCACAACGCCTGCGATGTTGTTGGGGTTGATTGTATACTTCTATCTGGGCTTAACCCGTCATTCCGATGGAAGCAGCATCGTACCAGCTGCGATCGAAATGCAGGAAACGATTGTTGCCAACTTCACCTTTCATCCTCTGCTAATCCTTCCGCCGGTCATTACGCTTACCCTTGCGATTATGCGGAAGCCGGTCATCCCGGGAATGCTACTTGCCTCTTTGGTCGCCTCGATACTGGCGATGGTCTACCAGGGTGCTGTCTTTAAGGAGGCGATGAATGTAATGGTCATCGGATATCATGGGATTACCGGTAGCGAGATGGTCGATTTGCTGCTCCAACGCGGCGGTATGCTGTCCATGATGAATGTAAAGTTGATCGCTTTCTGTGCATTTGCCTTCGGAGGAGTTATTCAGCACACAGGTATGCTGGCCGTTATTCTGCAGGCGTTGACACGCTTCGCGAATACGACCGGTCGACTTGTGCTCACTGCTGTGACAGCCTCAATTACCACCGCGGTGATGACTGGTAGTTCCTTCCTCTCCATTCTCATTCCCGGTGAACTCTTCGCTCCGGCATTTAAAAAGCACAAACTGGCCGCAAAGAACCTTTCCAGAACCACAGAGGACAGCGGAACAGTGATTGTTCCATTGGTTCCCTGGAGCATCGCCGGAGTGTTCATGGCTGCGACCCTGAATGTGCCAGTGATCAGCTATGCGCCATGGGCCATTCTTTGCTACACTGGATTTATCTTTGCGATTATTTACGGATATACGGGCATCGGTATCGCGCCGAAGATCCGTGATGATGAAACCCAACCTGGAAGCTAATATTTATGTATACACTTGTTATCCATGGCGGAGCGGGCGCATTGAGTCGCGACGCTATGACTCCTGAAATTGAGAACTCGTTTCGCTCCGGATTGAGCCATGCACTGAATATCGGAGAAGCAATTCTCAAAAGAGGCGGATCCAGCCTGGACGCCGTTGAAGCTGCCGTCAAGGAACTCGAAGACTGTCCCTTGTTTAATGCCGGACGCGGGTCCAACTTTACATTCGATGGCATCAACGAAATGGATGCCTCGATTATGGAAGGTGCAACGCTCCGAGCGGGCGCTGTGTCTATGGTGCGTCGTATCAAAAACCCGATAAGCCTTGCCCGCAAACTGCTCGATAAAAACGAGCACGTTTTACTCACAGCCGAAGGTGCCCAGCGTTTTGCCCGTGAATGCAGAATCGCGGAAGTCAGTGATGACTATTTTCATACCGACTTTCGCTGGCGTGCAATGCTTAGGAACCGGGATTCTGGAAGTTCCAAATTATCTGAAGATGTCGTTCCGGATGGAGAGGTCTGTGATCCTCTTGACAAAAAATTCGGCACGGTTGGCGCCGTGGCGATGGATATCGAAGGAAACCTTGCCGCTGCGACTTCTACAGGCGGCACTACTGCAAAATATCCGGGCCGCGTTGGAGACTCCGCCATCATTGGTAGCGGTACCTATGCCAACAATGAAACCTGTGCGATTTCATGCACCGGTCATGGTGAATATTTTATCCGCAACGTTACCGCTCACGAGATCAGTAACTTGATGATGTATAAGGGTATGTCTCTGAATGAGGCCGCGGACGAGGTGGTGCATAAGCAACTCATCGAAATGGGGGGTCGCGGTGGTGTCATCGGGGTGGATACGAAAGGCAACATCGCTGTGCCTTTCAATACCCCGGGAATGTACCACGCCTACATCACATCCGATGGTCAGCACTTTACGGGGATTTTTAAGGACGAGGGCATTGCTGCCAAATGAATTTTTCCGGACTATTTAAACTCTGCCTGATGGCTTTGCTCGTTGCCTTTGCTGGCAATGGTGCATTTGCGGATTCCCTTAAAGAAGGTAAGGGAACCTTCCGTTTTAAGAATGGAGACGGACCCGAGATTCGTGTCTTTTACTACAAGGCGAAGGATCTGCCGGACAACAGTCCGATCATGTTTGTGATGCATGGGGTCAACAGAGATGCAGATCGATATCTGGCTGAATGGCGCCGCTTAGCTCGGGAGTATGGCTTCCTCCTCATTTGTCCCGAATTCTCAGAAAATGCATTTCCTGGCGCGAGGGGTTACAATCTGGGCAATGTATTCGATACCGACGGAAACATGAATCCCGAGGAACTTTGGTCTTACTCCTATATTGAGGGAATTTTTGATGACGTTAAGAAGCGGACTGGCTACCGCAACCGCGGCTATTACATGTATGGTCATTCGGCGGGCTCTCAATTTGTTCATCGAATGATATTTTTTCAGCCCCAGGCACGGTTCATCAAGGCTGTCTCCGCCAACGCAGGTTGGTACACCCTACCGCTGCCCGATATCGACTTTCCTTACGGCCTTAACAACACTCCGGTTTCGCGCAGAGACCTGATGCGTGCCCTGAATCAACCGCTGGTTGTGCTTTTGGGCACCAAAGACAATGACCCGAACCATCGCCACTTGCGCCGGGCCCCTGAGGCGATGCGACAAGGGGACCACCGCTTCGAGCGTGGCCATACCTTCTACTTTATGGGTGAGAAGCAGGCCCGTCACCTGAGCGTCAATTTCGGCTGGGAGATCAAACATGTTCCGGGCGTTGCTCACCACAACCGTTACATGGCTGCCGCTGCAGTCGAAGAGCTTTTTGGAAACAAGTAATCACCCATTAAGATGATTCCCAAATTTATGAATTCACTCCTTTCATTCCGTTCCTCAAGAACGGTGGTCGCTTCGGCGCTCATAGCGTTGCTTTCCCCGTTTTCGCTGTATGCCGAAATGCTACACAGGGAGATCCCCGAAGGCGCGGGACCGCTGGTAATCGCAGGGGGAAGTGAGAGCGAGTCCTGGGAAGAGATTTTTGCTACCATAGTGGACTTGAAGTTGGAAGGTCGACCTTTGGCTGTCTTTGGAACCGGTCAAACCGATTCCAATGCTAGATCTGCCGGGGAAAATCTGGTCGCCCGGATAAATTCGACCTTCGGCGATGACACTGCTGTCTACGTTCATATCACATCCAGCTCGGGAGGAAACGATCCAAAGAATGTGGCTGCTATTCGCGCGGCTGGCGGAGTGTTTTTTGTAGGTGGTATTCAAGGTAGAATCATGGACGGATTCACCAATTCTGATGGAGATCCCAGCCCTGCATTTGAAGCCGTCTGGGAAATTTACGCCGCGGGTGCGGTTGTCGCTGGCAGTAGTGCCGGAGCCGCCATTATGGGTAGCCCAATGATATCCGGCGGGACATCCAGCAACGCGCTGGTCCGTGGTCCAACCCCCGCAGGGTCCTCGCCGCCTGGCGTGAACTATCGCGCGGGAATGGGTTTCAATCGGGATGCGGTTTACTGCCAACACCATATCGAACGGGGCCGCTTTGGCCGCCTGCTTACCGCAGTGGTTAATCCGGTTTTTGGCAGCGATTTTGGGATAGGAATTGCTGAGGACACTGCCCTCTTGATCGACAACAGCTCTCGCATTGCAACCGTGATTGGAAGCAAGGGAAGCATAGTGATCGATGCCTCGGAAGCCGAATTGCTGGACCGCGGGCAAATGACCGGCGTCAAAGTACACTATCTCGACCGGGGAGACCGAATTAACCTGCGGACTCGTGAGATCCACATCGCCGATGGACGCCTTCCTGCAGACCCCAGCCAAACCGGTGATGCGATTGCGGTCGATGCCTGGGATGCGAATGCCATCTACGACCTGATGGTGCAAATTATGGATACCCAAGGGGTCGATTCCGGCATAGCCATCGATACAAACTTTAACCTCATTTTCGAAGCCACCAAAAACACGCAGCTGCTCCGCATGACCGATGAAACGGACGGTGTTCGCCCAACCTGGAGTGTCATCGATATGTCCCTGAGTGTTCTGCGCCGGGATGATGAAGCTCCTATCTGAAGAAAATATCAACTTAAGCAAATGAATCTTAAACTTATGAATTCACCTCTCTCATTCAATTCTTTCAGAAGGGTAGCTGTTTCGGCGCTCATCGCCCTACTCTCCTCTTTTACGCTATTTGCTGATACCTTGCCCACCGAAATCCCGGAAGGTGCCGGCCCGCTTGTGATTGCAGGTGGAGGTGTAAACCAATCCTGGGATGAAATCTTCGGTACCATCGTCGACTTGAAGCTGGAAGACCGTCCGCTGGCCATTTTCGGGACCGGGCAATCCGTTTCCAATGCCCGCCCGGCAGGAGAAAATTTAGTCGACCGTATCAATACCACCTTTGGCGAAGGCACGGCGATATACGTTCATATTACTTCCAGTTCAGGCGGAAACGATCCGGACAACGCGGATGCGATTCTCTCTGCCGGAGGGGTGTTTTTTATTGGCGGCAGTCAGACAAGCATCATGAACGGTTTCACCAATTCCGGAGGAACTCCGACCCCTGCACTTGAAGCAATCTGGGAGATCTATGCAGAGGGTGCGGTTATTGCGGGCAGCAGTGCCGGGGCCGCGATTATGAGCGACCCAATGATTTCCGGCGGGACTTCCAGCAATGCGTTGGCCCGCGGGGCAACCCCTGCCGGGTCCTCTCAGCCTGGAGTGAGCTATCGCGCGGGAATGGGCTTCAATCAAGATGCTGTCTACTGCCAGCACCATATTGAACGGGGCCGCTTTGGTCGCTTGCTCGCCGCCGTGGTCAGCCCGATTTTTGGCAGCGACCTGGGGATCGGAATTGCCGAGGACACTGCCCTATTGATCGACAACAGCACTCGCATTGGAACTGTGATTGGAGGCAAGGGAAGCATAGTGATCGATGCCTCGGAAGCCGAATTACTGGATCGCGGTCAAATGACCGGCGTCAAAGTACACTACCTCGATCGGGGGGATCGGATTAACCTGTTGACTCGTGAGATCTACATTGCCGATGGACGCCTTCCTGCAAATCCCAGCCAAACTGGTGATGAGATTACGGTGGGTGCCTGGGGCACGAATGCCATCTACGACCTGATGGTACAAATCATGGACACGCAAGGGATCGACTCTGGGATCGCCAGCGATACAAACTTTGACCTCATTTTCGAAGCCACCGGGGATACGCAGTTACTCCGAATGACCGACGAAGCGGACGGAGTTCGTCCAACCTGGAGTGTCACCGATATGACTCTGAGTGTGCTGCGGCGGGACGATGAAGCTTCCCATTACCTGCATGACTGGCACTTCGAGGAAGCCGAAGGAACCGAAATGTCGGCAACTTTGAATTCAGCCCGGCCCTGGGTTACCTGGAACGGCAATCTGGCGGATTCTTTTACCACCGGTGACGGTACTTTTCGCATCCAACGCAACGCTGGTGGTTTGAACCGGCGGGTCGATGTAGGCGAGACTGACGGCGCCGAAATCCTCTACATGCTAGTCGATTTTGCCGGCTGGAATCTTGCCGACGTTACCAATCCGGATGCCGGTGACATTGAGATTCGAATGCACTTTATGAACGGCGAGGCCGCCGACAATCCTGGCCAGATCACCGCTGGTATGCGCCTGATTCACAATACGGATGGAACCGTCTCACTGCAGGCCGACTCGACCGGCACAGCCGCGCCCGGTGGTGAAACCAGTGAGCCAGTGAGCCTCTTCAGCGAAACCCAACTGGAGGACCTGAAACTGGTAACTGCTTACAACACTGTTAAGCACTCCTATTCAGTCTACTACCAGGAAGGTGATGGTGACTGGGTGGAATTCTTTGCCGGGAACACAAGCGGCCTTCGCGCTGCGATCTCTTTCAGAATGTGGATCCGGGGCGATTTCTATGGCGACGGTTTGAACTACATGGACCTGAATCGTTTCGCCGTAACAACCTTTTTCCCGGACGGAGACCCAGTGGATCAAGGCGATTCCGTAAGTATCTGGGATGAACTGGAAACGATCAACAACACTGGCTTTAAGGACACCAATATTGGGATTGTCTGGGACCAGCAATGGCCATGGGTCTACCACGCGCCTTCACATGGCTGGATTTGGTTCAATTCCGAACAGGACTTGACCGAGGACGCCGGTATTTGGGGCTACCACGTGAATGCTTCCAAATGGATCTGGGTCGGTCTGGAAGTCGACGGTTGGGTCTATGAAATGGGCGAGTCTTCGGAACAGTGGACGCCGGCAACAGAAATTGGGAATGACTAAGATAGGATAACGTTAAAAGGAAGGACGAAAATGAAAAAGGGAATACTAATATTGAGCTGCGCCGGATTCGTCTGCGCATCGTATTTGAGTGCTAGCATACTCCACCATTGGAGTTTTGATGAGGCGATGGGGACAAACATTACGGATACCGTTAATTCGGCATCCCCTGGCGCTAACTGGAGCGATTGGAATGGCGACTCCGATGTGACCGACATTTCAGGAACCACTACAGGAAACGGTTCGCTTCGAATCGAAACAACGGTCGCAGCCAGAGAGTCCCGCGTTCTGGTAGGAAACACAGGTGGAGCCGACACCTTGTTTCTGCGGACAAGAATTAACAGTTGGGAAATGACGGATACCGCGCAGATCAGGCTAGGTTTCATGAACAATGACCCCATATTTTCCGGTTCCAGTATTTATGCCGAAACTCGTTTTAACCTGCTCGGCGACAATAGTGTGGCTCTCGAGTCAGTGGCACTTGGAGGAGGGACAAGCTCTCCATCGGAAACCCTATTCAGCAACATTATGAACCAACCCTTGGACCTGGTTCTGGGCGTGAACACAACGACCAATATGTATACTGTTCACTATCGAATTGGGTCGGACGCATGGGTGGAGTTTTACGAAGGTGCACTTTCTTCAGCGCGTGAACCGTTGAACTTCCGGATGTATTACACCGCTGGAAGCGATGGAGAGATCACGATGGACATAGACAGTGTCACCTTGAGCACCGTCAACCCGATCCCCGAGCCTCAAACCTATGCACTTATGTTGGGTTTCGCGGCGATTGGTTTTGTCTATCTGCGCCGCCGTCGCATCGGCCGTAAGACCGATGCAGCTTAATCGAGCCCTGCCCTTTCAAACTGCCATTACCGATACCTTTCATGTTAACTAAATCCATCAGATGCCTCCTTCTGTTCGCCTTGCTGCTCCCAGTCTATGCGGCAAGCGGAAAGATCCTTCACGACTGGCAATTCAATGACCGGCGAGATACACCCCTGTCGGGAACCCTGAATACTGCCTCCCGCTTCACCAACTGGGATGGCAATTTGGCGAATTCCAGAGCAACTGGTGACGGCTTATTCCGGATTCGTCGGGATGGTGGCGGTAATAACAGGCGGTTTGATTTGGGCAACACGGGAGACGCAGACGAATTCTTTCTGGTCGTTGAGATCGCCGGTTGGAACTTCACGAACACCCAGGGCCGCAATCCAAATATCCGCTTTGAGTTCATGAACGAGCCTGCCCGGACTAATACCACCGAGACCACTGCTGGAATGCGGCTGGAAAGGATGCCAAATGGCTTGGTTTCAATGCAGGGATTTGCCTCCGGTACAGCCGCACCTGGTGGGCAGGCAAGCGATCCGAGGCCTCTGTTTAACTCATACATGAATCAGAAGCTGACGATGGTGACATCCTACAGCAAAAGCTTGAACCAGTATGTAGTGCACTTCCGTGTGGGTGACGGGCCTTGGTACGAATTCTTCCGAGGGCATACGAGTGGCGTCCGGGATGCTAAATCCGTTCGTATGCGCGTGTTCGGAGACTTCGATGGGGGCGGTCGCAATTACTTCAATATAGAACGCCTGTATGTATCAACTGAGTTTCCAAAGGACGCGCCCATCAGTCGTGAGCGACTCTGGCGCGAGGTTCAGGAAGAACAGCTCGACAAGTTCGTTTTTTCTCCCTCGGAGGGAGTAGAGATGGATATCTACTACTATACACCAGAGAACCTCACACCCGAGAGCCCTGTGGTGATGGTATTACATGGAGTGAATCGCGATGCAGACAGGTATTTGAGGCAGTGGCGATCGCTGGCCGCAGAGTACGGTTTTCTCCTGATCGTGCCTGAATTCAGTCAGGACAATTTCCCTGGCGACAGAGGCTATATCATGGGAAAAGTATTTGATAGCGATGGAGAGAGAAATCCTAGGGAGACCTGGGCCTATTCTGCTCTCGAACCATTGTTTGATGAGGTTCTGGATCGCTTTGAAAACAGCAATGAGGGCTACTATCTCTACGGCCACTCGGCTGGCTCCCAGTTTGTTCACCGGATGAATTATTTTGTCCCGGATGCACGCTTTATCCATGCCGTCTCCGCAAATGCCGGTTGGTACACCCTGCCCACACACGAAATCGATTTCCCGTATGGTCTGAACAATACGGGAGTTTCCGAAGAGGAGCTTAAGCATGCGCTGAGCCAGCCCATGCTGATTCTGTTGGGTGAAGAAGATAACGATCCAAATCATCGCCATTTGAGACGGGCACCCGAAGCAATGGAACAAGGAGCACATCGTTTTGCCCGTGGTAACAACTATTACAAGCGGGGCCAGGAAGCCGCAGAGGAACTTGGGGTCGAATTCGGCTGGCAGATTCAGACAGTTCCGGGTGTGGCCCACAACAATGCGCACATGGCCGTCGAGGCTGCTGCATTTCTATTTAAAAACAAAAATGAAAATTAGGTTCTATTTCAGCGTTCTATTGGCCCTGCAACTGCCGCTTTTGGCAGGTGCTATTAGCCAGGGTGTTGACAGCTACATCTTCAATCCACCGGGTCATCCGGACAAAGATGTACCTGTCTGGACCTATCGTCCACCAGGCCTTTCATTGGATGCGCCCATTGTTTTTGTCTGTCATGGCACGAATCGAAATGGCGAGACTTACCGGAACAATTGGATACAGGAGGCCAACGAGCTCCGATTCATCCTGATTGTTCCTGAATTCACTTCCGACGCGTTCCCCGGCTCACGACGTTACAACCAAGGGTATATGCTAACTTTAGGCGGCGACCCCATTCCCAGGGAGCAGTGGTCGACCCAGGTCATTGAAGATCTGTTCGATGATGTTGTTTCCCGAACCGAGGGAGGCCAGGAACACTATTATTTATACGGACACTCGGCTGGTGGACAATTTGTGCAACGATTGCTGTTCTTTCTCCCTGACATCCGGGTGGCAAAGGCAGTCATTGCAAACCCCGGCTGGTATACCGTAGCCGACACGGCGATTGAATACCCTTTCGGGTTGGACAACAGTCCATTTGATTTGGAACTACTGGGAGAAAGATTGGGCGAAGGCCACGCCCTGCTGCTTTCTGAAAACGACAACGATCCCAATGCAAACTCACTGAACCGTAGTCCTGAAGCGGACGCCCAGGGCACCAACCGTTTTGACCGGGGCCTGTTCTTTCATGCACATACCGGGGAATTCGCGCAGTCCAATGATTTCGACTTCAATTGGAGCCTCGCTTTTGCACCCAATATCGCGCACTCAAACTCGGACGTATCTCCTTATGCCGCACGCCTGCTATTCAGTGACTGGAAGCAAGTTGGTGCCTATCTTTACAACGGAGATGGCTCGGAGATCACCCAGGACTTCTCAAGGGGCCTTCCAGCATCGACCAACAACAATAATGAATGGATTGATAACGAAACCTTCCCGGGTTGGTATATAGAGTTTGCTGAGACTGGAGTTCCGGAAACATACCGCATCAACCACCTGACAACTGCGGGAAGTGTCCAACAATGGAGGGCAAACGAGACGGCAACAGAGGGCTTTATAGGCGGTCGGGCTAGCGACACAAGCGGTGATATCCACTATGCCCTGCGCATTACGAACAACAGCGGCCAGGCTCTGAATCGATTCACCTTGAGCTACACGGGAGTTCAGTTCCGCAACAGCAACTCAGGCGTTCAGAATACAATTGAGGTCGATTGGAAGACTGGGCCGGTTTCCTCCATTGCCCATGATGAAGGTTGGGTTGCGGTTCCTGAACTCACATTCAATGCACCTCACGTGGGAGATGGGGAGAGTTCCGCGGTGAACGTGGATCCCTACGATTCGAATAATCGAATCGCCCTTGGGCCTTTGACGATTGAAGACGTTCTATGGTTGCCAGGCGAATCGCTCTGGCTGCGTTGGACGGATGAAAATGCACCTGGGGTCGACCATGGTATTGGAATCGATTCGGTCCAGTTTTCCGCCTTGAGAACTGAGTTTGACCCAGGGCTCTCGCTAGAGCTGATGGCCGTTGCGATTGGTGATTCCGAAATTCGCTTGGCGCTCGGCGAGTCCGAACTCGGATTCTTCTATCAGTTGCAGGCCAGCTCGTCGCTGGACCAATGGGAAGACCTGGGAGAACCGGCTGTTGGAAACGGCCCATTGGAGTGGATCGTTGAGGCCGACGAAGACAGCAAGTTCTACCGCATTTATCGCTATCAACCTTAATCAAGCTACACCTTATTATGAAACTTAGAAATATCAATTTCTTCATTGCGGCCAGTTGTGGCTTTGCATTCGCAAACCTTGCTACAGCCGGTGAAACCATCGTTCTTCTGGGCGGTGATACGGACTTTGCCGAAAGCTATATGCCCCGTGATGAGAGAATCTTGGCTAATGGCTATGATTATGGCTTAGAGAAGCTCAAGCCGTTTTTGCAACGCGCCGACCACCGGATCATCAACCTGGAAGTTCCGATCGTGGATCCGAAACTGTTCCCTAGCCCTTTTGAAGGAGATAAAGGCTATATTCACTGGGGCGATCCCAGAGAAGTGCCAGCTGCTCTTGCCCGTCATAACATTGAAGCCGTGAGTCTTGGTAATAATCACACTCTCGACCATGGCCTCGAGGGATTGATCAGTACCTTGCTTTTACTTGAGCGCCAGGACATTGCCGTCTTTGGTGCTGGGCTCGATCAAGAGGAAGCTGACCGGCCCTACGAAGTCGACCTTGATGTCGGTGGCGAGCCGCTCCGCCTCGCGGTTTTTGGTCCCTTTGAATACCGCCAGGTATATGAGGACAAATACAAGTGGTATGCGAAGCCGGATTATCCGGGATCCTCCGCAATACACGATGATGGTGAACCCATTGCTTCTGCGATCAGGGACTACAAAAAGATCAATCCGGATGCCTTTGTGATCGCCTACCCTCACTGGGGCAATAATTACGTCTGGCGCAACGAACAGCAGCGCTCCCAGGCCGAAGCCCTCGTCGCAGCCGGTGCTGACCTAATCGTTGGTCACGGTGCTCACTGCCTCCAGGATATCGAGAAAATTGATGACACCTGGGTCGTCTACAGTCTCGGCAATTTTCTCTTCAATACACCTGGCCGCTTTGCCCTGTTCGAAGAAGAGCGCGGAATTCTTCCCTACGGCTTGGTGGGAATGCTGCATTTCGAACGGAATTCCGACGCCCTGGAAGCAAAAATCCGTCTGTATCCAATTTACTCCAATAACCGTATTACCGAGTATCAACCCTATCCTGTTTCAAAGGAGTCCTTCGAGGAAGCCTATGCGAAGGTTGTTGAACTCGCATCTAAAGCACCAGGCGACTTCGCCAACTCCATTCTTCGAGGCGAAGATGACCTGGGCTTCTATATCGAACTGAACCTAGACTAAACCACAATCACCTTACGAAATATGAAACTTTTGAATAAAATTATAACTACGGCCGGGATCGCTCTTGCGACCTTAACGGCCCAAGCCATTGAGCTCCATGACTGGCAGTTCAATGATGTTGCCGGAACGACTGTTTCGGGCGCTGTAAATCAAGGCCTGCATGGCACTTTCTGGGATGGCAACATTGCAGACTCAACTACTACCGGTGAGGGGACCCTTCGCATCCAGCGCACCGGAGGTCTAGTTAGCCGTCGTGCAGACGTTGGTGACAACCAAGCTTCCGCTGAACTTCACATGACGATCGTCATTGCGGGATGGAACCTCACAGATCCAGTCGATGATAGTGTCGGACAACCACGCCTACGTTTTGAATTCTTGAACGGATTCGCAGCAGATGCACCAACTGCAGTCACAGCCAGTGTGCGATTTGAGCGATTCAGCAATGGAGAAGTTGCTCTCCAGGCATATGCGAGAGGAACTGCCGCCCCAGGATACGAGGAAAGCGACATGATCCCTCTCTTCTCCTCTGTTCAAGAAGAGCCGGTCACAATTCAAATTAGCTACAATCGTCTCAGCCACTTCTATACAGTTAACTATAAGGTCGGAGATGATGAGTTCACCCAATTGTTCACTGGCACCACCAGTGGGCTCCGTGATGCCGAGTCAATTCGCCTGGCCGTACAAGGCGATTTTCTAGGAGACGGAACAGGTTATCTGGACATTGACCGCTTCGCCGTATCCACAGAGGTGCCGATTTCCGAACCTGATGGCCCGGATGAAGAGCCCGAACCCTTCTTTGGAATCCTTCACGAATGGATCTTCGACGAGGCTGAAGGAACAGCGTTGGAAGACACTGTGAACATTGCCAACCCTGATGTCCCCTGGGACGGAAACCTTGCTGACTCAGCGACCACCGGAGAAGGGATCTTCCGTATTCAGCGGGATGGAGGCCTCACAAGTCGTCGGATCGACGTCGGCACTACTTTTGGCGCGGAATACGTCTACTATGCAATTGAATCTGCTGGTTGGGATTTTAGTTCAGTCTCTTCCTCTGACAGCCAACCACACCTTCGCTTCGAGCTTCTGAACGGACTGGCCGAAAGCGGAACAACAGCCATCACTGCTGGCATGCGTCTCAACCGTTTGGAAAATGGTGACATAACCCTGCAGGCGCTGGCTAGTGGATCAGCTGAAACGATCGGAGTTGGAACTGACGAAATCGTGGTTTTTGACTCAGTTCAGGAAGAGCCAGTAAAACTGATCCTCGAGTACAACCGCCTCGAGCACTGGTATCGGATCTGGTATCGGGTCGGTAACGGCGAGTTGATCGAATTCTTTGAGGGAACAACCAGCAACCTGCGTGATGCCATATCCTTGCGCATGGCAGTTCGTGGTAATTTTGCCGGCACAGGCGACGGATACTTTGATCTGGATCGCGTGTTGGTTGCGAACGATTACCCATACGAAGCCGACCCTGTCAGCCCTTGGGAAGGAATCGAAACCATTGCCGGCTCCGATTTCAAATTGACGTCGATCGGCGGCATCATGGACACCAACTATCCTTGGATCTATCATGCTGATCTCCGTTCCTGGGTTTATGTTTCAGCTGACGGGGATGAAGGAATCTTTGGCTTCATTCCTGAGCTGGACGTCTGGGTATGGACAACTGTCGATGCAGGCGCCTGGATTTATGTATATGGGGACAATGAGGGATGGTCCGATTGGGCCTCCCTTAATTAAGGCATAACCTGTACCCTCTGGGCAGAGGGACAGGACGGATCTATGAGGATAGATCCACAACAAATCGTCGTTTGCGGAATGCCCGATCCCATTTGGTATGGGGCCCGCAGACTTCGTTCTTGAATTTCCAACATAGCAAACGTGAAGCAATTACTTGCAGTTACTCTTGGTGTGCTGATCTTTTATGTATCGGCAGCTTCGGAATCCCAGGGCAGCCGTCCTTTTCAGGCAGAAGATATTTTTCGCCTGGAATACGCCGATAACCCCCGGATCTCTCCAAATGGGGAGAAGGTCGTTTATCTGCGAAAGACAAATGATATTATGACGGATCGGGCAAGGCGTGATATCTGGTGCATTGAACTTGAATCGATGAACCAGTACCCCCTTTTCTCAGATCGACATAACCGTTCCGTTCCCGTCTGGGATCGGCGGAGCGAACGGATCGCATTCGTTTCGAACGCATCCGGAGAAAACCATATTTATGTCCATCTATTGAAGGAAAACCGAACGCTGCAAGTTGTCAGGGTTCCGGACCGCGTCCGCAACCTGGAGTGGTCTCCCGACGGCAGCTGGATTGCCTTCAACATGGATGTCCCTGCCCCTACACGCAATGCCTTCACTCAAAACATCAAACGACCGAATCGACCGGAGGGAGCCCGATGGTCTGCACGGCCCGTGGTGATTGATCGCGCCCGCTACCAATCCGACGGGAGAGGCATGCTGCCCTCGAGCTATTCCCAGATATTTATTGTATCCGCTGAAGGTGGTGCAAAGCGGCAACTTACTTTCGCTCAAGAGGATCATCAAAGCAATCTCGCTTGGTCCAAGGACAGTAGCCGGATTATATATTCGGCTCGCACGGGAGAGGACTGGGAACTGAGTTTACGGGAATCCAACTTGCATGCAATTGACATCCTTTCGGGTGATATTGAACGACTTACATTTCTAGACGGCTCACAGACACACCCGAAAATCAGTCCTTCTGGACGCCAGGTGGCTTTTTTGAATGCATCCGGGGATACGGTAGCCTATCGACATACAGAATTAGCCGTTTTGGATCTTGATTCCGGATCGATAGTCGAAATACCAAACCTGATCGACCGTTCCATCCGGTCGGCCGAGTGGGATGCTGAAGGCGAACGTTTTGTCATTATGTATGACGACAGAGGCCATCGCAAGCTGGGCTATCTCTCCTGGGATGGCGAATTGACAGAAATTGTCGGAGATGTTTCCGGTGCGCGTTTGGGTCGGCCCTATCTCAGCGGTGAGTTTTCGGTGTCCGATAACGGTCTCATAACATACACCCAGGGCGACGCTCATAAACCGGCTGACGTTGCTTTGGTTCGTGATGGGGCCCGACAGCCATTGACTCAATTAAACAGAAACTTCCTTGATTTCATCGATCTAGGTGAAATCCATGAGTTCGTTTATGATTCGGCTCTCGATGGTGAACAGATTCATGGTTGGTATTTGACACCACCTGGCTTCGACCCGGAAATGAAGTATCCATTGATCCTGGAGATTCACGGAGGCCCCCACCTCGCTTACGGGCCGCATTTTTCAGCGGAACACCAGTTGATGGCTGCCAGAGGTTACGTGGTCTTTTTTAATAATTACCGAGGTTCCAGTTCCTATGGCGAACATTTCGCCATGTTGCTGCAGAACAAATACAATTCTGTAGATGATTTTACCGATCACATGTCTGGCATAGACGCCATGATTGGCAAAGGCTTTATCGACGAAGAGCAGTTGTTTGTTACAGGTGGTTCCGCCGGTGGCGCGGCAACGGCTTATGCGGTCGGACTGACGGATCGCTTTCGGGCCGCCGCCGCAGTCAACCCTGTGATCAATTGGACCAGCAAGGTTTTGACTTCTGACAGCTACCTTTCGCAGATTCCCAACCAGTTTCCAGGACTTCCCTGGGACGAACATGAACACTACTGGCAGCGTTCCGCCCTGTCCCTTGTGGGCAATGTCTCCACCCCAACCATGGTCATGGCTGGAGACGCGGACAGGCGCACACCGATTTCCGAAGCGGAACAATACTATCAAGCCCTGAAACTGCGTGGCATCGATACCGCACTAGTGCGTGTTCCGGGGGCTTCGCATGCTATTTCATCCAGGCCATCCCGCATGATTGCGAAAGTCGAACATGTTCTGGCCTGGTTCAAAACCCATGGCGGGCGCTGATTGGCGCCCAGCTTCAATACTTTATCAAACCAAGAATGTATACCGAAAGGACAATGATCTCCTCAACGATGGAAACCGTTGCAGCTGGCTGCGACTACCCTCTCAATTCAACCCCTCCAACTGAAAACAAGGACGTTTTGCGTTGGATTGACCGAATCACCCGCCTGGTTGAGCCGGACCGCATTCACTGGGTCGACGGCAGCGATGCAGAAGCCAATGCGCTTTTCCAAATGATGGTGGACAAGGGACACTGTATTCGCTTGAACGAAAGCCTGCGGCCCAACAGCTTTCTGTTTCGTTCGGATCCGAAGGATGTCGCCCGGGTCGAAAGCCGAACATTTATTTGCTCCCGCTCCAAGGACGAAGCTGGTCCGACCAATAACTGGATGGATCCGGAAGAAATGAAGGAGAAGATCAATAGTCTGGCCAAAGGCAGCATGAAAGGGCGGACACTCTATGTCATTCCCTTCAGCATGGGACCTATCGGTTCGCCTATTTCCGGAATCGGGATTGAGCTTTCAGACTCGCCCTACGTGTTTGTGAACATGCGTATCATGACCCGAGTAGGAAAAGCCGTTTGGGATGCCCTCGGCGACAGCCGCAACTACGTGCGCTGTGTGCATTCGGTTGGCTGCCCTATCCAGAGTCCTGAGGACGACGTCGCATGGCCTTGCGACCCGCAAAATACATGCATTGCCCACTTCCCCGAGGAGCGAACCATTTTGAGTTATGGATCGGGCTATGGCGGCAATGCACTGCTTGGGAAAAAATGCTTCGCCCTGCGCATTGCTTCGGCGATGGCCCGGGATGAGGGCTGGCTGGCAGAGCACATGCTGATCCTCGGGGTCAAGGATCCCGAGGGCAGAAAGACTTATGTTTCTGCAGCCTTTCCGAGTGCCTGTGGGAAGACCAATTTTGCCATGTTGATCCCGCCGAAGGAACTTCAAAAGGACGGCTGGGAAGTCAGCTGCGTTGGAGATGACATCGCCTGGATCAAACCTGGTCCCGATGGAAGACTGCGTGCGATCAATCCCGAAACCGGATTTTTTGGTGTGGCGCCTGGCACCAGCGATGCAACCAATCCAATGGCCATGGCGTCCTGTAGCCGGGACACAATTTTCACGAATGTGGCACTCACCGACGACGGTGATGTTTGGTGGGAAGGAATGACGCCTACCCCACCGGAACATTTGATAGACTGGCAGGGCGAGGATTGGACGCCGGATACCGGACGTCCCAGCAGCCATCCGAACAGCCGCTTTACAGCGCCGGCGGAGAATTGTCCGATCATTGACGAAGCCTGGCAGGATCCTGAAGGTGTTGAATTGGGGGCCATTGTTTTCGGGGGTCGTCGCATGAGTACAATCCCCCTCGTGTTTCAATCATTCAATTGGCAACACGGTGTTTATTTGGGAGCCACGGTTGGCTCCGAGCAGACCGCTGCCGCTGAAGGAAAAGTGGGTGCCATGCGGAGGGATCCCTTTGCCATGCTGCCATTTTGTGGATACCACATGGGCGACTATTTCCGTCATTGGCTAAAAATGGGGAAGAAGGTAAATGACCCACCGCGTATTTTCCATGTCAATTGGTTCCGGAAGTCCGAGGACGGTCAGTTCCTGTGGCCTGGCTTCGGGGAAAATATGCGGATTCTCCGCTGGATTGTTGAGCGGGTTCGGGGAGAAGGACATGCCAGCGAAACACCAATCGGTTGGATGCCCCGTTACAAGGACATTGATTGGCGAGGTCTGGATTACCCGGAAAGCCAGTGGGACGAGGCCATGAAAATCGATTCTGAAACCCTCAAGGTGCAAACCCTGGGCCACGAGGAACTGTTTCTTAAACTCTGGGATCACATTCCAAAGGAGCTGCTCTGGCAGCGGGATCTGTTGATCTCACGCTACTGAGCGAGATTCCTATGAGTCCGAACTTTGTCACCAAATGTTGGTTATTAGCCGGCTGCCTTTGCCTGCTCACATGGTCTGCTATCCATGCTGAGCAGGCATTCAGGCAGGGCTATGGTCTGGCTGGGGAGATTGATCGACTGGTGCCGGACTTGATGGAAAAATGGCAGATTCCAGGGATTTCGATCGCACTGATTGAATCTGGAGAAATAGCCTGGACCGGCAGCTACGGTATCAAACAGACGGGAAATCCGGCACCTGTCTCCGAGGACACCGTTTTTGAAGCCGCATCAATGTCCAAACCGTTTTTTGCCTACCTGGTCATGCAACTGGTGGAAGCTGGTTTGCTGGAACTGGATCGGCCTCTGGTCGAATACTATGAGGCTGACTACATGGACGACCCCCGACACCGCAAGATGACGGCCCGCATGGTGTTGTCACACAAAGGAGGATTCCCAAATTGGCGTCCGGGTGGCAGACGCGGAGGCCAACCCCTACCCTTGCTCTTCGAACCTGGCAGCGACTATACCTACTCCGGTGAAGGCTACTGGTATCTTCAGCGGGTTGTCGAAAAACTGACAGGCTCAACACTCGAAACATTGAGTCAGCAAAAGCTAAAGATTCCGCTGAGCATGTTGAACAGCAGCTTCGTCTGGCAGGACTCGTTCGCGACTCAGGCGGCCGGTGGGCATTCCGCTGACGATGCCAAGCCCATTCTTCCCCGGCGCATTTACGAAAACGGAAACGCTGCATTCACTCTTTATACCACCGGATCGGATTATGCCCGCTTCATCGTCGAAATGATGAAACACGACAGATCCAGGGGCGGCTTGTTGTCACCAGAAGGACGTGATTTGATGCTTCAACCTGAAACACAGGTCAAAAATCGTGATCCAATCGCACGGTCCGATCAGGAAGGCCAAGGTGAGGTCTATTTTGGGCTTGGCTGGAGGATCGACAAGGTCGCCGGAGCTCTGCATTTTTGCCACAGTGGTTCAAACCGAACTGGATTTCGCTGCTATTCGGAATTCAACCCCGAGACACAAAGGGGTATCGTTGTTTTGACGAACTCTGCCGGAGGTCATAGGCTTTGGCAGACCCTTATTCGGGAAATCGGACCTCTCTGAAGCTGATAACCGGGCCAACTCTCAATAAGGCCGTACCAGACGGTCAGCAAGACTGGCGCCGCTGATGGCCGCCGCTTCGATGCGGGGGCCGTTGAAGCCATCGCCGCAAAGGGCGATACGGTGGTCTTCATCGAGGTAGTATGGCACCCGGAAGGGCTGCTTCTCTTTGTAGATTCGCGTGGGCTCACTGAAGCCCCAACGGTGGGAAGCACTTTCGACGACGTCGGACTTGAGAAAAGGTTTGGCTGCGGCAAGCATGATCGGAATACGCTCCTCATCGGGGGCGTCCCAATAGCGTTCAGCAAATTTTGGGGATGAATGCAGCGTGATCGTGCCCTCGACTGGCGAAACGCCCTTGGCGTAATTGTCGCCAATCCAACGGAGAACGTCGTGATTGAGGTCCATGGCACCCGGATTGGGCAATCCGGCAGGACCCTTCAATTTGGCCATAACTGAAATACAGCGGACGTATTTGATCCGGGAAAGCTCCTCTTCTTCATCGTAATCCAGCTCTATATTGCTCTCTTGTAAAAGCTTAAGTGACTGCGGTACCGGAGCTGTCAAAACTAGAAAATCACTTTGGTGGGTTCTGGTCTTGGTCTCTCCATGCGGGAGCACGGTGACGGTCCAGACATCCTTCCTGAAGCGGATCTTGGTGACCTTCTCCGAATAGCGAACATTGAGCTCCTTGCTCAATAACTCGGGAATGCTGCGCATGCCGGTGATTCCCACATAGCGCATATTTCCGAGCGGGCCCACATACCAGGGTTTCACCGCATTTTTATCCACCCAGTTTTCCACCCGCTCGCGAAAGACCTGTTCACGGGTGGTCACAAACTGAGCGCCGTGATCAAAAATCGAAGCGCCTTCGGTGCGTGTTGCCATGCGGCCACCTGGACTCCGACCCTTTTCAATGAGCGTCAGGTCAACTGCGTATTCACGCAGTTTCCGGGCGACACTGAGGCCGCTTATTCCGCTGCCTACAATAATACAAGACTGGATGTTCAACATAGCTAAATCAGGGGATCTTACCAAAGGTCAGGTTTATGGCAGCTTCTGACACAGACTGCAACCATATAACGGTTCTGAATCCAGGTGTTTTTTTACAAATCCAGGCCTTGCAAAAATTGCAAATTTTTGGCTAAATAGCGCTGAATGCTTCGTTTGTTGCTCTACCCTGTCGCTGTTTTGTTCTTGGCTGTATCCTCCCTTGATGGACAAGTCCTAAGTCGACTGCTGGGCTATTTCCCCGAGGATTTCTTCCGCGGCCATGGCATGAGTCCACCGGCGATCTCACCTGACGGAGATACCGTAGCCTTTTTTGTCAGTTCAAGAGACCGCAATCAGATCCGTCTTTTCCATGTTGGGGAAAAACGTGAAACCGTTTTGCACTCAACGGCTTCGGCTGATCAATCCTTCCATTCGGCTGCTTGGGCCGGGCAATCCCGCCTGGTCTATCAGGATCAGAGGGGCAACTGGTATTCCATCCAGACACCGAATGGCAACCCCACGCAGATTTTCAGTTCCAGAGGCCATTACATTGGTTGGGGTTTGATCGCCATTGGTGATTTCTGGTCCGCCCAGTTGTTTTCCAGGCTTCTGAATGACGATGAGCATGTGCTTCTTCAAACAGAGGACCGCCGTGGTCGGGCCCAGGTTGTTCGCGTCAACCTGAAGGATGGCAGCGAAACAGTCATCCAACGTCCTCACGGCTCCATCGACGAATGGATCCCCACCCTGTCCGGCGATGTGATTGCCGGGACTCGGTATTTGAGAGACCGCATAGAGTTCCGCTATCGCAGTCCGGGAACCAGACGTTGGCAGAATCTTGATCGCTTTGTGCCTGAACGCAGGCATTCGTTCTCCTACTCCGGCCGGAGTTTGCCAACCCGCCGGTTTCAGTTCCTGACTTTTGCGGAAGACAATCACAGTCTCTACTATGCCTCGGACACCCGAACCGATACCCGGGCGATCTATCGGATGGACATACGGACAGGGGAACAATCGCAGATAGCTTATGACCCTGACTACGATTTGTTCTCAGACCACAATCCCGGTCAGGGACCCCTGTTCAGCGCCAAAGGCAACCGCCTGGTCGGAATCCACTACCATCGGGAGAAACCACATACACACTGGCTGGATCCGGCTTTTGAGGAAGTTCAGCAACGAGTTGATCAGTTGAATCCAAATAGCATCAACCGGATCCTCGATTTCGATAATTCGGAGAACCATTTTGTCGTCGCTTCCATCTCCAGTCGTTCCAAGGGAAGCTATTTTCTATATGATAAAAATGCCGATTCAATCGTGGAGTTCGGTGTTGTGGACGAGCGGCTGGATCCAGAGCTGCTTGGATTGATGCAGCCGGTCTCCTTTGAAGGTCGCCACGGGCATCAAATCCCGTCCTACCTGACCATGCCCAAAGGGGTATCGACTGAAGATACTGCCTCAGTGCCGCTGGTTGTTCTCGTTCACGGGGGACCCTGGGTCCGGGATATCTACGGATACCATCCGGAAGTACAATTGCTCGCTTACAAAGGCTATGCGGTGCTGCAAGTGAACTTCCGCGGATCGACCGGTTACGGGTTCGAGCATTTTGACGCCATACGCCAACGTTACGGGAGCGTTGCGGTTGAGGATATCGAGGACGCTATGGACGCGGCGTTGATTCAATTTCCGCAACTGAACTCCGAAGCTGTCGCTGTGATGGGGGCCAGTTACGGTGCTTACGCGGGCATGAATCTTTTGCTTTCCCGCCCGGACAGGTACAAGGCGGGGATCCTGATAATGGGGCTTTACGATATCGAAAAACAGGCTCGGTACCTGAGAGAAATAGACCGCCACTACTCCTCTGGATATTGGGACGAAATGGTTGGCTCGGTGTGGGATTCTGACGCCTTGCGCAGTATTTCTCCACTACACCGTGTATCTGAGCTGCAATCTCCCATACTGGTGATTCATGGCGAAGAAGATGATATTGTTCCTGTGGAACAGAGCCGACAGCTTGTTCGAAAACTTAATGATGCGGACAAGCCCAACCAAAGCTATCTGATGCGATCTGAAGGCCATGGCATTGAATCAGAGCAAGAGATTATCGCCGTCTACAGTCGTGTACTCGACTTCCTGGAAACTCAATTTAGAGAATGAAAAAAGCAATCATTGCCGTATCAGGTGTAATGGCGCTCGCCTGCCTCGCTGGAGCTTTCATCTGGTGGCAAGAACCGGTTCGAAAGCTGGAACGCCAAGCCCAGGCTGGCCAAATCAGCGCCATGATCGAGCTCGCCGATCACTACCTGGCCGCCGAACCGGCAGAGCTGGAACCAGCGGCGCATTGGCTTGAGCAGGCAGCCCGGTCCGGACACCTCGCAACGGCTCGACGCCTGGTCAAGGCTTACGCAGACCCGAAGCATCCATTGGGTGCAGACCCCGCAAAGCAGAGGGAATGGACGCACTACCTGGCCAGGCGGGGCGACGCCGCTTCGCAATTTGAGTATGCAGAACTGGAGCGTAGCGATGAGCGTCTGACCGAAGAAGGCGTCAACTGGATGAGACAGAGTGCCCGGCAGGATTATGCACCCGCAGCCTTCGCTTTGGCAGAGCACAAGATTGCGAGCGAGGGCTATAGTCTCCGGGCCATGCGCAGCCTTCGGCAGGCGGCGGACCTCTATCATCCGCCTGCTCGATACAAATTGGGGCTCTACCAGTTGGAGAATGCAAAAACAGAGCGCCAACGCTTTGATGCGGCGCGGATGCTCATCACTGCCGCGCAGGCAGGGGTCGATGAGGCGCTTCTACCAGCTGTCGAAATCCTGCTGAAACGACCCACACGGAGTGTGCGCTCCTATCTGAGGCCGGTTCTGATGAAGGCCTGGGAAGACGGACGCAGCGATGTGGTGCCACACATCGCAACCCTGCGCCGCGCCTCTCGCAGCGACGACGCAATGCGTTGGCATCTGAAATCTGCCGCATTAGGCTACAGTGACTGGCTGCCGACAGTGGCGGCAATGAAGGCCGCCGAAACCACTGCGACTGATTGGGAGATCGCGGCATGGCGTGCACTTGAGGAATTGCAGGGAGATACCTTTACCGGTTTGCCGGCTTTCCTTGAAGAATTGGAGAACTGGCAATGGCTGCAGGCGATGGCCTTGATTGAAGCCGTTCTGGATTTAGTGCCTGAATCTGCCTCGCCGCCCTTTACTTTGGAAGCAGTTCCGGAGATTGAAGACCGAATCCACCGGCTGCATTTAGAAAGTCATGACCGATTGCTTGAGTTAGCGGGTTCATATGAAATGCTGGCCACCGGTTTTGTTGTCACTACTCCGGAATCGCTCCTTGAACATATGCAGGCTGAGAATTGGCCGATTCAGAATCCCCATCTGAATGTGCGGTTTTCCCTGCACCTCTATGCCCAGGGCCTTGTTTCAGCCTGGCAGGATGCCTACCACCGATTGTTGGATCTGGAGCAGGATGCACAGGCTCAAAACCTGCTTACAATCGGCTTCAGCCGCCGAGTTCCAGCCGCTCTGTGGATCTGGGCGAATAGTGCCATGAACGATCCGGCCCACCCGGCAGGCGACAGCCGAATCAATGATTGGCTGGCGATGGCTGCCAGTGAACAGGAGGAGGCTGAATCTGCACTGCGGATGCGGCTGCACAGTGCTATTGGTATAAGCGCTGAGTCTGAGCTGCAGCGGCCATTTCTGATCGAGCTTGCCAGTGAGGGTCATGCGGAATCACAAACCGCCTTGGCATTGTGGGCGAGGACTGCAACTGCTGAGGCTGAGTCGACCATAGGCAGAGATATTATCCATACCTATCTGCGCGCGGCCGCCGATCGAGGGCATGCAGAGGCGGCATACCTGATGTCAGATGACCTGAGAGTGTCGCTGGGTGATGGAGAGTATGGATACTCGGAAAAGGCGCGGCACTATTTGGAAATGGCTGCAGAGAACGGTCACGTGGATGCCATGTTCTGGCTGGGCTCTCTGCTCCTGAGCATGGATCGTGAGGACAGGGATCTGATGGCGTCTTACAAATGGATTCGCCGGGCCGCAGAGGGAGGGCACCGCCACGCACGCCATTTTTTCACTGATTTCAGCGAGGGGGAACGGGTCGGAGCCCATCGAAGCCTATTCAACGCGTTCTACCGGGCGACAGTACTGGATGAACCTGAAGCGATGGTGGAAATCGGCAACTACTACCTTTGGAACCAATACAGCCCCAGTATTGAGGAAGGCCTGCATTGGCTGGAGCGAGCGGCTGAACAACATTATTTCCCGGCCTTTCATGCCATCGCAGGCCTTTATGTTCGCGGGACACGTGTTGAGAGGGATCCCCTGCGGGCCCTGCGCTGGCTGGAGGCGGCTGCAGAACTGGGCGATGGCGAATCAAGCTTTGTAATCGCAAACCAATACCTTGCCGGCACCCACCTGCCCAGGGATACGGACCGGGCCCAGCGACACCTGCTGCGCGCAGCCGAGCAAGGGCATCTGCCTGCAATCGAGATGATCCGCTATTCAGAGGACTTCCGCGGCATGGTCCGGGAGTCCGGTGCCACAGCGCAACTGGATCAGCTGGAAGGCCAGATCGACCTCAGGGCATTCTATCCGGTGCGCCCTGTGACAGTCCTGAGGGGCCAAGCACAATCCATTATAAATGTAAGTCGATTGAGGCCCATCATTGATCTGGGCAATCGAAACCTGCGCCTGAGTGCGGATGTGAGTCAACACCTGATGCCTGCGCAGGCGTATCACTCAGCGACGATCACCGAGCTCAAGCTGACATACGAAACGCCATATTGGCGGGACGGAGAAAACTTTGTCGTTACCGGAGGCGACCCACGTCTGGTCGGCGAAATCCGGGTAGACCGCGATCTGCAGGATGTATTGATGTTGGTGGTCAACGAGAACAAAGCCCATGAACCAAAGTTTCACTGGTTCCGCATCGGAAATCTGAGAGCGGATCGCTCGTCCCGAATCAGTGAGTTCCTTCCGGAAATAATCTGGGATCGCAATGATCTTTCGATCTTCTTTTTCAGCGGTGGTAAGGAGTTGCTCAGTCCTTTGCGAAAGCAGGCCATTTATCGCAACCGCCCGGTCGACAGCCGATTCCAATCGGCAAAGCTGGACGGACAAAGGAATACGGATCCCACTGAAACAAGGGGGGCCGAACTGTGGAGTGCCGCGGACACGCGATTTGTCAGCGACCGCCTGGAATCGGGAACCGAGATTGAATTTCTGCTCAACATCAATTCACTCGGCCTGGTCGACGGCTTCGAATTGATCAGCGAGGGTTTTGAGGAAATCCCGGATTCCGTTATCCAAGGGCTGCTGAAACTGCAATTCTACCCTGCCCTGGAGGAAGGGATTCCAGTGGCATCCACGAAGATCCGAACACTGACTGTTTTTTGATCCCGATTCAGGCTTTCGGCCGAATCATGTCCATTGGATCCAGCGCCTTGTCGAGAGTGGCCTCGTCGAGCAACTGCTCCTCCAGAATGACTTCGCGCAGGGTCTTGTTTTCAGCAAAAGCCTTCTTGGCTACCCTGGCGGCATTGTCATAGCCGATGTATGGATTCAATGCAGTCACCAGCATCAGGCTGCGCTTGACCAGCTGGTCGCATTGATCGCGATTGGCTTCGATGCCCTCGACACAGCGTTCGGCGAAGGTGCGGCTGCCATTGCTGAGAATAGTGATGGAATCCAGCAGTGCCTTGCCGATCAAGGGAATGGTGACATTCAATTCGAAATGCCCATCGCGGCCGCTGACAGCGACGACTTGTGACATGCCCTGCACGTAGATGGATGCCTGCACGAGCATTTCGCTCATGACCGGATTCACTTTGCCCGGCATGATCGAGGAGCCGGGTTGGGTTGAGGGTAAAGCAATCTCTCCGATACCGGAGCGGGGTCCGCTACCGAGGAGACGGATGTCGTTGGCTATCTTGGTCAGGCTTGCAGCGATGGTGCTCAAATAGCCTGCAACTTCAACCGAGTCGTCGCGACCGCCCTGTGCCTCAAAGTGATTGTCTGCCTCGCGGAAGGCAATGCCGGTACGTTCTGTCAGCAAGCGTGAAACCTTGCCAGCAAACTCGGGATGACAATTGATTCCGGTTCCCACTGCAGTCCCACCAATGGCCAATTCGCTGAGCGCCTCGATGCCTTTTTCAACGCGGGCAATGCCTTTGCGTACCTGTGCGGCATAGCCACTGAACTCCTGACCCAAAGTCAGCGGTGTGGCGTCCATCAAGTGGGTTCGGCCGATTTTCACCACATCGGCGAATTCCTCCGACTTTTTCGCCAAAGATCCATGTAATTGCCTCAGCGCCGGCAGCAAATCGTTCTTCAGCGCGACCGCAACCGCCACGTGCAGCGTGGTGGGAATGATGTCGTTCGATGACTGCCCCATGTTGCAGTCGTCATTAGGATGAATGGGGTCTTTTGAGCCAATTGGTTTCCCGAGTTTTTCGCAGACACGGTTCGAAATGACCTCGTTGACATTCATATTAGACGAGGTTCCGGATCCGGTCTGGAACACATCGACGGGAAAATGCTGATCCAGTTTGCCCTGGAAGACTTCGTCAGCTGCTTCACGGATGTGATCGGCCTTCTCTTTGGAAAGACGCCCCAGTTCCTCATTTGCACTGGCGCAGGCCCACTTGACCAGACCGAGGCCGTGGATAAATGCGGGTGGCATCGGCTGTCCGCTAATCGGAAAGTTCAGCACTGCCCGTTGAGTGGAGGCACCATAGAGCGCCTGCTCCGGAACCTGCATTTCGCCCATTGAATCTTTTTCAATACGTGTCGTCATGATTCGTTCAGTTTTGCCAACTGGCGTGAAAATGCAAAGGTTCAATCACCATTTTCGCGTTGAAATATTCCGCGAATCCGGTCGAACACGTTTCCCGGCACGTCAGTGACGGCATCCCCTACGCTGCGGCCAATAATCCGTAGCACAAGCAGTACCGTCTGATCCAGGGTCAATCCCCTGCCCTCCGAACCCATTTCACTCATATCCACCTGAGGCAGGGTCAAGCGCACTGCTCCCGGTCCGACCCCGATAGCTATCCGACCTTCCTCGATCAGCAGTCGATCAATGCGGAAGCGGACTTCATCCTTTTCACCGATCCGTTCAGTCTGGGGTCGGTCGCTGCGCGTCGAAGCTTCGATGTTCTCGACGAGCTTACTGATGTTGCTGCTGCGCAACCGCCGCTCGTAAAACACTTCCGGTTCGCGCAGTCGGATTTCGCGGATATGGATTTCATTGCTGAAAAGAGACCCCAGCCGAATCAGGACGCCGACTTCGCCGAAAGTGAAAGCTTGGCCGTCGCTGAAGCCTTCTGGGTTGTCGACCTCGGCACCTTTGAGGCGAATCCGCCCAATCAGGGGATTGAAATGCGCTGATTCAATTCGCACCTCAGTTTCAGTCATCTGCGGAACGTAGTGTTCGATACTGATCTTCACCAAGCGCCCGAGCAACAGGGAAAACACAATGACACCTATCAGCAGGACCAGCGGTACCGCAATCATCAGAATTCGCACTAATCGTCTCATTGTTTGTCCAGTGCCAGTCTCATCAATCCAAATCCCGTTCCTCAAGCTCTTCTTCGTCAAGGCCCAAATGGTGTCCAAGCTCGTGCAGGAAGGTGCGCTCCACCTCGTCTCCAAAGTCCCTTCCCCATGCTTCGGAGGAGGTCTGGATCGGGCCTAGGAACAAAAAGATTGGACCCTTTTCCTCACCTACCCGGTCGTTTTCAAAAGCCGGATAATAGCCCAGGATATCCGGTTCAAGTCCCTCCGGGGGCCAGCGTTCGAGGATGCAGGGTACCGCTTCAACTTCCGCTTTAAGCGCATCCGGAAACGATTCGCAGACTGCTGCCACGCGTGCTTCGGCCACAGCGAACAGGCGGTCCCAATCCATCGTATCAGCGGGTTTGCAGGCGGATGGTTTCCAGTCCTGATTTGCGCGCGAGGTCCATGACGTACGTTACGTGGCGGAGAAAACTATTTTCATCGGCGACAATGACAACCGGAATGCGCGGGTTGGCCTGGCCGTAGAGCCGCACTTGTTCGGTCAACGCATCCATTTCCATTGGGTCACCGTTGAAGAAGAACTGGCCCTCGGCATCGATAGCGATCTCCAGACGGTCGGGGGCTTCCTCATGGCCGGCCGTTTCCACTCTGGGTAAGGTCAGATTAAGGACCGTGAGGTTGCGAAACTGCATGGAAACCAGGAAAAAGAAGATGAGCACGACGAGCACATCGATCAGTGGAACGATGTTGATCTCGGCCTTGCGCCGCTTCCTCGTCGAAATAACACTCATGCACGCTTGTTTTGACGCGCCTTGTCGGCAACCAGACGCTCAACTCCGACTCCAATCTGTGCGGTGTAGGTGTCGATCCGGCGGTTCAGGTAGCGGTCAAAGGCCAGAGCTGGAATGGCAATGGATAAGCCAATTACAGTCGTGGTCAAAGCCATGGCCACACCCTCGACGAAGGCCGATGGGTCCGGCAGGCCGGTTTCCGGAGAAATCTGCGCGAACACTTTGACCAGTCCTGTGACCGTCCCTAGCAGACCCAGCAGCGGCGCTGCGCTGACCACGATCTCGAGAATGAACAGTCCCCGTTCCATGCCGGTAATCTGCAGCCGTGTGAAGGCCTTCAACTGCTCGGAGTCGTGATTCGGATTCTGGTAGAACTGGATGATGCGACCCGCAACGGATTGTTCCTCACCAACCTGCGGGATTTCGCCGCGGACAAAGTCCTCTTCCATGTCATCCGGCAATACCCGGTTCTTCCGGAGCGCAAACAAGCGCTCAAGAATGATGAAAACCGCTAATACGGAGCACAGGCCGAGTGGCCAGGCGAAAATTCCAGCGTTGGCCAACAGGTCATTCATCTCCACTCCTTATTTCTCAGCCATGTAGGCCAAGGACCCGGCAACCGCTTCGACCTGCTCTTCGCTGGCCAGCAAGTCCTGCAGTGGATCCCAGTGCCCGTTCAGCAAAACTGAGCGCGCGCCTTCACGGATTTCACAGTCTATCGCAGCAATGCCGAAGCGTATTTTTTTCGCCTCAAGGTCAATCGTCACTTCGGTGCTCGGATCTGCTTCAATGGCTGCAACCAGCTTTTCGATGTCCTTGCCCTCGGCGGTCACACATGGCATACCCAGTTGCGTGGAATTGCCGAAGAAAATCTCGGCAAATCCTTCAGCGATGACCCCGCGGAAGCCCGCTCTGTAGATCGCCTGAGGGGCGTGCTCGCGGGAACTTCCGCAGCCAAAGTTGTTGCCGCTGATCAGAATACTGGCGCCCTCGTAGCTGGGATCATTCAAAGGATGCTTGCGGTCGTTACCGTCGGCATCCTTGCGCACGTCGTAAAACATGTATTCGCCCAGGCCGTCGAAGGTGACGCACTTCATGAAGCGCGCTGGAATGATGCGATCGGTATCGATGTCGTCACCCGGGACATGCACAGCACGACCGGTAACCTTAGAGATTTCTTTTAAAGACATATGCGTTATGACCCGTTAAACGGTTGCAGGTTCTAAAATTCCAAAAACTTCACGGGCATCCGAGATTTCCCCGGTCACCGCAGCGGCAGCCACCATCAAAGGACTCATCAAGACCGTGCGTCCGGTGATACTGCCCTGGCGGCCCTTGAAGTTACGATTGCTGGAACTGGCGCAGAGTTGATCGCCAACCAATTTGTCCGGATTCATAGCCAGACACATCGAACAGCCGGCACCCCGCCACTCGAAGCCCGCATCCTTGAAAATCTGGTCGATGCCCATCTCTTCGGCGATTCGTGAGACCCCCTGGGAGCCCGGCACGCAGATCGCCTGAACGTCTGGATGCACTTTGCGGCCCTTGAGGTATTGAGCGACTTCCCTCAAGTCTGACAGACGCCCATTGGTGCAGGAACCGAGGAAGGCAACATTCACTTTGACGCCCTTGATCGCTGTGCCGCCCTCAAACTGCATGTGTTCCAGTGCTTCGGCGATCGAAGCCCGTTCGCTGACAGTTTTGCCTTCTTCCTTTTTCGGCACGCTTTGGTCGATAAAGACCGCCTGTCCAGGATTGATGCCCCAGGTTACAGTGGGTGCGATGTCTTCGGCGCGGATATTGACCACATCGTCGTAGTCGCAATCAGCGTCCGAGGCGAAGGACTGCCAACGCTCGACAGCTGCATCCCAATCCTTACCCTTGGGCGCGTAGGGACGGCCCTTCAGGTATTCAAATGTCGTCTCGTCGGGATTCACATAGCCGACGCGGGCGCCGCCTTCAATGGACATATTGCACACGGTCATGCGCTCTTCCATGGTGAAATTATCGAAAACTTCGCCGCCGTATTCATAGGCGAAGCCCGTTCCACCATTCACGCCGAGCGTGCGGATGATGTGCAGGATCACGTCCTTGGCATACACACCGGGGGCGAGTTTGCCGTCGACATTGATGCGCCGCACTTTCAGTGGATTCAGCGCCATTGTCTGGGTCGCCAATACGTCGCGCACCTGACTGGTGCCAATACCGAAGGCGACGGCACCGAAGGCACCGTGGGTCGAAGTGTGGGAATCGCCGCAGGCAATCGTGGTGCCCGGCTGGGTGATTCCCTGCTCAGGGCCGACAATGTGGACGATGCCCTGCATTCCGGTCGTGGTGTCAAAGAACTTGACGCCATACTCTTCGCAGTTTTTGCGCAGCTCTGTGATCATCGCCTGAGCGAGCGGGTCGCTATAGGGCTCGGCCAGTTCATTCGTCGGCACAATGTGGTCGACCGTGGCGAAAGTGCGGTGAGGATATTTAACCGGAATGCCCTTTTCGCGGAGCATGCCAAAGGCCTGCGGGCTCGTCACCTCGTGAATGAGGTGCGTTCCGATCAATAATTGAGTCTGGCCGTTTGGCAGCTGACGAACGCTGTGAGCATCCCAGACTTTTTGGAAAAGACTTTTACCCATAAAAATTACTGCTTGGCTGTTTTTGAGATAAGCTGTCTCAATAAAGCCGGTTTTTTTGCACAATCAAGCGAAAACACCCATTATAAGCCACGCTCGATTTCGGTGTCCGCTTCGTAATCGACGCCCGCCAAGCCGAAGCCGAACAGTTTTAGAAAGTTCTGCTGGTAGCCTTCGAAATCGGTCAATTCGTCGATGGTCTCGGTTTTGACCTTTGGCCAGAGGTCTTTGACGGCCTGCTGGATTTCGGGTTTCATCTCCCAGTCGTCCATGCGCACACGGCCTTCTTCGTCGAAATCAACCGACTGACCGTTGAACAGCTGGGTGCGGAACAGGCGGTCGATCTGCTGGATGCAGTCCTCGTGCAGACCGGCTTCCTTCATCACCTTGAACAAAATGGAAATGTATAGCGGCACAACCGGGATGGCGCTACTGGCTTGGGTAACGACAGCTTTGTTGACGGAAATGAAAGCCCGCCCGCGTTCAATTTTCAGCAGGCTGTCGATGCGTTTGGCGGTTTCCCGCAAGTGCTTTTTTGCCGCTCCAATCGAGCCATTGGTGTAAACCGGCCAGGTGATTTCGGGCCCGATGTAATCGTAGGCCACCGAGGTGCAACCAGGCGCGAGAAGGCCGGCACTATGAAGGGCTTCCATCCAGAGTTCCCAGTCCTCTCCGCCCATAACCTTAACCGTCCCCTGGATTTCTTCGTCCGTGGCCGGCTCCAAAGTAATGGGCTCAATGCGCTTGCGGTCGGTGTCGAGGTTGTTTGCAGTGTAGGACTGGCCGATCGGCTTCAGCACACTGCGGTAGCTCTCACCGCTTTTGGGGTCCGTACGGCGGGGGGAAGCCAGACTGTAAATTACCATGTCGACCTGGCCCATTTCCTCGCGGATTAAATCGAGGGTCTGCTGCTTGATCTCGTCGGAAAAGGCATCGCCGTTGATGGAACGTGCCCAGAGGCCTTCCTTGCGGGCCGCCTCTTCCAGGGCGACAGTGTTGTACCAACCGGCCGAAGCGGGTTTGCCATTGCTCGAAGGCCGCTCGAAAAAGACTCCAAGCGTCGCTGACCCGCTACCAAATGCACTGGCAATGCGGCTGGCGAGTCCGTAGCCGGTGGAGGCTCCCAGCACCAGCACCTTCTTGGGGCCGTCCTTGATAGGGCCCTGCGCACGCACATGGTCAATCTGCTCCTGAATATGAGCGGCACAACCTTCAGGATGTGCGGTTACACAAACAAATCCACGAATCTTGGGCTTGATAATCATGGGTTGGTTTCAATGGAAAAGGCCGGCGGCTGCAATGGCAAAATGAGTTGCCTTCAGCCTGCTGTACGGCATAACCAGAAGGCTCTCTATGTCTGATGACGCTTCACACTCCGCGAAAAGCCGCAAGCGGCTGACGAAACAAATCATCATTGGTATGATTGCGGGGGCCTTAACAGGCTTCCTGATCAATCAATACGGAAATCTGCGCGGCGAGGATGCGGTGTATGGGTTTCTAATGGCGGCCGGTCCTGATGGCCTATTTGAGATTCTCGGCCAGGGATTCATCTCCCTGTTGCAGGTGCTCGTGGTGCCGCTGGTGTTTGTCTCACTGGTCTGCGGGACCGCTGCGCTGGATGACATTCGCCGACTGGGTAAAATCGGTCTGAAGACGGTTGGACTCTATCTAATGACAACTGCTATTGCTATTTCCCTTGCGCTGTCGGCAGCTTTACTGGTTCGTCCGGGTGCGGGCCTTGACCGCACGACGGATGCAAGTTACGAGGCAGCGGAAGCGCCTTCACTGGTCGAGGTCATCGTGAACATCTTTCCGCGCAATGTCATTGATGCGATGGCTTCGGGGAACATGCTGCAGATAATTCTGTTTTCGGTGCTGCTCGGCATTGCGTTGAGTTTTTCAGGGGAAGCCGGCAAGCGTCTACTGAAACTGTTTGAGGATGCTAACGCGGTTATCATGAAGCTGGTCATGCTGATCATGTTGATTGCTCCCTACGGTGTCTTCGCCTTGCTTGCGCGGACCTTTGCCGATCTGGGACTGGGTGGCATACTACCTCTGGCAAAATACTTCTTTCTGGTGCTGGGGGTCCTGATTCTGCATGCTATGGTCACCTACCCTGCTCTCCTCACCGTTTTTGCTCAGTTGAACCCCCGCCGGTTCCTGAAAAAGATGCAGCAGGTTCAGGTCTTTGCCTTTTCGACAGCAAGCAGCAATGCCACCATTCCGGTGACCCTGCAGGCGGTAGAGCACCGTCTGGGAGTTAAAAACTCAGTGGCCTCTTTCACCGTGCCATTGGGGGCAACCATCAACATGGATGGCACTGCCATTATGCAGGGGGTTGCGACGGCCTTTATCGCGCAGGCCTACGGAATCCCCTTGGGCGTGTCGGATTATATGGTTGTCATTCTTACGGCAACTCTGGCCTCTATTGGCACCGCGGGCGTTCCTGGTGTGGGCATGATCATGTTGAGTATGGTGCTGCTGCAGGTAGGTTTGCCGGTAGAAGGCATCGCGCTGATCATTGGCATCGATCGCTTGCTGGACATGGTTCGCACGGCCGTCAACGTAACCGGCGACGCCACGGTGACCGCCATTGTAGCCAAGGGCGAGGGCGCGCTCGACGAGTCGGTCTTCGACTCCGAAGAAGAGGCTTGAGCGGCAGTTTTCTGCATTGCCAGTTCAGAACTCAAAACAAATGCTATCCCTGTGCAAAAAAGTGCCTCCATCGAATATTTATACGGATTGAATCCTGCTTTCGAGTGCCTCCGGTCCGGACGGCGCAAGGTTTCGACGGCCTTGTTCAACGAATTGACGGTTGACTCAGGGCGACTGAAGAAGCTGCGCAGTCTCGTTGAAGACCGGGGCATCCCGGTCGAATTGGTCGACAAGGGTAAACTACACCAACTCACGGGCAGCAAGGAGCACCAGGGGGTGGCCTTTCGGGTCAGTCGATACCCTTACACGTCTCTAAGTGAATTGTTTCAGTCGAAGCGCATGCTCCTTCTCGACAACATTGAGGATCCTCACAATGCAGGTGCGATTTTGCGCAGCGCGGAAGTGCTCGGCTTTCACGATGTTATGCTTCCGCTGAAAGGCGTCCCCGAGGTATATCCATCGGTTTCGAAGGTGTCCGCAGGGGCCGTCGAGTTTCTCCGGATCGCCCGTGAATGCAACGCCCAGCGCTACGTCGACAAGGCGATCGAAGCGGGCTACGCGGTTGCCGCCCTTGATGCAAAGGGCAATGTGGATTTGGAAAGCTTTGCGGCCTCAGCACCCGAGAAACTCCTGCTGGTTATCGGTGGTGAAGATAAGGGCGTGCGCCAGTATATTTTGAACAAAGCAGATGCGGTGATTTCGCTCGAGCAGAGCGGTCGCATCAACAGTCTGAATGCTTCAGTCGCGGCGGGAATCGCCATGTATCGACTGCGGGTTCCGACCTAAATCCCACAAACCTTGATAATGGTATGAAACGCAAACTGATCCTTTTCTATCGGGAAAACGCCCTAGCCCTGCAGATCCTTGGGATCCTGGGTTTGATGGCCTGTGCGGTGGCCTTTGTTGCAGCGATTGTGATGATGGCTCCGGATCGTAGCTCCAGTAACGATCCGGATCTCTCACCCGAGGCCTTGCTGGAGCAAGAACCGCAGGGCTTGCCCCCGGAACGCCCATTGAGCCTGGACGGTCTGCTCGAGGAAATTTTCCGTGCGCACGGCGGCCAGCAAGCGATGGAACGGATGCAGTCGCTGGCGCGTAGAGGAAGCCTGAATCTGCCGGATGGATCGAGGGTGAGCGCATTTTACCTATTTCAGCAGCCTAACATGGTTAGCTACACCCTGGGATTTCCGACCTATGACTTACGAATCAGCTACGATGGTAACAAAGGATGGCGCAAGGTTGAAAGGCGTCGCGGTGCTGACGTGCAGGTAGAAGAATTGTCCACCGAAGACACGCGTTCCCTGGCGAATGATGCCAGTATCAATCTTCCTTTGAGCGCGGCCCTGAGGGATCGCTCGCGCTTGCGTTGGGTCGCTGACCAGACCATAGGAGGGCGCGAGGTCTATGTCGTGGAATCGCGGGGCGACGATCAATCGGTGGAGGAACGTTTCTACGTTGATAAACACAGTTTTCTGTTGATGAAACGTGAACGCTTCTCCGCTCCAGACACGGCTGATGGAGACAGCATACACCTGGTTTTCGAATTATCCGATTACCGCGAAGTCAACGGAGCACGTTATCCTTTTCGGGAACGGGTGACGCGCAATGGCAAGTTTCTCAATGAACTGATTACTCGTGAATTGAGAGTTAATCCCGGTGTTCTGCGGGAGTATTTCAGCCTCACTCGTTGAAACGGCTGCGAAGCTTCCAGACCGCTTTTACATCGCGGATAATACCAGCGAGCACGTCTGGGGTGATACTCTGCTTGGGATCGTCTCCAATGCCACTGATTGGATTGACGTGGGATTCGATAATGAGTCCATCGGCACCATACGCAATCGCCGCCAGTGCCGCAGCAGGTACATAGCGGGCGCGTCCCACTGAATGGGACGGATCGGCGATAACCGGTGCCCAGGAACGCTCTTTCAACAGCGGCGTGATCGATTCGTCGGGATGGTTGCGGTATCCGTCCAGAGCGGGCATCGAGCCCCTTGGACAAAAAACAACGTTGGGGTTGCCATTGGCAACCACGTATTCAGCCGCTGATATGAATTCATCCACTGGCCCCATGTGCCGGCCCCGCTTGAGTAAAACAGGAATGCCCTGTTCGGCGGTTGCCCGTCCGATTTCTGCGAGCAGAGTATAATTCAGGGCGTTGCGGGTACCCACTTGAAGCATGTCAACTCGCGCTTCCACCGCGATCCTGAGTTGGGACTCATCCATGACTTCCGCGATCACCGGCAAGCCAGTGCGCTCACGGGCTTCCAATAAGGTGCCCATGGAAGCGCTGGTTCCCTGAAAGCTATGCGGCGAGGTCCGGGGCTTCCAAATCCCACCGCGCAGCGCGTGCGCCCCCGCTTCCTTAACCCCCGCAGCCGTCTCAAGAAATGTCTGAGGGTTTTTGGGGTCGATGGTGCATTGACCGGCGATTATCAACGGTTCGCTGCCGATATCCACTGTGCCCACCCGAATTCGGTGGTTGGACAAGTCCGAACGCTTGTCCATCAGCTTGTAAACTGACTCCATGCGATCCACCCGGTCCACATAATCCAGACCGAGAATCCGGTTGACCATGGTCTCGCTGCGTTCGTCGCCAATGATAGCATAGATATTGCGATGAGCACCGTAGATCACCTGGATCTTGCAATTGAATTCACCGACAATCGCCTCAACTTCTGCAAGCTGCGCGTCGGTCAACGTTGGAGCTTTGGAAATGATCATGCCTTGTTATTAGCGGTTGCTCTGGCAAATGCAACTGTGGAAGCCGGGCTCAGGCCTTGCCTTAGAACAAGCGTACTACCCCGAGGATGACACGTGGCAACACCCGCTTGTCGACAATTGGGCTGTTCCGTAGATCCGACGACAAAAAGGTCAGAGCCAGATCCATTTGTCCCAGCCAATCTTCATTGAAACGGTAGTTCCCGCTGAGCCCAATGCCTCCAGTGTAGCTGCGCCCGGGGCGATACACCGGGCGACCCGGCGCACTCTCGCCAGGGCGGATACCGTAGTGATAATTCGCTTTGCTCCCGCTCAGCAAGGTGCCTTCTATTCGTGAAATCAACATCAATTGATCCGACAAGCGATGTGGATAGGCCAGGCTGACGGAACTCTCCCACCCCCCGTGCCGGTCAAAGGCGTCCTGCCAGACGGACAGGTTCAAAATCACCGGATTGAAGCGATAGCTTGCGGAGGCTCCGAACTCGACAGTCATTTCACGTCGCTCCATTCCTGCCAATGCAGGTGAATCATCCGGCTTCCAGGATTGAAAGTCGACCCGGGCATTCAGTCCGATCCGGACCCGCTGATTCTGGTAGGCTCGGTAACCGGCCAATGGCCCGCGAACATACCAATTAGGTGCTTCGTAAAAAAAGAAGGGAACGACAATGAGTGTGTCACTTGCATCGGCAATGGCATTTGCGGAATAGATCATACCGAGCCCAGCGCCGAATTGGGGGCCCGTTTCGGACGGCGGCTGTTGAGCCTGGAGCGGACCGGCTGCCAGAGCCGTCAGAATTGCAAAAGTGAATTTTTTAAGAGGAATGCAGCGCATTGCTTTACTGAAGCCCTGTTTTTCTTCGATGCAAGCGACTAAGGAAGCATTTTTAACGTTTTAAATCGATTATTTCCCTATTGGGTTGAATCGTTGAAAACTAGACACTAGCGTTATTAATCAACCATGAAAATCGATCAAGTTGCCGTACAGCTGTACACCCTGAGGGATCACCTTCAATCCAAAGATTCGTATGCAGAGAGCATGCGAAAGATCCGCGAAATCGGGTTCCGGTCCGTTCAAGTCTCGGGACCGCGTCCCTGTGAGCCGGACGAAATCGCCGCCCTTTGCAAGGAGGTTGGCCTGGTTATCAACTCGTCGCACGAGAGTCCGGAGCTGATTCTTAACAACCCGGAACAGGTCGTGAAGAATTTAGATGCATTTGGCTGCAAATACACGGCCTACCCATTTCCCGGTGGCATTGATTTTGGGTCAAAATCCGCAGTGGATACATTGATTGAAGGGCTCGATCGCTCGGGAAAAGTTCTTGCTGAATCGGGGAAGGTGTTGACCTACCACAATCACCATATGGAGTTTCGCAAGATTGATGGCGAAATTATTCTCGAGCGCATTTACCGGGCCACCAATCCGGACTTCGTTCAGGCCGAAATCGACACCTACTGGGTTCAATACGGCGGCGGTAATCCAACCCAGTGGTGCCAGAAGCTGAAGGGTCGTTTACCCCTGTTGCACTTAAAGGATTTTCGCATCGATGAGGAAAATCAGATCGTTTTCTCCGAGATCGGCAATGGAGTACTGGACTTCCCCGGCATTATCGAAGCTGCCGAATCCGCCGGCTGCGGGTGGTTCATTGTCGAACAGGACCGCTGCCCGGGCGATCCATTTGATTCTTTGGAAATGAGTTTCCGCTACATTAGCGACCATTTAATCGACCGCTGATGCCTGTAATTCGTCAGACGCGCCAGCGTGAAGCTATTGAATGGGTTCTGCGCAGAGAGAAGCGACCGCTGACGCCGCCGGAGATCCACGAACTGGCGAAGCAGAAGCTGCCAGGGATTGGGCTCCGCACCATTTACCGTCACATTAAGGACTTGTGTGACGAAGGCCAGATGGTCGGCATTGATTACCCGGGACAACCTCTGCGCTATGAAATGGTCGGAGGCAACCACCACTCCCACTTCATTTGTCGTGGATGCAACCGAACTCTCGACCTTCAGGTGGAGGTCGAGGAAGTTGAAGTGACACCGCCCAAGGGGTTTAATGTAACGGGTCAGGAAACGATATTCTACGGTCTGTGTCCGGATTGCAATCCGGATGCCTGAAGGCCTGATCAACGACGGCGAGGGCCGTAGCTGCGGATCGGAGCATTGCGATTGGCCTGAGCATTGCGCAGACGGTAGACAATGCGTGCCTTATCAATATCCTTCGGCGTCATTTCCATCTTCACCAAGTCACCCACAGTAATCTTGATAAAGTGCTTGCGCAGTTTGCCGGAAATGTGAGCGAGCACCTGGTGCCCATTCTGTAATTCAACCCGAAACATCGTTCCGGGTAAGACAGCAACAATTTTGCCTTCTACTTCAACAACTTCGTCTTCAGGCATACAGTTCGAATAATGGATGAATTTGGTCTTTGCATTTGGTTAACAAGCCTGTGACTCAGTAATCTTGGATTGCCAAAGTCAAGATAAAGCTTGGATTCCAGGCTTTATCGCGCTGAATTCGATGATAATCCCATGAAATCCGAACCGCCGCCCCCCTGCCCTTTTGAACCCATGCGCCCGTCCGAACTAGTTCGGGACGATGCCTATTTCATGCAACACGCCTTTAATCAGGCCTTAAAGGCTTGGGCGGAGAATGAGGTGCCGATCGGTGCTGTGATTGTGCACGAAGGGGTGATCATCGGCCGTGGATACAACCGCGTGGAGGGACTGAACGACCCAACGGCACACGCCGAGACGCTTGCAATTACAGCCGCAACCCAAACGGTTGGAGACTGGCGTTTGACAGGCACAACCCTCTACGTGACCAAGGAACCCTGTCCGATGTGTTCCGGGGCGATCCTATTGTCCCGGGTAGACCGGGTAGTCCATGCGCTGGCCGACCCCAAGATGGGATGCCTCGGCGGTGCGGCGTCCCTGCACGAGCTGCCGAGGATCAATCACCGGATTGCAGTGACCGTTGGCGTGCTGGAAGCGGAATGCAAGGCCCTTATCCAGTCGTATTTCCAATTAAAGCGTGCGGACGGTTGACGAAAGGGCTGCTGGGCTTCATATTTTTTACCCTCTCAGTTTGAACTCGAACTGTTAAAACTATCTAATTATGGCATACACACTTCCCGAACTCGATTACGCCAAGGACGCCTTGGAACCACACTTTGATGCGAAGACCATGGAGATTCACCATGGCAAGCATCACAACACTTACATCACGAACCTGAATAAGGCTCTCGAAGATGCCGGGGTTGATGCCCCGGAATGCATCTCCGACCTGATTTCAAACATCGGAGCGCTGCCAGAGTCGGTCCAGACTGCAGTCCGCAACAATGGCGGTGGCCACGCGAACCACAGCCTGTTCTGGAAGGTCATCGGCCCCAATGCCGGAGGCAAACCTTCCGGCAAGCTGGCGTCCAAGATTGATGCGACCTTCGGCTCCTTTGAAAAATTTCAGGATGCATTCGCCAAAGCCGCAACCACCCGCTTCGGCAGTGGCTGGGCCTGGCTGATTGCGGAAAAGGATGGCAGCCTTAAAGTTGCCAGCACGCCGAATCAGGACAACCCGCAGATGGGCGCCATCTACGGCTACTGTGGCTGCACTCCTATTCTCGGCCTCGATGTCTGGGAGCACGCCTATTACCTGAACTACCAGAATCGCCGTCCTGACTACATTAAAGGCTTCTGGAATGTGGTGAACTGGGCCGCGGTAGAGGATTTCTACGCAAAAGCCAGCAGCTGAGTTCAGCCCTAACAATTTATTCAACAAAAAACCGGATCCGATAAGGGGTCCGGTTTTTTTCTTAAACGGCGTGCAGATAAATTCTTATTTCGCCTTCTTCGCAGTCTGCGAAGCCCGCTGTTTCTGGCGGGCGAGATAAGCCTTCCGGCGACGACGTTTAACGATTTTTTTGAGTTGTTGTCCCATAATGGAGAGCATTCAGCCGAGAATTTTGGCCTGGGTCAACTCAAAGCTTTAGCAGTATTCAGGCTTCCAGAGGGGCTACCGGGTCGCAGGAATCCTCAATGCGGACGGTTTGGCGAGCCCAGCGAACGGCGTTGATAATCACCGTTTGGACTTCGCTCTGATGGTAGCTGGGGTAACTCTCGTGCCCGGGTCGGAAATAGAAGACGCGACCATGGCCCCGGTGCCAGGTGGCACCGCTGCGAAAGACTTCCCCTCCGCTAAACCACGACACAAACAAAAGTTCGTCGGGAGTTGGAATACCAAAAGGCTCGCCGTACATTTCCTCCGCCGGGATCTCAAAATACTCACCGATACCCTGCGTGATCGGATGCGAAGGCATAATGTTCCAGAGGCGCTCCTTGTCATCGGCTTCGCGCCATTTCAGCGAGCAATGACTGCCCATCAGGCGACGGAAGATCTTGGAGTGGTGGCCTGAATGGAGGACAATCAGGCCCATCCCTTCCAAGACCCGGCGTTGTACCCGCTCGACGACGGTGTCGCTGACTTCATGATGCGCCATGTGGCCCCACCAAATAAGGACTTCCGTTTCGTCGAGGACCGCCTCCGTCAAGCCATGTTCGGGTTGGTCCAGCCATGCGGTATGAACATTGAGGTCGGCTTCATTGTCAAGGAACCCGGCAATGCATTGGTGGATTCCCTCGGGATAGATCTCCGCGACGCGGGCGTTCTTCAACTCGTGTCGGTATTCATTCCAGACGGTGACGCGGATAGCAGGATTTTGCATGATGGATCAATTTCTTTCGTTAATAGAGTCAATAGGAGGTTAACGGGAGTGCGGGTTGAAAACCAGGCAAGCCCTTTGCATTCAGGTCATGACAACCGGCTGGGTCAACCCAGGAGGCAAAGGCGATCATGGTAGCATTGTCGCCGGTATGCCTGGGCTCTGCGATGTGAACCGGCAGGCGCTGGGATTTACCAAGCTGCTGAAAGGCCTCTCTCAAAACGCTGTTGTTCGCAACGCCGCCGGAGAGGCCAAGGCTGCGCCATCCACCACCCTGCAGGACCTGACGGGTTTTCAGGACCAGGGCATCCACAACCGCCTGCTGGTAGCTGGCACAGATGTCTGCAAATGCGGATTCGAGTTCGGCATCCGCAAGCTTCTCTAGGGTGTAGCGCAGACTGGTCTTTAAGCCGGAGAAGGAAAACCGCTGTTGTCTATTGTTAGCAAATGCCCTCGGGAAATCAAAGGCCTTCGGGTTGCCCAAGGCTCCCTGCTTCTCGATCAGAGGACCTCCGGGATAGGGCAATCCAAGCAGCTTTGCGCCTTTATCCAGGGCTTCGCCCGCGGCATCGTCGATGGTCTGTGCCTCAATGCGCAGGTTTCGCTTACGGTCGATTGAGAATAAAACTGTATTTCCACCCGACACAATTAGACCCAGGTGCGGCAGCGCCGTTTCCAGAGTGCTCACAAAAGCATCCGGGTCCTGCCCATGAACGGGAATGAATGGAGACCAAGCGTGGCCTCGCAAGTGATTTACTCCAACGAGTGGTTTTTCTAGGGCGAAGGCCAGTGCTTTAGCCATGGAAATGCCCAGCGCCAGGCAGCCGGCCAGGCCGGGCCCGCAGGTGACCGCAATCGCATTCAGCGATGAAGCCGGCGCCTGTTCCATGCATGTCTTCAAAAGCCAGGGGAAATTCTGCAAGTGTTCACGGCTGGCGAGGTCGGGAACAATTCCACCGTATTCACTGTGTATCGCTATCTGCGAATGCACCCATTCGTTGACAACGCCCTGTCGCGGATCCCAAAGGGCCAACGCCGACTCATCGCATGAACTTTCAACAGCCAAAATCATAGCGATTGGACCGCATCCACGAAGGACTGCATTTGTTCAAAATGCACATTGTGGCCAGCTCCATTGATGGTTTCGATCCGCGCACGGGGGAAGTGTTTGCGAATCTGCTCGAAATCCGACTCTGTAACAAAGTCCGAACGTTCACCGCGCAACCACAATACGGGCCCGTCGTAACGGGCCTCGTCATCGATCGGCTGAGTAAACAACTGAGGCAAACTCGCTTGGAGTACCTCGAGGTTGATTGTCCAGCGGAAGCCACTGCTCTCATCTCTTTCCAGGTTTGTGATCAGAAACTTGCGGAAGGCCCAGTCTGAAACGCCTTCGGACTCAAGCCAGTTCTCCGCCTCAGACCGGCTCTTCAGCGCCGTCAGCGGCATTTTGAGCATCGCGGCGAACTCCTTCTCCCAGCGGGGTTTATAAGCGCGTACGGCGATGTCGACGACCACCAAAGCTTCAACCCGATTCGGGTATGTGCAGGCGTAACGCATCGCCGTCTTTCCACCCATACTGTGTCCAACCAGGCGAAACGACCGGTCTGCGAGAACCGACTCCCGCCACTCCTCGAGGTCGCCAACCATCGCGCCATAATCCATCTGATCGCAATGCAGGCTCTCGCCGTGATTGCGGGCATCGAGTGCATATACAGCGAAATGACGTGCAAGAGCTTTGCCTACGGTCAACCAGTTTCGGGAGGATCCCAAGAGGCCGTGCAAAATCACGCACGGAGGCATACCTTCCCCGCCAAGGAAGCGGTGCTTAATCATAACAAAATGTTATCAATCAATCGAACTTCGTCACACCAAACCGCTGTCGCTATCAGGGTCTTGCCAGCGATAACCTCCCGCATCGGCTCCATTGTAACGACGTCGACCGCTACCACATAAATTACCCTCAGTCTGCGATTCTGGGTAATGTGGTGAGTGACTTCGGCCAAAACTCTGTCCACACTGCGAATCCCACTGTCCATCAGCTTCTGCCCCTCTGTCAGTGCTTCGAATATGCGCACGGCATCCCGCCTTTGAAACTCATTCAGGTAGGCGTTGCGGGCATTGAACGGCAATCCATCATGGTCCCGAACCGTGGGTTCCTGCAAGACTTCAACCGGAAAATTCAGCTCTTCGACCAGTTTGCGCAGAATAGTCGTCTTCTGGGCATCCCGCCGGCCAGTCACAATGACATCCGGGCGGACCAGATTGAAGAGCTTGGCGTGGTAGGTGCAGACTCCGCGAAAATAATGGGGACGGGAAATGCCGCACATGACCGTCGACACTGCCTCCTCAGAGGCAAAACAGGAAAAGCCAGCTGGATAAACTTCTTCGACCGAAGGCATAAACAGACAGTCGACTCCGGTCGCCCGCGCTTTTTCTATATCCGCTTCCCGGTCCCGCGGGAAACGGGCGTAATCCTCGTTCGGTCCAAACTCCTTGGGATTAACAAATGCTGAGAGTACCACTATGTCCGATTGCTCCTTTGCCTTTTCAATCAACTGGTCGTGCCCCTGATGCAAGGCACCGGCTGTGGAGACAAGGCCGATCAGTTTTCCCTGGGTTCGCCAGCGGACCGCCGCTGCCTGCATTTCGTTAACGGATTCAATAATTTGCATAGCGCTATCCACCTTTCAATAATAGCTTTGTGAAAGGATCAAGACCAATTCACCGCCGCCCTCTTTCATCAAGATTCAGCTTTGTGTTGAAGTGGCATCGGATTCGCTTAACAAATACAACTTTAAGATTATTTCTATGTCCCTCCTCGACCAACTCCAAGCCAAACTCCAACGCCATCCCAAGCGTGTGGTATTCCCCGAAGGCGAAGACCCCCGGATCATTCAGGCTGCCCGTCAATTTGCCACCCGCCGCTGTGGTGTTCCCGTACTCCTGGGTGACCGCGCTGAGATTAAGGACCGCGCCATGCGCCTTGATATTCGTCTGGAAGGTATCCGTATCATGGAACCGGAACGCAGTGACGATGTGGATCTCTTTTTGCCGATGGTTGAAAGCCAGCAGCGATTTGAGGACCTGTCACTCGAAGAAAAGCGTGAGCTGGTCCTGAACCGTCACAACTTCGCTGCCTTTATGCTGGCCTCAGGGCGGGCGGATGCACTCGTTGGCGGTGCGACACTCACCGCCTCCAGCGGACTGCGTTCCCTCTTCCGCATCGTGCCTAAGGCACAGGGCGTTAAAACAGCTTCGTCGGTGATGATTCTTGATCAGGAGAACCCAAACTTCGGTACGGATGGCATCCTCTTTCTCGCGGACTGTGGCGTTATTCCCGAGCCCAATGCATCGGAGCTTGCGGACATCGCCGTTTCTACCGCGCACATTTCATCCCACCTGACGAATAAAATCCCACGTGTGGCATTTCTCAGTTTCGCGACCAGCGCACAAAAGTTGGTGCACCCTTCAATCGGCAAGATACGCGAAGCGCTTAGTCTGGCCAGAGATCGGGCCCAGGCATTAAACATTCATGCCGAAATGGACGGTGAACTGCAGCTGGACGCAGCCCTCAATCCGGGGGTTGCAGAGCAGAAAGGCATGGCCGGTTCTCCCGTCGCCGGGCGTGCAAACGTTCTGGTATTTCCGGATCTGAACTCGGGGAATATTGCCTCCAAGATGATTCAGGTTGTTGCCGGTGCACGGACATATGGCCAGATCATAGTGGGCCTGAGCCGGCCCTGTGCGGAAATCAGCCGCGGGGCTCACGCTTACGACGTTTACGGCACAGCGGTGATCACTGCTTGCCAGGCCATTGACCGGAAATTCCTTTACGGCCCGAGCAATTGATTTCCATTCCACACTTTAAGGCTGCACTGCATGAAATCTGAAACCGATCTGCTGACTAACCCGAAAAACAGCATGACGCCGCGTCTTTTCGTTGCTGCGACGCGTCAGAATGATGGCAAGACGACAACCTGCCTGGGTCTGTACGCCGCCCTCCAGCAAGTTTACAGCAAGGTTGGTTACATCAAACCCATTGGCCAGCGTTTTATCGATATTGAGGGCTTGATGGTCGATGAGGATTCCTACCTCTTTGACCAGATTTATCCGGTTGGAACACCGATTGAGGCGATGAGCCCAGTCGCGATCGACGCCACCTTTACCCGCCGTTTTCTGGACAACCCTGACGAAACCCATCCTCAGCTGGTCAACCGGATCGTGAAGGCATTTGACCGGGCTGCCTATGAAAAGGATGTGATCATCATTGAAGGTTCAGGGCACGCCGGTGTGGGTGCCATCTGCGACCTCTCCAACGCACAAGTGGCCAAGCTCCTGGGGGCAAAGGCGATAATAGTATCCCGCGGAGGCATCGGCAAACCGGTGGACGAAATAGCCCTGAATAAATCGCTCTTCGACAAATATGGGGTGGAGGTTATCGGGGCAATCCTCAACAAGGTGCAGCCGGACAAAATCGAAATCGTCCGTAAATACACGACAAAAGCCCTAGAGCGCATGGGTGTGCCCCTTCTTGGATTGATTCCCGAACAGGAACAGTTGGCCCTGCCAAACATGAGCCAGATTGTGGAAACGGTCAATGGCCGTTGGCTCAATGCCCAGAAAATTGGCCGCCACAACCGTGTTACCCAAGTCGTGGTCGGTGCCATGACGCCTCAGGGGCTTCTCGAATACATCCGTCCAGGTGTCCTGATTATCACACCCGGAGACCGTGAGGATGTCCTCTTGCTTGCCATTGCAGCTGCCGGCCTCAACAAGCAGCACATCCTTTCGGGCATCGTCCTGACGCGAAATATTTTACCCTCGCCCCACCTCATGGAAATGCTCTCACAAACCGATATTCCAGTGGTGATCTGCAATGAGGAGAGCTATAAAGTCGCATCGCAAATCCACTCAATGACGGTGAAGACCCAGCCAGAGGATGAAGACAAGATTCCTCTCATCAAAAAGCTGATCATGGAGAATGTCGCCATCGACAAACTCACTCACTACCTTGCCGACAATTCTAGCGCAACTGGCGTCGGCGACGGTATTTGATCACAGCAATCTTGTCGAAGCGGGCAAACTCAAGCACTCTGTTGATAGCCGGGCTGGCCACCCGGATGACAAATTCCTTGTCTTTTTCCCGCAGCGATCGGCTTTCTGCAAGTAGCCAATTCAAGCCCATCGAGTCTATAACCCGTGCATTTCTAACATCCAGATACAAAGAATCCCATGCATCGTCAGGATGCTGCTTCTTGATCTGCGATATACCTTCCCGCAAAGGCTGCGCCAAGGTTCCGGTCAATTCAGATTTGACCTCCACTTTTAACCGCCGTTTACGCCCGTCCAACTGTCCCGTAATCATAAAATCGTCCCTTTAGATTGAATCCTTAGTCTGCCTCAGTTTGTAGGAGCCTCTTCAGGAGTGACATAAAAATCAAAAACCAGAGAAGTGCCCTTGTTCTCAATATTGAATTCGTCGCTCAGGTGCTGAACAATACCCAGCCCGAGTTGTCGGCCCTCCGGCAAATTGTCCAAATCACGTAAACGCTCAGAAATCTTGAAATTATGTCCTTTGCCCGGATCGTCGATACGCACCCGTACGCAGTTCGCCTCTCGATTGTAGCTAATCAGCAAATGACAAAACTTTTCGGAGGATCCTGCACAACCATGGATGAGGGCATTCAACATGCCTTCGCGGATGCAGATCAAAAGGTCATAAAGCCGGTCGCCGATTAGATCTTCCTCAAGCGCATACTGAAGACTTCGGCGCCAGACGGATTGAAGATTGTCGACATGCACATATTCTGCACCAGAATACTGCTCATCAATGATCGGTTCAAAAGTATTATTCACGGATGTAATGGGTTGAAGCTGATAGGTAAGACAAAGGATATCATCTGGTGGTGGGGGCTGATTTGCGTCGCCTGCTGGAATCGTTCCACGTGAGAGCCGGTAGGCTAAACTCAAGGGATTAATCCCGAGCTGGTCTGCGTAGTCGACCACCCCATCAGTGAAGATATGAAGGAATGTAGCCTTTTCAAGCGGAACTTCCTGCTTTGCAAGCGGTAAATTTTCAAACCAGCCCAACGGATGAGTCCCGAGTTGTCCGCGGCGGACCGATCCGTTAGCATCGCTAAGGTAAAAGGGCGGAAAACCACAATTGTAAACGGTCAGCAGTTGCTGCGTATAATCAATCTCAAACCAACTCATGGCCAGCGTCGACGGGACGACCGCAGCCTCCCGGATCAACTGGTTATTGAAGGAATGCAAGCTGGTCTCCAGAGCACTCCCCGACTCCACATGCCCGCGGAAAATCCCCTGAAAGTACGCCGCCACGTAGGCTGAGCGGAGATCATGCCCGGATACGTCACCTACAAGAATCATCAGGCGATTGTCATTATCGACCGTCCAGACATTGATGAAATCTCCCCCCATTTTGTGCAAGGGGAGGTAACTGAGGCGAAAGCGCTCCCGCAAAGAGTCTGGTATATAACTGTTCAGCTGATGATCGACGACCGACGCGTCATCCAAGGCGCGGGCCGAACTGAGGACGCGGCGCTGCCGGCGGGTCCTGTCAACCGCCCGCTCCATCGCATCGACCAAGGGTTTGTGCTGAATGGGTTTCTCCAAAAAACCGGCGCCTCCGAGGTCCAGAGTCCGTTTAACCAACTCTTTTTCACCCTGCGCGGTTACCACTACGGTTGCCAGACTGGGATCCTTATCCTGGATCCATTGCAAAAGTTCCAGCCCCGTCCGTTCGGGCATGCGAAAATCCGTCAAGACGGCGTCAATTTGATTGAAGCCATGCGTTTGGCAGGTTCGCTCCGCCTCAAAAGCGCTTTTTGCCGTAAGGGTCTGGAATCCAGCGGTTCGTAAACTGGTCTCGAAGTAGCACAGCCCCTCAGGATCGTCTTCCACGACAAGCACACAGCCTCGACTCTCTCTGGAATCCACCATAGTTTATATTGAGGATGAGAACTTCATAAAGTATCGAGCAATATAGGCAGGATTCGCCGAAAAACAATGGATTGTTAAGCTTTACGTAAAAACAGATTAAAATCCGCAGCTTAAGGTTCCATGTTCTCCAATCGTCCTTCTGGATGCAGTCGGCGATAATAGCAACCGCTGCGAGTTCGTCCATCTGCACGCCGGGTATGACAGGACCCATCTCCGCTGCGGCGCACTCGGTACAGCAAGGAGTTCTGTTCACAGTTAACGCGGATTTCTTCAAGTTTGAGAGTATCCCCGCTGCTCGCCCCCTTCACCCAGAGTTCATTGCGGCTGGTACTCCAGAATACGGCGATTCCCCTGCGCTGACTCTCATCCAGCGCCCTGCGGTTCGCATATGCGACGATCAGCACTTGCTCGGTTTCGGCACACTGCACCACTACCGGTACAACGGCTTGATCCGTCGATGCGATTTTGCGCAGTTTTTGAAAATCCAGCTGCAGCCGGTTGCCCTCTTCCAGTTCCTTGTGTGAATCACTCATTGGTGCTTACAAGGGACAATCGGTGCCAATAAAGCTCCAATCAAGCCCGAATTTTGCCGCACACTCGGCGGCAAGCGCCTTTACTCCAAATACTTCCGTGGCATAGTGGCCACAAGTGTAGAGGTTTAACTGCTGCTCCTGAGCAAAGTTGAAATGTTCCTGACGCAATTCGCCTGTGATCAAGGTATCCACCCCCTGCTGTGTCAGGGTTGCCAGGGCACTTCTTCCACTGCCAGTCAGAATGGCCGCCCTGCGGATTTCCGCTGATCCGAATTCGATCGACTGGAAGCCCGCTGGAAAAGCCTTTCTCAGGCGCTGCTTTAGATCATCCCGGCCTTCCAGCCCACCGGCTATTGCCGCAATCGGTGTGCCCTCATGTTCAAGAAACCAATCCTCAACGGCTAACCCCAAGGCGTTGGCCAACAGTCGATTGTTGCCAATCTCAGGGTGTGCATCCAGCGGCAGGTGCGAACTGTATACTGCCAGATTGCCATCCATAGCCGTTTTCAATTTTGCGTAATTGGCGCCAGTGATTGGCTGAACCGGGTTCCAAAACAGCCCATGGTGAACGATTAAAAAATCAACTCCGGTGGCCACGGCCTTTTGGAAAGGCACCAGACCCGCATCGACAGCAGCGGCGACACGCGTCACCTGACCTGAGTTTTCGATCTGAAGACCGTTTTCCGCCCCGGGAAAGTCTGCAACTTCCGTGCGGCGGCAGCGTGTGTCACAAAATTGCACCAGAGTTTTGAGATCTACGGACATGTCCCGGATTCAAAACCTGCTAAAGGCCCTGGCGCAATGCGAAAACTCAATTCATTGCCCGCAGGGCAGCCAGCGCATCTTCACTCTGGCTATCTGGAGAAGCTGACAGATCCCTCCAGGCAACGACGCCATCGACCACTAAAAAGGTCTGGCGGCGATAGGCCATGCCCATCCAGCTACCGACTTTGAAGGCTCCACCCAGAACTCTGTCCTCATCGGCGATAAGGGTAAACGGAAGTTCATGGTTACTCTGGAATTCAGCCAGTTTCTCAACAGAGTCGCGGCTGACCCCGAGAATGGTCAATCCATAGGATTCAATGGCGTCAAAGTTGTCGCGGATATTACATGCCTGGCGAGTGCAACCGGGTGTTTCCGCCCGGGGATAAAAATAGATAAGCACTGGACCTATGGCATAGGCTTCGGCCAGATCCAACTGCTCACCTGTATGAGTCGTTACGGTGACCGTCGGTGCTTTTTCTCCGACTTCGATCGGATTGGCGATTAAAAATGAAGGAATAAACATAACAAACAGAGCGAAGAGTCGATTCATATCCTGCAATATAGCCTATTTTTCAGAATAGTCTTAAGATATTGGAGTATTTTGCGTGGAACGGACCGATTTTCATCATTGCCAAATGGTTCGGCCCGCTGGATAGTCACTTCCACACAGGCAGTGTTGCAGTCATGCAGGTCGTTATTGTTGAAGATCAGGCTATGTTTAGAGAATTCATTCACCAGGTGGTGGAGCAGGATCTAAACCTGAGAGTAATAGGTGAAGCCTCCGATGGCGTTGAAGCGGTGGAGGTCTGCCGTAGGCTGCGCCCACAGTTGGTTATTTTGGATATCCTTATTCCCAAGCTGTCGGGTTTGCATGTGGCCCGGACCGTTATTGAGGAAATACAGGGGTGCAAGGTCTTGGCCCTTTCCGCTGAATTCGATCAAACCACTCTTCACCAGTTGCATCAACTCGGGGTCCACGGGTTTGTCGACAAGACGGCCAAAACCACCGCAACCCTAAAAGAAGCCATTTCATTGGTTGCCAGTGGCAAGACCTATTATTCCGATGTGCTGCGCGAGACTATTTCCGCCATGCGCCAAACGCCATTCTCCTTTGAAAAAATCCTGACCCGGCGCGAGTCCCAGGTGCTCAGTTTTGTTGGCGGCGGCCTCACGGATTTGGAAATCGGCAAAATCATCGGTTTGAGTGCGTCATCGGTGCAGTCCCACCGCCGCAACCTGATGAAAAAACTCGACGTGCATAGTACGCCCGAGCTGATTCAGTTCGCGCAAGACAAAGGTTTCTGGAAGCCCGCCTTCAACCAGATGGAGTTGACCCACTCCTACCATATCTTCAAGTAGGGTTCGGGATGCACTCAGTGCGGATCCGGGTGAATCTGCCGGTGCGCCTCTTTCGGCTCCAAATGGGTCGTCACCCGACTTCGCCGGGGCAAGGCGGCATTGAGTTTTTTTTCTACTTCTGTTGCCCGCTCGTGTGCCTCCTTGATCGATATATGATCAGCAAACAGCAGGTGTAAATCCACCCAATAGCCACCATTTCCGAGGCTCCGGTGGCGAAGAGCGTGATAGCGGATACCCTTTTGCACTGCCTCTTTGTCCAGTACATCTTCAAGGAGCATCTGCACCTCAGGGTTGGCTTCGTCCATAAGCCCGGCGATGCTTCTTCGAATCAGGCTGTAGCCGGAAACCAGAATATTGATTGCCACCAGAATTGCCAGAATGGGATCCCATGGCAACCAACCGGTCACGAGGATCAGTCCAAGTGCCAAAATCACTCCCAGACTGGTCCAGGCGTCGGTGAGCACATGCTTGCCGTTGGCTTCCAGAACAATCGAACCGCTGCGTTTTCCCAGAACAACAAGATAGATACCGAGCGCCCCATTGATGGCAATGGTCACGGCGGTCAGCCCTACCCCAAGAGTCAGGTTTTCAAGGTGCAGGCCGGCGATCCACTTGGATATGGCATCATAGATAATAAAGACTGCTGCGGCGATGATCAACGCACCCTCAACACCGGCAGAGAAAAACCCGATTTTCGCATGCCCATAGGGATGCGATGGATCGGCCGGTTTAAGAGACAGGCGCAAACTGTATGAGGCGAAACCCACTGCAAGAATGTGCACGACGGTCTCAACCGCATCGGCGAAAATTGCCGCGGACCCGGTCATCCAATAAGCCCCGAACTTGAGCAGCAGCATCATGAACCCAACCCCAAGGGAAAGGTTCATGGCTTTGATCAACAAGCGACGCTCGCGTTCACTGGCCGGAATGACGTCCATTTCATTTGCTTTCCAAATCCGTTTCAGGTTTTGGTAGCGTAAGGGCATACAGCAAAGTCGCAAGGATAACTCCAGCCCCGCCGACATAGGCGAAGTTCGACCCGAAAGACCAGAACACTCCGGCGGCAATCAATGGGCCAAAGGCGCGGGCGAGCGATCCAGCCGATCGAAAAGCCCCCAGCTCCGCACCTTGTTCATTGTCTCCCGCATACCGCGAAACCAAGGCGTTCAGCGATGGGTTGCTTAGACCAATCCCCACTGCCAGCAGCGCGAGGCCTGTGTAAAACCAACCACTTTCCCAGGCAAAACTCAGACAGACCATGCCGAGGACGAGCGCCAGAAAACCACTGAACACACAATTCAGCTCGCCGATGCGTTCCCCGTAGCGGCGGACGATAACCCCCTGGGTAAGGACGAGCATGAATCCCACAAAGAGGAAAATCAGCGCGATTTGCCCGGGTCCATAGGCAAGACGCTCGACCGCTAGAAAAGACAGAGTAAATTCCATGCCGGAGAAGGCCAGCATCAGGCAAAAATAAGTTCGCACTGCCTGTCGGACCCGCGGGTTGCGGGATCGCAGTCGAACCAGCTGGCGGAACTGGACTTTAGGCGAGCGGCGCTCGTCAGGTAGAGTCTCGCGAAAAACACGGAATACCCAGTAGGTGTTGAGCAGCGCTATCAGCAGTGCCAGCAATGCAGGGAATGAAAACGGATTCAGTCCAAAACCTGGCTCTGAAGCCACGAAGGTAAACGGACTCCAGACAGATGCCAGACCACCGATGGCTGGCCCTAGAATGAATCCCAGGCCAAATGCAACACCGACCAGAGCCATGCCGCGGGCGCGGGCCTTGGATTCGGTTAAGTCCGCCATGGCTGCATTCGCCACCGAGATGTTGCCGGCCATCGCGCCGGCCAGCACCCGTGAAACCAGAAACAGAGCAAAACTTCCACTGAATACCCACAAAAGGTAGCTTAGGGCCGTGCCTGTGACCGTCAACCGCAGCACTGCGCGCCGGCCATAGTGGTCCGACAGTCTCCCCCAGATTGGTGCACAGATGAACTGGAGGATGCTGTAGAGCGAACCCAGAATTCCTCCGAAAAGGACAGTAACAAAGAACAACTGATTGTGCTCGGGACTCACCCGCTCGAGAAGATCAACGAAGCGGCCAATCAGGCTCTCGGATCCCTCCAGTCGCAGGTAATAGTCCAGCAACGCTGGGAAAATCGGAAATATAATCGAGAACCCAACCAGATCCAGAAAGACCGTCATAAAGACGATCCCTTTTTCCTTGCGGTTCCCGTCGCTCTTTTGGGGCTCAGGACTCTTCACTTTGTCGATAACGTTTGTGCAATGCCTTAGCCACATTTGCCGGGATGAATTTTTCAATCCGGCTGGCGTTGTAGTACGCGACCTGCTTTATCAAATTGGAACTGGTGAAAAAATAGCGGGCTCCAGGCATAAAAAAGATGGTCTCAATCCCGTCGTCCAGATCCCGGTTCATTTGTGTCATCTGGAATTCATATTCGAAATCCGACACCGCCCTAAGTCCGCGGATCAAGGCTATGGCGCCCACATCGCGAGCGAAATCAACCACCAGGCCCTCGAATGAGCGAACCTCGGCGTTGATGTCGGTAACGTTTTCACGGATTAGTTCAATGCGCTCCTCCACCGGAAATAACGGGCCTTTGGGGTGGTTCGGGGCTACACCAATCACGATCTTGTCAAAGATTCGGGCAGCCCTGCGCATGATATCCAGATGTCCATTTGTAATGGGGTCGAAGGTCCCCGGGTAGATTGCTATATTCTTCATAGGAAATGGACCGCGAGGTAACCCCCGAGATGTAGACATGCTGCGGTTGCGGCGGCCGCGGCCACATCATCGACCACTACCCCCCAGCCGCCCGGCCAGGACTGTAGCTTGCGGATTCCGAATGGCTTCATTATATCGAAAAGGCGGAACAGCAGGAAGCCGGCCAGCAGATACAACCAGACATAACCCGTCTGGTTCATCCAAAAATGGACGCCAACAAAACAAAGTGGAACAGCGATGATTTCATCGAGGATGATTTCCCCCGGATCCCGCTTCTGCAGACGCCGCTCGCCCTCGTCGCACAAGGCGGAGGCGAGCCATACCAGAAACAAGCCCGCCATCACATGGGTGAATACCGGTGCCTGATAGAAGAACAAGGTATAGAAAACGATGCCAACGACCGAACCATTGGTTCCGGGCGCTTTACCCCAGTAGCCAACCGGGCCACAGGTCACCAGATTCTGCACGCTGCGGTCCGACAGCAGTCGTGTCCATCCCCAACCATAGCGATGCACATTCATGCGGCCATACTCCCGTTTTCGGGTCGAAAAACAAATGCGTAGCGCTTGAGGTAAAAGGCACCGGACCAAAGGGTCAGAAAGGTCGACAGGGCAAAATACAACATGGCGTTCACCCAAACATAGAAGGCGAAAAGGCTCAAGTCAGCACCCAGAACCTCGGCCAAATCCCGCTCGAACATCGGCACGGCAAAAAACACGCAGATTGCGGTGATCTGCCAGATGGTTTTACGCTTACCCATTGATTCAGCCGCCAGGACAATGCCTTTGCGAGCCGCGATCATTCGGATCACGGTGATTCCAATTTCGCGTGCGGCGATCAGAAACACCAGGATGGACATCAGCAGGACAGGCCCCAGAAGGCCCACGACGATAAGCAGGATAAACGAACCCAGAACCATAACTTTATCGACCAGGGCGTCCATGATCTTACCGAAATTCGTGATTAACTGGTATTTGCGAGCCAGGTAACCATCGAGGAAATCCGAGATGGCACCGTACAGAATGCAGAAGAAGGCCAGCGTTGCAGCCCCAAGCCAGGGCTGGTAAACCAACCAGACTATCAGGGCCAGCACGACGATGCGGGAGAATGTTATGATGTTGGGAAGTGCGCGCATATATTGCAAAGAGACGGAAAGTACCGGAGCAAGGCATTCCAGCTGAATGCGCTTGCGCGTCAATCTTTTCATCCGTGCGGGTGTGCCTTCCGGTGGGCATCCTTCAAGCGCCGCATGTCCAAATGGGTGTAAACCTGAGTGGTCGAAAGGCTCTGGTGTCCCAGTAATTCCTGCACCAAACGCAGGTCCGCACCGGCGTTTAGCATGTGCGTGGCGTAGGAGTGACGTATCTTGTGCGGAGTCAGGTCGCCGGGAAGTTCGGCCAGTTCAAGGTAGAGCTTCATTCGCTTTTGCACCCATGCGGCCGTTAACGGCTTTCCGCCTAAAAAGCACAGAACGACGTCCTCCGGCTGGTATGCCTCGCGGTGATAACGGGTCCATGCCTGCAGCAGCTGCTCCAGAGTCGGGCCGTAGGGCACCAGCCTCACTCGGCCGCCCTTGCCCTTTACCCGGATGATCCGGCTGCGCATGTCCACCTGAGCATAGCGCCAGTCAACCAGCTCACTGATGCGCAATCCGCCTGCGTAGAGGGCTTCAAAAATCATTTGATCCAGCAGGGCCTGGCGCGGAGTGATCTGATCCTCTCCAAGGAGCTTCATTGGGCCCTCGAGAAAGCGTTCCATTTCCTGCTCAGTCAGGAACTTCGGCAAGGGTTTGGCAAAGCGAGGGGCCTTAATTCCCAGCATCGGATTGCTTGAAACCCAGCCTTGCTGGATCAGGTAACGGAAAAAACTGCGGGCCGCAGACAGATGCAGATGCAGCGTGCGGCGGGCAACTCCGGAGCGCTGGGCGTCGATCAGGTAGGAACGCAAACTGCGCTCCGGTATGGCCTCAAGTGGTCCGCTGTAGCGGCCGTCGTGGCGCACGTAGGTCAGTAAAGCGACCAGCGCCTGACGATAATTGCGGACCGTTCGCGGCGATAGCCTGCGCTCCGCCTCCATCCACCGGCAAAATGCCTGAATCCAGTCAGCATCGCCGGTGGGCAGTTCAGCAAGGTCTGAGGCGCCGTCTTCCGCCATGCGGCTTTACTCCAGACCCATGATCCGCCGGCCTTCCGGTGAAATCATGTGCGGGGTCCACTGAGGATCCCAGACAATGTCCACCTCGGCAGAATCAACGCTTGGCAGCGCTTCAATCTTGGACTTTGCATCGGCGGCAATCGTTGGTCCCATACCGCAACCGGTAGCCGTCAAGGTCATCTTCACTGAGACTTTGTGGCGGCCGTTGCCAAGGGCTTCACTGGACAGGTCATAGATCAATCCGAGGTCCACGATGTTGATCGGAATCTCGGGATCAAAACACTGCCGCAGTGCGTCCCAGACGCGCTCTTCGCTGAAAGTAGAATCGGCGGAAATCGATTCCGCGTCCGCCTTTACCTTTGCGGCGACTTCCGGTCCGAGAGCGTCGGCGGATTCCGCTGCGATGCGGAACAGTCCATTGTCGGCCCTGACCGTGACTGAACCGCCCAGGGCTTGAGTGACGACGACGGGGAAGCCGACTGGCAAGGTAACCTCCTCGCCCGAGGGAATCCGGGTGGCTTCACAATCACTCAAAAGGGTAACTTCTAGTCCATTCATAGGGTCGGCAATACTCGGGGTTAACGCAGGTCGGGAACGATGGGTTTCACTTCCGGCTGAGGCGATTCAGCTGTTTTTTTTTCGTCGGATTCCTTCTTTTCCGATGCTTCTGCCTCAACAATGGGCTCCACCTTTTCCTGCTCGTCTTGCGCGGATGCTTCAGGTTCTTTTTTCAAGGGCTCTTCAGCAAGGGGCTCCTCTTTGGTCTCAAGTTCAGCATTCTGCTTGGATGGCTCAGCTTGAGATTCAGCTGAAGGCTCCTTATCTGCCTCCGACTTAGCCTGGGCGGATGAATCAACCGCTTTGGGGGCATCTTCCTCCCCGGGCTTTTCAGTTGCCGTCGAAGCTGCAGGCGCTGCCTTTTTCGGTTTTTCACCTTCCTTGGGAGGTGGAACGAAGAGGCGACCGTCACTAAACTCGATCAAATATCCTTCCCCAATCAGGTAGCGCAAGTCGCGCTTCAAATCCTGATACCGCTGCGCTGCATCCTTGTCCAGACTCTCCGGCTTGGTCGAATCCACTTCTATGCCCAGATAAGCTTTGGCGAGGTTCTTTACTGGAAATTCCGGATGGGCTTCAATGAATGCGATAAGGTCTTCAAGATTGTCTGCCAGTCGTTCATTGGGTTCACGAAAGCGACGTTTGACCGCGCAAACATAGGAGACTCCCTTGGAGCCCTTTTTGTAGACGGCAAAATTCAACTTTCGTAGACGGCCCCGCAGGTGATTGGCTGTATCCAGAGGGAAGCGAAGTTGCCGTTGCAAGTGAAAGTCCACGGAACGGCGGATCGGATCCTGAGGATGCAGCAATGCGAGATCTCTGCCGGAGAATCGGGCCGAGTATGCCGGGCGCACGAGCTTGTCCTTGCAGTTCCCAACCAGATAGAGGCGGGCATCCTCCAGATTGTTAAACTGTAATGGCTCCTGCCCTTCCTTTACTTCAACCCCTTCCATTGGCTTCAAGGTGTAGCGAGTCTGCTTTTTCATCTGATCCAACCATTCCTGGATCAACTCTGGCTCCTTTACGCTTTCCAGGCGGTCCTTGAACTGCGCAAAAGGCAGGTGTGCCAGATGACGGGAATGGTGCTCAACACACAAAGCCCCGTAACGGTGATAGTTGGGAGGACCGATCAGTTTCCCGGTCAGACCACAGCGGTGGACCATGGAAAACGCTCCGGAAGGAGGCTCAACCTCGATATCTTCGGTATTGAAAAATGCTTCGACCCGATTCTGGAAAACATGATGCAAGGCCTCCTCCTCTGAACGGAATGGCAAGCCATCAGGAACCGACGCATACAGCATTGGTTCCTCGCCCTCTTTTTGCCTTGGATCTTTCACGACACATACGAAGCGCTCGGGCTTTTCCAAAATGAGTCGCGCAATTTCGAAAAGCTCGAAGGTCCGCAAGGACGTGCGAACTGCCTGAGTAAGAACTTTAAAAGGCTCTTCTTCCGGATAGAATTGAACTTCCACCACCGGCTCGAAAGGTTCCCGCTCCTGACGTTGCGGCCTCCGCTCTCCGCGGGACGCAGGCGGACGATCACCGCTCTTGCGTTTAAAACCCTTACGGTCTCTGCGGACCGGCCCTCCCTCCTGCTTGGAGTCGCCAGAGGGACGCTGCCCACGGTCGAAGTTTCGACCCGAGGCGCCTTGCGGTTTGTCGGAGCCCCATTTGGGTCCTAGGGATAGACTCTGAAGAGAGTCCAGGTCCAACTTGTCAGATCCGGATTTCTCAGGTTGCGATTCGTTATCAGCCATTGTTGCGCGCAGATGAGAGGGCATTCACTCGCAAAAGAAAGTTCAGGTCAAGCCCTCAACCTATCGACCTGTGGAATTATCCCCGAAAGTAAGCACTCCGTAAAATCACCCAAAATGTAAATTATCCTCGACAGAACGGTATATAATGTTCTATTACCTAGCGGTTTACGGGTTTAAATAAATCCGAAACCAAATTAAAATGAGAAAGAAAATTATTTCCCCGCGCAAATTCGTTAAACCCTCCTTCGCCTATTTGATTGAAAAAAAGCGCGACGGCGGCGAATTCAATCACGACGAAATACGCTTCATCGTCGATTCCATTATCGACAAGGAAATGCCGCAACACCAGTTGGCAGCCCTTTGCATGGCAATTTACTTCCAGGGCATGAGTGCCCAGGAGACCGCAATGCTGTCGGAGGAAATGATGTATTCCGGCGAAGTCATCGACCTCTCCCGGATCACAAAGCCCAAGATCGACAAATATTCCACTGGTGGCGTCGGCGACAAGACTTCCCTGGTATTGGTTCCCTTGGCCGCGGCTTGCGGCGTTGTGATGCCCAACATGAATGGCGTGGATGAGGAATTTGTGATCAGCAATCTGGACAAATTGAGTGCAATCCCCGGCTTCAATCCCAAAATGAGTCTGGATGACTTTGTTGAACGCCTCTCGACCATTGGCTGTGTCATAGCCGAACAGTCTGATGAGATAGCTCCGGTGGATGGGATCATCTACAACATGCGTCAACTCACCAGCACGATCCCTAGTCTGCCTTTGATAACCGGATCGGTCCTGAGCCGCAAGCTCGCCCAGGGCGCTGAAGGATTGGTTGTGGATGTTAAATGGGGCAATGGTTCCTTTATCAAGGACGTTGAGCAGGCAAAGCAACTGGCCCGCTCTATCACGCGTGTTGGCCGATCCATGAAACGCCGCTGCGTGGCATTGGTCACCGACATGAATCAACCACTTGGCGATACCGTTGGCACCGCTCTGGAAATTCAGGAAGCGATCCAACTGCTAAAGGGACAAGGCCCGGAGGACCTCCAGGAGCTGGTACTGAAACTGGGCATGGAGATTGTGCGTCTGGCCGGTGTTGCAGGATCAACCCTATCAGCCAAACAAACGGTTCAGCGGGCTCTCAAGGAGGGCCAGGCGCTTGACAAGTTCAAGGAGATGATAGCAAGCCAGGGTGGCAAGACTGACTTTATTGACGACCCGGACAAATTCCCGAAGGCCAAGTATGTGCGTAAGCTGCCGGCTCCGAAGCGTGGCTACGTGCACACCATCAACGCGGGCATGATTGCGCGCGGCGTGCAGTTGCTTGCCCAGGCGAGCAAGGGTAAAAAGTTGGATCCTGCGGTTGGAGTCTCCGAGATCAAAAAGGTGGGCACGCAGGTCAAACAGGGTGAGCCCTTGATGATGATTCATTACAACGATGAGTCGAAGCTTGAGAGCGCGCTCGAATACTTGCGCAGCGCCTACCGCCTCGCTCCAAAGCGCCCCAATCCACCAGAGTTGGTAGTTGAGCGAGTCGCCTGATTTATTTCATTAAGCGATGCCTGAAAGCCGCATTCGCGTGAAGCAGCCTCCGGTTGGAAAACCGGTTATGCTGTGGGACGGCGAGTGCGGCTTTTGTCGTCGCTGGATACTGCGCTGGCAGCGCATTACCGGAGAGCGGGTCGATTACCATCCCTGGCAAACGCTCTACAGCCGCTTCCCTGAAATAACTCCGAGTGAGTTTGAAGAGGCGGTATTTTTTGTCGATATCGATGGCAGCGTTACATCCGGTGCCGCAGCGGTACTGCGGGCACTTGCTGAGCATCCGGAGCGGAAAGTTCTCTACCGATGGTATCAGAAAAGTCCGGCCTTTGCAGCTGTCGCCGAATGGATGTACCGCCGGGTGGCCAAAAACCGTCGGCTGCTCAGTCGTTTTAGCTGAAGTTATTCCGGCGATCCATTAGCGGGAAAACCGCTCCGTAATTCCTGAATAGCTGTCGATCCTGCGATCTCTGAAAAAAGGCCATATTCGGCGGAAGTCCTCGGCCGCCTGCAGGTCGCAGTCCTGAATCAGTAGATACGTATCCGAAACCGGAGCCCGCTGAAGGACTTCGCCATAAGGGTTGGTGACAAAGGATTGGCCCCAGAATTCTGTATTGCCCTCGACCCCCACCCGATTGACCGCCGCTACAAAACAACCGTTGGCGACTGCGTGCCCGCGCTGCACTGTTTCCCATGCTGTATGCTGGGCTGCACCCAATTCCGCTTTCTCTTCGGGGAGCCAGCCAATTGCAGTGGGATAAAAAAGGATCATTGCCCCTTTCATGGCCGTCAACCGGGCTGCTTCCGGATACCATTGATCCCAGCAAATCAAGACCCCTATACAACCATACCTCGTTTCCCAGGCCCGGTAACCGAGGTCGCCCGGAGTGAAATAGAATTTCTCTTCGAATCCCGGATCCTGTGGAATGTGCATTTTGCGATATGAGCCCAGGAGTGTTCCATCCGCATCAATAACAACAGCTGTGTTGTGGTAGATTCCGGGCGCCCTTTTTTCGAAATATGGACCGATGAGAACCACATCCAATTCCCTGGCCAGGGATTGCAGACGTTTGCTACTGGGTCCGGGAATCGGCTCAGCCAGATCAAAATGATCGACGGACTGCTCCATGCAAAAGTAGAGCGTGGTAAACATCTCGGGCAGGCAGATGATCTGTGCTCCCTTTGCCGCGGCCTCGCGGATATGCACTTCAGCCTGCGCGCGATTGGCATCGGAATCAGAGGTGAAAGGCATTTGAATCAGGGCGATACGAACGGGTTGAGCAGACATACTCCGAGCTTGTTGCAAGCGGGAACTACGTCAAGTCCCGCCGCCCTGGGTCGCTGCGGGCATTTCTTTGCAAATACCTACAACTTTTTCGCTTGCAGCCCAATGCTTTCAACGCCACCTTTTGCCGTTTTATTCAGCCCGGGTGGCGGAATTGGTAGACGCACTGGACTTAGGATCCAGTGGAGCGTAAGCTCCGTGCAGGTTCAAGTCCTGTCCCGGGCACATAAAAAAAAGATCCGCTCAACGAGCGGATCTTTTTGTGTGATAAAATAGAATGAAGGCGTAACTGATCAGGCACCAATCTGGAAGCGGGCAAAGCGGCGAACCACGATGTTCTCACCCAGCTTGGCGATACTTTCCTTGATCATTTCGCCAACGGTCTGGTCGGGATTCTTGACGAAGGGTTGTTCAAGAAGGCAGACCTGTTGGTAGACCTTCTCCAGCTTGCCTTCGACGATCTTTTCGACGATGTTGGCGGGTTTGCCCTCAACTTGACCGGCGGCGATTTCACGCTCCTTTTGCAACAATGCCTCGGGCACTTCATTGCGGTCAACGCACTCAGGGCTGGCTGCGGCAATGTGCATCGCAATGTCACGGGTCAAAGCCTTAAAATCGTCCGTCTTGGCTACGAAATCCGTTTCGCAGTTAACTTCGATCAGAACGCCTACCTTGCCACCCATGTGGATGTAGGATTCGACCAGGCCGTCACCCGCATCGCGGCCGGATTTTTTATCGGCACTGGCGATACCCTTTTTGCGCAGAAGCATGATGGCTTCCTCTTCATTGCCGTTGGTGCTTACCAAGGCTTTTTTGCAATCCATCAACCCGGCACCTGTCTTGGCACGCAGGTCGGCAACCATTTTTGCATTAATGTTACTCATGATAAAATATCTTTCCCTGTTTAAAGGATGAAAAGTTTATTTCTCTTCGGGATCGGTGCTGAAGGTTTCCGGAACCGACTCGTCAGCGGAGCTGGAACGATCGCTGACTGGAACCTGCTCTTCAGTGGCCGGAGCAGAAACAACAGGGCTGACCGTGCGGCTCTGGATCGGATCCACCTGAACACGGCGGGCCTGACCAGCTTGTGCAGCATCCATAATCGTTTCGACGATAACGCGAATTGACTTGATTGAGTCGTCATTGCCCGGGATCGGATACTGCGTCAGCGACGGGTCGCTATTGGTGTCGACGAGGGCGACCACCGGAATCTTCAAGCGGTTGGCTTCGGCAACAGCGATCGCTTCAGTGCGGGTGTCCACAACAAACAAAGCAGCCGGCATTTGCTCGAGGTCAATGATGCCTTCAAAGTTGCGCTTCATCCGGGTCATTTCACGGCGGATAGCGGAGCTTTCCTTGTTGTGCATCTTATCTAGAGAACCATCGGACTCCATCCGCAGATAATTCTTGTATTTCTCGATCGAGCGACGAATCGTCACAAAATTGGTCAGTGTGCCGCCCAACCAGCGGTCAGAGGCGAAAGGCATGTTCGAAGCCACAGCGGCTTCACGAACCATGTCGCGGGCTTGCTTCTTGGTGCCGACGAAGAGTACATCCTTGCCTGCGGCAACGGTTTCTTCGATGAAGGCATAGGCCTTCTCGAGACAATTATAGGTCTTTTCGAGGTCGATAACGCTAACCCCTTGCAGGTTCGCGTAGACGAATTTCTTCGACTTCGGGTTGAAACGACGGACCTGGTGTCCAAAGTGGACGCCGGCATCCAGAAGATCTTTTACCGTGATGTTCATATATACTGTACTAATTCTATTGAGCCCCGAAAATCAGGGCCAACCGACAAAAAGCACGTGCCGGTTTACGAGGGTTACTGGTTTAATAGATTGCATCCGCCTCCGTGCTTGAAGCAGATGGAAAGCGGAGAAGCAAAGCCGCTGCGGGAGCAATAGCAAGCAAAATCACCCATCAAACCTCAATCAACCGGCTGTCGGGTCCGCTGTCATACGTTTTTCCGCACGCTTGCGGTCGTTGGGGTCGAGCAGGCGCTTGCGCATGCGGATGTGCTTTGGCGTGGCTTCCACGAATTCATCCGGCTCGATGTACTCGATCGCACGCTCGAGGCTGAAGCGAATCGGCGGCGACAGCATGATGCCCTTTCCGTCTCCGGAGCTGCGCACATTGACCAGGTGCTTGGCCTTGGTCGGGTTAACCGGAAGGTCGTGTTTGCGTGGGTTCTCACCCACAATCATGCCCACATAGATCTCGTCGCCCGGATCAATAAACAATTTACCGCGGTCCTGCAGGGTATCCAGAGTATAGGCCATGGCCTTGCCACGTTCCATTGAAACCAGCACACCGCTTTGGCGGGTGACAATCTCCCCGGCAAAGGGGCGGTATTCAGCGAAAAGGTGACTCATCACACCGCGACCACTGGTCATGTTGACCAGGTCAAACTCAAAGCCGATCAGTCCGCGGGTCGGAATGGTCGCTTCCACGGTGACTCCTGCGGCATGGTGCACAATGTTGGTTATCTGCCCTTTGCGCCGAGACAGGTTTTCCATCACCCCGCCCAGGTGCTCGTCGGCCACCTCGACCCAGAGGTTTTCAAAGGGTTCGTGCAGTCCGCCGGGTCCATCCTGAAAGATAACCGTTGGGCGCGACACCAGCACCTCGAAACCTTCTCTGCGCATCTGCTCGACCAGAATAGCGATCTGCATGGCTCCCCGTGCGGACACGTAGAAACGAGTGCCATCTCCGGTCTCTTCGATCTGGATTGAAATATTTGTCTTCTTCTCGCGGAACAAACGCTCGCGGATCTGGCGCGATGTCACCAACTTGCCGTCCTGGCCTGCCAGGGGGCCGTCATTAACGGCAAACTCCATACGGATTGTCGGTGGATCGATTTCGACAAAGGGCAGCGGTTCGGCATCTGCATTTGCAGCGACAGTATCGCCGATGTCCACCTCTTCGAAACCCGCAATGCCAATGATGTTGCCGGCCTCTCCCAAGCCCGAGCTTTGAACGGCCAAGCCGTTGTAAGCGAATACCTTGGTCACTTTGATGCGTTGGCGCGAGCCGTCTTTGCGAATTGCGGTGATGGATTCTCCGGTGCGGATTGCGCCACTGAGGACACGGCCAACGGCAACCCGGCCGACAAAGTCATCCCACTGGATATTGCTTACCAGCATACGGAAAGGCGCATCTTCGATTTCAGGCGGGGAAATGTGCTCCACGATTTTGTCGAAGAGCCCCTTCATGTCTTTCCGTGGCCCATTCAGTTCGGCATCCGCCCAGCCATCTTTGGCGCTCGCATAGACAAAAGGTGCAGCAAACTGCTCCTCGTTCGCTTCCAGCTCCAGAAACAGTTCAAGTACCCGGTCATGTACCTCCTTAGGCCGGGCAAACTCACGGTCGACCTTATTGATGACCACAATCGGCCGCAGACCATTCGCCAGCGCCTTTTTCAAAACAAAGCGGGTTTGCGCCTGCGGCCCTTCGTAGGCGTCGACCAGCAGCAACACGCCGTCCACCATCTTCATAACCCGCTCCACTTCGGCGCCGAAATCGGCGTGCCCGGGTGTGTCCACGATATTAACCGTTTTCCCGTCCCAATGAACAGATGTGTTCTTTGCCTTGATGGTGATGCCCTTCTCTTTTTCCAGGTCCATGGAGTCCATAACCCGTTCGTCCACCCTCTGGTTATCGCGGAAGGTTCCGCTTTGGCGAAGCAATTGATCGACCAGGGTGGTTTTACCGTGGTCGACGTGGGCGATAATGGCGATGTTTCGAATGTTTTCTGCGTGCATGCGGCTCTCCTCAAATAGACAAAGGGTGCAGAAGATGACGCCTTTCGCCACCGTTACCAGCGAAAAAAACACGAAATTCAATTGCAGCCAGCGAAAGCAGCAATTCAATCAATGGGATGCAAACTCTCGGAAAATGGTATCTCGCTTACGGTAGCTTTCTCATCCTCTGCGGTATCGCAGGCTATCTATCAAATCCTGAAGCCGCCCAAACTGCCCTTATGTCAGGGTCTGTTTTCGGCCTGCTGTCCATGCTGTGGGGCCTGTTGTTCCTCCGAGGTTACGCTTGGGCATGGTGGTTGGCTCTGATCATCACCACAATGCTTGTTGGCGCCTTCAGCTGGCGGGCGATCGTTGGTTGGCAGGAAACCATGGCCGGCGAGCCCAAAATGTTTGCCGCCTCCCTGATCAGCCTCATGTGGCTCGCTTCCGTGGTATCTATTTGGAAGCTGTTCAGGCACCGGCGCTGAGGCCCAGGCAAACCTTTGCCTCCGTTCGCCCCAGCCTATTTCTCCAGCTGTTTTTACTTAGGCCCTCCACCCGATGTGCCGTAGTACTCCTTTGGTTCCTTCACAAGCTTGCTTGCACCCTGATTCATTCCTTCGCCCTGCCGAAATACTGCTATAGCAATGACCCATTCGATAGAAATAGCATGCACACAATTCATAACACCAGCGATTGGATTGTGCGCTGGCAGTTTAATAGTGTTGGCGGTGGACTTGAATGGCCAGGACCCGGACGACGAAGAAGTTTTTGATTTGTCGCCCTTCGTTGTGGAGGACCGCTATGACCGAGGCTACTTCGCTTCCAACTCCATCTCGGGAACCCGTCTCAACACCGCGATTCGCGATGTTCCGATGAACCTCGAAGTGGTTACCAGCGAATTCATCCGCGACACGGGGGCCACCAACCTCCGCGAAGCATTGCGCTACTCGGCCGGTGTGGTTCTGGAATCCCAGTCCGATGCCTTTGCTGAACCGGACTTTGACTCTTTGAGTGCCGGTGCCAACGATCCGCGTGGAGTGACCCGTTCGGCGGGAGACTCTTCGACCAAGTTGCGTGGGTTCATCGGCGACCAGACTTTGCGCGAAGGCTTCCGTCGACAATTTGCCGCGGACAGCATCAAAATCGACCGTGTAGAAATCCTGCGTGGTCCGTCCGCGTTGCTCTACGGTATCGGCAACTTCGGCGGCGTAATCAACTTCGTGCCCAAGAAGCCCCAGTATGACTCCGAATACTATTATTTCGGAGCCCCCGTTGGCAACCACGGCTTCAAACGTGCGGAATTTGACGCGACCGGACCGTTGGAGGACAACGACACTTACCGACCGGCATATCGAATCACCGCTTCCGCTCAGGAACGCGGGAATTTCACCGAACATTATATTGACCGCTACTTCACGGTTTCTCCTTCGTTCAGTTTCAATTTGTTCCCGGGAACGCAGGTTCTGATCGAAAACGAATTCGGCTACCGCGAAGAATTTGGTGTTGGTTTTCAGAATATCCGCAACAATTACGGTGATGAAGCTGCCAGCCCCGGGCGCAACGCCACTTGGGTTACAGATATCTTTGACGAAAACACCGGTGCCAAAATTGGTGAAAATGTCGACAACCGAGCTTTCCGCTGGTCCGGCCCGGACGCCTACCTGAGAGGTCCCTACCGCAACCATTTGATAGACATCGAACAACAACTGGGTCCCGACGCCATTTTGAAGGTTGGGTATGCAATCTCGAATACAACTTTTAATTCCCGGCAAATCCAAGGGGGGCCAACCCGCAGTCCGTTTGACCACAATATCTCCTCTCAGGCGGCCCGTGGCAATGCTTTGGAAGCACCTCTTTATTCTGTTCCCATCAGTCGCCAGAACTCGGTTAACGAGGCACCTGAAGGACTCGACAATGCTGTGATCCAGTATGAATGGAAGGATGTGAATCGCGATGAGGAGCGTCAGCAGGTTCGCGCTGAATTGCTCTACTTCAAAGATACTGAAAGCCTGGGCATCCATTCCGTTATACTTGGATCCCAATACATGCGCATGACTTCAGTGGAGTCTCTTTGGGGTCCACCGCGTGCCTACCCAGGGACCTTTGTTTCTCGTCTGGATCGCTACAGCTATAAAAACCCGACTGATTATTCGCCATTCCGCTTCGGTGTTCAGGGCGACGGCCTTCCTGACAATCAGATGGTGCGGATAACCGACCTGAATCGCCGCAGCTGGGACCTCGGCTACTACGGTATCTATCAGGGGCAGTTTTTTAATCACCGCCTGACCATTGTAGGTGGCCTTCGCCATGACCGCAACGATGCCCGCGAAACCACTCGGTTTGTCTGGGAAGACCGTAAGGATGACCTGCGTGACCGCATCGGCGACAAGGCTCCCTCATCTAAAAACTACCAGTTTGGTGTCAGTGTTGGACTTAACGATAATGTCAGCCTTTTCGCGGTCTATTCGACCGGTGTGGTGCCCAACCACTGGGCACGGGACGGAAATGGAAATATCATGAATCCGACCAAGGCCAAAAACCTTGAAATCGGCATCAAGTTCGATATGCTGGACCGGCGCGTGTCAGGCACTATCAGCTACTACCAGATCGAGCGCAAGGGGCATCCCCGCTTCCTCTGGTGGGCTCCAAGCCCTTACGAATCCATGCAGCAGGGCTGGGATCCGGACTTGCCCTCCACAACAGTTCTCTGGTATCCCACGCCGGATGCTTTCCACTTCGGGATTCATGAAACCTCGGGCCGCAGCTCCGCTGAGATGGCGGAGGTCGCCAAACGCATTTTCCCTGAATACCGCTGGCATGAGATGATCGACGAGATCGCTGCCAACCCGGATAACCTGGGTGAAGATTGGGCAAATTACGGCCCGCAGGCCGGCAGTTTCTGGGACTGGGCATGGGAAGCCGAAGGGCCAACCAACAACCCGCCTTCGACTACCAATGCACCTCAGTTCTACTTCCCACTGGTAAACTACAGTGATCCGGATGTTGCAGCCTTCATGGCTTCCATTCATGGTTCACCTGGCTGGAATGGCAACTACTACTATGAGGGAGGCCAGGTCTACTTTTACGGCGACGGAACTCCCGGTGAAGGCAACGCACCGTCTGGAAGTGGCGCTTCGGTCCCCATGGATGACAAGGCCACGGGTGTCGACGTCAACCTGTTCATCGAACCTATCGAAGGTATGCAGGTGGTCTTCAACTACTCCTATCTCGACCGGAAAGTTACGACTCGAACCTATCAGTTTGTCGAAGCACCCTATTGGCCTGCCGGCTGGTGGTATCAGTCGGACCGAAACTTCGGCACGCTCAATCCGGACCTTTTGGCAGAAGACGTTTATACTGATGTCACTGACACGACTACTTACAACGCAACCATTCCTGATTACCAGCAACGGGGAGATGACAGCCCAGAGCACACAATATCGCTTTGGGTTCGCTACCAACTGGGTTACATGGCTGAGCCGCTTGAAGGCTGGACTGTTGGATTCGGCGGCTACTGGCAGGATCGCCGCCAATGGTTCACCGGCTTTGTTGGTGGTGGCGGCAACGTAGCTTGGTCAGACGATGAGGATGATGAACAGCAACTGGTTCAGCTCTGGACCCGTAGCCGTCTCACACTGAACAGTATGATCGAATACCGCACTCAGTTCAGGGATCGTTACAGCGCGCGCTTTGCACTGAACATAGATAACCTGACCAACGATAAAAAACTCTACGGTTTGATCTACGCTCCGGGCATCAGCTACCGCCTGAGTGCGGGCATTGACTTCTGATTTACTTCATGGGCGTTGTGATTCAAACGAATCTGCCTCAACGATTTGAAAAAAACTATAGAAATTGCTCCGCAACTGCCCGCAAAATTCTTCAAAAGCCAACCCCCTCATTTCTGCGGCCTTCCGATAGAACTGAACGAGCGAGGCTGGGTGGTGCAAGCCTCTGACAAAACTGTCGCCATAGCAAAAATCTTCGGGTGGCAACATATCCGGAGCATCGGTTTCCAGCAGCAGGCGGTCCAGCGGAACTTTTTCAAAGCTAACGCGGGCTTTTTCTTTCCGCGGTTGCAGGATGGTGGCCGAGAAGGAAAACCAGGCCCCATGCGGCAACAGCTCATCAATCAGCTCCGGCGAGCCACTGTAGCTGTGAAGCAGGAACCCTTGCGGCAATGGCGGTAAACGTTTCAGCTGCTCCAGCAGCAAACCCCAGGCCCGCAGACAGTGCACCGTTGCCGGTAAAGCGCGCGCCCTCGCCTGCTCCCAATGCCAGCGAAAAGCGTCCACCTGAGCCTCGAGATCGGGATTCTCTATCCAGCGGTCCAGACCGAATTCGCCCACGCAGCAGGCCCCGCTGTCCAGTTTTTCCGTCAACAGCTCCCGCCAGTCGGGCGAGGCATCCGCGACCTTCCAGGGGTGCAGACCATAGGCAGGCAGTAGAGCCGGAAAGCGCTGGCACAATTCAGTTACCTGATCCCAATCCCCCGGATGAGTACCGTTTACGACCCCGCGCTGAACCCCGGCTGATTCGGCCTCCAGTAGCCACTCCAGGCGAACCGGATCCAAGCGACTGTCCTGCGGGTGGAAGTGCGCATCAAAGACTTCAGGCAATTTGCCCGAGGCCTTCATCCCCCCACTTTCTCGCGGGCGGAATCAGCAAAATGGACGATGCGTTCACGCACCTTGGACAAGCCATTGCGGCGATTCCCGGTCAGGTGTTTGAGCAAGCCCACCTCATCCAGGAAGTCCGGTTCGACCGCCAGAATAGCTTCCGGCGTCTCGCCGCTGTAAAAGTCGCAGAGGATTCCGGCCATGCCTTTTACAATCGAAGAGTCGGAATCCGCGTTGAAATAACACTTCCCATTGTCGAGAGAAGGCACCACCCACAGTTGTGACATACAGCCTTCAACTTTGAAGGAGTCTATGCGGTGTTCCGCAGGCAGGTCCGGCTTCTCCTTCGCCAGATCGACGATGTAGGTGAAGCGTTCATAGCTGTCGGGGAAGATCGACAAACTGTCGATCAGCTCCCTCTTTTTCTGTTCCAATGTGGCGCTCATGTTCAATGGGTTATTCAGGCTTTCCTTGCAAGGATTAGCAAACTTTGCATAACTTGCCCTTTAGCTCAACTCACAAAACCAAAACTCAAAAGAAAGAACTAGATAAATGTGTGGCATTTGCGGGGAATTCGCATTTGGAGACCGCTCGGCGAACGTCGGTGCGGTGGAACGAATGAACGCATGCATGACGCGGCGCGGTCCTGATGGAGCGGGTATGGTTGTGCGCAATCACGTTGCGCTCGGGCATCGTCGGCTGAAAATCATCGATCTCAGCGAGGCAGCTCAGCAGCCCATGGTCGATTCCGACCTGGGGCTCAGCATCGCCTACAATGGAGCGATTTACAACTACAGGGAACTGCGCTCCGAGCTACAGTCCAAAGGCTATCGTTTCTTCAGCAATGGAGACACGGAAGTCATCCTCAAGGCCTATCATGCCTGGGGCCTTGGATTCGTCGAACGGCTGAACGGTATGTTCGCCTTTGCGATTTACGAGCGGGACAGCGGCAAATTGATCATTGGTCGTGACCGAGTGGGGATTAAGCCTTTTTATTACAGTCGTACGCAGAATGAATTTCGATTTGCATCAAGCCTCCCCGCTGTCCTGAAAAGCGGAGGCGTGGACACATCGATCGATCCGGTTGCCCTGAACTACTACTTGAGTTTTCACGCGGTGGTTCCGGCACCTTACACCATCGTGAAGGGTGTGCGTAAGTTGCCGCCTGCAACAATCGCAGTGGTCGAGCCCAACGGGCGCATGACCGAGCACAATTACTGGAAGTTGGAATACGGCACGCCGGGCGAGCGGGCCGGCTGGTCGGAGGACGACTGGAAGGCGGCCACTCTGGATGTACTTCGCCGCTCGGTTAAGCGCCGACTGGTAGCCGATGTTCCCGTCGGAGTGCTCCTCTCGGGAGGCTTGGATTCAAGTCTGATTGTTGGCTTGCTGGCGGAGCAAGGCGCGGCCGGCCTGGAGACCTTTTCCATTGGCTTCGAAACCGTGCGCGATGAAAAAGGCGACGAGTTCCAATACTCAGACATCATAGCAAAGCGTTTTGATACCAGTCATCACAAACTCTTTGTTGATTCCACCAAGGCATTGCCGGCATTGATCGAGTGCATCGGTCAGATGGCCGAACCAATGGTAAGCCACGACAATGTCGGCTTTTTCATGCTTTCGCAAGAGGTGGCAAAGTTCGTGAAGGTGGTGCAGAGCGGTCAGGGTGCTGATGAAATCTTTGGCGGCTACCACTGGTATCCTCCGATGCTGGAAAGCCAGAATGCAGTCGCCGACTACCTCAGGGTTTTCCGCGACCGCGACTTTGAGGAATACAAGCAAACGGTTCAGTCAAAATGGGTTGAGAAGGATTATTCGGCAGAGCTGGTTCAGAACCATTTCAATATGCCGGGTGCAACGCGACCTGTGGACCAGACGCTTCGGATCGATTCTCTGATCATGCTGGTTGATGACCCGGTTAAACGCGTCGACAGCAATACCATGGCTGCCAGTCTCGAAGCACGGGTGCCCTTCCTCGACCACGAAGTCCTCGAGTTCGCCGCCACTATGCCCGCAGAGTTGAAGATACGCGATGGCGGAAAATACATCCTTGCGGAAGCTGCCCGTGAAGTGATCCCCCATGATGTCATCGACCGCCCGAAAGGCTATTTCCCGATGCCTTCGCTCAAATACCTCAGGGGCGAATTCCTGGACTTTGCAAAGTCCTCGCTCCTGAATGATGCCGCACGCGAGCGTGGCCTGTTTCAGCCGGACTACGTTGAAAAACTGCTGAAGGATCCGGAAAAGCACATCACGCCGCTTCAGGGTTCAAAACTCTGGCAGCTCTCCCTGCTCGAGCACTGGTTGCAGACGCACATTTAATCGTATTCCCTATGAGCACCGACGATACCGCCGTCCCATCTGGAATCACCCTCCAATGTGGTTGGGGACGGTTGATCTTCGCCCACACCTTCCCTGACCCTCAATCCGTCGCGGAGTGTGTGTTGGATGAAAAGGAAGGCGAACGCGACATCGCATTCTACCTGACGGATCCGCACATCGTCCTCAACACGGCCCCTCAGGCTTTGTTTCTGGACCCTTCCCATTCATTCAGGATCGAATTCAGCGATTATCAAAAGAAACCAGAGCCTCCGATGGGTTTCCGCATCGGCGGTGTTGAGAGCCGCGAGGACCTGAATGCGATCAATCGCATCTACCGCACACTCAACATGGTGCCTGTGGACACCAACTACGTCTGGGAAAAGCGCAACGAACCGGGCCTGCGCTACATTGTGGCCCGCCACAATGAAAGCGGTGCGATCCTGGGAGTTTCCATGGGTGTCGACCATTGCGCATTTTTTCCTGACATCCAGAACGGGTCCAGCCTGTGGTCGCTCGCGGTTGATCCACAGGCGGATTTGCCGGGCATTGGCGAGTGGCTCGTACGCCATCTAATTGAATACTTCCAAAGCCGTGGCCGCAGTCAATTGGACCTCTCGGTCATGCATGACAACCGATCAGCAATCGGCCTTTACGAGAAGCTCGGCTTCAAACGCGTGGCGATTTTTGCTGTCAAGCGCTGCAACCCGATCAACGAGCAACTCTTTGTCCGCAAACCGGCGAACAATGGCTTCAATCCTTATGCTCAGATTATTGTCGACGAGGCATTGAGGCGAGGAATCGAGGTCGAGCCGCTTGATCCGCGTCGAGGCTACTTTCGCCTGACCCTGGGAGGCCGCAGTGTTGTCTGCCGAGAGTCCCTAACCGATCAAACCTCAGCGATCGCCCTCAGTAGATGCGACGACAAGGAATTAACCCGCTCTATTATGGACAGCGCTGGGCTTAAAACCCCGGCCCAGCAGATTGCCGGCAACCCGGAGGCAGACGAAGCTTTCCTGAAACAACACCTGCATATCGTCGTCAAGCCGGCCCGGGGCGAACAAGGTCGCGGAATCGCAGTCGATATAACGAGCCGCGAGGACATGGAAGCTGCCATCGTCGAAGCACGCAAAGAAGATGAAACCGTTCTACTCGAAAAGTTTGTCGAAGGCCAGGACCTCCGTATCATCGTTATCAACGGCGAGGTGGTCGCAGCGGCGATTCGCAAGCCTGCAGAAATCACCGGAACCGGCAAGCATACGGTCAAGCAGTTGATCGAGCGCTTGAGTCGCAGGCGCAGCGCCGCAACCGGCGGAGAGAGTGTGATTCCAATGGATGCCGAAACCGAGCGCTGCGTACAGAATTCCGGACACCAGTTCGACAGTATCCTCGAAGAAGGCAAAGTGCTGACGGTTCGCAAAGCGGCCAATCTGCACACGGGTGGCACCATTCACGATGTCACCAAAGAGCTTCATCCTGCACTCGCAGAGGCTGCGGTCCGTGGGGCCAAAGCATTGGAAATCCCTGTTGTCGGATTCGATTTTCTTGTGCCCTCCGTTCGTTCAGAGGAGTATGTGATCATTGAAGCCAATGAGCGCCCGGGGCTGGCCAACCACGAGCCAGCACCCACTGCCCGGCGGTTCATCGACTTCCTCTTTCCACAATCTGTTGAACCCCCGGTAAAATCCTGATTTGAGCATGAACCACATTGACCGAGATTACCTGAAAGAAACCTTGCTTGAATTTCTGCAAATCCACAGTCCAACGGGCTACACGGACCCGATAGTGCGTATTCTTTGCAACAAACTCGATGAGCTCGAACTCAATTACGAGATTACCCGGCGCGGTGCCGTGCGCGCAACGATCCTCGGTGAATCGCACAAGGCGGACCGGGCCATAGTAGCGCATCTTGATACGCTGGGGGCAATGGTTAAGGAATTGAAACCCAATGGGCGCCTGGCCGTAACCTCGGTCGGCACCTGGTCGGCGCGCTTTGCCGAAGGTGCCCGGGTATCGGTCTTCACCGACGACTCTATTTTTCGGGGCACAATTCTGCCGCTCAAAGCATCGGGGCATACCTTTGACAAGGGTGTCGACAGTCAGCCATCCGATTGGGACAATCTGGAGATCCGAGTCGACGCTCCCATGGAGAGCAAGAAAGACCTCATTGAAGCTGGTTTCAATATAGGCGACTTTGTCGGCGTCGATTCAGGCGCTGAAGTCGCGGGCAATGACTACATCAATGCCCGCCATTTGGATGACAAGGCGGGCGTAGCGGCCCTGCTGACTGCGGCCAAAGCGATTACGGAAGCCGGCGCAGTGCCGCCTGTCGATTGTCACCTGCTGTTCACGATCACTGAAGAGGTGGGATCCGGGGCCTCGGCGATACTGGATGGTGATATTGCGGAGATGGTTTCGATCGACAACGGCACCTGCGCACCCGGACAAAACTCGCACCCAACTGGCGTGACGGTTGCCATGGCCGATTCAACCGGACCCTTCGACTACCACCTGACGCACCACCTTCTGCATATCTGTCGGCAGAATGAAATCCCACACAGCCGGGATATATTTCGTTTCTATCACTGCGACAGCGCATCTGCTGTCGCCGCAGGCAACGACATCCGCACGGGATTGCTGGCATTTGGCCTCGATGCTTCACACGGCTACGAGCGCTGCCACATTCATTCGCTGGACGCGCTCTCTTGTGCTATTTTTCACTACATGTTGAGTGCACCGGTTTATGCAAAACAAACAGGGCTGCACAACACCCTGAAAGACTTCCCGAAGACCCGTATGGTGGAGGTGGCCACGCGGCCGCTGGATGAACCCTGGCCGATTCTGCAGACGCACCCTGAAGACGACCCGGACGAAAAAAAGGAATCCGAGGACTGAGCCCTTTCCCTCAACCAATGCTGTCATTTACGCGTTTTTGGATCGTCGTTTGCGTGCTGTTGACCGCAGCTTGTGGGCGGGTGAACGAAACGCCGGAGGACACATTGGTCATCGGCCAGGTTGCCGAGCCGCGGACACTTGATCCGCACGTGGCCACCTCGACCAACGACTTCCGCATCCTCGCCAATATTTATGAGGGCCTCGTGCGTTTTGCCGATGGCAGTCTGGAGATTGAACCGGCACTGGCTCACAGTTGGACGGTATCTGAAGAGGCCACTGTCTATTCCTTCGAGCTGAGAGAGGATGTGTTTTTTCACGACGGATCTGCATTTGATGCCGAAGCTGTTCGTTTTAATTTCGAGAGAATGCTGGATCCGGAACATCCCTTCCGCCATACAGGGCCTTTTCCTTTGGCCTTCTTTTTCGAGGCGGTTGAAAAAATCGAAACGCCCGATCCCTACACCGTTGTCTTTCACCTCTCTGAGCCCTTTTCGCCGTTTCTGGCGAATTTGGCTTACCCCACCGGATATCTGGTGTCTCCTGAGTCGGTTCGGAATAAAGACAATGCCTTTGGGCGAAACCCCGTGGGCACCGGCCCTTTTCGCTTCGTTGATTGGGTGAGTCGGCGTCGCGTTCTATTGGAGCGAAATCCGGATTATTACGCTGAACCGGCTGCGATTAAGCAGCTGCTTTTCCGGCCACTTGCCGACGAGAATGCCCGCCTCACCGAAATGCTCGCGGGAAGTGTCGACCTTATCATGGAGGTCCCGCCGGATATCGTCGAGTTCTTCCGTTCAGCTGCCGAATTCAAGGTCATTGAAAGAGCAGGCCCCCACCTGTGGTTCTGTATTTTAAACACTCGGGAAGGTCCGTTTGCGGACCCCCGGATGCGCCGGGCTGTAAATCTGGCAGTGGATCGGAAATCCATTACCCGGGACTTGCTGCAGGGAACGGCTTCCGCCGCTTACAGTTTTTTCCCTGATGCCTTCGGTATTTACGGTGAAGGCAAACACCCGGAGTTTTGGCGTCAACGTGATTTGGACAAGGCGCGCGCACTGATCGACGATGCGGGCTACGCTGGAGCAACAATTCGCTTTCTCGTGACAGATTCTGGTTCCGGTATGCTGGAGCCCCGGGCAATGGCCGAAGCAATTCAGGCAGATCTGGCACGAGTCGGATTGAACTTACGCATTGAAACCTTTGAATGGAACACCTACCTCAGCATCGTCAACGGCGGACTGCAAGGCCATGGCGACATGGCACAAATGGCTTGGATGACCAACGACCCGGACACCCTGCCCTACCTCACTCTGCGGCGGGCGGCCTGGCCTGAAGACGGTGGATTCAATTCGGGCTATTTTGCCAACGAAGCACTCGATGAACTGTTGGAAGAGGCGCGCCGCACCGCTGCACCCGAACAGCGCAACCGGCTCTACCGTGAAGCCGACCGGATTCTTCACGAAACAGCCCCCTGGATTCCTGTGGCCAGCTGGCGCCAGAATGCAGTCCTTTCCCGATCAGTGGAGGGTCTTGAGCTGCAGCCTTCATTTCTCCTCAAGCTGGAAAGGGCACGCAAATGATCCGCGTATTGTTGCAGAGGCTCGCGATTGCGGTGCCTGTTCTGTTGGGCGTTTCCATCCTTGTTTTCGCCTTGATGGAGTGGATTCCCGGGGATCCGGCTCTGGCGATTCTCGGCCCAATGGCAACCGAAGAGAATTTGCAGAATCTGCGCGAGGAACTGAATCTCAACGAACCCCTGGTGGTTCGTTACGGCACTTGGATGCAGGGCATTCTGCAAGGCGACTGGGGCACCAGCTACAGCATGGAACGCCCAGTGTGGGAGGAAGTCCGCGAACGTTTCAGCGCAACTCTTATTTTGGCCGGTGTTGCGTTTATCCTCTGCATTTTGCTGGGCGTGCTGGCCGGAGTGGCTATGGCTGTGCGGCAAAACAGCCTGCTGGAGAAAGTGATAATGGTTGCTGTCACAGCCGGTATTTCGACACCGGCTTTCTGGCTGGGGCTCGTGCTTATCCAGATCTTTGCAATTCATCTCGGCTGGCTCCCGACCGGCGGAATGGGTCCGGCAATGGGTGAAGTAGGCTGGATGGAGTTGCTGCCTTATCTGGTGCTGCCCGCGCTCACCCTGTCACTGGTTGCAGCCAGCATCATTGCCAGGATTTTGCGCGCCCGCATGATTGAGTTGCTGCGCATGGATTTCATCCGCACGGCCCGCGCCAAAGGGCTTCCGGAGCGAACCATCATATGGCGTCACGCCTTTCGCAACGCACTCCCGCCGCTTCTGCCCCTGCTCGGTATTCAGGCCGGCTACGTGCTCGGCGGTGCGGTCTACGTTGAAAGCATTTTTCAATGGCCTGGAATTGGCAGCATGCTCGTCGCAGCCATTCAGAGCCGGGATCTACTGCTGGTCCAGGGAGGCGTCCTTATCGTGGCGACGACCTACGTATTGCTCAACCTCCTGGCCGACATCCTTCAACACGCGCTGGACCCGCGAACCCTGTCATGAGCAAATCACTCAACCAGTGGATTCTTTCGGTGGCGGCAGTACTGATTGCGGTCCTTGTCCTGCTGGCACTCACCGCACCCTGGCTCCCCATTGCCGATCCCAACGAAAGTCAGCTGGACCAGCGTCTCCTGCCGCCGCTGCACCCCGAAGCGCTACTTGGAACGGATACGCTTGGCAGAGACATCTTCAGTCGTCTGATCTGGGGCTTGCGCGTCAGTCTGTTGGTGGCAATCGCCGCAACCCTGGTGGCTGCGGTCATCGGATCCAGTATAGGCATTCTTGCCGGCTACGCGCGCAGCTGGTTTGATCAGCTTGCGATGCGGGGCATCGATCTGCTGATGGCCTTTCCCTACCTGATTCTGGCCCTCGCCATAGTGGCCATACTTGGTCCTGGATTGATCAATGCGCTGTTGGCCATTGCCATCGTCAACATTCCGTTTTTTGCCCGCACGGCCCGCGGCATTACCCTCGGACTTACCCGCGAGCCCTTTATCGAGGCAGCCCGCATGGGCGGCCAGGGACATCTGTCGGTGTTGTTTAGAGAGGTTTTGCCGAACGTGTTTCCGACCCTGTTGATCACCTCTACAACCACACTAGGCTGGATGATCCTGGAAACAGCAGGATTGAGCTTCCTTGGCCTCGGCGCTCAACCGCCAACCGCCGACCTGGGGTCCATGCTTGCAGATGGACGCAAGTTGATGCTCGTTCACCCGCACGTGGCCTTGCTTCCTGGTTTACTCATTTTCGTGCTTGTTCTGGGTTTAAACCTGCTCGGGGACGGTCTGCGCGACCGACTGGATCCGCGCCTGCGCGGTGGTGCCCTGAATGCACCTGGTGCAGCCACTACGGTCGAAAGCATTGTGGTCAGCGCAAAGGGCCCGGAAACCGATTCCAAACAGTCATTGCTGAGTATCCGTGATCTGGTAATCGAATTCGGACAAGGTGCCGGGGTCGTTCGGGCAGTCGACGGCTTTCAGCTCGAAATTCATGCCGGCCAGTCGATCGGCCTGGTAGGCGAATCCGGATCGGGAAAATCGGCCACCGCGATGGCGATCACCCGCCTGCTACCCTCGCCCCCCGGGCGAATTGCCGCGGGCAGCATTGAGTTTGATGGACGCAATCTTCTAAGCATGAATGCGGAGCAGTTGCGTAGAGTTCGAGGGAAGGAAGTCGCCTATATTTTCCAGGATCCCCTTGGCAGCCTCAATCCATTGATGCCTGTAGGGCAACAAGTCGCGGAGGCGATTCACGGGGCCGAATCAATGAATCGCAAGGCGCTCAATGAAAAAGTTGTCGCGCTGCTTGAGGAAACCGGACTGCCAGATCCGGCCACGCTGTGTAAGGTGCTGCCGCATGAACTGTCCGGGGGGCAGCGGCAGCGCATCGGAATTGCCATGGCTCTGGCAAATGACCCCCGGCTGATCATTGCTGACGAGCCGACAACCGCCCTGGATGTCACCGTGCAACGCAAAGTGCTGGAATTGCTCGATACCCTGCGTAAAAACCGGGGAACTGCGCTGCTTTTCATCAGCCATGACCTTGCCGTTGTGCAGGCAATGTGCAGTCAGATCGTCGTTCTTAAAGACGGCAGAATTGTCGAAGCCGGGGAAAGTGAAACGGTATTGCGGACGCCGAAAGCTGCTTACACCCGCCAGCTGATTGAAGCTATTCCAAGTCTTTGAGAATTACATCGCTTCTGCCGGTAGAATCCGTTTGAAACCTGCACATGCACTTTCGATCCCTCCGCAACTGGTTCATCTCGGGTTTGCTGCTGTTAACGCCTGTCGGCGTTACCCTATTTCTGATCAACTTTCTGATCCAGGAAGTGGGCATTCCGATGCGGAAATGGTTTTTCTTTTTCATCCCCGAAGAATCCAGTCGCAATGTCGTAATTGAGTATGCGCTCTACCTTGCTGCTATCTTGATTGTAGCAGTGCTGATCACACTCCTGGGCTGGTTCTCCAAGCTTGTGTTGGGACGGCTGATTGTGAATTTGCTTGAAAGCCTGGTGAACAATCTGCCGCTTGTCCGCAATGTTTATAACTCGGTTAAGCAGATTCGCGATACCTTTATTGAGCAGGACAAAGCTGTTTTTCAAAAATCCGTGCTGGTGGAATATCCACGCAAAGGAGTCTGGGTGCTCGGGTTTTTGACCGGAACCGGCAAAGGCGAACCGCAGCACCGAACCTCTACCCCGCTCGTCAATGTCTTCATTCCCACCACACCCAATCCAACCAGCGGTTTCCTTTTGATGGTTCCCGAGGACGAGGTGATCGAACTGACCATGTCTGTTGGGGAGGGCATGAAACTGGTCATCAGCGGTGGCGCAGTAGTTCCTCCCTGGGACGTTGGAAAGCATGAGTCCGTCTGAATGGCAGGGAGACGGCCTTATTCTGCGCAAGGATCCGCATGGCGAATCTTACCTGAAATTATTGATCCTTTCGCCTGAATGGGGCCTTATGCATGTTCTCCTGCGCTTTTCGAGCGGTTCCTCGAGAAAGCGCAGTTCAGGCATGGAGCCCGACCTCTTTGACGAGATCCACGCCCGTTTTGCACCCGCCAAGAATCAACAGCTGGCTTTTATTCAGGAATGGCAACTGGTCCATCGCCTGAGCGGTTTGGGCAGCAGCTACCAGCGGCTTCTGTGGGCAGTCAAACTGGTCCAGGCCTTCATCCCGAATCTTGCACACATCGAAGAGACAGAATGGACCTACGGCTTGCTGAGAAAATCCTTGCGGGCGATGGCAGGCAAGGACTTGCCCGAAGCAAGCTATTGCAAAGCCCTTTTTCTGTTTGCCCGAGAACAAGGCTATCCCGTTGCCGAAGCCTGGCTCAATCGCCACCCGACTCAGCTCCAGTTACAGGCTTTGGAACTCCTGCAGAAGCCGTTGCATCAGATCCAGATAGATCCAGGTGTGTTGAAGCGCATTCGCCTTAGTCTGGAAGGTTTCCTGAGAGCCAACAGCGACTTCGAGATTCCCGAAGAACGCAATCAGCCCTGAATTTTCGCTATTGCCGCCTGCGGACAACAAAGGCAAAGGTGATGAGACCGGCGAGCAAGGCAAAAGCTCCAGGCTCGGGAATCGGTGATACCGAGCCATAGAGTTTGAAATTATCCACTCTAAAGGTACCGGTTCCGGAGACTGCGCCGAGCGTCTCAAGCGTAAAAAGCACTTCGCCGCTGAGAGGCTCTGTGATCTCCGGTTCCAGCAATACATTGCTGAATTGAACACCTTCAGAAGCCTCCGACATGTCAATACCTGTAGCCTTGGGAGTGCCATTGACCGAAAATATCCAATCCGTGCTCCCAGCGCTGGATCGACGTGCCCAAAAACCAAGGGAATCCAGATTCAAGCCGTAGCCTGGGCTCACTTCCAGATTGAAACTAAAAACATTGTCTCCGTTGTGCGCAATCGCCTGGCCGGATTCTCCCGCGAAATTTCTGAGGATGCCACTGCTTTCCCAAGCCGAGGCAAATTCAATTTGGGGATCTGAATATTCCGCCTCCGGCGTAAACCCATTTGCATCGTCAAAGGTATACAAAATCAGGATCGAAGCAGATGCGACCGCGGGTATAGCCGGAAGCCCCAACATAAACAGAGTGATATTGATTATTATTTTCATCACCCCTAGGCTATTTGTTATAACGTTAGCTAAGCAAGGAATAAAACTAATCTAAATTTAGTGTTTTTCGATCTTTACAGTACAAAAAGTTGTTACTCGATTTTTATGATTAATCCGTCATTCTGATTCCATCCGTGATTCCCGCAGGTTAACATCGTTTATTCAATGATTCAAAATCGACTCAAAGGCACTCAGATGGCCATCACCCTATGCAAGATGGGGTTTCTGCCGTTATGGTTTTTGCTGCTGACGGTATTATTCGTCGAGTTTTCAGGGATGATGGTCTACGATCAAGTCACGTTTGAGATATATATGCTCGGCGCTGCGGCCGCATTCTTCTTGCGCTTTAAGCGCCCGGATTTCCTGTTTCCCGGCGGCCCCGACCGGCATCACTGGGTTCGGGCTGCACAGGAGAGCAACCGGGAAACCCTGATACTTGCTGGTGTAACATTTGCAATAGTCTATGCAACCAAGGACAAGGCAATTAGCCGCCAGTTCATTGCATTCTTTTTAATCAGTTCCTGGTTCGTTATTTTTTTGCTCAATCGCTGGCTGCCGCTATTTCTGTCGCGAACTTTTTTCAAAGGCAATGCCCGCATGCAAACTCTGCTGGTCGGATCACCGGAACGCATCGAGCAGCTAGGCAGCTGGATCGAACAGCAGGAAGGGATCGGGATTAAAGTAGTCGGCTTTGTGAACTACACTCAGGATGATGCAGGGCCGACCAGGTTTCGTTTTCTTGGACTTGCAAAAGATCTGGGAAACATCCTGCGCGAGCATCAAATCCAACAGGTTATTCTTCTCGAGACGCGCAACAGCCGCCCCTGGATTCAGAGGGTACTGGACACTTGTACAGAGAAGGGCTGCCGTCTGATCATCTATAACTCCTGGCAAGACCTCTGCCAGCAACCACTAATCGCCTTCAACGAAGGTAATCACGCCTTCTATACCCTGAAGGATGAACCCCTTCAAAACCCCATGAACCGCATCGCCAAGCGTCTGGTTGATGTAGCGATCGCTCTACCTGTCTGCCTGTTTGTGCTGCCTCCGCTAGCGCTCTGGGTTAAGATCATGCAATGGTTTCAATCCCCCGGTCCCTTATTGTTCAGTCAGAAGCGCACAGGAGTTGAACAGGTGCCCTTTGCCATCTATAAATTCCGCAGTATGCACGCGAATCTCGAACGGGATGCGACTGAGGCTAAGCAGGCTGAATTCAACGATTCGCGAATCTATCCTTTCGGCCGTTTTTTGCGGCGCACGAGCCTCGATGAATTCCCCCAGTTTTTCAACGTGCTCAAAGGTGAGATGAGTATTGTCGGGCCGCGACCACACTTGATTGCCCACGACGAGGCCTTTGCCCGGCAGATGAAAGTTTACCGTGACCGTCACTTCGCCAAACCGGGCATCACCGGCTTGGCTCAGAACCGTGGATATCGGGGCGAAATTCGTAGCCCTGAGGAGATCCAAAACCGGATCGAACTGGATCTGGACTACATCCATCACTGGAGTCTCTGGCTGGACCTTGGAATCATCATTCGCACTTTCTGGCAGGTATTCCGGCCACCGCCTTCCGCGTATTGAAATAAGAGCTCGCACCCGCTGGATCTTAAGCCTCATATTAGCTGTCATTATCCCTGCTAAGAAAAATATTTGGGAAGAGCTTCTGAAGTCCGGATTCAAGAAAATCGACAGTGACATGCAGTTTCTGGCTTTATGCCTGAAGCAAGTTCTGCAGGAGCTTGGGGAAACGGCGCTGGCAGATTTGTTCAATGAGCAAGGCCAACCCAACCTACAGGGGCGTTTGCCGGCACGCGGCACACAGGTCATTTCGATCTATTTTCAACTGCTCAATCTGGTTGAAGAGAATGCGGCCCATCAGGTAATGCGAGCCCGTGAAAATAGCCGTTCCGGCATTCGCGAACCGGGGCTCTGGAGTCACTACCTGCAGCAGCTGCGAGAGCGTAATATTCCTGCCCGCAAAATCCGTGAGCACATGCGCAGCCAGTGGATTGAACCTGTCCTTACCGGTCATCCAACCGAAGCCAAACGTTGGACCGTGCTGGACCAGCACCGGGAGCTGTATGTTTTAATGGTGCAACTGGAGAACCAGATGTACACGAAAACGGAGCGCGAAGACATCCGGGAAGACATCAAGACAGTGCTTGAGGAGCTGTGGCGTACGGGTGAAATTCTTTTGACCAAACCGGACTTGCGCTCTGAACGGCGCAACACCCTGTATTACCTAAAGGAAAAGTTTCCGGAAGTGCTTGAGATGCTCGACGACCGCCTGCGCAGTGCATGGCGGGAATCCGGCTACCTCGCTGACGCTGAGCTAAAGCGTTCGGATCTCCCCTCTCTGCGTTTTGGCAGCTGGGTTGGCGGGGACCGCGATGGCCATCCTCTGGTGACCGCGGACGTCACACGCGACACCCTTGCCGAGTTGCGCGAAAATGCCTTGGAGGTACTCGACACACATCTGGCCGGGATGGAAAAGCAGCTGGGATTGTCGATTTATGGACAGGACATTCCCACCAGCCTTCAGCAACGTATCCGTAAGTTGAAAAAACTGATGGGCAGCCGGGTGGACAGCATCCTGCAACCGCACGAAGAAGAACCCTGGAGGCAGCTGACCTCTCTGATCCGGATGCGGCTGCCGCTGGCCAGTCAGCAGGACTGGCCAGGCAACTACACCCTGCCCTCGCAGCTGATTGAGGATTTGGAATTTGTCGGAGCCACACTCGATGAAGTCCGTGCACACCGTTTGCGTAAACGCATCATCGATCCGGTGATCCGTCTGGTCGAAACTTTCGGTTTTCAGCTCGCACGTCTGGACATCCGTCAAAACAGTGGCTTTCACGACAAAGCCATCGGCCAGCTGATGGAGGCTGCTGGAATGGATCCGGAGCCCTTTCTCAACGGCGATGAAGCGAGTCGGATAGAAATTCTCGAGGCCGAACTCGAAACCCTGCGCCCATTTACGCGCAACGACCAGGCACTCGGCCCTGAGGCCCGCGCGGCCATCGATTGCTATCAGGTTATCCGGCAACACTTTGACCAACGTGGACGGGCAGGCATTGGCGCCTTGATCGTGAGTATGACCCGCAGCCTCTCAGACTTGCTGGCGGTCTATTTGCTGGCCCGCGAAACCGGTTTGATGGTTCGCAGCGACGACGGACCAGTCTGCCTGCTCCCTGTGGTTCCCCTGTTTGAGACCATCAAGGATTTGGAAAACAGTGCGACCATTATGGAAGGCTTTTTACGGCATCCTATAACCCGCCGGAGCCTGCCCTTGCTCGACCCTTCCCTGGACGAAACCGTCAGCGACTTTAATGCTTTGAACAAGGCGCTCAAAGACGGCGCCCGCCGGCGCCCGGCGCAGATGGTGATGCTCGGATACAGCGACAGCAACAAGGACAGCGGCATCATCGCCAGTCAGTGGGCTCTGCAGGCCGCCCAGGACCGCCTCACCGAGATTGCGAGAAAACAGAAACAACCGCTGTGGTTCTTCCATGGGCGTGGCGGCACCATCAGCCGCGGTGCCGGGCCAACCCACCGCTTTATTGAAGCCTTGCCCGCAGGTTCATTGGAGCATGGCCTGCGAGTCACCGAGCAGGGAGAAACTGTAGCGCAGAAATTTACCAACAGGCGTACCGCGGCCTACAATCTTGAATTGCTTGTAGCCGGTGCCTCGGCCGTGCCCCTCCTGCGGTCAAAGTCAGCGCCCCCGGAACCGCTGGTGGAAGCAATGCAATTCCTCAGCACAGCCAGCCGTGATCACTACCGCCAATTGCTTGAGCATCCCGATTTCATTCAGTTCTACCGTCAGGCCACGCCAATTGATGCTCTGGAAGCCAGCCGGATTGGCTCCCGCCCCGCCCGGCGCAGCGGAAAGATGACGCTCGAGGATCTGCGCGCGATCCCCTGGGTTTTCAGCTGGACCCAAGCCCGCTTCTACCTGCCCAACTGGTATGGAGCCGGTAGTGCTCTTGAAGCACTGGAGCAGGAACAGCCCGAACTTTACCAGCATTTTGTAAAGCACCTGAAGGACTGGCCTTTTCTCCGATACGTGTTTTTTAACGTGGAAACAGGTCTCGCCAGCGCAAGTGAGCGCATTTTCAGGAATTATGCCGAACTCGTCGGGGATGCTGGGGTACGGCGCAAACTCCTGCGCCTGATCAGCGTCGAACTCAAGCGCACCCGCCGCCACGTGGATACTGTTCTGGGCGGACAAATGAACCAGCGGCGGCCCCGCTTTATAAAAACCCTGGAAGCCCGCGAGGCTGCTCTGAACATCCTGCATCCTGAGCAAATCCGCCTGCTGAAAGAATGGCGCAAGGCGTCCGATAAAGAAAGTGAGCGCCTGCTCCCCGACTTGCTGCTCAGCATCAATGCCATAGCTTCCGGACTCCGGACAACTGGATAAATTTTACTGAGATTGAACCTTATACCACAAATTCCGGTCCATTTCGGGGAAGGGATCCATTTATCCGGATTCTGAAAATCACAAATCTTAGTGAAACGCACTTGCTTACTCAGCTGTTTGAATTAGGTTAAACCCTCCTTTGGCAGTGGCTAATCACTCACTGAATCTCTCCGCAAAACAATTTATCTATGGACCTTAAGCGATTGACCCTCCTCCGCTCCCCGTCAGCCCTCTGTGCCCTTGCCCTTGCGGTTCTATTGGCAATTCCGGCCGACGCCGGACGCTTTAATCTGGATCGTCGGGATCGTGACAAGCTGAAAACGGAAACGGTTCACGCGATCGACGTCCTCCAGCGCTACCATTACAGCCAGCAGCGCTTTTCCGAGCTGGATTCGGAGAACTTGATCAAGAACTACATGAAGGATCTGGACAATACCCGGGTCTTTTTCACCGACGAAGACCGCCAGTTCCTGATCGACCGCTTTGCCGATAACCTCAAGCCGACCTACCTTTACGTTGGTGACCTCTACCCTGCATTTGAGATTTTCAATCTTTATTACGAGCGGGTGCAGGAACGGATGGCCTGGGTGGAACAGCGCCTCAAGGAGCCCTTCGACTATGAATCCGATGCCACCTACCGTCCGGATAGGCGCAAAGCCGATTGGCCTGCAGACTCAGCAGCTGCCGATGAGCTGTGGGATCGGCGCTTAACTTTTGAACTAATTTCCGAGCTACTCGAGGACGAGACCGAGGAAAACGCAATTCGCAAGCTGCAGAGGCGCTATGAGCGCATGCAGCGCTATGTCGATGAAATCGAGCGCCATAACGTGATGGAAACCTTCCTCACCAGTCTGGCGAAGATGTATGACCCACACAGCAGCTTTTTCTCCTGGGATTCGGCCCAGGAGTTTAATATTCAGATCAGCAATGCTCTGGTCGGTATTGGTGCCCAGTTGCGGGATATCGACGGCGTCACCGTCATCGAGAGCCTGATCCCCGGCGGTCCTGCTGAAATGAGCGGACAGATTCATCCGGGCGACCAGATCCTCGAAGTCGCTCAGGGCGATTCCGAACCGGTGGACATCGTCGGCATGAAACTGCGTCGTGTGGTTCAGCAGATTCGAGGTGAACCGGGTACCGAAGTGCGTCTGACAATTGTTCCGGCTGATTCCAGCAAACGTGAAGTGATCACGCTTATCCGCGAAAAAATTGAACTGACCGCCAATCTCGCCAGCGCACGCCTGTTTACGGTTCCAGTGAGTGAAGACAAAATGGCACGTATTGGCGTCATCGAACTGCCTTCCTTCTACGGGGAGGGTGAATTGGGGCAAGGCAGCCTGAGTACCACCAACGATGTCAGGGAATTGATAAAACTGCTCGATGAGCGCGGAATAGACGGCATTGTTCTCGATTTCCGCAATAACGGCGGTGGCCGCCTCGATGAGGCGGTGAATCTCACTGGCCTGTTTGTTCCTCAGGCCCCGGTGGTCATGAAGCGCAACTTTAACCAGAGCATTGATACTGACTGGGTTCGCAACCGATCAGTGGAATGGTCCGGACCATTGGCTGTGCTGGTATCCCGGCGCAGCGCCTCTGCCAGCGAAATTGTTGCCGGTGCCCTCCAGGCGCACAACCGTGCCGTGATTGTTGGTGATAAACGAACGCACGGCAAGGGGACCGTTCAGGCCCCGATTGACCTGCGCAATTTTATGAATCGCTTTGCCGGTGGTTCCAATCTCGAAGTGGGCACCGTCAAGGTGACGGTTCAGCAATTCTTTCTGCCAAATGGAGAATCGACGCAAAGCCGCGGCGTCCTTTCTGACATTTTAATTCCGAGTGCGGATGCTTTTCTTTTAGAAGGTGAGAAGGATTTGGAGAACGCTCTTGCCTGGGACAAAATCACTCCGGTGGAATTCACCCCGCGTTCCGCGCAACGGGAATATTTCAGTCAGGTGGACAGCTCGCTGCTGTCAGCGCTGCAGGACCGGAGTCAGGAACGCATGCAGACTTTGGAAGAGTTCGATTTTCTCAAACGCCACATTGATTGGTTTAGAGAGCGCGACGAGCTCAAGGAAATCTCTTTGAATCTGGAGCTCCGGCAAGCGGACAAATCCAAGGTCGAGGAAATGCGCAATGCCTTCCGTGAAGAGCGCCGTAGCCTTGGCGAGGCCCTCGCCTATTCCTACGAGAAGGTTGATCTCGCCCTGACCAAGAAACGCGACCAGGCCCACCAGGAAAAGCTGCGTGAGACACCCTTGCCAAACGGAATGCCGCGGGCCAATCAGTTCTATCAGAAAGTATATTACCATCTCGATGAAGAGACGGATGACATTCACGAGATTTGGGTCGAATACATTTCCTACGAGCGGATGTTGCCTCACGCTGATGAAATCGCTGTGGTATTGACTGAAGCGTACCAAACCGAAGTAACCGAGGCAGAAGTTGAAACTTTGCTGAACCGCTTCCGCAATCGTGACCGGACGGCCAGTTTTAATCCGATTAAGACCTTCGAGAACCTCTGGGGTGATCGAGTGGAATCCGATGTCATCGAAGCTACTATGCCCGCATTCTTCCGCAAACTGGTGGAAATTGAGCCGGAATTGCTCCTCGAAAATCCCCGTTTGGATGTGCCTCTGCGCGAGGCGCTGCGAGTGGTTAGTGATTGGATAGATCTCCGCGACATAGCACTTGTTGAGGTCCCTCTGGCGTTGAAGGAAAGCGGTCAAAAGTCAGCCGACGACTGAGCTGAATGACTTCCGCTTAACTGCGGGGATGGAACTGCTGGTGCGCCTTTAGTATCCTCTCCTGTTCCACTTTGGTGTAGATCTGTGTCGTGCCAATATCTGCGTGCCCGAGCATTTCCTGGATGGCTCTCAAGTCGGCCCCACCACTCAACAAGTGAGTGGCGAAGGAGTGCCTCAAAAGGTGGGGCTTAACCGGTTTGCGGATACCAGCCTGAACTGCGTATTTTTGAATCCAGTGCCAGACGGTTTTACGCGACAGCGCCTGTCCGCGATTACTGAGGAACAGCTCGCTGCCGGTATCCGGCTTTACAAACTGCGGTCGACCTTGAACCCGGTACTGCTGAATCGCGCGGATTGCCCTTTCCCCGACAGGTGCCAGCCGATCCTTGTCACGCTTGCCGCGATAAACCCGCACCACTCCATTTTCCAAATCCACATCCTGCAGGTTCAAGGCACAAAGCTCTGAGACCCGCAGGCCGGAACTGTAAAGCAACTCCATAAATGCCCGGTCCCTTAGGCCCTGAGCACTCATGCGACTTGGCGTATCGAGTAGATTTTCGACTTCCTGCGGAGTCAGACTGTCTGGGATTGGTCGAATCAATTTAGGCAGCGTCAAGCGGTCACAGAAATCCTGCTCAATCCGGCCTTCCCTTATCAAGCGCTGGCCCAGTAGCTTCAGTGCGCTCAGCTTTCGAGCCAGCGAAGCCGGCGCATAGTCGTCAGCGGAGAGGGATTGCACCCAGGCAGAAACATGGGTCGAATCGACCTTCCGCCAATCCGATACCTGCTGTCGAGTGCAAAGGTCCTCTGCAAATTGCAGTAGGTCCCGAGTGTAATTTTCTACCGTATGTAACGAAGCTCCCTGCTCCAATTCGAGAAATACCGCCACATCCTCCAGGCCGTCGGCCAAGCCCGCCGGAAGGGCATTCAGCCTTCGGGTCAAACAAGATTCAGGTCGCTTGGATACAGTTCGCTTCAATGCCTTTCACTATGGGCCAGGCATAAGCCGGGTGACAAACCGGAATTACCCGAAACGTAAAAAACCCAATGCTCAGGGTTGACAGACCGCACAAGCAGCGCCTATTTAACACTGGATTGCGCGTTTTCCGTTACGCGAGCATCGGTTTCCTATTATAAACTGCCAGCAAGGCAGAGCCGCTGTTCCCATGGCCACACGGAATTCCCCACACGTATTTATCCAGTCTATCTATTATGGAATCTGAGAACGCGCCCCAATCGGACCTGGTTGAGGGCATTTTTGAACCGCAGAGCAACAAATCCGGCGCCCTGCTTAATCCAGCACACAACGGTAAGGATCGCCCCACGGACCCTTTCGTTCCGCGTGAACTGGTTCGCCGCTTCAAGCTGCGCCGTGGTCAGTGGATCACCGCCCACGCTCAGGGCGATGGCAGGCACCCGAATCCGAAGGTCCGTTTCATCGAGGCCATTGATGGCCTGAAGGTTGACGAGCGCAAACGACAGCTCAATTTCGAGCAATTGACGACGATTGCACCCGACCAGTGGCTTAAACTTGAGCAGGACGGATCCGGCAACATGACCTGCCGCGTAATCGATATTTTCTGCCCCATAGGTAAAGGTCAACGCGGTTTGATTGTGGCCCCACCCCGGACCGGAAAGACGACCCTCTTAACCGACATTGCCAAAGGTGTGCACGCCAACCACCCCGACTGTGAAGTCGTAATGGTTCTAGTCGATGAGCGCCCGGAAGAAGTCACCGACATCAAACGCAGCATTCCAGGTAAGGTTTTCGCCTCCTCAAACGACGAAGACATTCCCAATCACTTGAAGGTGGCTGAAATGGCCATCGAATACGCCAAGCGCCAGGTTGAGGCGGGTCGCGACGTCGTTCTGTTGATGGACTCCCTGACCCGCCTGTCGCGGGCCTACAACTCCTCCCGCGGGGGTAGTGGCCGAACCATGACAGGCGGACTCGACATCCGCGCCCTGGAAAAGCCGCGCCAGCTCTTCTCTTCCGCACGCAATACCGAGGAGGCCGGCAGTCTGACAATTATCGCCTCCGCTTTAATTGAAACCGGCAGCCGCATGGACGACCTGATCTTCCAGGAATTCAAGGGCACCGGAAATATGGAAATGGTTCTGGACCGCAAATGCGCTGAGTTGCGTATCTGGCCGGCCATTAATATTTCCGCTTCCGGCACCCGTCGCGAAGAGCTTCTGCTGGAAGCCACACGCCTTAAAAAATGCCACTTCTTTCGGCGCGCCTTGGCCTCGATGAAAATCGAAGATGCCGCGGAAACCGCAATCGAACGCCTTGGCAAGACCACCACCAACGAGCAATTTTTCAAATTGATCACAATTTGACCCTGATCCACCCGCATTTCTAACCACCTGGAGAGGAAATCCCGGCGAATCCTTGCTCCTTTGCGATTTAGACTTGCCCGTGGAAATGCACCTCCATTAACTGCTGACCTTTTACACGATGCAAAACTTCGCCGACCAGTGCCTTGACATGGCCAGCGCAATGCTGGGCCAAAACCTCAATGCCATTCAGCCCGACGGTTCTATTCAACCCGTCGAAGGAGAATCGCCACGACTCGATGAGTCCGGCCACGCTGCCCTAGCCTTGGGAGAATTCTATCGCGCAACCGGCGAGTCACAATTTGAGGGTGCTGACCTGATTGATTTGACCGCTCGTTGCGTGACCGCTCAGGCTTACGCCTCCGAAGAGCATGAAAACGGCTTGGGCTATGCAGCCCTTGGGCTGCTTTCATTCGGACCGGCGAAGGAGCGCAACCCCGTTTGGGAGCGCCTGCTTGACCCGACTCGGGAAACGCTGGACAAGCTGTTGCTTGCCCGCAGTGATTTCGATAATCACTTGCAGGCCTTCAACATTGCCAAGGCCGTTACTCGATACTCAATGGGCCTTTCCAAAAAGGACGAGACCGGTAAGTTGATCGACCGTTACGTCAGTCGGGTTGCCGAGACCAGCAGCGCCGGTTATTTCGATGACGGCAACAAAGTCGGCGTTGGCGGTGTGTTCGATATCTATGGTATGCTGTCGCTGGTATTCATCCGTCAGGCCCTCCAGCTCCACGGCAACATTCACCTGCGCGACCGTAAGCTCCCCAGCCTGCGCACTGTAGCTGAGAAATACCTGAAAATGCTACCGGACATTGTTCGTGCAGACGGATTGGGTTGGGCTTTTGGCCGCGGAATTGGTGCCTACGGCCAGATGCACTGCATCTCTTTGGTCTTGCAGGCACTGCGCGATGGATGGATCGGAGAAGACAAAAAGCCTCTGTATTTTGATATTCTGCGGCGCTTGTTCCAATTTTTCTTCCTGACCTATCTCGACCAGGAACAAGGCTTTATCGTGGTCCGTGACGCCGAGCGTGACACGCGTGAGCAACACACCACGCGGATGGCTAATTTCGACGGTGTTCGCTATCTGAGCCAATGGTCACGACTTGCCCGCTCTATCGGCGGCACTATGGATGCCAAGGCCCAGCAGCGCCGGACCGGTGGCCGCTTTGTCGTTTTTGACAAGGCCAATAAGAAGGAACAGGGCCTTTTCGTTTACCACGATATCGACTCCGGACTACACGTTCAGGTTCCCCTGATTGGCAGCGCAAAAACCGGTTCCGCAGACAACCTTCCCTTCCCGCATGCTCCGGGCATCTTTGATTGGCCGTCAGACAAGTATCTGCCGGTAATGCTGCCCGAGCTGACTTTCGGTGACAAGGTCGTCATCCCGGCATTTTACGGCAAGCGCTGTGTTACGGGTATGGGACTGCGCAAGAGTTTCTATTTCCGCTACGAGCAGCCTGAACTCATTACCAAAGAAGAAGAAATTCTCAACGGTTTGGGCAGTGTTAAGGTAGCCTGGAATTTTTCCGGTAACCGAATTACCAGCGACTTCATTTTCACGGTCAAGAAGCAGGTTCAGTGCGATCAAATGCGCTATGTCCTTGCGATCGGATCGCCGCACAGCGAAAAGCACGTGCCGATGACATTCACAATTGGTGAGAAGGGACTTGGCTGCTCGGTTGAAAAGGATGATTTCCAAGGCGTCTGGCAGGAAACCGAGGTTGTGACCAATGAACCGGGCTACCGGACCTATTGGGGCAATTTGCACTACATCCAAACCCTTTTGCGTGATCACCCGCTGATCATGCGCCCGGGGCAGCAATACCGCCTGACCATTTCCTTTGAGCCCGACGTGGCTATGCTGGATGCCTGATGCTCTCAGTGCGCATTATCCCATGCCTGGACGTGGATGCGGGCCGGGTGGTCAAAGGGGTTAAGTTCCAAGACCTCAGGGATGCCGGTGATCCAGTGGATGTGGCGAAGGCCTATCAGGATCAGGGCGCCGATGAGTTGGTCTTTCTCGACATAACCGCTTCCAGCGATGCCCGAGAAACGATCAAGGATATTGTTGAGGCAACGGCTTCCCAGTGTTTCATGCCTTTGACCGTGGGCGGTGGCATCCGCACGGTTGAGAATATCCGCGACCTGCTCAACGCCGGTGCGGATAAGGTCAGCTTGAACACGGCTGCTCTCAATAACCCCAACCTGATTGCAGAGGCCTCCGGCAAGTTTGGCAACCAGTGTATTGTCGTTGCCATTGACGCCAAACGCGACCCCGAACGCGGGGGCTGGCGTGTCTACACGCACGGTGGCCGCAAGCCCACCGACTGGGATGCAATCGACTGGGCCCGGAAAGCGGTCGAACTCGGAGCCGGTGAAATCCTGCTGACCAGCATGGATGCCGATGGCACCAAGGCTGGCTACGACGTGGAGTTGACCCGAACCCTGAGCGATGCAGTCGAAGTTCCGGTCATAGCTTCAGGCGGCGCAGGCAATCTGGATCACCTTGTGGACGTGCTTAAGCGAGGCCATGCCTCAGCTGTGCTGGCTGCTTCGATTTTCCACTTTGGAGACTATACTGTGCCCGAAGCAAAACAGTATCTGGCAAAACACGGAATTCCCGTAAGGCTCTGAAGTCAACGCTGCTCAAAGCTCTTGACCCAGGGAACTAAATTTCGGCCAATAGCCAGGCGGATGCTGTAGCTCGAATCCGCTTCCAGAAATGCATCCCGGAATACTCGTGGAAGCGTCACATAGTCGAGATTCGGCCCAACGATTGCTCCGTAAGGTTCTGCATCCGAGTCGACAAAGACCCGGACTTTCCCACGCAGAAAAAGGTATTCTTGATCGGCGATTGCATAGCGTTCACGCAATGTTTCAATATTTCCCGCAAGATCAACCAGCTGCAGACGACTCGTCGGAAACGGCCGTCGGGGACTGTCTCCGAATTCTCCTACCGGAGCATCTGGATTATAAGTAAACACGTAAATGGCTTCCCGCGGAAGCATACGCTCATAGAAACGGCGCCCCCGCTCGGTATCCGCGGAACGGGAAACGTCGAAACCCAAAGCCTTGAGCATTTCCCGGTCAATAAATCGGGATTCCGCGCTGGGTGACTGCAGTCCAAGTCGATTCTCCCAGTTCAGCCTCAATTCAATGCTGCTGCTCTCACCATTGTGACGGTCCCATCCCGGACTTCCCAGCTCACGGTTGGTCAGGCTTATTTCCGTAACCGGGTCCCCGCTGCGGTTGAACCAGACGGCCATGCCTATCAGAACATTGGCGAAAAGGATCCAGGCAACTGCCGCGACAATACTACGGTTTGCACGTATCCAGGCATTCATGCGACACCCCCCGTCCTTGGCAGGATCCGGTCCCGGATGCGCCGGAGCAGAACAAGAAAGCCCAGAGCAGTTAATCCGAGGATGAAAAAGAACAGGTATTTAGGCAGGAAATCCCAGAACCAATCAAAGAGCTTAACATAGAAAAATAAGGCAAAAAGCACCATGGCTGTTCGAGTCGTCTCCAGCCATTGCTGCCGGATCCCAAGACCAATTGCAGCCAGAGTCCCGACAAAGCCCAGAACCTGATAGACAACTTCCAGGCGGCTCTGATCGACAAGCAGGTAGCTCATGTCGCCCCAGAAGGCTAAAAACAACATGGGAATAAACACCAGCAACAAGCCTGAGATACGGTACACCGGGACAAACTCAATGCAGCGGCGATGGCGGATCGCCAAAGGCAGGAGAAAGCACAGGGATCCAATCACGAGCAGGTTTTCCGGGCGCTCATTGGCACTGGACCAGGACGCGCCCATCATCATCACTGTGAATGCACTCAAAAAAGCCGCCGAAGATGCAATGGCCGCGACCAGCACCCACTTCAAGCGAAATCGGTAGGCAAGGATAAAGCCGTAAACGCCTGCCAGGAGGAAGGCGTATGGAGACGGGTATAAATTGAACATCGAGCCCGGCATCACGATATTGAGCACAAAGGCAACAAATGCGATCGTGCCACACAATTGGGTGAAGTAGGATGAAACGTCCCTGCGCTCAATCCAGACGGTCAGACCAAGAGTGCCCAGAGTCGAGGCCAGCAAGAGAGACATTTGCCCAAATGCAGACAGGTATCCCCATATTTGGTGAAAAAAGAAAAATATACCGGCAGACATAGCCGCCGCCCCAAGCAGAGAGGCGATCCGCATTCCCGCAGACAACTGACGCGCCCGGCTGTCCGCATCAATGTCAAAACTTGCCTTCAAGGATTGAATTAATGCGCAATGATACTCGCGCACCGCATCGACCGCATCTGGCTTGATTTCGACAATCCCGGCGGACTGCAGCCTTTCGAGCTCGCGCTGGAAGGCCTGTACCTCGTCCACCCGCTGTTGGGCGGCCTGTTTGTCCGACGGTTGCATTGCTGGGGTTGTAAGTGACTCGTGCTTTCTGTCAAGGTTTACGCCCTTGCATGACTGCCTTTTACCGCTAGAGTAATACCATACATTCCAACTTTCCGTCGGCCACTGCAAACGATAACCCAGGCTATCAATTACCATTAGTAGAAATACAAACTAAGCCATTTCTGGTTCTGAACAAGATTAGACTAGCTTAAGAAGAAAATATAATCTTATTAGGTGCCTTAATTTAAATTTATGAGTTCCCTCATCAACCCATCACCACTGCAAGAAAACGCCTCAGTCTCTCCGGAATCCTCGCCTTGGCGCGGATTTCAGACAGGGACCTGGACGGAGTCCATCGATGTCCGTGACTTTATTCAGCGCAACTACAGCCCTTACACGGGTGGGGATTCCTTTCTGGTTGGGCCCAGCGAGCGGACAGAGCGCCTTTGGGAAACACTGAAAGGTTTGTTGGCCAAAGAGCGGGAAGCCGGCGGTGTTCTGGATGCCGATACGAAGCTTGTTGGTCGGGTCGCATCCCACGGTCCCGGCTACATTGACAAATCTTTGGAGCAGATTGTCGGTGTCCAAACAGATGCCCCTCTCAAGCGCGCACTTCTTCCCTATGGCGGTCTCCGCATCGCGATGAAGGCCCTACAGGCACACGGTCGCGAAATGGATCCAGAGACGGTTCAAAACTTTCTCGCCCACCGCAAAACCCACAATGACGGTGTCTTTGACGGCTATACCGACGACGTGCGCAAAGCCCGCAGTGCCGGGATCGTCACCGGACTGCCAGACGGTTATGGCCGCGGCCGCATCATCGGCGATTACCGCCGCGTAGCTCTCTATGGAGTCGACCGGCTGATTGAGGATAAGAAGGCGCAAATCGCCGAAGGCGAGAAGGAGCAATTTTCCGAGGACTGGATCCGCGAGCGTGAAGAAATGTCCGACCAGATCCGGGCCCTCAAGGACCTGAAAAAGATGGCGAAAGCCTACGGCTTCGACATCTCCGGCCCTGCCCGCAACGGCAAGGAAGCAGTGCAGTGGACATACTTCGGCTACCTGGGTGCCGTTAAGGAGCAGAATGGCGCTGCGATGTCCTTTGGCCGAACCGCCACTTTCTTTGACATCTACTTCGAGCGCGATATTGCCGAGGGCACACTCAATGAGGAAGCTGTTCAGGAAATTATCGACCACCTCGTTATGAAGATGCGCATTGTTCGCTTTATTCGCACCGAGGACTACGATGCACTGTTTTCGGGCGATCCAACCTGGGTCACTGAAAGCATCGGCGGCATGGGCGAAGACGGTCGCCCGCTGGTGACCAAGAGCAGTTTCCGCGTGCTGCATACACTGTTCAACCTGGGCCCTGCCCCCGAACCCAATTTGACGATCCTCTGGTCGGAACAGTTGCCGCAGGGCTTTAAGGATTTCTGTGCCAAGGTCTCCATTGAGACCAGCTCTATCCAGTATGAGAACGATGACCTGATGCGGCCTTACTGGGGTGACGATTACGGCATTGCCTGCTGTGTATCCGCCATGCGGATCGGTAAACAGATGCAGTTTTTCGGCGCTCGGGCCAACCTCGCCAAAGCCCTGCTCTACTCTATCAACGGTGGCCGCGATGAACTCAGCGGTGAACAGATCACCGAGCCTTTTGAAGCATTCACCGGAGACTATCTTGAATACGATGAGTTGATGGAGCGCTTCGATAAAATGATGGACTGGTTGGCGCACACCTACGTCAAAGCGCTCAACATCATCCATTACATGCACGACAAATATTGTCCAGAGCACCTGATGATGGCGCTGCATGATAAAGTAATCCTGCGCACCCTCGCCTGTGGAATTGCCGGCTTGTCAGTCGCCACGGATTCGCTCTCAGCGGTGAAACACGCGAAGGTGAAGGTCATTCGCAACGAGGATGGTCTTGTTATCGACTACGCCATTGAGGGCGACTACCCCGCCTATGGGAACAACGATCCGAAGGCCGATACCATTGCTACCGGTCTGGTCGAGCGCTTTATGGACAAGCTGCGCCAGCAGCCCACTTATCGCAATGCCGTGCCGACCCAATCGGTTCTGACAATCACTTCAAATGTAGTCTACGGCAAAAAGACCGGCAACACCCCGGACGGCCGTAAGACCGGTGAACCCTTTGCACCGGGTGCCAACCCAATGCATGGCCGTGACCGGCATGGTGCCGTGGCCTCCATGGCTTCGGTCGCCAAATTGCCCTACGAGCACAGCCAGGACGGCATTTCCTACACCTTTTCGATTGTTCCGAAGGCGCTTGGCCGCACTGGTGAGGAGCGGATTGAAAATCTCTGTGAACTGCTCGATGGTTACTTCCGCGAACAGGGCCATCACATCAACGTCAACGTATTCGAGCGCGAAACGCTGCTCGATGCCGTCGAACACCCGGAAAAGTATCCGCAGTTGACCGTGCGTGTATCGGGCTATGCGGTGAATTTCATCCGCCTGACCCGCGAACAGCAGATGGACGTCATCGAACGCACCTTCCACAGTAAATTCTAGTCGGAAAGGATTCCCTGCAGATGTCTTGCCTGCCCATCGAACTGCCCCAGCCTGGGGACTCGTCAACGCCTTCCCTCTCGACCCGTGGGTTTATTCACTCTACAGAGACCTGCGGCACTGTAGACGGCCCTGGCTTGCGCTACGTGCTCTTTCTCCACGGCTGCCCCTTGCATTGCCTATATTGCCACAATCCGGACACCCAGGGACGTCCATGTGGCAGCACCAGGACAGCCGGTGAAGCACTGACGGAGATCCTGCGCTACAGGAATTTCATCCGCAAGGGTGGCCTCACGGTCAGCGGCGGCGAACCGCTGATGCAGCCGGCATTTGTCCATGCCCTTTTGGCTGGGGCCAAGGCCGAAGGCATTCACACCGCCCTCGATACTTCCGGCTTTCTCGGGAGTCAGGCCTCGGATGAGCTGCTCAGCAATGTCGACCTCGTGCTGCTGGACATCAAAAGCTGGGACCCCAAAACCTACAAGAAGGCGACTGGAACCCGTATCGAGCCGACAATTGCCTTTGCGCGTCGGCTGGAAGCTCTTCAAAAACCGGTTTGGATCCGCTTTGTCCTGGTCCCCGGATTGACGGATGCCGATGAGAACATCGACGGTCTGGCTGAATTTGTCAGTAGCCTGAGCAATGTCGAACGGGTTGAGATTCTGCCCTTTCATAAAATGGGTGAAAATAAATACGAGGCCGCCGGCCTACCCTATCAGCTCGCTCTCACACCTGGAGCCAGTGATGATCAGGTGGAGCACGCACGCGAAATCTTTGCCAGGTATGGCATCGATGCCCTATAAACCCTTCCGCATAGAATCGTGAGTAAGATAAAGAATCGTTGGCTGATCGCCGCATCCGCTGTCGGAGTCCACGTATCCATTGGAGCCGTTTACGCTTACAGTGTTTTCAAGCGCCCACTGTTTGAGGACCTGGGCTGGGACCAGAGCCAAACGGCATGGGCCTTCAGCCTTGCGATTCTCTTTCTTGGATTGTCCGCATCCTTTCTCGGTCCCACCGTGGAACGACTTGGACCGCGCAAGAGCGGTATGCTGTCGGCGCTTCTTTATTGCTCTGGTCTGGCCCTTTCCGGATTGGCAATTTCGCTTGAACAGCTCTGGTTGTTTTACCTCGGTTACGGAGTGATCAGCGGTATTGGTCTGGGCGTTGGCTACATATCACCGGTATCCACTCTTGTTAAATGGTTTCCCGACCGTCGCGGTCTGGCCACGGGCCTGGCCATTATGGGCTTTGGTTTTGGCGCATTGCTTGCCAGTCGGGTGATGCAAGGCCTTATTGAGCACGTCGGCATTGCCGCCACCTTCTACATACTGGCGGGTGTTTATTTTGCCGTAATGATGGCCTCCGCTCAGTACATTGCGCCTCCGCCGGATGGCTGGAAACCCGCGGGAATGGATGAATCCAACAAGAACCAGAGTCGCCGTCGACCGGTCGAAGATCTGGCCCAATTGACTTCGATTGAAGCATTAAAGACAGTTCGCTTCTATTACCTGTGGATAATGCTCTTCATCAACGTGACCTGCGGCATAGCGATCATATCCGTGGCTTCTCCGATGTCGCAGGACATTGCTGGTCTTACTCCCGCTGCCGCTGCCAGCATGGTCGGGCTTATGGGGCTCTTTAACGGCCTCGGTCGCATCGGTTGGGCCTCGATCTCCGACTACCTCGGCCGCCCAATGACCTACAGCGCCTTCTTCCTCATCCAGATTGTCGCCTTTTTCATTCTTCCTTACTGCACCAATCCGATCCTCTTCCAGATCGTCGTCTTTATCATACTCACCTGCTACGGCGGCGGCTTCGCATCCATTCCGGCCTTCATCGGCGACGTCTTTGGCACCAAGCGTCTGTCCGCCATCCACGGCAATATTCTAACCGCATGGGCCGCAGCCGGTCTCTTTGGCCCCATACTCGCCGCCCATGTCCGCGAAACAACCGGCAGCTACACCCAGACTCTGCAGATCTTTGCCGGCCTCTTTGTCATTGCCCTCGCCGCTTCCATTCTCATCCAATTCAATATCCGCAGCCACCGCAGGCTCGGTCAATCGGGCATGTTGGATCAGGTGTCGAGGCCCTGAATTTTTAGCCGATATCAATTCCCGATTGAAAATCGGATTGCCAAAAGCCCTCAAGCGCCTTCATTCTCCTGCCCTTTCATTGAGCGGGCGTAGTATAGTGGTAGTACGTGAGCTTCCCAAGCTTGAAGTGAGGGTTCGATTCCCTCCGCCCGCACCAACTCATTTGCCTTCGTGAAATCCATCCCCCTCCTAATTGTTGTCGCCCTCACCTCCGCGGGCTGCGTAAACGTACCTTTTGTGCCTTTGGTCGAAAAATTCGAACAAGTGGACACTCCCGTTCTGCTCGCTGAGACGGCTGTCGAGTAACTCGGCCAAGTGGTCAGGGATGAAACAAGCGGCGGCCTTCCAGGGCCGAACGCACGGTGACCGAATCTGCAAAATTAAGGCCTGAGCCGCTGGGCAGTCCAAAGCCGATCCGAGAGAGCCGGATATCCGGGTGTGAAGTGCTGAGCCGGTCCTGGATATAGTGGCAGGTGGCTTCGCCCTCTATGTCGTTCGACAGGGCGAGAATCAATTCCTCGACGGCTTCTTCCTTCAGGCGTTTTTCAAGTCCGGCAAAATTGAGCTGCTCGGGGCCAATGCCCTGTATGGGGGACAACTTGCCATTCAACACATGGTAGCGACCGCGGTAGGCACCGGAACGCTCCAGTGCCATCAGATCGGATACCTGGCTGACGACACAGATTTGAAGTGGGTTGCGCGAGTCATCTTCACAAATGGCGCAAAGCTCACCTTCGGACAAATTGCCGCAGACCGGACAAGGTTTGATCTGCTCCCCTGCCCGATTCAAGGCCTCAACCAAGGGTGCGAGCGTTTCCGGTTTTTCAACCAACAGGTGCAACGCAATGCGCTCCGCGGAGCGGAAACCCAAGCCCGGGAGTTTTTTCAGCAACTGCTGCAGCTTATCAAGAGATTCACTCACAGGTAAGGAAGCAAATCACATGCCCGGCATACCGGCCATCTGCATTTCCTGGGAAATAGCCTGCATCGCCTCTTCGCTGATCTTCGAGGACTTGGAATAGGCTTCTTTAACAGCCTCGAGAATAGTCTCTTGAACCATCTCAGGGTCTTCTTTGAGAAATTCCGGATCGATCTTCAGCGCCCGCATTTCCTGCTGAAGCGAAATGGTTACCTCGACAGCCCCGCCACCACTGGAAACGGTAATTTCCTTTTCGGCGAGCTCCTCCTGCAGTGCACCCATCTTCTTCTGCAGCTTTGCCATCTGTTTCATGAATTTTCCAAGTCCTGCCATAATACAGTTACTATGCAAGGTCGCCGTCTGTCCGGGCAAGGCAAATATGGTTGCCATAATTGCTAAATCCATTTCCTTCCAGTTTTTGCTAAATACATTATTTTTCCTGCCGTTATAGATAATTACCCTTACTTCGACTCCGGCCCAGGCCCTACCATTCCTCCATTAAACGCATCGGCATGACTACTTCAGCCACGCTTGAGAATCGTCGTATATTGATCATCGACGATAATGACTCCATTCACAGTGACTTCCGGAAAATTCTGGAGTCACCAATGGAGGATGTGGGTGCCGAAGCAAAGGCTCTCGAGGCTGAACTCTTTGGTGAGGCGGAGCCCACAACAAGCTTGAGAACCTCTTTTACGCTAGATTCCGCTTATCAGGGACAGGAGGGTCTCGAGAAAGTGAAGCAGGCTCTCGCCGAAGGAAAGCCATATGCCATGGCCTTTCTGGATGTGCGTATGCCTCCTGGTTGGGACGGCATAGAGACGGCCGGAAAACTTTGGCAGGCGGATCCGGATCTGCTCATTGTTATCTGCACGGCCTACTCGGACTACTCCTGGGAGTCGATGGTGGAACGCCTGGGGCAGACGGACAAGCTGCTGATTCTTAAGAAGCCGTTTGACCCTATGGAGGTTTCGCAGCTGGCCCTGTCGATGACCGAAAAATGGCAATTGGCCCGCACCGCACGCCTGCGCATGGATGAACTCGAAGCGCTGGTTGGGGAACGGACCAGTAGCCTGCAGGAAGAAATCAGCCAGCGCCGCAGGGCCGAGGAGGAACTGGCTGAGGCGAGAGATGCCGCTGAAGCTGCCAACCAGGCCAAAAGTGAATTCCTGGCCAATATGAGCCACGAGATCCGTACGCCGATGAACGGTATTTTCGGCATGTGCCAGCTGCTGAAGGATGCCAAGGAATTACACCCGGACCTCGTGGATCTGGTCAATATACTCAATTCCAGTGGCGAGGTACTGCTGGCTTTGATCAACGATGTTTTGGATTTCTCTAAAATTGAAGCCAACAAGCTGACCCTGGAAAAAGCATTTTTCTCACTCGAAGAACTGATTGGCGACACGGTACAGCTGTTTGCCGCTCAGGTTGAAGATAAGCAGCTCGAACTCATCAGCATCGTCGAGTTGGTCGAAGGCGAAACCTTTATCGGCGATTCCGTCCGTATCCGCCAAGTGCTGCAGAACCTGCTGAGCAATGCGATCAAGTTTACCAAATCCGGCGAAGTAGTTGTCCGCGCCACAAGCCGAAGGATCTCTGGCACCCATTCGGAGATATCGATCCAGGTGAAGGATACAGGAATCGGTATATCGAAAGAGGCTCAGGAATCGCTGTTCAAACCTTTCATTCAAGCCGACAGCTCAATCACCCGACGCTACGGCGGCACTGGCCTCGGCCTGACCATCTGCCAACGTTTGATCACTCTGATGGATGGCAAGATTCGCCTGCACAGCGAACCGGGCGTGGGAACAACATTCGACATCAAGATTCCCCTGGAACAGGCATCGCTCTCAATGCCCCGCCAAAGCAGTCAGATCGCACTCGAGAAATTATCAGGGCGGCGCATGTTGATCGTCGATGACAACAAAACCAATCGTCACTTCCTTTGCCGACTGCTCGACAGCTGGTCGGTCCAGCATGTGGAAGCGGACTGCGCTGAAAGTGCTCTGGAAGCAATTGGGGCCGCACTGAATTCCAAACTGCCTCTGGACCTGATTCTGTCTGACTACCATATGCCGGACAAGGACGGGCTCAGTTTGGCCAGGGACATCAAGCAGCGTTTCCGTGGCCAGGCACCTCCCTTTCTGCTGCTGACCTCAAACTATAAACGTCCAGAGCCGGAACAACTCGCGGTTGCCGGAATCGCAGGCTGCCTGTTCAAGCCACTTCGCAAGCAACACCTTCTGAATTCAATTATCGAGATCTTGAGCGTGGAATCGATCAAGGATGGAACGTCTTTTGCCGCGAGACTGAAGGAACCAGAAGACCTTGCCCTGCCTCCTTTACGCGTTCTTGTGGCTGAAGACAACAAGGTGAATCAGCAAGTGGCACGGCTGATCCTGGGGAAACTGGGATGCAACGTCGAGGTCGTTGCGGACGGCGAAGAGGCTGTGTCCGCCTTCAATAGATATAGCTATGACTTCATTATCATGGACTGCCAAATGCCCAAATTGGATGGATTCGACGCGACCCTGCAGATCCGTGAAATTGAGCGCGAAAATGACCTAAAACGGATTCCAATTATTGCAATGACCGCCGGTGCATTGAAATTTCGTGATCGGTGTATCGAAGTGGGTATGGACTATTTCATCTCCAAACCGGTTCAACGTAAAGAGCTTCTGGCTGTTCTGCGGAATCTTGTTTCGAAGGAATCACCAAACTAAAGTATTATGCACGATCCAAGCAATCATTTCGCCGAACAGAGATTGCCAAATCAAAGTCCGAAAGGCGCCGAAACACTTCTCGCCGCACTTCTCGACAATGTGCCCGATGCAATCTTCTTCAAAGATTTACAGAGCAGGTTCACTTGCGTCAGCCGGGCCATGGTGGAAAGGACGAGTATAAAAAGCCGGGAAGAAATTCTCGGCAAAACGGATTTCGATCTCTTCGATGAAGAACACGCCCGAAAGGCTTTCGAAGACGAGCAGGCTATTGTTCGCACCGGCGAACCCTTTTTCAACAAGATTGAAAAAGAGATCTGGCCCGATGGATCCATCAGCTGGGTCTCCACATCCAAAATGCCGCTCTACGATGAAAATGGGGCAATCATAGGCACCTTTGGTATCTCCAGCGACATCACGCGCAGGATGAGCGCAGAGTTGAAGCTAAAAGACACTCAGAAGGAACTGCTTGAAGCATCCCGCCTGGCAGGAATTGCCGAAATATCCAGCGGGATTCTGCACAATATCGGCAACGGCTTAAATAGCGTCAACACAACCGGTAATGTCCTCAGCGAAAGACTCGCAAACTCGCGTGTGGCAAACCTGGTTAAAATTGCGGAAATGATTCGTTCGAACAAGGACAACATTGCGCAATATATCTCTGAAGATCCCAAAGGCTCGAAAATCCCTGAGTATCTTACACAACTTTCGGATATACTTCAGTCCGAGCAAGAGTTCCTCAAAGAGGAGGTTCAGCAATTGCAGAAATACGTTGAGCACCTCAAGGCCATTGTGGCGATGCAGCAAAACTACAGTCGAACTTCCAGTTTGATTGACCGTGTGGCACCAGAGGAGTTGATGGAAGAGGCATTAAAAATCAGCGAGATTTCACTAACCCGCCATGGGATCGACGTGCTGCGCGACTTTAAACAAGTTCCAATCATTGATGTCAGTCGCCATAAAGTATTACAGATTCTGGTTAACTTTATCCGTAACGCAAAATACGCTATCGATGAAACCGGGCGCGAGGACAAACTGATCCTCGTTGGCCTCCAATCGACCGAAGATGGCAATGTGGCATTCTCTGTTCGCGACAACGGAGTCGGCATCGATCCCGAGGTCCTCCCCAAGCTTTTTCAGTTTGGATTCACCACCCGTGAACAAGGTCATGGGTTCGGCCTCCACGCCTGTGCCAATACCGCAAAAGAACTGAAGGCACGCATCAAAGTCGACAGCGAAGGCAAAGAAAAAGGTGCCTGCTTCACGCTTGTGGTTCCAGTTCAGCCACAGTAATACATTGACCGTTGGAATGATCCACACGGCTCTGCGGGCACGAGGCGTGCCCGCCCCCGATGAAGTTCAGATACTTTGGTTCAACGGGAACGATTGCGGGCCATGTAGTAGATCACTGGGTAGAGAATCAGCTCCAGAATAAAACTGGTAATCAAGCCGCCGATCATGGGTGCTGCCATACGGCGCATAGTATCTGCTCCTGCGCCGACGGCAAACATCAGCGGCATCAGACCAATCATCGTGGTTAAAACCGTCATGGTTTTGGGGCGGATTCTCCGGACTGCGCCATGGTGCACTGCCTGCCAGAGGTCCGCTGGACTTTTCAACCATCCCTTCTCTTTCCAGCGATCGTGGCTCTTGTCCAGATACAACAGCATGATCAAGGATGTTTCCGCATCCAGACCCAACAAGGCAATGATGCCGACGACCACCGCTACGGAAAGATTGTAGTCGAGAAGCCACAACATCCATATCGCGCCTATGACGCTGAAACTGAGAGTCGAGAATATCAACAGCACACGCAGCCAACTGCGGGTTGCGAGCCAGAGAAGCAACACGATCCCGAGGAGCGTCAAGGGGATCACAATTGCAAACTGAGCTTTTGCCCGTTCAATATTCTCATACTGCCCCGACCAAACCAGCGTATAGCCCGGAGGCAAAATCACCTCCCGCTCAACCACTGAACGTGCTTCGCGCACATAGGTGCCAACATCGATTCCACTTATATCCACATACACCCAGGCTGTTAAACGGGCATTTTCGCTCTTGATCATCGGTGGACCGCCGGTCAGTTCAAAATCTGCAATCTGCTCCAGCGGAACTTGCCCGCCGTCCGGCAGCGGCACCAGTAGTTGTTTCAGCCGCGGCAGGTTGTCGCGTAATTCGCGTGGATAGCGCAGGTTCACCGGAAACCGTTCCAGGCCTTCGACCGTCTCGGTCACTGTAATGCCACCGACAGCCGTTTCGATAATAGACTGCACCTCGTCGACCGATAATCCATACTGTGCCAACGCCCCCTGCCGCCTAGGTAAAATCTGCAGATACTTGCCTCCCACGGTACGCTCAGCGTAGGCGGAGGTGGTGTAAGGAGCAGTTCTTTCACCCATCTGGATGGCCTGTTCGACCTCACCTGCGATCGCGGAAAGCGTTTCCAGGTCCGGCCCCATGACCTTGATGCCGACGGGGGTCCGTATCCCGGTTGATAACATATCGATGCGCGCACGAATCGGCATGGTCCAGGCGTTTGCGAGGCCGGGGATTTGGACCGCGCTGTCGAGACCTTCAATCAAGCTGCCATCCGGCAATTCAAAACCATAAATCAGTTCATTCATGGTTATGCGCCGTGACTCCGACCAGATCTTGGATGGTAGCCATCTCGCCCAAGAGGGCCATTCGGTAAAGAAGCGTTGGCGGGGAATATGACGCCACTGCTTGTCGTCCCGGTGCAGCGTGATGGTCGTCTCAATCATATTCAGCGGTGCCGGATCCGTAGCGGATTCAGCCCGCCCGATTTTCCCATGCACATCCTTTACCTCCGGAAATGCATAGATTAAGCGACTTGTCTGATGCAGCAGTTCACGGGCCTTGTCGATGCTCAAGCCCGGTTCGACAGTTGTCGGCATGTAGAGCAAATCCCCTTCCTCCAGGGGCGGCATGAACTCAGTGCCAAGCTGCCGAAACGGCAACCAGAAGGTTGTGAACACTAAAGACACCGCCAGAAACAAAACCAACCAGCGGAAACGAATCGAAAAAGCCAATACTGGCGTGTAGATCCACTCTAGAAACCGGGTCAGTGGATTCGCATCTTCATCTCTCAGCTTCTGCGGCAACACCACGATCGCAGCGAGCAGGATCCAGATGATTGGCCCCCAAAACTGCCAGGGTGTCCATTCCCTCGGAATGTACATGGCCAGAAGAATAGCCGGAATGAAGACAATGGCAGCACCCGCAAGCATGCTCTGCCATCGTCGCCATTTCTGTGACCACGGTGATTGGCGCACAAAATAGAGCATCAGCACAGGCGTCAGAGTCACCGCAAGCAAAGCGGCTGAAGCCATTGCAAAGGTCTTCGTGTAGGCCAGTGGGCGGAACAAGCGACCGGACTCAGCCCCGAGTAAAAAGATCGGAAGGAAACTGACGGTAATGACCAGTAGACTGAAAAACAGTGTCGGCCCGACCTCCAATGATGCCCTTCGGACCAGTTCGTAATGGCTTTCTTTGGATCCACTACGCCGTTGTCGTTCGAGGTGCTTGTGGGTATTCTCGACCAGAACAATTGAACAATCCACCATAACACCTATGGCAATGGCAATGCCTCCCAGACTCATGATATTGGCATTGATCCCGAAAAATGCCATCAGACTCAAACTCGCCAACGAAGCCATAGGCAGCACAACAGCGGCCACCAGAGCGCTGCGCACATGCAGCAGAAAAAGAATCATGATCAGGGTCACCGCCAGCATTTCCTTCAGCAGCGTCGTGCTCAAAGTTGCAATGGATCGGTCGATCAGGTCGGAGCGGTCGTAAGCCACTTGAACCGCGAGGCCCGCCGGTAAGCCCTGCTCCAACTCCTGCAGTCGCTCACTCACTCTGCGAATGGTATCGCGGGCATTGTCACCGTGGCGCATCACCACAATTGCTCCAACGGTCTCTCCCGCGTCGTTCCAGTCCGCAACGCCCTGGCGGATTTGCGGCCCGACATCAATTCGGGCAATATCACCCAGTCGAACCGGTATGCCATCTTCTGCACTGGCAATCGGGATCGCCTTCAGGTCCTCAATTACACGTGCAGTGCGGTAGCGCCTCTCGCTGATTCCATCCTGGGGCAGGCCCTTCAAAAACTCGGCATCAGGTCTGCCCAGCAAACCCCGGCTCCAAACCATGTATTCCATTTCGCTCAGTTCCAGCGAACGGGCACCGATATCCCGATTCGAACGTCGTATGGCATTCCCGACGGCGTTGATGCTGATGTCGTAAGCCTGCAAGGTCGCCGGATCAACGGTCACCTGATACTGCTTTTCATAACCGCCAATGGAAGCGACTTCGCTGACTCCGTCCAGTGCTGTCAGTTCATAGCGCAAGTACCAATCCTGGAGTGCGCGCATTTCTGAAAGATCGAGATCCGGTTGCAGCAATGCTTCTCCCGTCAGGGGGCAGTCCTCACGTGCATGCTGTCCGGTAAAGACTCGGACCCGTTCGAGGCGTTGGCGCACCAGCACATCGCTTCCGGCTTCATCTCTGCTAGCATACCAGCTGTCCGTCTCAGGGTCCCACCAGACGCCCTGCGGATGGGCGGCGCTGTAGGGACCAGTTTCGAGAACGTATTGATACACCCAGCCGACTCCCGTTGCATCCGGTCCCAGACGTGAATTCGCGGCTTCGGGCAAACGGTCCGTCAAGGTGCTCAACTGTTCCAGGACTCGGGTACGTGCCCAATACATATCAGTTCGGTCCTCGAAGATGACGTAGACAAAACTCACACCGAACATGCTGAAACCGCGTACATCACGAGTCTGCGGAACCGCCAACAGCGAGCGGGTCAATACGCTGGTCACCTGGTCCTCAACAACTCCCGGAGCCTGTCCCGGAAGTTCAGTGACAACCACAACCTGGGTATCCGAAAGGTCAGGAATGGCATCAACAGTGATCTCGCGAATACTCCAAATACCGACACCGACAATCCCCAGCGCAATCAGTATCACCAGGAAGCGGTTGCGCAGGCAGGCATCAATCAGTTTTTCAATCATGGCTGTTTACCTCCGACATAGTTGGCAAGGTATCCGCTGTGTCGTAACAGGTGAGCATAGCCGAACCCCAGAGCGGGTTGAGTACCCGCCCTTCTCGCTGAACCCACCAGCCATTGTCACCAAAATCCGGGAACATTGGGCACAAAACCTTTTGCAAGCCTCCCTCCCAATCATCCGGGATGCCAATGGCCTCGGCCAGTGCAATAAAGGCCCGACCACTTTTTTCATAGGCCAGGCGGACTTCCTGAATGTCGTCACTCTCGGGGATCCCTGCTCCGCTCTCACCCAGCTCCGTCAGACCCAGGTCACCACTGTCCAAAAGTTGCTGGGAACGATCGCGAAGACTCTCAATAGCGGAACGCATACCATCTGAATCGTCCTCCACCAAACGGTCACCAAGATCCAAATAGGCATGTATCCAATCAATCCAGAGTGGAATGGATTCTGACTCCAGTCCTTCTACTTCGCTGGCTGTCGGCCCCTCGTCCTCACTTTCTTCGATCGCAAAATCGCCGTCGATTCTTCTCAACAAGGACTCCCGCAGACGGCTTTCGCTGTCGATCAGGAACTGACCACTGACAACAACCTCCTCGCCGGATTCGATGCCGTCCAGGATTTGCACCCAGCCGCTCTCGCTTTCGACGCCTGCGACGACTTCACGGGGTTCGAACTGTCCCCGGCCCTTGTTGATATAAACCATGCGACGTGTCCCCGTATCGAGCAAAGCTGCCCGTGGAACAACTACGGTGGATTCAGTTTCCTGACTGGCGAAATGCACCTTCGCGAACATACCTGGTCGCAATTGCAAATCAGGGTTGTCCAGTTCCATGCGTGCCCGCGCCTGGCGGCTGCGTCCGTCCATGGTTGGATAAAGGTAGTTGACCTTCGCTTCCGTGACTTGACCGGGGAATGCGTTGAACTCAATTTTTGCCGGCGAACCTTCTTTGACCATATTCAGCTGGTTCTCATAAACGGCGGCTTGCAGCCAGACACGGCTGAGGTCGGTGATTTCGAGCAAGAGGCCGCCTTCATTGAGACGATCTCCGCTGTACGCGGCAATCCGCTCGACGATGCCATCGACGGGACTGTAAACACGGTAAGTCCAATCGGCCTCTCCCTGGGATTCCCATTCGGCTATCTGATCCGGATGAACGCCGAGAATCCTCAACTGGCGTCGTGCCGCGTCGATCAGACTATCACGCGTTCCCGACTGGCGCAGCAGGCTGATCAACTCCCCGGCTGCGTTGAGAACACGAGGACTATGAATTTCGGCCACAACCTGGCCTGCTTTGACGGGGTCTCCGCTGCGGTTTACAGCGAGCTTCTCAATGTAACCCTCGCTGCGGAGGACAAGCCTGTGCAATCTGGACTCGTCCACAGCGATGGCGCCGAAACTGAACAAGTCACGCTCCAGCTGCCGGTATTCCGCAGTCGCAACCCGAACACCGATGCTCTGCACCATGTTCGGGTCCAACCCCAGGGCTCCGGTGAGCATTGATGGCTCCAGCGGTGTCAATTCCATGCCGCACACCGGACAGTAACCAGGTTCCGGTTGGATGATCCAGGGATGCATGCCGCTGATGTACCATTGCGTATCACCGTTTTCATTACTGCCATCGTGTTCATGTCCAACACTGTCCGAGGTGGTCGAAAATTGACCGCCCAGCCAGGCTCCGGTAAAACCGGCGGCGAGCAGACTGAGCGTAAAAATCAAAAGGGTTTTCATGCGGGGTCCAACTCTGGACGGATCGCTGATTTTGCAGGAATGGGATTCAGGAGTTTCCATGACCGTTCAAAAGCTTGGGGTTGGTGTCGAAGATTTGGTTGCTGTCTCACCCCGCAGGTAGCGGAGTGACACGACTGTGAGCTGTAGATCCAAACGGGCGCCCAGAGCCTCCCGTTCAAGATCGAGTAAGAGACGCTGGGTTTCCAATAGTGATACCAGATCCCCGCGACCACTGCGGTAGGCCTCGATCTCTGCCTCCAGTGCATCTTCCGCGCGTGGGATCAATCGGTTTTGAAAGCGATCCACCTTGCGTCTGGCGTCTTCGTATTCGCGAAAGCTGCGGTTCCATTGGTCATGCCACTCCGCCTCGGCATCCGCACGTTGAGCCCGTGCACTTCGGGTTCGGGCGCGGCTTTCGGCGACGGCGGCTGTGTTGCGCTCTCGCCATACAGGCAGGTTGAAGGAAACCATGACCATGACTTCGTCCCGGGCCGGGCCGGCATTATCCATCCACTCCGCACCCAGCATCCAACCCGGACGGTTTCCGTAGCGAGTGGAGCGCTCCGCTTCTTCGGCCGCACGTTCCCCATAAAGGAAACTTTGAAACAACGGATGCCCGAGCGGCAACTCACCCGAAACCTCCTTTTTCCCGATCTCGTCCCAGAGTGAGCGCCCAGGTCTGAGGTCAAAAGGACTGTCGACTGGTAAGCCCATTGCGCGCTTAAGGCGACTGGCGGCCACATCAATACTTGCCGTTTGCGAGTCGATCGAATCCTCCAGCCTATCAAGCAGTAATTCCATACGGAGTAATTCTGAAGTCCGCGCCCTGTCATTTGCCACACGCGATTCAACCACCTCGATCATCGGCTGAACCAGGGCTGCATGGCGCCGTAGGAGTTTCAGCTCCTCAAAGGCAAAGGCCCATTGCCAGTAGGCGTCCCTGACGGACCGGGCAATTTCGAGACGACGCAACTCATAGATCGCCTCCGCAGCCTCCCCTCTCAAACGACTGGTTTCGCGCTGACTGGACAAGGTTCCAGGCCAGGGAAAGCCCTGCCGGACTGACAGAGTCTGGCGGCTATCCATTCGCTCGAGAAAGTAGCCCCAGGAAACTTCGGGGTCGGGCAATGTTCCTGCCTGTAGAGTTTGCTGTCGGGCCGCTTCAGTTTCAGATTCGGCAACCTGCAGATACAGGTGATTTTCCAGCGCAAATTGAATTAGCGAATCGGCGTCAATGCTGCGCGATTCGGCAAAAAGATTCCCTGCCAGGAGGCAGGTGGATGTTATGGAAAGGAGTGTTCGGTACATTTTTCGACGTGATTGGGCGGTATAGGGAGCCCCGGATCTCTCCGAAGCGGGAACAGAAGTGCATTCAAGGCACGCACTTCACCGGTCAATCACGTCGATCAAATAAGCCAACTGCAATGGAGCTTACGCAACTCAGCAGGCGGCGGCTTCCAATAGTCCTGACGAAAAGTCAGCTTTTCATTGCCAGAAGCTCGAAGCGCAACAAGGAAACTGTAAGGAACCGCGGACGTCAGAAGTATGGAAGAATCCGGACGATCCTGGGGTGCCAATTCCGTCAGGTTTTTGCTCGCACAGCTTTCGCCACAATGCGAGCCGGAATCCGGAGTCTCATTCCCGGAGCGCGGGTCAGGCATGCTGCAACAAGAGCTATGCTCAGCAACTGGATCTTCCAGCGAAAGCGCACCAAACGCACAGCAGCAGAACGGGACCATCAAAACCCCGGCAATCAGACTGCTCACTGTCCGCGAAAAAAGCACCGTCTTCCTATAATGAGTTTCAGCCCTCTATTTGAGCCTGAATAAATTGGATAAAGCCTTCAAGACCTCCTTGAGGGAAGCCCACGTTGTGGTCTAAAACATCACCGTCAGGGGTCACGAGTACGACTGTTGGGAAATACTGAACGCCAAAACGCTGAGCAAGAGCATGGTTATGGGCGGACTGCTCCTCAGACAATTCGGTCTGACGCGGAAAGTCCAAATCCACCAAAACCAGATTTTTGTCAGCAAATTCCTTGAATTCAGGTTTGCTCAGAACCTCTTTGTTCAAGCGGATACAGGGAGGGCACCAGTCGGAACCGTGGAACTCGAGGAGAATGATTTTGCCTTCCTCCTTTGCCTTCGCTTTAGCCTCTTCAAAGTCAAGCAACCAACCCTCCTTTGCAGGAGACGCGTCCAAGGAGTTGGTGTTCAAACCGATAAAAACCGCGGTTGCGGCCAACGCAACCAAAAGCCAAGAGAGATTTTTGATATTCATTTGAAAGGTGAGAGGGTTTTAAAATCAAACTATTCCATAAGAATTTTGCTGTGAATCCAGCACGAGTCAACTGGCGGAAACTTTTTTAACTTTCCTCAACAATCCGCTTGACCATCCATCCCAGCCGCCTACGGTTCTCAACTCATAAACCTGAGGGGTGGTAGTTCAGTTGGTTAGAACGCCGGCCTGTCACGCCGGAGGTCGCGGGTTCGAGTCCCGTCCATCCCGCCACTTTTTCAGGTTCCATCCGTATCCGATTTCAGGAGCTCAGTTAGAGCTCTTTTTTGTGTACAAATCAATTCGAAATCGACGGAGCGCAGCGGGCCGGGCTCCATCAATCCCATGTTCCAGGATTTCAGCATTCCACCAATCTTAAAATTGGTGGAGCCGATCGGGATCGAACCGACGACCTCTTGCATGCCATGCAAGCGCTCTTCCAACTGAGCTACGGCCCCAAAAGAAAGACGCAAATGAAGGCGTCTCGAGAAGGCGGAGTCAACTATTTTTGTGCAGTTAATCCGCCGGATTCAGAAAAATTAATAAGCCAGCTGTCGGAGTCGAACCGACGACCACCGAATTACAAGTTCGGAGCTCTACCAACTGAGCTAAGCTGGCGTCAAAGGGGCTCAGTTATCAGAATCGCTTAAGTCCGAAGCAAGCCAAAAAATCATTTACCTCAATCTGCCCTTTAAACCCTCAAAATGGTTTTCTGCTGGATATTTAACCCTTCCCACCCAAGATAACGGCATGAATGTCTTAGTCATTGGAGGCGCCGGTTATATCGGCAGTCATTGTGTCCGCCAGCTGCAGGAAGCCGGCCACCGTCCTGTTGTGCTCGACAATCTGGTATTTGGTCACCGAAAGGCGGTCGCACCGGATGTAAGCTTCTACGAGGGCGACCTCGGAGATCGCGCCTTTGTCGTCGATCTCCTGCGCAAAGAATCGATCGAAATAGTGATGCACTTTGCCGCCTTCGCCTACGTGGGAGAATCGGTTGAAGACCCTCTCAAATACTACGATAATAACCTGGCGCGGACGACCTACCTTTTAATGGCAATGCGTGAGGCTGGAGTTAACCGCTTTGTCTTCTCTTCAACCTGCGCGAGTTTCGGAATCCCAGAGCGCATGCCGATGACCGAAGACCTGCCACAGAAGCCGATCAATCCCTACGGTCAGACCAAACTTGACGTTGAAACCATGCTCAAGGCCTGCGCCGAAGCCTATGGCATGAGCTTTGCCGCTTTCCGCTATTTCAATGCGGCAGGCGCGGCCGAAGATGGCAGAATCGGCGAGGATCACAATCCGGAAACCCACCTGATTCCTCTGGCAATCTGGGCTGCCCAGGGAAAACGTGACCAATTGACGGTGTTTGGTGACGATTATCCGACTCCGGACGGAACCTGCCTGCGTGACTATATTCACATCGATGACCTTTGCCGTGCCCACATTGCGGTGTTCGACAAGTTGAAGACACCCGGAGCGGCGCTTTTCTACAATCTGGGAACTGGCACTCCAGCCAGCGTGTTGGAAATCATCAATGCCGTCGAGAGAGTAACCGGCTTGAAGGTTCCCTATCGTATCGGCCCGCGCCGGGCTGGCGATCCACCGGCGCTCTACGCCGATTCTGGCAAAGCCCAGCGGGAACTTGGCTGGAAACCACGCTTCAATGACATTGAAGCTATTATTGCCACCGCCTGGAAATGGCACCAGGCGCACCCAGACGGATACGGCTCAAAACTGGATTGAGCCAGCGCTAAGCATTTGGCGCGTAATCTGCTTAAGGAGTTTTGATGTTAAACTTCTACTGGATTGCGCATGCCCGATTGGACTGAACACGACTCGATATTAAGGTCGGTCCCGCAATACAGGGACAAGCTAAAATCGATGAAGGAACGGATCCTCGCCGATGCCGTCATGCTGGGCGAAATTCCGGCACCGACATTTGGCGAGGAGCCGATTGTTCGTTTCCTCAAAGACCGTTTTACCGAAAATGCGCTCGACGCCATTTCGACGGATGAAGTTGGCAACGCGATTGGCTTGCTTCCGGGGAGGACGGGGAACCGATCTATTCTGGTTGCGGCCCATGTCGACAAGATATGGGAAAGCGGAGTCGACCATACAGTGACTGTCACGGCCAACCGCTTGAAGGGGCCTGGGGTTGCAGACAACGCCATGGGAGTAACTGCGCTCACGGCCCTGCCAAATATTCTGGAATCGCTGGGGGTGAAACTGGATGCCAATCTGATTTTTCTCGGTGCCAGCCGTAGTATGGGTCGGGGCGATTTGGAGGGCTTGCGCTTTTTCCTCAATCATTGCCAGCACCCAATCCACACGGGTGTTTGCCTCGAGGGCGTCCAGTTGGGACGACTCAGCTACTCGAGTCTCGGGATGATTCGGGGCGAAATCAGTATTGAGTCCCAAGTCGGGACCGACTGGGAGTCCTGGAGCTTGAGCGGGGCCATTCCCTGCATGAACTGGATCATTCAGCAAATCCTGAGCATTGAAACACCCGAGGTTCCCAAGACATCCATAATTCTGGGCTCGGTTCAGGCCGGTACGACCTATAGCTCTCCTCCTGACCATGCACTGCTGCGGTTTGAGGTTCGCAGTGAGGAACCTGGCATGGTTGCACGCATCCGCGGACGAATTGAAGAATTTGTAGATCAAATCAACGCCGAGCACCAAACGCGGGCAGGGATTCAGATAATAGCCCGCAGGCGCCCCGGAAGCATTGGGTTTTCCCACCCGCTGGTCAAAGGTACCCGCGAAGTTATGGCACGACTTGGTATTCAGCCTACGGTAGCCCCCAGCATCAGCGAACTTGCAGCCCTGCTGGATAAGGACATCCCGAGCCTGACCCTCGGTATTACCACAGGTTCGAACAAGCACAATTTCAACGAGTCCATCGAGATCGAACCCATGTACGCCGGTTTCGCCCAATTGGTCGCTGTGTTGCAACTTATAGACAAAGGTATCTGCGATGGAAACGATTGATAACTGGCTCAGTAAAAACACTTTCCATCACGGCGAATACTGGGATCTGCTCAAACTGGTGGAACTCAAAGAGCAAAAGGGGCTGAGCATCAGTCTCTGCATCCCGACGCTCAATGAAGAAAAAACCATCGGCAAGGAGATCATCATCTTTAAGAGCGAGCTGATGGACCGCTACCCGCTGATCGACGAGATCGCTGTGATCGATTCAGGATCAACCGACCAAACTTGCGAAATTGCGGCGTCCTTCGGGGCCGATGTCTACCTTTCCACTGACATCCTTGCATCTGAAGGCTTTAAACGGGGCAAGGGAGAAAACCTCTGGAAGGCCATCTACCAACTCAAGGGCGACATTATTTGCTACGTCGATGCGGACATTAAAAATATCCATCCACGATTTGCCACGGGTCTGGTCGGACCGCTTATCCACCGCGACGAAGTCCAATACGTCAAAGCCTTTTACGACCGTCCGCTTGCCTTTTCCCAAGGCATCCGCCCTTCGGGTGGAGGTCGCGTTACAGAGATCCTGGTCCGGCCCTTGTTTTCACTGTTCTTCCCAGAACTGACTGCCTTGATCCAGCCACTTTCCGGAGAATACGCAGTGCGGCGTGAAGTGCTTGAGAGCATTCCCTTCCCCATCGGCTACGGCGTTGAGACCTCTCATATTATCGATGTCTACATGAAATATGGACTGGAGGCCTTTGCACAAACTGACCTTGACCAACGGGTCCACCGCAATCAATCGACCTTGGACCTGGGTAAGATGTCTTTTGGCATCCTGCAGAGCTTTCTGAACCGCATGGAATCCTATGGCATGGTCGACCGCCTGCCCGAGATGGCCAATATTTTTCGCCAGTTTCAGGCGGAAGGTAATCGCTACGAACAGGTCCTGCGTGAGATCATCGAAGAGGAACGCCCACCCATGATCGAAATCGAAGCCTACCGAAAAAAGTTCAGCCGTTGATACGTGTCGCCATAGTGCATTACCACTTAAGACCGGGTGGTGTAACCCGAGTGATTGCCAACGCCCTGAAGTCTTTGGCCAACACAGATGTGGAGGCTCTGGTAATGACGGGTGAACTCCCCGACTCCACAGGCGTTTTTTCCGAATTCCCGGTATCCGTTGTTCCGGGTCTGGCCTACCGCGAAGATGTCGACACGGATGCTGGCCAACAACTCGAGCAAGATCTGATCAATGCCGCACAGCGGCATTGGGGAGCGCCACCGGACATCTGGCACTGGCACAATCACAGTCTCGGGAAAAACGTACACGCGCCGGATGCCGTCTATCGCCTGGCCACGGAACAGAGCAGTCGCCTGCTCCTGCAAATGCATGACTTTGCTGAAGATGGCCGGCCTGATAATTACCGCAGGCAAAGATCTTTCTCCTACCCGCTCTATCCGCAGGCGGCACACATCCACTATGCCGTGCTGAACGGACGGGATGCTTCCATCCTGCAGGCTTCGGGCTGGCCGCGGGAGCGACTGCACCTGCTCGCGAATGCAGTGGCTATAGATACAGCGGCAGCCAAGCCCTTGGTCCAGCCGGCAGGATTCGACCGACTCTTTCTCTATCCAACCCGGGCCATTCGGCGCAAAAACCTGGGTGAAATCTGCCTCCACGCGATGGCTGCTGAAAGCGGCGATGGATTCGCTACCACCTTGCTGCCCAGCAATCCGGAGTGGCAGAGTATTCACGCCGATTGGCAACGCTTTGCGTTTAAGATGAAACTGCCAATCCGCTTCGGCGTGGGCGAATACGGCAATACTTCATTTGAGCAATGGATTGCGAGCAGTTATGCTCTGGTGACAACAAGTATTGCCGAAGGTTTCGGTTTGGCCTTCCTCGAACCCTTCCTCTTCGACAAACCGATCAGGGGGCGGAAACTAACAGAGATCACCCGCGATTTCGAAGCAAAGGGACTGGATTTAAGTGAACTTTATTCGGAGTGCAGGGTTCCGAGAGAGGCAGTTGACCTTTCATTTCTAAGAGACAGGATAACGCGAAGCCTTGAAAAGACCCTGTCTGCCTTTGGGCTCCCTCCCGATTCGTCGCTCTCTCGTTCTATTCTGAATTCTATGGTTAACGAAAGGGGTATTGAATTCGGGCGACTGGACGAGCCACTGCAACAATCCGCCCTGTTCGAAATCCGAAACAGTCGGCGGCTGCGAAGTCGCTGGAGGCCTCCTTCTTTGACCCAAGCGGTCGATCAGGATCGGCTGCAGCGCAATAAAGCCTGCATTGAAGAACATTATGGGCTGAAAGCCTACGGCCGCCGTCTCTATCAGCTGTATTCAACCCTGCTCTCCTGCGAAGCTTGTCCACTCGAGACGCTGATAGAACCTCAAACACTGGTTCGCGAGTTTCTCAGTCCGGAGCGCTACAACCTGCTCAGGGATTGAGCACTGGTGGCTCATCCTCCGCGATCCTGCTGGCAGCGAACTCACGCATCAGGCGAGCGCGCTCCGAAGTTGGAGGATGGGTCGACAACCATCTCAAAGTCTGGCTTGCGTCCTCATACTCTCCAGTAATTTGTTGAAGCAATTCAATCATGGGTTCGACCCCGATGCCCGATTCCGTCAAGAAGTAAGCTGCATATAAATCGGCTTCGCGCTCGAACTGCCGTGAATAACCCGTTTCCACAAGGACCGCCGGCAAGGCCGCGCCCATCGAAAGCACCGAAGAAACATCGCCTAGGAAAAAAGTGATCGTTAGAGCATATCCGGCTTTTTGAAAGGCCATGCGCATGCCATGCTTGTGCTCCACATGCCCGAGCTCATGCGCCAGCACCGCGTGGATTTGGTTCCGCTCCGTCGAGAAATCCACCAGCTCATCTGTCATAATGATAATTCCACCCGGCAAGGCAAAAGCATTGGGGCCAATCCGGCTGCGGCGAAATTCAATCCGGTAATCCGGACTCTGCGGCACCTTCGCGACCAATTCCGCAAACTCCAGTTCAATTCCTTCGCGCACTTCCTCGGGTAGCTCGGATGGATGAAAAAGGTGGCGATCCAGAGTGTCCATCACCTGTTGTCCTACAACCCGCTCGATTTCCGGGGGCAAAACGCGAGCAGAATGGTCGGCAATCAGAGGGATTCCCACACGGAAGAACAGCACCAGCGCAACCGCAGTTGCTGCAAAACACATGACGGCAATTTTCATGCTGGATTCCGCCCAACGCGTGAAACGCCCTCCATAGCCCGCCGGTTTATAGCGGCAAATCCAATCATAGACCTCAGCCGGACATTCACACACCGCACCATCGCCCAGCCGAAGCACCCACTGATCGCCCTCCAAAGGTGGATCCAGGCTCAAACTTTTTAGAGGGACAGTAGCCAGACATATGTCTTCAAGGCCATCGGACGCAACTACACGCAACCGGCGTCGAACGGAATCAACCTCAAGACGCGCAGGCTGCGCCTCAGGGCTATGCCCATCATAGTAACTGACTTTAAAACCGACCATAAGTAAACCTTAAGGCAGCTCAGGCGCTGAAACGCGTGCATCGACTAATCTTACCAAAACCATAAAATGAGAATAATCCAAGCGCACAGCGCCAGCCAGGTCCAGATAATCTTTTGACAAGTGAATTGTTCACTTTCTGCGGAGCAATCGTTCGCAGATGAATCCTTCCAATTTTGACAGACTGGCATAAGCCAGCCGCAAGTTGATTTTTTTACAAACCTCTCAACATAATATATATAGTTATTTTATAATTACCGCGACAACCGCATACGTAGAAGGTATTCATTTTGCAATACGTTCGAACTGTGCAAAGATTAATTGGTTCTTTCTATTATTAATCTCTAAAAGAAATA
>JAFIGG010000100.1 GCA_020831485.1 Opitutales bacterium
CCTTGCTTTCCCGAAACTCCCAGCTGCGGTCCACCGCGCGCAGGGTCATGGGGAAATACGATCCACCCGGATCGCTTGTTCCCGCAAGCCGCACCTCGCTGTACATATGGGTATTGTCCGACTGGTTGATCAGAACAACATCGCTTGCCTGCCAATCCTGCACATAGTAATTGCGGGTCGAGATGGCCATCCCTGTCAACGGCCAGGACTGCTCCAGTATTTGATACTGCATCAGCTCGGCTTTGGTGTCATAGGACATAAAACTGCCAAAACCAAGAAAGCCATGGCCCTTCAAGTGTGCGCGGGCGGCTCCGTAGGTGTAGAGCGTCTCGTAACGGTGGTTCGCATTCGTCGAGCCCACATCCTGGCTCACCGACGACACCACCCACATCGGCGGGATGATTTCCACGATGGGATACACCGCCGCTTCCGGTCCAGCCGGTGGATTCAGGTCATAGAGACCAGGTTCCTGCAGATGGCCGTATTCGATTTTTGTGGTCGCGCCCATACCGTTGGTGACTTGGGTCAGTAGATTTGGCGGATGGTAGCCGGTTTCGCCGGCGATGGCGCTGGCAACAGATGGGGTCCCGGACGTGCTACCAGGAAAAAGCAGCAAAAACCCCGGATCGCCAGATGCAGTATCAATTCGAGGCACCAAAGCTTTGCGCACGGTATGTGATCCACTGACAGCAGGTGCCCATGAATGAGAGTTGATTTCCAGGGCTACAGACGTCTGGTAGGCTGCTGGCACATCGATTACATTAAAAACAGGAAGGTAATTCGAGCTGGCATGTGAAACAATCTGGTGGTGAAAATATACCAATGAAGGATCACCGTTGCCGTTGAGGTCATTAAAAAACCAAGTGGCGTGGTCATCCCAAGTCCCAGCCCCTGAGGGCAGGCTTATGTCTCCACCGTTTGCGGTCAGTGTCAACGATTTCCAATGAGTAAACTCAAAGCCGTCCGACCGATACATCTCGAATCGACTGTTACCTCCATGATTCCAACGCATCACAATATCCATGAGACCATTACCATTCACATCATGGGCCATAATCTCATTACCCGGCGTCCATCCTGCAAAATCCTCGAGATGAACAGTTCCGACTGCGTTATCAAACCGGGGATGTCCGTAGATCGACAACAAGCGGTAGGTTCCTGGGAAAAGCTTAACATTCGCATAATCGCCATCCCGATAGGAAATCCCCAGATCAGTCAGGCCGTCGCCGTTGAAATCCGTCAAAAAAAGGTGCAATTCATCCAAAGCAATATTTGTATTGGTGCCGTCGATCATAGAAAGAAAGACCTCGGTCTCCACGGGACTGCCATCTGCTTCTCGGTTAAGAGCAAAATTACTGACCAGATCCGATGGATTGCTGTAAGCGATACTGTCCTCATCAACGCTCCATCGCCAAGCCCGCACCAGCGCCCCACCCGTAAGAACCTCAAAGGATTCGAATCGAAAAATATCAGGTAAACCATTCCCCGAGAGATCACCAATTATAACCTGTTCACGGCCGAAGTTTGAGGAACCTAAAACCGGAAACCTTCCCTCAAGAACTTCCTCCTCAACCAGCCGAAGCGTAGTTCCATCCGAAACAAAAAGTCGATATAACCGATACCATTGGCCTGTCGAAAGGTCGAGATAACGGTGGAAAAGCAATAGATCTGACCGCCCATTCCCGGTAAAATCTGCGACGTGCACCGATGGAGCACTGATTTCCGCATTCAACCGAGCCGGAAATGAATCCATAGCTCCCGTCAGTTGAATCGTCTGACCCGCTACAGTAGGTGCACCCGAAGGGCCATTCTGATATCTGGTCAAGAACACTTGACGGCGCTGAATTGAATCCTCCCAACCGACATAGACCTTCACCAACTCGGGATCCCCTGTTCCGGCTATATCCATTAGATGAAAACTTGGCTCAACGTTCGCAGTAGAATCACCATACCAGTTCCCGGCATTCCCGCTCATGGCCGCGACTTCGTACTCTCCAACTGGAGTATCCCCACTGTACTCAAACTGCGTAGGTGCCAGCGACAAAGTTTCCGATCCATTGCTTCCCGTCACCTGGATGCTTGTCAGCATGCTCAGCCCGTTCGCCGGACTCTGCGTATAGTTGAGCTGATAATGCCGGATCACGGAGCTGTGGGAGGGGTTCGTCACATCCTGGGCACCCTCAACCACCAGGATGTGTTTCAGTCGTCGCGTTTGACTGAAGGGAACACCCGCCATAAACGCCTCAGACGTATCCGGGCGCAATTCATACAAAAACTGCACGCTGTAGTAAGGGGAAAGGTTCGCACTCTGATTCCCTGTATAGCTGATTTTCTTCACCACCTGGGAGCGGATTCCTGCATAGTCCTGGGGATGGTATTCCACTGTCATGTAGTTGCCTGCCGTATCCTCAATCTTATCGACCAGCCATGTGACAATCTCCGAATTATAACCATCGCGCCAGATACGCGAGTTGCCCCCTAAACCAGCGCTTCCGTAGGACATTCTCAGCCCTGCCTTCGTTCGCACAACCCAACTGCGCGGTCCATCCGCACCGGCCGTGCCATGACTGGTGATCCGCGAAAAGCTCTCAATGTGGGTTCGGTATTCGGTTACCCCTCCGCTTTCGCCGACATCCACCAAACGTTGCCCGTCCAAGGCATACAGATCACCGTTGAATTCTATTCCTCTGGTGATTTCGTCGGGGAAGTAGCTATGCCCCGTGCGTGTGATGGACGACAGGCCATCCAGTGACCAACCCACACCCAGAGGACCGTTGCCTCCCATGCTTGAGTAATTCAGGCTCAGGGACGGCTCCATGCCACCGGTACCACTGGGCAGCTGAATCGGAATTGAGTAATTGGCGGAACCGGCATTGGTCACCACCACGTCGCCCGGAAGGCTTCCAACAGCCTGGCTTTGAGCGTAGATGCTCGTTAAATTAGACAATAAAAGCGACAGAAACAGCACTAAAAGACAGAGTTTGCTCATGGATCTAAATGGCTAGAGATGGTTCAATTCAATCAGCGGCAGACTCAGCGGAATCATCGCCCCTTCGTGCCTGAAGCCGTTGCCGCATATTTTCCATCATGCGGTCCCGTTGGGCCGCATTGTAATCGGAATCCGGATCCCGCATGGCTTCGGTCCGGATGGACGCATAGGAGGCAACGGTACGCCGAGTCCCCTCGATGACCGCCCAATTGGGTTTCAAGGGAATCAGACGATCCTCCTCGGCAACTTCGGTGCTGTCCGCCACGGCTTCAGGCTCCTCCGCACTGTTCTCTGCGACACCCATAGTAGCCAGCGCTTCGGCGTCGAATTGAGTCGGATCCCGCAGCGCATCCGCCAACAAGCCGTCTTCCACTCTGTCCGCGGACAAGCGTTCCGGTGCCTCAATGGGTTTGGAGGTGCTGACGGTTCGCTCCGCAGCAACGTCGCGGTATTCCGCATACTTTAAGTAGCCTAGCCAAAGGCCCGAAAGCATCACCGCTGGAATGACTGCCAATTTAAGGTATTTGGGCACTTTCATCGTATCAATCCAGATTCACGACGCTCACACTCGCAGCGCCGTTGTTCACACTAATCGTGCGCCCGACAAAAGGCCCCCGGTCCGGCAATACGACGTAAAGTTCGCCATTGCTTCCCATTGCCTGTTCGACCCCAGTATTGGCAGGCCAGGACGCGGCATCCGAAGACGAAAAATACCCTGGATCCGATGCCAGCCCAGCGAACGCTTTCACATAGCCCAGAAACGAATCACCCGACGGATCCAGATCCAATGGATCCACCCCCATCAGGGATTCCATCACCGAAAAATCAAAACCAAACACCAGCTTCAATTGACCTATGTTTGCCGGATGCCAGTTTTCAGAACTAGCCGAACTGCCCCAGGGATAAGTCGGATAGTTGTTTGAAATCAACGTTGGATCCGCCCCTAAAAGCACCAACTGGGTAGCAACCACCTCTCTGTAGGGTGAGCTCCCCGCACCCATTCGATCGTAAAACACTTTCGCCACATGCTTCAGCTGTCCGACATTGACCGGAGCGTAGTTTTCCGGATCCACTCCGGGGGAAAAGCCCGACACAAGCGAATTTATCTGCGCCCCAGCGCCACCTGGAAATTCTGCATCAAAGTAAGCCTTCGCCTGAGTCGCCACATACTTCAGCTGCCCTGCGTTCACCGGAGCCCAGTTATCGGGGGTCTGACTGGAATCCAGGATTCCGTAGCTCGGATGTGACCACCAATCCGGGATGCTGCCTGCCACCGACAGCGTCGTCCAACATAGAACAGCGCCTGTCCAAATCGCTTTGAAAAAATCTTTCATGGTCACTGGAAGTTGCCCATGCTGATGCCACCCTTTGGTGGAATCTTCTGGATGTGGACTTCGCCGTTTGCACGCACTTCGAGAGCGTTCGACAGATGGAACTCCGATGTTCCATTGCCTACAACAAAAAGAGGCCTGGTCGAATGATTGGCTCCGATGCTGGAATGCGGCTCATTGAAAAGGCCCACTGCAAAGGTCCCGTAGTGCAATGCTTCTATTCCCCTTCCATGAGCAAAAGACACCTCCCCTGCTGCACGGGTGTAATCGCCAGAGGCAAATGAGGCCGCCCCAAATGCCTCTGAAGAAAGGCCCAAAGCCACTGAGCCGACCCCCTTCGCCCAACTATTCTCACCCGCAGCAAAAGCAAAATTTGCATCTGCCAAGGTGGCTTCACCTAAAGCCGTCGAAGATCTATATGAGGCGCGGGCATTTCTGCCCGCAGCAAAGGCATAAAGAGCCTCCGCCTTTGAATTGCTTCCGATGGCAACGGAATGATTACCGGTCGCTTCCGCATTGCTACCCATAGCAATCGCGTAAGTAAACGCACGGGCGTTAAAGCCTATCGCAGTAGCAAAATTACTTTTTGGAACCGCGCGATACCCCAGCCCGACGGATTGCATCCGAGTATTAAGGTCCGTGGTAATATCCGTGGTGAGGTAATACCCAGAATAGAATGAGCCCCGTGGAGCATTCCAGAGAAACAAGCTTTGATTGCTAGTATTGTTTAAGGGGCTCGGCACTCCCGCTCCAGCTCTTCCGTAGATACCTTGTGCGCTGCTTCCTGCTACACGAAGCGCCTCAGACACCTGAACGTAGTTGTAATAGCCTGTCTGTGCCTGTGCAAAGTTTGCGAATAAGGTAAGAATGATGGTGTAAAGAAAGTATTTCATGGTTCGAAATAAGTTTATTCGCCCTTAGCTTCGGCCATATCGACCAAATCGCTGATCTCCGCTTCAACACGGGCGGATAGTCTTTCCGCCAATATCAGGGATTTTATCTCCTCTGGACTTCCACCGGATTCAATTAAGTCAGAGGGCAAATAATGCTGCTCGTTACCGGACTTCAGATCACTTCCAATTGCATTATAGCTCCGCAACTCCTCCTTCGCCTGACGCCGGTGATGGGCCCGTTTTGATAGTAGAAGTTCAAGTTGCGCATATTCATTCTCAAAGGATTCGTAGTGACTTTTCAAAGCGGCTTGCCGCTCTTCGACTGACGAATTCCCCAAGCTCAACACCAGCGAACGCCGGTGATTACGAAGATCAAACATCAGTCGATCCACATCGGATTGAAGCGAGTGATAGGCATCGTAATGCACATAAAAATCCTCCTCTGTTACATCCTTTGGATCTGACTTTTCCTCCGCAGTCGAAAACTGGAAAGAACAGGCTATCGCCAGCGCTAAAATAGTAACCCTTGATATCATAACTACCTCGATTAATAGATTTAAAGCTCAGAAGACTTCTTCACGATAGTCGCTAAACTTTACAAAATTAAACCAATCGCGTTACGTTTTCGTGACAACCTCCACACTGCGGCTCCAGGCAATTCAACAGATTGGAAGCAATCGTCGTATTTCCGCAGAATCACAGATAGAATTCTCGAAACAGGCCCAGAACATTTCTCAAACCAAGGTAACGGGACTGAACTGAATCGCCCGGTGATCTCCTGCCTATTTGGTCCAAAAATTAGTGTTAATTCGCGTTTATTAGTGGTTTAAAATCAGGGTCTGAAGCTGACCTTGAAAGCCCGATGCCCATGCGCACTCGGGAAGAGCGCGCCTACGGAGATGCTGTCGATCCTGTCCAGATATTCCCCGAGACCAATGCTGCGCAACCAAGGTCGATTTGCTTCGCCACCTGCGCGCGTCCCGTCGATCGCGATTTCGATTTCGATTTTCTATCGGTCCGGTTCCAGGACATAGGTAACAGTCGCCGAGCAAAACAGATTCGCTTTAACAGCCCAACAACCTTCAGACCATCCCGTTGGAGCACAGGCTTCAGCCTGAAACCCGCGCCCAGGCAAAACATCGGCAACCCATGCCCGGCTGTTCGGCCTAAAGGGCTTGTCGATAAATTCGCAGCTTCGGCGTCTGCAATGATATCAAGGGTATACTGACACTCCTGTCGGCCCGCAAAAAGCCCACCTGCGCGAACGTGCGGCTTCAAGTGTTTGTTGCTATTTCTCCTTATCGTTGAAAACGCAATAAATCAACAGGCCCTAAAGGCCGGGCTCCAACACCCACTCATCCACCATTCCAACCATCCAACACAGCCTCAAAATCCTCAAAATCCCCGTCCCCAAAAATTAGTGTTAATTCGCGTTTATTAGTGGTTTAAAAACAGGGGACAAAACTGACCTTGGTCAGGCAAGAGGCCTAGCAGGTAGCTCCGGCGAAAGATTGACAAGATGCCCGATTATGCTACTTTAATGCTATGAAATCACATATTAGTGCTACATTGGACAAAAAGCTCCTCGAAAGCCTGAATCGTTACGGGCAGCAGGAACGACGCTCCCGGAGCCAGATCATTGAAATGGCGCTTGAAGAGTTTTTAAGAAATCGATGTGTCACAGACGATCAAATAGTAACCTCCGCAGGGCGGTATGAAGGCCGTTTCAGCCGGGAGGAAACCTATGCGCGTTGAGGAAATCACGGGCCGTATCCTCGTTGATACGAACGTGCTCATCTACGCCACGCTCGAGGCTGATCCGCGTCACGATCAGGCGCGGAAAGTGCTGGCCCGGCGATACTACCCCGAAGTGGAAATGTTTGTTTCGGTGCAAAACCTTGCCGAGATGTACCCCAACCTCACAGGCCCGAAAAACCAACCGCCGGACAGCCCGGAAATTGCGCGCGACAAAATCTTGTCCATCTCCCAGCTTCGCGGCCTGACCGTTCTTCCGATTACGCCGGAAGGAGTTCATCAAGCGCTCGACCTTTGCGTAGACGGCGGCGTCACCCGCCAAAACTATTTCGACCGCCAACTCGCAGCTCTCATGCTGCGCGAGAAGATCCCCTTTATCATTACGGAAAATGTGAAGGATTTCATGTCCATCGAAGGCATTACTCCCATCAATCCGTTTGGCTGAACAACTTATTTCAAGGGACAAACCAACAGCCCAACAATCTTCATACCATCCCGTTGGAACACAGGCTTCAGCCTGAAACCCGCGCCCAGGCAAACCTCAGCAACCCATGCCCGGCTGTTCGGCTCAAAGGCCGCGCTCCAACACCCATTCATCCACAATTCCACTCTTCCATCATTCCACCCATCCGACACAGCCCCACAATCCTCAACATCCCCATTCCCAAAAATTAGTGTTAATTCGCGTTTATTAGTGGTTTAAAATCAGAATCCGAAGCTGATCTAAAAAATCCGATGTCCATGCGCACTCGGGACGAGCGCGGCTACGGGGATGCTCTCAAATCTCCTCGGCGCGGACGCAGGAGACGTGGCGGCCGGGGACGACTTCGCGGAGTGCGGGGGGCTGGCCGCTGACGTTGCAGAGGCCGGCTTTGGCGTGGGCGCAGCGGGGGTGGAAGCTGCAGCCTGCTGGGAGGTCGGAGGGGTGGGGGGGGGGGGGGGGGGGCCGCGGCGCGGCGGTGTGTGTGGTGGGGGGGGGTGGGGTTGGG
>JAFIGG010000003.1 GCA_020831485.1 Opitutales bacterium
AACATTTCCTCCGATACGGGTCACATTAGCCTTAAAGCCGCCAACAACATCAGCCTGGCGGCCGACCGCAGCGTCAGCACGGCCACATCCGGGACGATCAGCCTAACTGCCATCGCTGGCAGCCTGAGCATGCACGGGACCGCCTCAATCACGGCCAGCGAATCCTCGCTGCGTTTGAGCGCTCACGATAACATTACATTGGGCAACCTGACTGCCGCCGATGTATCGGTGCTCTCCAGCGCGGGAGCCATCCTCAACGCTGTTGACTCTAGCAAGAACGTAACTGCGACCAACCTTCGCCTGGAAGCGCACGGCACCATTGGCACCGCCGACCGGCACATTTCCACGGATGTGTCCGAAGCCTCCTATGCTTCCGAAACTTCCGGCATCTTCACCACCGAAGACAACTCTATTACCATCGGCACGGTCACAGTCACCGTTACCGGCTTCAACGCCGATGCTACGACCACCACTGTAACCGACGCCGCACAGTCGGGTCTCAACACCGGAGCCGACGGCAACATCGTACTCGTCTCCAGCGGCGGCACAATCACAGTGGATGAGGCAATCTCCGCCGGTGGCAGTGGCAACATCCTGCTGGATGCCCGTGGTGCTGGCAGCGATCTGACCATCAACCACAACATTTCCTCCGATACGGGTCACATTAGCCTTAAAGCCGCCAACAACATCAGCCTGGCGGCCGACCGCAGCGTCAGCACGGCCACATCCGGGACGATCAGCCTAACTGCCATCGCTGGCAGCCTGAGCATGCACGGGACCGCCTCAATCACGGCCAGCGAATCCTCGCTGCGTTTGAGCGCTCACGATAACATTACATTGGGCAACCTGACTGCCGCCGATGTATCGGTGCTCTCCAGCGCGGGAGCCATCCTCAACGCTGTTGACTCTAGCAAGAACGTAACTGCGACCAACCTTCGCCTGGAAGCGCACGGCACCATTGGCACCGCCGACCGGCACATTTCCACGGATGTGTCCGAAGCCTCCTATGCTTCCGAAACTTCCGGCATCTTCACCACCGAAGACAACTCTATTACCATCGGCACGGTCACAGTCACCGTTACCGGCTTCAACGCCGATGCTACGACCACCACTGTAACCGACGCCGCACAGTCGGGTCTCAACACCGGAGCCGACGGCAACATCGTACTCGTCTCCAGCGGTGGCACAATCACGGTGGATCAAGCAATCTCCGCCGGTGGCAGCGGCAACATCCTGCTGGATGCTTCGGATGAGTTAACTCTTCAGGGTTCAATCAGCAGTGGCAACGGCCACATTTCGCTGCTTGCAAGCAATGACATTGTTATGGGCGCATCCACTCTCCTCAGAACGGCCGGCTTCGGCACGGTTGATATCTATTCGAGTGACGGAGGTGTCCGCATGGACGATACCGCCCGAATTACGACTCTGAGTGGTTCTCTCCGCATCCACGCAGCTGAAAGCATCTCTCTCGGTGGTCTGCAAAGCGGCAATGCTGTATCGCTGATCTCAACTACCGGAGGAATTTTCAGCGCCGGTGACACCCATCGCGAAATCCGCGCGCAAGTTCTGCGCATCGAAGCCGCCCAAGGGGTAGGAGTAGCCGCCACGCAACCGGTTCTGCGGACTCAAGTCTCCTCCATCAGTATTGTGGCAGGCGGCGGCATAAATATTGCGAACAGCAGCAATCTTACCGTCGGAGCCATTAGTGTCTCGACTCAACGCGTCGGCAATGATGGCGGCAGCACTGTCGTAAGTGATGCGACTCAAAATGGTTTGACCTCTGGTGCCACAGGAATCCAGCTGCAAGTTAACGGTAGCCTTGCCTTGACTCAGGCAATCAGCAGCCCGGGCCCGGTTACTTTGAATACCACTAGCCATATACGCCACAGTTTTGCCGGCCCCGTTATCAACAGCAGCGGTCGTGTCTCTTTGCAAACCTCAGGTGGCATAGGTCAAACTGGGCCGGGAGCCATTCATCTAAATGCCGATGAACTCAGCGTTACTAACACCGGTACTGGCTCGATTTATTTGCGCACCAACGAAAACCTGCGCCTGCTCGGCGCAAGCCTCGAAGGCGCTGGTAGCCTCACTATTCAGCAAACCAGTGGTGACTTGACGATCGCCGATGCGGTTCAGGTCGACTCCGGGCATCTGCAAGTCAACACGAGCGGAAACCTCCGCATGGAGAATGCAGCTTTCAACACTAGCGGTAACATCGATCTGCTCGCCACAAATGTGGATGCCCGCAGCTCGCCGCTCACCAGCGCGACCGGTGACATCTCGATCCGAGCCGCTTCCGACATCAACCTCGATCGCGATTCCGCTCTCAGCGCCCTCAATGGACGGATCCACCTGCGTTCAGGTGCCGACATGAGCCTTGCCAAGGTCTCCACCAATGGCCTACTCAATATCCAGTCCGGCGGCAATATCACCACCAGTGCCGCTGGCGAAAGCGACCGCGGCCTCACCGCCGGCTCACTGCGCATCTTTGCCGCCGGCTCGGTCGGCACACCATCCGCTTCAATTCACGCCGATGTGGGCCGTATTGATGTCGAAGCAGGCCAGAATTTGCACTTCAGCCAGGGTGCCGGTATGGAACTGGGCCGCTATGGTCTGAAAGTCGATACCGCAGTAGGTGAAGAGTTCCGCATCATTGTTGGTGGCGGTGAACTCAGCAGTGCTGGCGGAGCCATCATTGATCACGGCGAAGGAACTTTTGTGCTCGCAAGCACCCAAGAGATCATCATCACCACCGTCGTCCGCAGCGAAAACGGCAGCATCCGCATCGAAGCCGAGCGCATCCTTTCCGGAGTGGCCGCTGAGCAAGGCCGCATCGAAGCCCTCAGCGGCCGGGTAACTCTTATCGCCCAAGACGGGATTGGTTCGATCAGCGGCGGAGCCGTCTACATCGATGCTGCCGAGCTCAGCGCGATAACCACCAACGGAACCATCAACATCGAGTCCCTAAGCGCAATCACTGTTGCAGGCGAAGGTGTCATTGCCGGCAACGGCAGCAACGACCTGCGCCTCATTGTGCAGCACGGCGACCTCAATGTGGCTGCTGATATTCGCCACAACGGTGCCGGGGCTCTCAATGTTCAGGCCCTCAACGGCGCAATCCTGATGCGCCAGGATGCGCGCATGCTCACCACCAGTGGCAGCATGAACCTGTTTGCCCGCAATGACATAAGACTTTCGCAGATTCAAAGCATTAGCGGCCAGGTTCGCCTTGAAAGCGTTACCGGCTCGATCCTGCGCCTCAGCAGCTTCACCGAGCCAAACCTGATTGCCACCTCGATACCAGTGCTCAAAGCGCTCTCTCTTGTCGACCTCACGGTGCTTGCCGAACAGGTCCAGGTAAATGAAATCGACGTCTTCCGCCGCAGCGCACTCGTTATAACTCTTTTCCTGGTATTTGGATGAAACGCTACATGACAGCAAAACTCTGGATACTGCTACTGATCTTCAGTAGCGGGCAGATACTGATGGGCAATCTGCCAACCCGTATCCTGGAAGCCGATTGGACCGCCGTTCACGTTCATGGAGATGCCGTTCTGGTCGCTGATAGCGATGGCAACCTGTTGCGCTCCACTGACGGAGGTATTGTCTTTGAATCCCGCTATCAAGGCACTCCTGAGGATGCCATACACTTTATCTACGGCAGCGGCTCAACCGCGATCGCCGTTGGCGCCGGCGGCTGGATCCTGCGGTCTGCAGACAACGGTCAATCCTGGTCGGAGGTCGCCGCTGATGCAATACTGGGACAGCTGTCCGCCGTGGTTGGCAATGGCAGTGGTCACTGGGTCGCCGCCGGCCAGCACCAAGGCTCTGCCGCAACCCAAGTATCTACTGACGACGGCCTCACCTGGACCCTGCATTCTGTCAGCGGTGTGTATGAGCTAACCGGCATCACCTGGCATTCCGGCAGCAATCAATTTGTAGCCAGTGGTAGCGATGGATTTTTCAGCGGCAGCGTCCACGCCTCCCCTGAAGGTAGCAGCTGGAGCAGCATAAATGTTCCTTCAGAGACTTCCGTGCTCAAATTCATCGCCTCCGACGGTTCCAATGGATTGCTGGCTGGGGGGCGCGAAGGTATCTTGCTGCGTTCTGAAGGCTCTCCAATTAGTTTCTCTGCTGTTGAGGGCTTTCGCCCGAGCGAACATCTGCGCAGCGCCGTATCCACTGGGCAGGGCTCCTGGATAATCGGTGGTGATCAGGCGATCCTTATCGAAATCCCGGCCGCCTCCGGGAACGCCCGTCTCCGCTCAAATCCCCTCCCAACTGCCGGTTCTATTGTTTCCATTGCAAACCGCGGAGGTGAAGAAATTTTACTTGCTGGATCATTCAGCGACTATCCATGGGGTCCACCGCAGCTACAAGCGGAGTTCAATGGCCAGCAACTCATCCTTCGCCTGCACAACGCCCGCCTCGGCCGCTCCTACCAGTTGCAAAGTTCGACCAATCTGAGCCAGTGGAGCAACCTAAGCGGCACCACCCGCCAAGCCACCCAACGCACTCTCGAGTGGACCGTAGCCCCCGATGAAACCAATCGTTTCTTTCGGGTTCTGGTAGATTGAGCGAGAAATCTAGTCGATACCAGACTGCTGACAGATTGGCCTCAGCAACAATTATCTTTAAAATCAGATTTACATCGATATCAGGTATTCGGTGCTGTTAGATCGTGGCTTGCGGTAGGGCCCCAAAGTTTTCTAGTTAAGCTTGTGTGCAGTCTTCGATCTGGTGTCCCTCCGAATGGATCAAACAAGTCATTTCCCGCTTGCGTCGCAGCCAATGACTACCGTTCGGAAACCATGACCGTATTGAAGTATCAGATTCAAGTCTTGATTTATAGGGTAATACCCGCTTTATCCTAAGTTTTCCCTTAATGATGGGAATTAAAGCAATCGAACTCTGATGAAACTCTCAAACTTGCTCAAAGCATTCGCTCTATCGTGCGGAATCACTTTGGTGTCTTCGCTGTTTGCGGCACCTGAACAAGAACGGCCGGTTGTGCGCTACACACCGCAGCAATTGATTGCGATCGCACTCCGTCAGAACATGGACTTGGAATACCAACGGATTGAAGTGGACATCAAGGATGACCAGATATCCGGCGCCTGGGGTGAGTTCGAACCTTCGTTTATGATCAACGCTGGCGTCAACCGCTCAAACAGGGCGCAGAACCAGCGGGAATTTCTCAGTACCGGACAGGTCGGGCGCATTTACGAAGAAGAAGTGCGTCGTCTGACGATGGGCATTGGGGGTCGCCTTCCATTTGGCACCACCTACGAGGCCACCACCGGGGTTCAGCGCTTCGACAATACTTCCAATCGCACCGAGATGTCGATTTACAACCCGGAGTATCAGTCGACAACCGTCATCTCGGTTACCCAACCACTGCTGCGGAATTTTGGTCGGGACGCCAATATGGCCGCCTTGCGCGTGCTGCAGTCGGAGATGCGTTCAGCTAAGGCACAGACCCGCTCGGCGATCGAACAGGTCGTGGCGCAGGTACTTTCGGTGGTCTACGAATTGCGCTTTGCAGAGGAAAATATCAAGGTTAAGGAGCAGTCAATTGAGCTGGCTCAGAGTCTTTTGAGTGAGAACCGCCGTCGGGTTGAAGAGGGGCGCATGTCTCCGATCGATGTCACCCAGGCTGAAGTGCGTCTGGCTGAGGCACGGGAAGAGCTCATTTCCGCCCGCAATTTCTATGCGACCCGGCAGAGCACCCTGCAGGAGTTGCTTGGTAGGGATTACAATTTCGAAGCCCCCTTTATCCGAGTCGATGGCGTCGACCAGCTCTCGCTGGAGCAGGCCCTGGACCACGGAGAACTGGCGCGAACCATGATGACGATGAGCCCTATATATGAGTCGATGCAGGAAATGGTCGATGCTGAGGGTATTCGCGTCGCCTACATGGAAAACCAGCGATACCCGGAAGTTGATTTACAGATGTCCATTGGTTGGAATGGCCTGAGTGATTATTTTACGGGTTCCTACAGGGATTATGACAACCGCTCGGAGGCCGATTGGGGAGTGGGGATATCCATTAACGTTCCGCTTGGTAACCGCACTGCCAGAGCACGTGTGAGTGAAGCGAAACGCCGTCAAACACAGGCGTTGCTGGACGTCAAGCGGACTGAAGTGCAGCTGTTGTCCGCATTGGATACCGCTATCCGCGATGTACGTTCCGGCATCGAACGCCGCAAACTGATTCAGGAATCGGTTCGTCTGGCCGAAGCGGCGCTGGTATCCGAAGAGCGTCGCCTGGCGACAGGAATGACGACGAGTTACAACGTGCTCAATCAGCAGCGCGAGCTAACCCTCGCCCGTACCCGCGCGCTCGCAGCTGACGTCGATGTGCAGCAGGCCTGGGCGCAACTCCTCTTGATCCAGGGCAGTCTTGCGCCGCGTCTGGGATTTGCCGTAAATGTTTCGAATTAATGCCGGTCTATGCAAAAACTCACTACTCTTTCCCTGCTTGTTGTAATGCTTTCGCCGCTGTCCTTATGGGCACAGCAGCGTGTCTTTGAAGGATTGGTCGAACCTTTCCGCGAGGTAACGCTCAGCAGTCCGGTTCAAAGTTTTATTGAAGAACATTTTGTGCGCGAGGGTGACACCGTTCAGGCGGGCGACCTTTTGTGTCGCCTGTTTTTGCGGATCGAGCAGTTGGAAGTCGAGCGTTCGCGCGGCTTGATTGAAAAGCGGGAATTTGATTTCCGTGGCTCGCAGAACCTGTTCGCCGACCGTCTGATCAGTGAAGACGAGGCCTTGGCCGCCCGGATTGAGTTGGATCTCGCGCGCCTCCAGCTGGAAATTGCTGAAGAGAATGTCCGCCTGCGTGAAATTCGTTCTCCGATCGACGGAATTATCGTTGAGCGCATGGTCGAAGACGGTGAAACCGTCACCGCCACAGAGCCCATTTTCGTCGTAGTGAACATCGAGCAGATTTACGTCCAGTTCTACGTCCGGGCCGAGGACCTTCGCCATATTCGAGTCGGTCAGGAAGCCAGTATCCGTTTTCCGGAATTGGACTTGGAGGGAGATATGCCGGGGAAAGTCGAGTTTATTGATCCGCGGGTGGATGCCGCCAGTGGTTTGCTTCGGGTTCGCGTCTTGATGGACAATCCGGAACAGCGGGTAAAAGCCGGCGTTCGTGCGGTCGTGACATTCTCATCCACAAATTGAGGATTTAGATATGAGTACGCACTCCTCCGATATGCCCTCCGAATCCACTGTCCATCTGGTGGATGAGTGCCGTTTTTTCAGCGGGGCTGCCCCTGAGTTCTGGCAGAAATTTGCCAAGGCCTGCTGTGCCTTATCCAGCGCCCGAAGTGTTCGTATGTTGGTTCAGTTGGGTGATGCCTGGCGTGTGCTTTCGGCTCATCCCGAAGGCAAGCAACCACCTCTGCCGATGACTGAGGATCGATTCAAGGAATTGCAAAATGCTGCCTTTGAAGATGGATACACTTACACGCAGCTCCCAGGCTTGAAGGGCGGTTTCCTTTTTCTGGCCGCGTTGCAGACCGAAGAGGGTGGCAATCCGGCGATTGCTGAGTTTCGTCTTGATGACGAGCCGGAAGGCGGTTGGCAGGCCTTGATTGGCATTATCCCCTTGATTGTGGATACGCCGCGAATGTATCAGCGCAATCGGCAGATGAAGGCCGCTCAGGAGAAGCTGGATCATTACTCGAAGGCACTTGATGTACTCGCGGTCGTGAATAATCAAGTTCGCTTCATTCCCGCAGCTATGGCTCTGGTGAACGAGGTCGCAGGTCGGCTGGGCGCTTCAAGAGCGACGCTCGGCTGGTTGGCTGAGCCTTATATCAAGGTCGTTGCGATGAGCGGGACTGAGAAGTTTGAGCGCAAGGTTCAGGCTATTCAGAAATTGGAGACGGCGATGGAAGAGTGCCGGGATCAGGACGAGGAACTCGTGGTCCCCGCTTTGCCCGAAAGTGATTCTGTCGTTCGCGACCACAGCCAGTATGTCAAGGACAGTGGCATTGCCGCGGTCCTGTCGGTTCCGCTGAGAGTGGATGGGGAGGTGGTTGCAGTGATCACTGTTGAGCGTGAGGAGGATGCCTTCGCTATGGAGGATGCTGCTGGCCTGCGCGTGATTGCGGATCAGACCGCACGTCGCCTGGATGAGTTGAAGCGCTCGGACCGCTGGTTTGGAGCCCGCTGGACTGCGTCTGCACGCAAGGTCTTTGAAAAGGCACTGGGGCCCACTCACACATGGCTGAAGGTCGGAGCGGTTACCGGAACGCTGTTTTTGGCTTTTGCATTGCTGTTTCCCTACACCTATCGCGTGGAATCAACTTTTATCGTGCGTCCAGACAGCCTTGCTCAATTGCCTGTACCTTTTGATGGATACATTGCCGAGGCCCATGTGCGCCCGGGGGATCTGGTCGAGGAGGGGCAGTTGTTGGTGTTGATGGACCAGGGCGAGTTGTTAGTCAGCGAAGCCTCGGCTCTGGCCGATATCGGCCGCCACCGTGCGGATGCGGAGGGCGCTGAGGCGAATCGCCGCTTAGCCGATTTTCGGGTGGCCCGGGTTTTGGAAGCACAGGCCCAGGCCAGCCTTGAGTTGGCGCGTCACCGCCTGAACCGTTCAGAGATTCGCTCGCCATTTGAGGGCGTCGTGATCGAAGGGGATCTGCGTGAGCGTCTCGGGGCACCTGTCAGTCAGGGCGATGTGCTGCTGCAGGTATCGCGACTTGACGGACTTTACATGAACATCCAGTTGCCGGAGCGCGACATTGATTTGTTGGACGATTCCGGGATGGGGGAGGCCGCGTTTGCGAGCCGACCGGACCTGCGCTTTCCTTTTAAGATTGAGCGCATTGAGCCGGCGGCCGTTTCCGGTGCGGATGGCAGTCATTTTGTGATTCGCGCTGAACTCACTGAAAACGCGGAATGGCTGCGGCCTGGGATGACTGGGATTGCAAAGTTGAACGGCGGCAAGCGGACTCTGGCTTGGCGCGCAACCCACCGCATTGTGGATTTCTTCCGCATGCGTTTCTGGCTTTGAAATAGGGATGACGGATGAATAACGAAAGACCCCTTTTCAGCGAATCCTGGCACCGGGTGGCCCAGCAGAAAATACGCCTGCGGCCATCGGTCAAAGTGCGCAAACAGTTTTTCCGCGGAGAGCAGTGGCACGTTGCACACGACGCTTATGGGGATCAGTTTTTCCGCTTTCGCCCGGAAGCCTGGGATTTCATCTCACGCCTGGATGGAACCCGTACGGTCGAGGAGATCTGGAAGGGCTGCCTTGAGCGCAACAAGGACCGCGCACCCGGTCAGGGCGAGGCGGTTCAGATGCTGGCCCAGCTTTACAATGGCAACTTGATCATCTCCGATGTGCCGGCGGATGTCGGGCAGTTGTTCGACCGTTACAAGAAGCGCAAATCCCGTGAATGGAAGTCGCGTATCTTTGGTATCTTCTTTCTGCGTATTCCACTCTGGGACCCCGATAATTTTCTCAACCGAACCATCAACTGGGTTAAGCCTTTATTGACGGTTTGGGGTGCTTTGCTCTGGTTGATTGTTTTCGGAGCTGGCCTTTCGGTTGTGATTGCCAACTGGGAACAACTGTTTTCAGCCCGGCAGGGAATTCTGGATCCGGCGAACTTGCCCTTGCTGTATGTTGCGTTTGCATTCGCCAAGCTCATTCACGAATTTGGACACGGCTACGCGGTTAAGCGATTCAAGGGGGAGGTGCACCGAATGGGTATCACCATCCTCGTGTTTACCCCCATTCCCTTTGTCGATGCGACGGCCGCCTGGGCCTTTAGGGAGCGCTGGAAACGTGTCTGGGTGGGCTGTTCAGGGATGATTGTTGAGCTCTTTCTGGCCGCGATTGCGGCCTTTGTCTGGGCCGCTACCGGCCCGGGCCTGGTCAATTCGCTCGCCTACAACACCATGGTGGTCGCTTCGGTTTCCACCATACTGTTCAATATCAACCCTTTGCTCCGGTTCGACGGTTATTACATCTTGTCGGACCTGACCGATACGCCGAATTTGCAACCCCGCGGTTCGCGCCAGCTGCTGCACGGGCTTGAGAAATATATTTATGGCGGCCGTTTTTCACAGAGCCCTTCCTCCACCGCCGGTGAAGCAGTCTGGTTGGGATCCTTTGGCGTGCTGGCCTATTGCTACCGACTTTTTATAACGTTTACGATTATCATCTTCGTCGCGGACAAATACCTGGGGCTCGGTTTGCTGGCTGGCATCCTGACGGTGATCGGGATGTTCATTATACCCTTTGTGAAGGGTATAAAATACCTGTTTACAGAGCCACGGATCGAGCGGGTGAGGACCCGCGCGTTGAGTATTACCGCGGGCTTTATTGCGCTTGTTTTCTTTCTCCTGGGAGTTGTCCCTGCGCCTTCGCATGTGCGCGCTCCGGGCGTGCTGAAAGCAGAAGACTCGAGCTTCGTCACTTCCCGGGCCGGAGGCTTTGTCGAAGAAGTCATTCAGCCATCCGGTCGGGTTGAGTCCGGGGAGGCTTTGCTGCGCCTGGCAAGTCCCGACCTGGACCTCGAAATTCGTGCGCTGGAAGCCGAACTGGAGCACATTGAGGTGGTTGAACGACAGGCCATGCGGGTTGAGCCATCAGGACTCGCGGTGCTGCGGCAGCGGCGTCTGGTGACCGAGTTGCGTTTGGCGGAGCTGTATGAGCAGCGGGACAATCTGGTAGTTCGGGCAAGCCGGGACGGCGAATGGGTGGCTCCGGAATTGCGGGAGATGACCGGGCGCTGGATCTGGCGCGGCAGTGTGCTGGGCGAAATCGTCAGCGGTGACCATTGGGAGTTTCTGGCGGTCGTCTCTCAGGATTCGGCCGGCGCCCTGTTTGATCACGGGGTAGGAGATGCCAGTATCCGTTTCCCGGGAAGCCGTGGTCTGGAACTCAACCCGGATCGGTTGATGGTGATTCCGGGGCGTCAGGACCAGTTGCCGAGCCCCGCCCTCGGCTGGGCCGGGGGCGGGCCCATCGAAGTGGATCAAAGGGATGAATCCGGGATGCGCGCGGCAGAGCCTTTTTTCCTTGTGATGGCCCGGGTTCCCGAGTCGGAGCACAGACTTTGGCATGGCCGCACTGGAGTGGTGCGGTTTCAACTTCCGTCCGAACCCTTGCTCAAGCAGTGGGGCCGAAGCTTCCGTCAGCTGCTCCAACGGCGATTCCAGATCTAGGAAATGTGCAGCATGAAACACGCCGCCAGTGAATTGCCGATGAGGGATGTGCGCCGCACAGAGGTGCCATCTCCACCCGAAGTTCCCAAGGGACTCGATGCGGTCGTGAATAAGTGTATCGGCTCTTACCGATCCAGAAAATGCCATTCGCGAGAGCTCTGGGAGGCCGCCGGTCGTTGCGAGGCGGCTTTTAGGGAGATCCGGGGGATCCCGGAGAAGGAGTTGAGGGCTAAGATCCGCCATCATCAGGCTCACATACGACGCTTGGGCGGACGCTGGAAAGAGGGTTTCGACGATGCCCTTCCGGTTTTGGTGGAAGCTGCGCGGCGCTCTTTTGGGCTGGAGGCCTACCGAACCCAGATGATGGGTGCCATGGCTTTGGCGCGCGGGACACTGGTCGAGATGGCGACCGGGGAAGGAAAGACATTGACGATTGCACTGGCGGCTGCCGCCGCCGGTTGGTCGGGCAGGCCCTTGCACGTTGTTACCGCCAATGACTACCTGGCACGGCGTGACGCGGAGGAGCTGCAGGTATTTTACGAGGCCTGTGGATTGCGTGCGGCTGCGATTCAGGTGGATTTGAAACCGCACGAACGCCGGGAGGTGTATGAGGCGCCAATTGTCTATTGCACCGGTAAAGAATTGGTTGCGGATCTGTTGCGTGATCGCATTCTTCTGGGCAACTATGCGGAACCGACGCGGCGCAATGTGATGCGCCTGTCCGGCTATACGCCAACCCAGCAGCACACTGTCCTGCGTGGGATTTACACCGCTTTTGTCGATGAAGCGGACAATCAGTTGATTGATGAGGCCGTGACCCCCCTGATCATTAGTCGCAAGGATGAGAATTCGCTGATCGAAGAGGCTTCGGAGCGTTCTGAGGAGCTGGCGGCTTCCCTGCTGCCCGGCGAGCATTATGAATTGAACAACCGTTACCGCGAGGCCCGGCTTATTGAGGCGGGGAGGGCAAAGGTCGCTGAATGGTGCGAAGGCCAAGCCGGATTTCTGTCTGCCACGGACTGGATGTGTGACCTGGTAAATCAGGCCCTACAGGCCCGGCACTATTTTCTCAAGGATAAGCAATACGTCATCGTCGATGGCAAAATTGTGATCGTTGATGAGTTCACCGGCCGCCCTATGCCGGGGCGTAGCTGGCGTCTGGGACTGCACCAGGCAGTCGAAGCCAAAGAGCAGTTGGAGGTTTCAAAGCCCTCGGAAACCCTCGCCCGTCTGAGTTTTCAGCGATTCTATCGCCTTTTTCGACACTTGTCAGGGATCACGGGCACGGCGCGTGAATCCCGCCACGAGTTCTGGGGAGTCTACGCGCTGCCCTTCATCGAAGTGCCGCGTCACCGGCCGAATCAGCGTAAAGACGCTCCGCTGCGCTTTTTTGCCGACGAGCCTGCCAAGTGGCGCGCAATTGTTGAGGAGATCAGGGAGCTGCACGCCCTGGGACGCCCGGTGCTGGTTGGCACCCGCAGCGTCTCAGCGAGCGAGCACCTGGCCCGGCTTCTGGATCAGGAAAAGCTGTCCTGTTCGATCCTGAACGCGGTGAGGCATGAGCAGGAGGCCACCATTATTCGCCTCGCTGGTGCTGAAAGCTCAATCACAATCGCCACCAACATGGCCGGCCGGGGAACCGATATCCGCCTTGCGGGCAAAGTGGTAAAATTGGGCGGCCTCCACGTCATTCTCAGTGAGGGGCACGAAAGCGGTCGGGTTGACCGTCAGCTGATGGGCCGTGCCGGACGTCAGGGCGACCCGGGATCGACCAGCCGATACGTTTCCATTGAGGATGAATTGATCCAACGCTTTTCCCTGCGCCCTGTGCGGGCATTGACCCATACCTGGCTCCGTTCCCGCTTGCCCGCGGCCCAGATCCTGGCCCGGATTTGTTTCCGCTGGGCCCAGTTTCGTGCGGAAGGGAAGAGTTTGCGTCAACGGGTATCTGTCATGCGACAGGATGCCGAAATGTCTAAGAAGCTCATGGTCAGCACGATCGATAAAATATAATGGCTGTGGGTGGGTGTTTGAAGCAGACTTTTCGACGTATCGAAAAAATGGGTCATGCCCCCCATTTTATCTTGCTTTTACAGCCCATCAGTTTCTAAGATCCGATGCTAGGTAATTGTCACCTGCTGTCTGAATGTCTCTTCGCTCATCAACACGCACTCCTCGTTTCGTTGTCGAAACGTTGGAACAGCGCATCTTGCTTTCGGCAACGCCGATGGATGATGGTGGGTTGGACCTAGAAAAGAATGGTTTGAATGAGGTAGCCTTTTGGAATGTCGAGATGACTTCCGGCTCGGAGGATGGCGCCAACGAGGGCGCTGATTTTGAATTGTTCAGCCATGCAGGTGATCAAGCCGACGAGCCGATGTTCGCCGGAAATGGAACCCAGGAGGATTCAGGGCCTGCGGGTGTGGAGATTGGCGAAGGTGAGACCTTGCGGCACGCAGGCTTGCTTGAAGGCCCTTTTTCTAATGCCGGAACATTCATTCCCGGGAACAGTCCTGGAATAAGTGAACACCTCGAAGGCTTCAGTACAAGCGGGACTTTGGTATTCTACCTTGGTGGGACCGAAGCCGGCAATGACGATGCCAACCACTCCCAGATCCAAGTGACTGGCGGCGCGGAATTGGGCGGTGTCATCGAGCTTCGGCTCTGGCAGGATTTCAGCCCTGCAGTAGGGGACAGCTTTGATTTGATGATTTACGACTCGGCTTCGGGAGCATTCTCCGGAGCCGTTGGTCTATTAATGCTGGACGCTCCGGACCGGTATTTTGAACTTGAGCAGCAGGCCGATCGTCTTGTCGCAACGGTCAAGGCCTTGCCCGGAACCGAACTCCTGAGCATTGCGCCGGACACTCAGGCGATGGCCGATGCCCTTGGTCAATTGCTCAACGGTGACTATTTCAGCGGATTGTCGGACCACATTGTCATCGATGCCTCAATTGTTGTTGGTGAGCATCTTCACATCAGTGGTTCTGTGGGCATCTCAATTTCAGGGGACGACCTGACGATTTTGGGTGAGGGTGTAACAGTCGCCCTAAAGGCCCCTGGGGTAGAGGCCCGAGTCGAATCCGTTTCTTTTGCTTTATTGTTTGTTGACGGCAGCGTTGTTTTTGAAACCTCTGCAGCGAGTAATTTTCATCTGAGCGGTGGAGACTTTGCCAGCGTCTCGGTTACCGAAGCAGTTGTTCGCCTCAACCTGACCGGTGAATCCTGGACCGGCGAATCCGTAGGTGTGGGCGCGATGAGCTATTCTTTTGTCGCCATGCCAGCGGCTTCGGATCTGATTGAGGTTTCAGCCGTCGGCTTCCAGGCTCAGGTGGCTGATTTTGTTGAGCTGTCCGGTGATGTTGGTTTCAGCATAATCGACAACAGTTTAGTTGCTGTTGGAAACGACCTTACCGTCCAGCTCGGCGCGGGTGCTTCTGAGCTAAGTGTTGCCGGCGCGGCTTTTGGGCTGATTCTCAATCAGGACCAGTTTGCCTTTGAGTTGAGTGGAGAGGACCTGGTTCTGGCCGTTGCCGGATTGGGTGTTGTTTCCGCTAGAGGTCTCAACGTGCGCTACAGCGACGAAGACTCCGTGATTGTTCCTGGCAGGGTCGTGTCTGCTGGTTCGGCCAGCTACACCTTTGTCGAGGGGATCGCCAGCGGAACAGTTGCTTTTGATGTCGAAGATTTTGAATTCAATTTACTTGAGGACGTCCTGCGCGTCCAGGGAGACGGTTCCTTCCACTTGAATGCGGAGGGCGACCTCTCGCTGTCCTTCAATGGGAGCCTTAATGTCTCCAGTCTTGTGGAACTGGAGGGAGATTTCAATGCAACCGTTTCTGCGGACGGCAACTCGATGGTGCTGACAGCAAACTCCGTCAATGCGAGCCTTGAAGTGGGTGATGTCGGCTTGTCGATCAATGACGCGAGCCTGGCTTTGAACCTTACGAATGAAGGAGAAGCGGTCGAATACGCGCTTTATGCCTACGGCAGTGCAACCCTCGATGGAATTGACGGTGTCGACTTCTCTATTAATAGTGTAGAGGTTCTTGGCAAGAATATCGAGGACTCGTTCATCGATATGGAAGGGGAGGGCTCCGCCGCCGGGATGAAAAACTTTGGCGCGGGCGGCGAGGTTTTGGCCATTGTTCTGGATGCATCGCTCGCTATTGACAATTTTGCCTCCGTGTCCGGCGAATTTTCTGTCACTCAGGTTTCGAATGCTGAAGACGATTACCTGGCTCTGAGCGGAAGCTCGGTCACCGCGACCATGGGTTTAGGCTCAGTTCTTCTGAGTGTGTTTGATGCTGAATTGGGTATTCGTCTCGAAGGCGATGGCGGTTACGCTATCGCAGGTGCCGGTTCGGTAATCCTGAGCGGTGTTCCAGGTCTGACGCTTTCCAGTGGTCAGATGGGCCTTCGCGTAAACACCACAGGTGTCAGCGAAGTCGATTTTGGTGGTGCTCTAGGGGTCGTTGATTTTGGAACGGATGACGAATTGATGCAGTTCCACGGCACTGATATGGAATTTTCCATTGATGATTTCGTATCGATCACGGCAGATATTAGCGCTGAACGAATCGTCACCGGTGAATCTGAATCCATCCAGCTGACTGCCGCAAACGCCTCGGCCACACTGAGTGTCGACGGGGTGGGTTTTGCAATCATCGATGCCGCTCTGGATTTGCAGATTGAAAGCGATGGTACCGATACCCAGTTTGTTCTGGAGGCCGAAGGCAGCGCCGAATTGACCGGAGTTCCGGGCGTAACCGTTTCTGGCACCATGAATGTCCTTGCGGATACGACGGGCAGCGAAAACGTTTACGTTTTCAGCGGATCGGATCTTGAATTGGATCTGGATGGCTTTGCCCAGTTCAGTGGTGATTTGGCCGTCTCTATTGATGGCGACTCGATAGTCATCAGTGGCAGCAGTGTTCAAGCTGGGCTGAGTGCGGGCGGAGCCTCCTTGTCAGTTTCTGACGGTAGCCTCGACCTGTCTATTAAGGACAATGACGGCACGGTTGAATACCTGCTTGACGCGACTGGCAGTGTTTCCCTTTCCGGCGTTCCTGGGATGAGCCTTTCCGGAACGGTAACCGTTCATGCCAACACTCGGGATGGGCAAGAGCGATTTGAGCTGACTGGTGAAAACTTGCAGTTGACGGTGGATGATTTCCTTAGCTTTGCGGGAGACCTTATTATAAGTGTAGTCGACCTGGGTTCTGAATCGAGCCTGTCTGTTCAGGGGAGTGATGTAAGTGCTTCCCTCAGCGTGGGCAACGCCAGCCTCGAAATTTCAGAAATGGAATTTGATCTCAGTGTGACTGAGAACGACGGCGATACGGTTTTTGTTTTGGATGCCAGCGGTGCAGTCTCGCTGGTGGGACTGGGCGCAATTAGCTTCTCCGGTCAAGTCGCGGTCACTGCGGACACGACAGCCGAGACAGCACTCTTCGAGATCTCAGGATCTGACCTTGAACTTGCGATTGGAACACTTGCCACCATCAGTGGCGATTTTCTGTTTTCCAGTGATGCGGATAAACTGATCATCGAAGCGAATGCGGTTGAGGCGACTGTCCAGGCCGGAGATGCAATGCTCAGCCTCTCCGATGCGAGTTTCAGTTTCACGAGTTTCAACGAAGGTCCGCTTGCAACTTACACTCTGGATGCACAGGGCAGCGCTGAACTCAGTGGAGTCCCTGGGATTGAGCTGTCCGGAACTATGAGTCTGTTGGTTGATACAACCAATGGTCAGGATACCTTTGAGTTGACTGGTTCGGACCTGGTTTTTGCCATCGATGGCTTTGCTCGGGTTGAGGGAAGTTTTTCCCTTTCAGCTGATGAATCTTCACTGACGTTCGTCGGTCAGGATGTTTCTGCGAGCCTTCAAGTGGGCGAGGCCTCGCTGACGATTTCGGATGCAGACCTCTATCTGTATGTGACGTCGGTCGAGGCGGAAACGACTTTTGCTCTGTTCGGCTATGGTGAAGCCAGTTTGCAGGGCGTTGACGGTATCTCCCTTGAGGGCCGAATGGAGATTCTGGCAAACACTACCGGAGAATCGTTTGTCGAGTTTCCAGAAGTTGGATCCATCTATTTCAATGGCTCTGAACCCCTTTTCGCATTCGAAGGTTATGATTTGCTGCTCGAGATTGAAGGCTTTGCAGCTTTCTCCGGCGATTTGACTGCAACCTTTGTGGATGAGGGCGAAAGCAGTCAACTCCTCCTGACTGGTGAAAACCTCAATGCTTCAATGGCTGCCGGTTCGGCTTCTCTCAATGTGACCAATGCCAGTTTTGCGCTTCTAGTTGAGCATTCGGAAGAAGAGACCCTTTACGCTCTCCATGCCGAAGGCACTGCTTCGCTGAGCGGAGTGGATGTAGTCAGTCTTAGCGGTTCCATCGAAGTGTTTGCGAACACAACCGGCCGCGAAGAAGTCGACTTTGACGGTTATGGCACTGTCAACTTTGGCAGCGAGGCAGACACCTTTGCTTTCAGTGGAGCTGACTTGGAATTGAATGTGGCAGATTTTGCCGCTTTCTCCGGGTCGATCGCATTTGTCCTCAGTGAGGGAACTCTGGTCGCGGTCGGCCAGGACGTATCCGTGACGATCGGAGATCCGGATTCCGTTTATGCTCAAATCGCATCTGCCAGCTTTGGACTCTTCCTCGACTCGGAAAGCCTTTTGCTCGAAGCTACTGGAACTGACCTGATTGCGGCCCTTGGCCCGTTGGGTTCTGTCAGCGCATCCGAGGTCTTTATTCGCTATTCGGATGAGAACACTTCTGTTGACGCTGATACCGAAATCGGCGCAGGAAGTGTTACCTATACATTTGAAGATGCGATTGCAGCCGGGGTGACAGAGTTTTCCGTCACCGATTTCGCCGCATCCATTGCCGGCATCGCGCAGGTAGCGGGTGACGCATCATTCAATCTGGATGCAGAGGGCAATCTGGAGCTGGATCTCGAAGGCAGTGTCACTGTTGATCAGCTCTTTGAAATCAGTGGCATCTTTAGCTTCAGCTTCGATGCCGAGAACGAGACGGCCTCAGTCGCCGGAACCGAAATGGCTTTTACCGTTTCCCTTGGTAGCAGTGAACTCCTTTCCTTCAGCAACGGCTTTGGTGCAATCCTACTTTCCGATTCCGGTGTTGCCGGGGGTATATCCGGGGATCTTTCGGTGTTGGAGGATGGCATCCCGGGCGTTAGCCTGAGCGCGGATAGTTTTACAGCTATCTTCAATACCTCGACCGAAGCAGTTGAGCATGAATTTATCGTCGGCGGAGACACCATTGAACTCTCGGTTCCTGCCGGTCCCTATTTGATGATCGAGTCTTCGGCGGTCTCAATGTCCTTCCTGGGCCTGACCCTCGAAGGTGCTTTGAGCTTCCAGCTTTCTCAGGCTGAGGGGAATGAATACCTGGTCCTTATTTTTGAAAACGTTGAAATCACCACTGGTTTCGAAGGCGAAGGCACCGAATCGGGTCCGCTCAGTGTAACCGATGCCAATGGCGTTTTTGTCGTCATTCCGGAAGTCGGTCTTGCGGGCTCGCTCTCCTTCACCGCGGACATCGCCATTGTCGGTGCCGAGGCTGGCGGTCAGGTCAACCTCTTCTTCAACAACACAGGTCAATCCATCAGCGTTGAAGGACCTTCGGGAGAAATAAATCTCCCGGCGCTTGGCCCGAATAACTCTACCGTTTGGGTGGAGGCAGCCCTTGATTTGAGTTTCCCTGGGCTCGAGATTTCAGGAACCTTTAGCTACGCTGGAGATTCTGTAACCGGAGCAACGGTTGTTGCCGCGACCAACGTTCAGGTCTTTGTTGGCGATACCTTCAGCGAAAACCGGACAGGACTTGAGTTGAGCAATGCCCAAGGCTATTTCTTTGAGCTCGACGGTCTGAAGATTGGTGAGATAACCGGAACGCTGTCCGTGGTTGGAATTGACGGGCTTGTCGTCACTTCGACCGTTATGCTCCGTTACAACGAGTCGACCGAAGCTTTTTCCGATACATTCACCGTTGGCGGTGAAGAAATTTCTGTCGACTTCAGCGCTTCGGAAGTCGCAGACGGATCCCTGCCTTTTATACAGTTTATTGGCGACGATATGGAGCTACAGCTCGGTGAGACGCTGACTGTTGGTGCCGACAATCTGACCTTCACCCGGGCTCCTGAAAGTTTCACAGTTTCTGCTTCCGGTGCTTACGCCTTTGTGGGTGACGGTCCTTACCGGGATTCGGAAGGTGCCTTCAACCCGGATGCGATCGGGGTTGTCGTGGAGAACCTGGATCTGTCCTTCCTCCTTCAGACCTCTGAGTCTTCGTCGGGTATAGCCCTGTTTGCATCTGGCGATGTCGCCCTGGTTGGAATTGACGGTCTTGCATTCAGTGGATCCATCTCCGTTTCGGCCAACACAACCGGCAGTCAGGTCGTTGATTTTGGTGGAGGAAACGAGCATGACTTTAGCACCAGTGAAAATTCCTTTGCATTCTCTGGAACGGACCTTGAGTTCTCCATTGACGGTTTCGTCTCGCTCACAGGCGATTTTGAACTCGATTTGACTGAGGCGTCGGAAGAGGCCGTGTTGAAAATGTCCGGATCGAACATCTCGGCAAGCCTGTCGGCAGGTGACATTGAGTTGGCATTGAGTGAGGCTTCATTCAGTTTTGAACTTTACGATAACGAAACCGAAACAACTTACTCACTCAGCGCTGAGGGTAATATTGAACTTCTCGGAGTAACCGGTGTATCTCTTGCCGGAAGCATGGCTGTCATCGCAGACACAACGGGGGAAGAAAATATTTTTGAATTCACCGGCAACGATCTGCTGCTTGCAATCGATGGTTTCGCATCCCTCGAAGGCAGCATTACCGCAAAACTGACTGAGAGTGAATCAATTACATCCCTCGAACTAACCGGCAACGATGTAAATGCATCTCTTAGTGTTGGCACTGTTGGTCTGGCAATTGAAGATGCCGACTTTGAAATGCTTTTCCAGGACAATGAAGCTGGTTCAGTCTATAGCTTGAGTGCCTCGGGTTCCGTGACACTAGTGGGAGTAGACGGGATCACACTTTCCGGCACAATGGCGGTAGTCGCAGACACTACCGGTGAGGAAGACATCTTTGAGTTTACCGGGACGGATATGGTTCTGGCAATTGATGGATTTGCATCGATTGAAGGCAGCTTTGCAGTGACCGCCATGTCGGCCACAGCCGGTGACTTTATCCTTTTCTCGGGATCCGATGTAACCGCCTCTCTTTCTGCGGGACCAATCAGCCTTTCGGTAGTCGATGCACAGTTTGCGATGGCACTCTTTGAAAATGAAGAGGGTTTCTCTTATGCATTGAATGCCTCTGGAAATGCTTCATTAACGGGTGTTCCAGAGTTGACGCTTTCGGGAACCATGTCGGTTCAAGCTAATACAACCGGTGAAGCCGTTGTTGATTTTGGAGACGCGGGCACTGTCGATTTTGGCACTTCAGACCCAATTTTTAAAGCATCCGGTAGCGATTTGGAAATCGCACTGGGTGATATCCTCCTGGTGACCGGAAATTTCGATGCCACTATTGAGACTGCATCGGAGCGCTTTGTGGTTACCGGCGACAATATTGGCTTTACGCTGACCGCTGGCGGAGTCGGGGTTGATGTGAGCATCAATCAATTCGCCCTCCTGCTCGATGGCTCTTCCACCGAAGCCACTTATGCTTTCTTCGCCGAGGGATCGGCTGAATTGATCGGCCTGCCTGAGATTACCCTTGCTGGAAATGTTGAAGTCTATGTTAACACGACCGGTGAACAGGTTGTGGATTTTGGCGATTACGGAAGCTTTAACTTTCAATCTTCGGACGATAAGGTTCAGTTTATCGGCAATGATATGGAGCTTTCAATTGCTGGATTCATAAGTGTGACCGGCAATATCGAGGTGCTGCTCGAATCCAACGAAACTGAAAGCCTTTTCCTTCTGAACACTACAGGTATCAATACCTCTCTTGAGGCAGGAGCCGTTGCTTTCACAGTCAGCGATGCTGATCTTGCTTTAGTAATTCTGGAAATTGAAGGCGTCTCGAGCTTTGCCTTGAAGGCTGAGGGAGCCTTTGCATTGACCGGAGTACCCGGACTGAGCTTCGGTTCTGAAGAAGGTATCCAGATTTTGGCAAATAACACCGGGCTGCAGACCGTTGATTTTAGAGGCGGGGTCGGTGAAGTGGATTTCGGAACCGATGAAGAGCTCTTTGCACTCTATGGTGCAGGACTCAATCTCACCGTCGGCGATTTTATATCGATAAGTGGAGATTTCAGTGTGGTTAAAACCGGAGAAGGTTCCAACGAACAACTGGAACTGACTGCAGAAAACGTTACCACCGCTCTGAATGCCGGAACCGTTTCTCTGAGTGTGACCGACGCCAGCCTTGCGATATCACTGATCAGCGAAGAAGGAGAGGGGAGTTTTGCCCTCCATGCTGCAGGTGAAGTGGCCTTGACCGGAGTCAGCGGGTTGAGCCTCAGTGGTACGATTGAAGTATTTGCCAACACGACCGGTCAGCAAACCGTAGATTTCGGCGACTACGGTGTGATCGACTATGGAAGCCCTGACGAAGTTTACGCCTTCATAGGCGAAAACCTGAATCTGGAGATTGAAGGCTTTGCCCAGGTAAGCGGTGATTTCTCCGCTGTAACGGTTAGCAACAGTCAAGGCAGCGGCTTGTTGATGACTGCGACCAACGTTGCGGCAAGCATCGGCATCGATCCGATTGAGCTCAGCATTTCCGGCGGATCGCTGGGTCTGGTAATTTTTGAAGACGAAGGTGAAACCAGTTTTGCACTCCATACAGAAGGCAGCGTTCAGTTGACTGGAGTGGATCAGGTTTCCTTCTCCGGAACCATGGAGGTCTTCGTCAACACCACTGGCTTGGAAACTGTTGATTTTGATGGTTACGCTACCGTCGATTACGGCTCTACCGATGATACTTTTGCATTCATCGGTTCCGATCTGGAGCTTGACCTTGCTGGCTTTGTTGCCGTTTCCGGCGACTTCACCGCCATTCTCCAGGAAAGCGAAGCGTCCAGCGCCTTGTTGCTTCGCGCCGAGAATATCAACGCCTCCATGGGTGTTGGCGATGTTGCCATTACAATCAGCGATGCATCCCTTGGTCTGATACTTTTCAGCGATGGAGAGGACGCGACTTATGCCCTGACGGCTGCTGGAACGGTCGCACTCACCGGCATTCCGAGCCTGACCTTGAGCGGGACGATGGCTGTGCAGGCGAACGTAACGGGTGAGCAGGAAGTGGACTTTGGTGGTGATCTTGGTGTTGTTGACTTTGGCACGGAGTTGGATCTGTTTAGTTTCCGCGGAGAGGGCCTTGAGCTGGGCATTGCGGACTTTGTGAGCATCAGCGGTAATTTTGGTGCGGAGCTTGTGGAAGTGGATGGTGTTGACGTGGTGCTGGTGACAGCGTCGGACGTGGAAGCGGTACTGAGTGCTGGAGCAGTGGAGCTGAAGGTCAGCGAAGCGGGCTTTGGCCTGATGCTGCTGAGCGAAGGTGGCAGTTCGAGCTACGCTTTGCACGCTGAGGGCACCCTGTCGCTGACAGGCGTACCCGGGATCGAACTGGGGGGCACGGTGGAGGTGTTTGCGAACACGACCGGTGAGCAGGAAGTGGACTTTGGCGCGGATTACTACCTGATAGATTTTGGCACGGATGAAGAGCTGTTTGCGATCATCGGCGAAGAGCTGAACCTGAGTGTGGACGGGTTTGTGAGCGTGAGTGGTTCGATGGCCTTTGCCGCTGTGGGCGAAACGATTGTTGCCGCTGGCACGGAGATCGAAGCCAAGCTCAGCGTCAGTGAAAGTGTATACGTTGCCTTGACCGGCGCGAACTTCGGCCTGCTGATGGACTCCGAGCGCTTTGGTTTTGAAGTCAGCGGTGGCAGCCTGGATGTGCAGCTGGGAGCCTTTGCGGATGTGACAGCGGAGAGCGTGAGCGTTCGCTTTACCAACGGCTCGACGCTGATTGCGGCGGGCAGCGAAGTGGGTGTGAACGACGTGACTTACACTTTCGAAGATCAGATCGAGGCTGACAGCCTTGGTTTTGAAGTGGTCGGCCTGTCGGTGAACCTGCTGGACGTGGTAAGCGTATCGGGCGACTTTGGCTTTGGCCTTGAAGGCGAAGACCTCATGGCTGTGGGCCGTGAGGTGGAAGTGAGCCTTGGCACTGAAGACTTTGGAGTGGGCGTGACCGAGGGCAGCTTTGGCTTGCTTTATCGTGATGGAGCCCTGGCCTTTGAAGCCCGCGGCGGCTTGTATTTGAATGGTGGCGGTTTTGCCAGCGCGGTAGCCAGCGAGGTTTTTGTTGGCTACAACGAAGCCGGAGTGGACCTGAGCGAAGAGAGCCTTGAAGTGGGCGAGTTGAGCTACAGCTTCCGGAACCTACCAGCGGTGAGCGACTACCTCGCGGTGAGCGTGCGCGGCCTTGAGGCAAGCCTTGCCGGAGCGCTGTATGTGCGCGGCGACTTTGGTTTCAGTGTCAACGGCGAGACTGACGAAGTAGTGGCGGTTGCGCAGAACGTGGAAGCGGGGCTGTCAGCCGGAGGCTTTGAAGCGGGGATAGTCAACGGAAGCCTTGGGCTGCTGATTGATGGCAACGGAGCCTTGGTGCTGGAAGCGCGCGGAACGCCATCGTTGAATCTTGGCGGAGCGATTGATCTCGGAGCGGACACGGTATCGCTGCGGGTGAACGAGACCGGAACGGCCTACACCGGCGAGACCCTCGAAGCGGGTCAGCTGAGCTATACTTTTGAAAACCTTGTGTCTTCGGACAGCCTGCTGGAGCTGGCGCTGGACAACGCGTATCTGAAGCTTGCGGGCTTTGTGGAAGTCAGTGGCAACTTTGCCCTGCGCGCGGACAGCGACACGGTGACTTTGGGCGACGGCAGCACTGTGTCGGTGGAAGTGCTGACGGTGGGTGCCAGTGATGTGAGCGCCTTTGCCGGATACAACGGCGGCAGCGCGCAGGCCCTTGGCCTTGAGCTCAGCGAAGTGAACTTTGCCCTTGGACTGTTCAGTGAAGTGGGCGGTGAGCGCAGCTGGACAACGCTGCAGGCCGAAGTGGGCGAGGTGAGTGTGGTTGGAGTTCCCGGCCTGACCCTGACGGTGACGAGTTTTGGTCTGGAAGTGAACCTTGCCGCGGCGGATGACAGCCTGATTGATTACGAAGCTGCAGGTTACACGGTTGCCACCGGAGTGACTGCAAGCATTGACTTTGGCATGGCCGCCAGTGACGGCGAACTGATCCAGGCCGCCGGCAGCGTGGAGATCGAGCTGCTGAACTTCTTCCGTGTGAGCGGAGACTTTGCCTTTGTGAGCCGCAGCGACACGGTGCGCCTGTCCGATGGCAGCAGCGTGGAAGTGGACCTGATCACGATTGGCGCGAACCAGATCGACGCCTTTGTTGGGCTGTCGGACATTGGTTTTGAACTGTCGGAGGCGGACTTTGCGCTGGTGCTGCTGACCGACAGCAACAACTCCGCGCGGCAGTGGATGGCACTGAAGAGCGAAGTGGGTTCGGTAGGCTTTGTGGGCGTGGACGGTTTGACCGTGGAAGCCGATACGCTGACGGTTGAGATCAACCAGAACATCGGCAGCGAAGGCGCGCCGATTGAACAGGACGATGTGCTGACGGCGACGGTCCTGGAGTTGAATGTCGAGCTGGGAACAGGCGAATTGATTTTTGAACTGGGTGGCGAGGAAGCGCGCGTGAGTGTTCGTGCCAGCGACACCAATACGACATTGCGCTCAGCGCTGCGCAGTGCCCTCGAAGGGCTCAGCGGCGTAGGCGAAGGCAACGTGACGGTGAGCGGAACCCGCGCAGGCGGCTTCACGCTGACCTTTGGCGGCGATCTGCTGGGCGAAGACTTGAGCGGCCTGACGGTGCGCGCGGAAGGCCCTGAAGCCAGCGGCAGCGTGGTGGAACGGGTTGCCGGAGAGCCTGAGCTGATTGAAGTGGAAGTGGAGATCGAAACGGTCAACACGGTGCTGCGGCTGGAAACCAACATTGTATCGGGCGCACTGGACCTGAAGCTGCGCGGAGCGACCACGCACCGAATCCTGGTAACGCCCGGTGACACGGATGCGGACCTGCGCGACTTGCTGCGTGAAGCCATTGGGGACTTTGCCGCGGTGGGGTCGATGGACAACGTACTTGTCAGCGGAGACCGTGCGAGTGGTTTTGTGATTGAGTTTGTGGGCGCAGCGGCCGGAGAAGACTTCAGTGACCTGCAGCTGGTAGTGCAGGTGCCGGGAGTGGAAGCGTCGGTGTCGACGATCGTGCGCGGAGCAACGGTGACGACGACCAGTGCCGGCAGTGGCGAGAACGTGCGCGAGCGCCAGATGATCTCCTTCTCGGGAGCGACCCAGAGCACGAACACGCGCTACTCGCTGACCTTCGATGGGCTGACGACGGGACTGATCGACTTCTCGCGGATGAGCCCGACGTACAACCGCGCCTTGCTGCAGGGAGCCCTCGAGAGTCTGACGAGCATCAAGAAGGGCAATGTGCGTGTAACCTTTGACCAGAGCTCGACCACCGCGGCGCCCCGCTACTTTATCGATTTTACCGGTGAGCTGGCTTACCAGAACGTGCCGCAGATCACCGTGGCCTCTGCCAACAATGTGATCGTGGATGTGAGCACCATCCGTGACGGTCAGTCCGCGGCGACGGAAACGACTCAAACGACCACCGCTGCGGTGCAGGAATTGCGCGTGAGCTCTGAAGCCCAGGGCGGCTACCGCCTGAGCCTGAGCTTCGACGGTGGTACCTACACGACCGCGCTGCTGGGTTTTGACGCCGATGAGCATGCGATCGAATCGGCCCTCAACACAGCCCTTGCTGCCATCGGCGGCGAAGTGTTTGTGGAAACAATTGAATCGGGAGTGTGGCGGATCCTCTTTGGCGGGGATCTGGACGGAGTGGACCTGCCGCGCCTGAGTGTGAGCACGGAGCTGGAACCGGTGCGCGGAACCCTGATCGTGGATCAGCGCGGCTACACCCAGGCAACCGTGGAAGTGATCAGCAGCCCTGCGATCAACGAAGTGCAGCGTCTGCGGATCGAGTCGGAGGGAACAGGGACCTTTACGCTGAGCCTGCAGGACGGCTCGAACCTGATCGAAACCGTTGCACTGCCCTTTGACGCAAGTGCGCGCCAGCTGGTGGATGCGATTGCGGATGCCTTTGATGTTTACTACGACGAGTGGGCGTTCACGGTACGCCGGATCGATGGGGGCGTTTGGGATATTATTTTCCGCAAAAACCTTGGCGGCATTGACTGGCCGTTGTTCGAGCTGAACCTGAACCCCGAAGTGGCCTCGGCCTCACTGAGCGTGTTGCAGGTGGGCGAAGCGATTGCTCAACCGGACATCATCCCGGATGCGGATGCAAACCTTGTGGTGGACTTTGCGGTGCAGCCTCTGGAGGTCCTGACCGGACCCGAGAGCAGCCTGGCCCTGACCATGGACGGCATCGATGGCGCATTGCTGCGCGCCACGGGTAACTTTGACCTGGACGTGTTCGGGTTCTTCCAGGTGTCGGGCGGATTTGGTTTTGAACTGTCGCAAAAGACCGTGACCGTGGACGACGGCAACGGAACCCAAACGCAGGTGCTCACCGACGTGCTGACAGCCGGAGGCGGCGGAATCGACGCCTTCGCCGGGGTCAACGGCGGAACCGCGGATGCCATCGGCTTTGCAACCCGCGAGCTGGACTTTGCTCTTGGTATCTTTAGCGAGCAGGACGGCGATCGGGTATGGACAGCGCTGCAGGCAACGATCACCGCCGCTGAGTTTGTGGGCATTGATGCCTTTACCCTTGCGGTGAACAACCTGCGCGTGGAAGTGAACGTGGCCGCCGATGACGACAGCGTGATCGACTTTGAAGCTTCCCCCGTGGAAGTGCTGACGGGCCCCGGCCTGAGTGAAACCCTGTCGATGTCTGCAGCGGCGCAGGAAGCCATTCGTGGCAACCTTGAGATAGTGGTTGCGGACTTTGTGACCCTCAGCGGAGAGTTTGGCTTCAGCCGTACGACCATCGGAGGCGAAACGACCCTGGTGGCCGTTGGCAACAATGTGTCGGCAAAGCTCAGTGCCGGAGGCGTTGCCGAAGTGACTGTGAGCGGAGCGAACTTTGGCTTCTACAGCAACAGCACGCAACTGGCCTTTGAGCTGACCCAGGAACTGCCCAACGGCGGCCTGACAGCGAGCATCAATGGCCTTGGCAGCGTCTCCGCGGATGCGGTGACGGTCCAGTATACCAATGAGGACACGGAAGTGGCTGCGGGCTTTGACCTGGATGTGCTGGGACTGGAATACATCTTTACCGGTATCAACAAGAATACCATTGCCTTTGGGGTGGAAGGCTTCAGTGCCCAGGTGGCGGACTTTGTCAGCCTCAGCGGAGACTTTGGCTTTAAGCTGGAAGGCGATGAAATCATCGCCGTGGGTGACAATGTCAGCGCAAGCCTGGAAGCAGGCCCTGCCGTAGTGAGTGTGACCGGAGCAAAGTTTGGTCTGCTGGTGGACGAGTCCGGCAACCTGGTGTTTGGCCTGAAAGAGGGCGCCTTCCTCGCAGCCCTTGCGCCGCTGGCAAGTGTGGGCGCGGAACGGGTGAACGTTCGCTACGCCAGTGGCAGCTCGGTGGCCGCAGGCCGGACCCTGAGCGTGGGCAATATCAGCTACCAATTTGATGAAGCCATCGCCGACGGCGATGCCTCCATCGCAGTGGAGGAACTCACAGCAAGCATAGCGGGAGTTGTCAGCCTTGAAGGCGACGGCTCCTTCAGCACCAACGCCCAGGGCGATATTACCGCATCTTTTGACGGCACTCTGGATATCTCTGGAATGTTTGTAATGTCCGGAAGCTATCAGCTGGACTTTGATGCGGTTACTGAGGAAACCCGAATTGCCGGGACCGATATTTCATTCACGGTCGAAGTCGCTGGCACTGAGCTGATGTCATTTACAGATGGATTTGGTGGCTTGCTGATAACCGAAGATGGTGTTGCCGGTGGCATCACGGGCGAAGTCAGTTTGCTCGCTGGCGTGCCCGGCGTGACGCTTTCCGCTGATTCCTTTACTGCGATCTTTAATACGATTGGTAGCGCAGTGAATGAGTCCTTCACGGTCAGCGGTGACGCGATCAGTCTTTCGGTCCAAGCCGGTCCTTACCTTTATCTTGAAGCGCTCGACGTAGCCGTTGGGCTCGCAGGCATCACGATGACCGGTAATGTTGGCTTCGAGCGGGCAGTGAGTACCGATGGCGAAGTCATGATCGTCTTCTTTGACGACGTTCAGATCGATGCCTTTGGTGGCGAAGGGACCGGTGGTTCTTCTATCAACATTGAAGACGCCAGTGGTATTTTTGTAATTCTCCCTGGAGTCGGGATGGCGGGTCGCCTGGAGTTCACCGCAAATGTCGATATGCCCGGCATTGATGCCGGTGCCCAGGCACAGATAAATTTCAATGACCTCGGTGTTGCTGTTCAAGCGGAGGGTGTCTTCGGTGTGGTCGAGCTTCCGGCTACAGGTCCGAATGACGCTACCGTCTGGGTAGAAGTTGCACTGGAACTGAATTTCCCCGGCATCGAGATTTCGGGTGTCTTCAGTGTCGCCACATCCAGCTCTGCTGGTGGCTCTACCGTGGTTGTGGCGACTCAGGTTGAGATCTTTGTTGGAGACAATGTCAGCGATAACCGTGTCGGCCTCCAGCTACTCAATGGCCGTGGATTCTTCCTTGAAGAGGGTGGGCTGAAAGCCGGTTACATTACAGGGGATGTCAGTTTTATCGGTGTCGATGGTCTGGTGGTTCAATCGACCATGACCTTCCGCTACAACGAATTCACCGAATCCTTCAGTGATAGCTTCACCATCGCCGGTGAATCCGTAACGGTTGACTTTGGCTCTTCCGAAGTCGGCGACGGAGATTCAACACCCTTTATCCAGTTCACCGCCCTCAACACTGAAATTGACTTGGCTGGGGCCTTTGTGCTCGGAGCCGAGGAATTGATCATTACCCGCAGCGTCGGAAGCTTTAATGTTTCGGCGAGTGGAGGTTATGCTTTCATTGGCGATGGACCGTACCGCAACCCGAACGGCAACCTCAATCCGGCTGCCGTTGGCATCGCTGTTGAAAATCTTGATTTCGGATTCTTCCTGGATACCGAAACCGAGGTAGGTCTCTACGCCCTTTACGCAACCGGAGATGCCGCAATTGTCGGCCTGTCCGGTCTTTCCGCCAGCGGCAATATCACCGTGCAGGCGAACGTAACGGGTGAGCAGGAAGTGGACTTTGGTGGTGATCTTGGTGTTGTTGACTTTGGCACGGAGTTGGATCTGTTTAGTTTCCGCGGAGAGGGCCTTGAGCTGGGCATTGCGGACTTTGTGAGCATCAGCGGTAATTTTGGTGCGGAGCTTGTGGAAGTGGATGGTGTTGACGTGGTGCTGGTGACAGCGTCGGACGTGGAAGCGGTACTGAGTGCTGGAGCAGTGGAGCTGAAGGTCAGCGAAGCGGGCTTTGGCCTGATGCTGCTGAGCGAAGGTGGCAGTTCGAGCTACGCTTTGCACGCTGAGGGCACCCTGTCGCTGACAGGCGTACCCGGGATCGAACTGGGGGGCACGGTGGAGGTGTTTGCGAACACGACCGGTGAGCAGGAAGTGGACTTTGGCGCGGATTACTACCTGATAGATTTTGGCACGGATGAAGAGCTGTTTGCGATCATCGGCGAAGAGCTGAACCTGAGTGTGGACGGGTTTGTGAGCGTGAGTGGTTCGATGGCCTTTGCCGCTGTGGGCGAAACGATTGTTGCCGCTGGCACGGAGATCGAAGCCAAGCTCAGCGTCAGTGAAAGTGTATACGTTGCCTTGACCGGCGCGAACTTCGGCCTGCTGATGGACTCCGAGCGCTTTGGTTTTGAAGTCAGCGGTGGCAGCCTGGATGTGCAGCTGGGAGCCTTTGCGGATGTGACAGCGGAGAGCGTGAGCGTTCGCTTTACCAACGGCTCGACGCTGATTGCGGCGGGCAGCGAAGTGGGTGTGAACGACGTGACTTACACTTTCGAAGATCAGATCGAGGCTGACAGCCTTGGTTTTGAAGTGGTCGGCCTGTCGGTGAACCTGCTGGACGTGGTAAGCGTATCGGGCGACTTTGGCTTTGGCCTTGAAGGCGAAGACCTCATGGCTGTGGGCCGTGAGGTGGAAGTGAGCCTTGGCACTGAAGACTTTGGAGTGGGCGTGACCGAGGGCAGCTTTGGCTTGCTTTATCGTGATGGAGCCCTGGCCTTTGAAGCCCGCGGCGGCTTGTATTTGAATGGTGGCGGTTTTGCCAGCGCGGTAGCCAGCGAGGTTTTTGTTGGCTACAACGAAGCCGGAGTGGACCTGAGCGAAGAGAGCCTTGAAGTGGGCGAGTTGAGCTACAGCTTCCGGAACCTACCAGCGGTGAGCGACTACCTCGCGGTGAGCGTGCGCGGCCTTGAGGCAAGCCTTGCCGGAGCGCTGTATGTGCGCGGCGACTTTGGTTTCAGTGTCAACGGCGAGACTGACGAAGTAGTGGCGGTTGCGCAGAACGTGGAAGCGGGGCTGTCAGCCGGAGGCTTTGAAGCGGGGATAGTCAACGGAAGCCTTGGGCTGCTGATTGATGGCAACGGAGCCTTGGTGCTGGAAGCGCGCGGAACGCCATCGTTGAATCTTGGCGGAGCGATTGATCTCGGAGCGGACACGGTATCGCTGCGGGTGAACGAGACCGGAACGGCCTACACCGGCGAGACCCTCGAAGCGGGTCAGCTGAGCTATACTTTTGAAAACCTTGTGTCTTCGGACAGCCTGCTGGAGCTGGCGCTGGACAACGCGTATCTGAAGCTTGCGGGCTTTGTGGAAGTCAGTGGCAACTTTGCCCTGCGCGCGGACAGCGACACGGTGACTTTGGGCGACGGCAGCACTGTGTCGGTGGAAGTGCTGACGGTGGGTGCCAGTGATGTGAGCGCCTTTGCCGGATACAACGGCGGCAGCGCGCAGGCCCTTGGCCTTGAGCTCAGCGAAGTGAACTTTGCCCTTGGACTGTTCAGTGAAGTGGGCGGTGAGCGCAGCTGGACAACGCTGCAGGCCGAAGTGGGCGAGGTGAGTGTGGTTGGAGTTCCCGGCCTGACCCTGACGGTGACGAGTTTTGGTCTGGAAGTGAACCTTGCCGCGGCGGATGACAGCCTGATTGATTACGAAGCTGCAGGTTACACGGTTGCCACCGGAGTGACTGCAAGCATTGACTTTGGCATGGCCGCCAGTGACGGCGAACTGATCCAGGCCGCCGGCAGCGTGGAGATCGAGCTGCTGAACTTCTTCCGTGTGAGCGGAGACTTTGCCTTTGTGAGCCGCAGCGACACGGTGCGCCTGTCCGATGGCAGCAGCGTGGAAGTGGACCTGATCACGATTGGCGCGAACCAGATCGACGCCTTTGTTGGGCTGTCGGACATTGGTTTTGAACTGTCGGAGGCGGACTTTGCGCTGGTGCTGCTGACCGACAGCAACAACTCCGCGCGGCAGTGGATGGCACTGAAGAGCGAAGTGGGTTCGGTAGGCTTTGTGGGCGTGGACGGTTTGACCGTGGAAGCCGATACGCTGACGGTTGAGATCAACCAGAACATCGGCAGCGAAGGCGCGCCGATTGAACAGGACGATGTGCTGACGGCGACGGTCCTGGAGTTGAATGTCGAGCTGGGAACAGGCGAATTGATTTTTGAACTGGGTGGCGAGGAAGCGCGCGTGAGTGTTCGTGCCAGCGACACCAATACGACATTGCGCTCAGCGCTGCGCAGTGCCCTCGAAGGGCTCAGCGGCGTAGGCGAAGGCAACGTGACGGTGAGCGGAACCCGCGCAGGCGGCTTCACGCTGACCTTTGGCGGCGATCTGCTGGGCGAAGACTTGAGCGGCCTGACGGTGCGCGCGGAAGGCCCTGAAGCCAGCGGCAGCGTGGTGGAACGGGTTGCCGGAGAGCCTGAGCTGATTGAAGTGGAAGTGGAGATCGAAACGGTCAACACGGTGCTGCGGCTGGAAACCAACATTGTATCGGGCGCACTGGACCTGAAGCTGCGCGGAGCGACCACGCACCGAATCCTGGTAACGCCCGGTGACACGGATGCGGACCTGCGCGACTTGCTGCGTGAAGCCATTGGGGACTTTGCCGCGGTGGGGTCGATGGACAACGTACTTGTCAGCGGAGACCGTGCGAGTGGTTTTGTGATTGAGTTTGTGGGCGCAGCGGCCGGAGAAGACTTCAGTGACCTGCAGCTGGTAGTGCAGGTGCCGGGAGTGGAAGCGTCGGTGTCGACGATCGTGCGCGGAGCAACGGTGACGACGACCAGTGCCGGCAGTGGCGAGAACGTGCGCGAGCGCCAGATGATCTCCTTCTCGGGAGCGACCCAGAGCACGAACACGCGCTACTCGCTGACCTTCGATGGGCTGACGACGGGACTGATCGACTTCTCGCGGATGAGCCCGACGTACAACCGCGCCTTGCTGCAGGGAGCCCTCGAGAGTCTGACGAGCATCAAGAAGGGCAATGTGCGTGTAACCTTTGACCAGAGCTCGACCACCGCGGCGCCCCGCTACTTTATCGATTTTACCGGTGAGCTGGCTTACCAGAACGTGCCGCAGATCACCGTGGCCTCTGCCAACAATGTGATCGTGGATGTGAGCACCATCCGTGACGGTCAGTCCGCGGCGACGGAAACGACTCAAACGACCACCGCTGCGGTGCAGGAATTGCGCGTGAGCTCTGAAGCCCAGGGCGGCTACCGCCTGAGCCTGAGCTTCGACGGTGGTACCTACACGACCGCGCTGCTGGGTTTTGACGCCGATGAGCATGCGATCGAATCGGCCCTCAACACAGCCCTTGCTGCCATCGGCGGCGAAGTGTTTGTGGAAACAATTGAATCGGGAGTGTGGCGGATCCTCTTTGGCGGGGATCTGGACGGAGTGGACCTGCCGCGCCTGAGTGTGAGCACGGAGCTGGAACCGGTGCGCGGAACCCTGATCGTGGATCAGCGCGGCTACACCCAGGCAACCGTGGAAGTGATCAGCAGCCCTGCGATCAACGAAGTGCAGCGTCTGCGGATCGAGTCGGAGGGAACAGGGACCTTTACGCTGAGCCTGCAGGACGGCTCGAACCTGATCGAAACCGTTGCACTGCCCTTTGACGCAAGTGCGCGCCAGCTGGTGGATGCGATTGCGGATGCCTTTGATGTTTACTACGACGAGTGGGCGTTCACGGTACGCCGGATCGATGGGGGCGTTTGGGATATTATTTTCCGCAAAAACCTTGGCGGCATTGACTGGCCGTTGTTCGAGCTGAACCTGAACCCCGAAGTGGCCTCGGCCTCACTGAGCGTGTTGCAGGTGGGCGAAGCGATTGCTCAACCGGACATCATCCCGGATGCGGATGCAAACCTTGTGGTGGACTTTGCGGTGCAGCCTCTGGAGGTCCTGACCGGACCCGAGAGCAGCCTGGCCCTGACCATGGACGGCATCGATGGCGCATTGCTGCGCGCCACGGGTAACTTTGACCTGGACGTGTTCGGGTTCTTCCAGGTGTCGGGCGGATTTGGTTTTGAACTGTCGCAAAAGACCGTGACCGTGGACGACGGCAACGGAACCCAAACGCAGGTGCTCACCGACGTGCTGACAGCCGGAGGCGGCGGAATCGACGCCTTCGCCGGGGTCAACGGCGGAACCGCGGATGCCATCGGCTTTGCAACCCGCGAGCTGGACTTTGCTCTTGGTATCTTTAGCGAGCAGGACGGCGATCGGGTATGGACAGCGCTGCAGGCAACGATCACCGCCGCTGAGTTTGTGGGCATTGATGCCTTTACCCTTGCGGTGAACAACCTGCGCGTGGAAGTGAACGTGGCCGCCGATGACGACAGCGTGATCGACTTTGAAGCTTCCCCCGTGGAAGTGCTGACGGGCCCCGGCCTGAGTGAAACCCTGTCGATGTCTGCAGCGGCGCAGGAAGCCATTCGTGGCAACCTTGAGATAGTGGTTGCGGACTTTGTGACCCTCAGCGGAGAGTTTGGCTTCAGCCGTACGACCATCGGAGGCGAAACGACCCTGGTGGCCGTTGGCAACAATGTGTCGGCAAAGCTCAGTGCCGGAGGCGTTGCCGAAGTGACTGTGAGCGGAGCGAACTTTGGCTTCTACAGCAACAGCACGCAACTGGCCTTTGAGCTGACCCAGGAACTGCCCAACGGCGGCCTGACAGCGAGCATCAATGGCCTTGGCAGCGTCTCCGCGGATGCGGTGACGGTCCAGTATACCAATGAGGACACGGAAGTGGCTGCGGGCTTTGACCTGGATGTGCTGGGACTGGAATACATCTTTACCGGTATCAACAAGAATACCATTGCCTTTGGGGTGGAAGGCTTCAGTGCCCAGGTGGCGGACTTTGTCAGCCTCAGCGGAGACTTTGGCTTTAAGCTGGAAGGCGATGAAATCATCGCCGTGGGTGACAATGTCAGCGCAAGCCTGGAAGCAGGCCCTGCCGTAGTGAGTGTGACCGGAGCAAAGTTTGGTCTGCTGGTGGACGAGTCCGGCAACCTGGTGTTTGGCCTGAAAGAGGGCGCCTTCCTCGCAGCCCTTGCGCCGCTGGCAAGTGTGGGCGCGGAACGGGTGAACGTTCGCTACGCCAGTGGCAGCTCGGTGGCCGCAGGCCGGACCCTGAGCGTGGGCAATATCAGCTACCAATTTGATGAAGCCATCGCCGACGGCGATGCCTCCATCGCAGTGGAGGAACTCACAGCAAGCATAGCGGGAGTTGTCAGCCTTGAAGGCGACGGCTCCTTCAGCACCAACGCCCAGGGCGATATTACCGCATCTTTTGATGGCAAGGTTGATGTTGCAGGCTTTTTCCAATTGGAAGGTGGTTTCGGCTTCACTTCATCCCAGATGGAAATTCCGGTGCTTCTCGGTGAGACAACTACAATGACCGAAGTGCAGATGCTCACCTTTGGTGCTTCGGATGCTGGTATTTTCCTCGGTATTAATGGCGGAACGGATGATGCCATTGGCTTTGAAGTCAGCGGTGTGGACTTTGCCCTCGCACTTGCAACTGACATTGAAGATGAGAACCGCATCTGGACAACCCTGACGACACAGGGCGGCTCCGCTGGATTTGTGGGCCTTGACGGATTGACCATTTCTGTCAGCCAGGTGAACGCCTTGATCAATCTGGCCGCCGAAGATGGTAGCTTGGCCAACTACAGTGAAGAGCCTCTGAGCGTTCTTACTGGCGGTTCCAACTCGATGGACATCGAAGCGGATGCCAGTGCAGGAGAGTTTATTGGAGTGAGCGCCAATGTGGACATCAACCTCTTCGATTTCGTTTACCTCTCTGGCACGTTCGCTTTTGAAAAGTCCACCCGGGAGCTCAACCTCTCCGAAGGTGACCCGGTTACGGCCGATGTTTTAACCATTGGTGGATCTGGTATTGAAGCGTTTGCCGGGGTGAATCGCGGTGAATCGAATGAAATTGGCTTGGAGCTCAGTGGTGTCAATTTTGCAGTTCTGCTTGCCACAGATACTACCAGTGAGCGCAGCTGGATCAGCTTCCAGGCCGATGTTGAAGGCTTGAGCTTTGACGCAGTGCCCGGCATTGGATTTGAGAGCGAAAGCGTCTCCGTCGAAATCAATGTGGCCGCTGACGACGACACCTATATCGATTACAGCGAGAACCCGTTTGCCGTAACCACAGGCCCTGACAGCAGCAAGACCCTGTCGATGGACAGTGATTCCCTTAAGGTCAGCTTGATCGGTGCCGAGATTTCACTGTTTGGGCTGGTTACCATTGAGGGCAGTGTCAGCTTTGAACTTGCCTCGATGTCTGACGACGAGAGTAACATCGCCATCGTCGGCAGCAACCTGGCCTTCAACCTCGAAGCCGGTGGGGTTGACCTGCTGCGCTTCAGCGGAGGTGAGGGCGCTCTGCTCCTTACCCCGGATGGCCTCGTGGCCTCTTTGACCGGTAGTGTGGCCCTTCTGGATGGCGTTCCGGGAATTGGCCTCAGTGCAACGGACTTCAATGTTGTCTTCAGCAACATTGAATCCGAAGTCGATGAGAGCTTCACGGTTGGAGGAGACTCTATATCACTCGTGGCACCGGCTGGTCCTTACCTGCGCCTGGCGTCGCCAAGCGTGACCTTGGAATTTGCGGGTATCGAACTCGTCGGTGGTGTTGCTTTCCAAAAGATCGAAACCGACGACGGGGCTTTGGTTGTTGTCGAACTGGATGATATTTCCATCGACGCCTTTGCCGGTGAAGGCGTTGGCGATTCACCAATCGATATTTCCGGAGCCAGCGGTTTCCTCGCAATTGTGCCCCAGAAGGGCATGGCTGGTTCTCTGACCTTTACAGCCTCGGTCGGATTTGGCGGCTTTGATGCGGGTGCTTCGGTCACAATCAATTTCAACAATGCTGCAACCACAGTTGATGTGGAGGGCTTCTTCGGTCAGATCTTCATGCCAGCTTTTGGTCCGGGTGGCGCGACGGTCTGGATTGAAACTGAAATTGAATTCAGTTTCCCAGGTTTGGAGATTTCCGGAACCTTCAGCTATGCGGACGGTACTTCCAATGGTGGCGCACTGATTGTCATCGGTTCGGAGATTGAAGCCTTTGTCGGGGATAATGTAAGCGGCAGTGGGATTGGACTACGTTTGACCAACGGTACTGCGGTGTTGATTGACAATGGAGGCGTGCTCACCGGTTTTATCACCGGGACAGTGACCTTCGAAGGTATCGATGACTTTGATGTAACCGCAACCATGACTCTCCGCTACAATGCGGCGACTACAGCTGTCAGCGATGAATTCGTGGTTGGCGGCAATACCATCACTCTGGATTTCGGTGAAGATGAAGTGGGTGACGGTGACGAAGAGCCCTTCCTGCAATTCATCGCAAGCAATATAGCGATCAACATCGCCAACGTGATTGAACTCGGTGGCAATCTCTCCTTTACCCGTCAGGGCAGTGCCTTTATGGTCGGCGGTTCGAATGTCTATGCCTTTGTTGGCGATGGACCCTACAAGGTAGACGGCTCTGTCAGTTCCGACGCTCTCGGATTGGCCGTCACCAACATCGGTTTTGCGATGATCGTCTTTACCGACGAAGATAACAGCTATGCCTTTGAAGGTGAGGGCTCGCCCGAAATCGTCGGCCTTGGGGAACTTTCCAGCTTCTCAGTGGATGCCTCGTTTGGCATCCGATTGAACCGCACTGGTGCTGCCCTTGATGTGGAAGTTCCTGTTGGGACTGACACCCCGCGTCGATTGCAGTTCGAAGATGGCAGCGCGGACCCAACTTTGATGGGCAGCATCACGATTGGCTTCGGTGACATATTTGAAGTCGGAGGCACGGCCACCGTCACCCCTGAATCCGATGGCACTCTTGTGTTCGATATCGAGACGGCGCAGCTGAAAATTTATGATGGTGACCAAGTCGCCTTCGGAATCAGTGGCCAGGCAGCGTTCCGGATCGATACCGTTGACGGCTTCAGCCTCGACAGCTTTGCAATTACTGGCGTCACGGTCTACGACTCAACCCTTGATCTTGACCCGACCACGGCCTTGAGCGGAGGCAGCACCACGATGGGTGCCTTCTCCAGCATGGGGATGGGAACCATGTCGGACAATGATGCCCCACGGATCCAATCCAGCAGCACTATTTCCCTGGGACCTTTGGAAATCGTAGCACCCTTTATCGAGCTGTCTGACTTCCGTTTTGATATGGAGCGTTTCGTTCCGATTATAACCATCGGAGTGGGTGCGGATGAGGCGAACCTTGCATTTGGCGATGGCGATATAGGCGCGTTCATAACCGACCTTATTGTAAAGTTCGAACTCAGTGTCGGCTTTGACCTATCGGTTGGCTTTGAGGGTTTTGCTGTTGAGGCCGAGGAAATCGTTATCTCGCTAGGTACCTTGTTAAGGGTTGAAGCAACCGGAGTCGTCTTTGACTTCACCACCACTGCCGCCGACAGCGACGAACTCCTGAGGGTGGAAACCGCTACAATTTCCAGCCCGATGATCAGTGAAACCACGACGGTTGATCTGAATCCTTCATCGAGCGGACGCCCTGGCCTGATAATTTACAATGACGGCTTTGAACTCGGCCGTGCCACATTGACCCTCGGTGCCAGTTTTGACCTCGGATTCCTTGAGATCTCCGGAATCACTTTCGGTGTCGAGGACTTCTCATGGCGCAGCGGTCAAGGTGTGACTGCCGGTGGAATCATCCTGGGTGCTGCCAACGCAAACTTTGGTGTCGGACCATTCACAGCGGAGTTGGAAACGCTTGAGGCGACCTTTGTTTTGGATGACAACGGCGGTCTGGAGAACTTCATCTTCAGCGTCGAGCGAATTGAAATCGGTTTTGGTGAGTTCCTCAAACTTTATGCGGAAGGCTTCGAGCTGAACACTGGTGCCAGTGGACCGGATGAAGCCCTCGTTGCATTCAGTCGTCTCGGAGCACAAGTTGGAATTGGCAGCCTGAAAATCGGCGGATCCGCCTACAATTTCTACATCGATGGCGACCAGAACTTCCGCACCGGATCGCCAACCAATCCAGGGGCGAATTTCGCCATCAGCCTTGACTTCAGCGGCGATGGCAGCGCATTCGCCTGGCCGGACTTCCTCCCGATCCGCATAACCAAGATTGGTTTGGTATTTAATAATTTCGAAGCCGATCCTTCCGACTTCAATATTGTTCTGAGCGCATCGGTCAGCAGCATCGCAGGGGTCGAAGCACTGTCTATCACTGGCGGTATCGAAGACATTGTCATTGCTCCGCGCCTCCTCTTGGAGGGCAAGTTTCCGATAATCGGAATTGGTGCCCTGGGCGTTTCGGTATCGGGAGCCATGTTTGGAGGCGAAATCAATGCTGGCCTGATCGGTGGAATCATCCGCATGGGTCAGGACTCCAATGGCAATTTCTTCCAGATTGAGGGAATTGATACCACGACACCGGTTGTCGATCGGGTCCTGTTCTTCGGACTGGAAGGTGGCTTTGCGATTGGCAGTGGCAGTGGCGGAGGACTGAAGATCAGGTTTGCACTCAGTGAGCTTGGTCCTCTGGGCGTCCAGATTACCGGAAATGTGCCCGGCGGTATTATGCTCGAGCCCAACACCGGTTTGGCGATCAACAATCTGACCGCTGGCGTGGAGTTTTTCAAAACCCTGCCGAGTATCAGCGATCCCTTTGAATTGCGCCGTCCGGAATTCTCGGTCACCGGATCTGCCGATGCGGGCGATTGGCTCTCAAGCGTTCAGAAGCAAGTTGTGGATCAATACAATGCCATCCAGGCGAACCCTGCGCTGGGTGGATTTGGCGCTGCTTTCACGGCTCCAATGCTGATTAAAGGGTCTGCACAGGTTTACACGATGTATGCCTCACAGTTTGTGTTCAATGGTCAGGTTGATATCATCATGGCAACCGATGGTAAAATCCTGGTTGCCGGGCAGTTGAACTTTATTGGTGGCATGATCAGTACCAGCGCAAAGATGTATGCCGACCTTTCTCAAATTGCGCAGGGAGCGGCAGGTGTCTACTTCCTTGCAGATCTGCCGGATCAAGTCAGTATGTTCTCGCTCTATGGTTCACTTGAAATGGGTTTCCGGGACTCCGAAGGACGGGAGATTTCAGTGCCAACGTTCTCCAATCCTGGTGGTCCGATACAATTGAATCCTACTGCGACCATCCAGCTGCCAAGTGCCAGCGGTGGTTCCAATGTGGGAGTGCTCAATGCGAACCTGAGTAACGGCAAACGGTTTATCGATGTGCAATACACTCCAGGCCTTGGGCAGACACTCGATTATGCAAGTATCCTTGATGCTGGCCAGGAGTTCCAAGCCCGACTACTTTCGGCTGACGGGTCGGTGGTAAACCTGACGCTTAACGGAACGCCAAGAGCCTACGAAGTACAGGTGATTGACGGGGTGATGGTTGAGACCGAAATAACCGCATCCACGCAGGAAGAGCTGATCACCAAGCTTGAGGGATTGGGTGTCACCCAGTTCCGTTACGAAATTACGAACAGTAGCTTTGAATGGGTGCCCGGTGAACTTGAAGTTACATTTATTGATGGATCCTGGAGTACCACCAATACGGAAACCGGAGCTACGGTAATGGGTGAAGAGTCCGTTGTGACGGCAACCATTGAAGGTGCAACTGCAAGGCTTTTGAATCCCTTGGCTGACAGCGGAACCGCCTTGGTGGAACTTAACCGACAGGGCTATATCGACGTGGCCTTCCGGGCTTCCCGAACTTCGGGGGCCAGCCTGTCTCTGAGTTCGGCACCGACGATTCTACTGAGCGGAACGGGTATGGGGACGATAGAGCTCTCGGAGAATGCTGAGTTGTTTACCGGTAGCGATGGATCGCAAATAGTTCGCTACTTCCTCGACGGAGAATTTGGAATAGGGGAGGTCAGTCTAACGATCGCTGCCGATAGTTTTGCGGATTCCGCAGGCGTCAGCAATCGGGAGCAGGTGCTTACATTCTTCGTTGAGGGCAGTACTGCGACCCTTGAATCCGTCAGCAATGGTGGCGTGATTGGCGTCAATGAGTGGGCGGACCAAGGCTATCTGGACTTGGTTTTCACACCCTCCTCGTCCAGGACAAGCATCGATTCGAGTACAGTAACTACGGATACAATTACGATCCAGCTTTCCAATGGCGATTTCCTTGATGTCGATAGCGTTACTTTGCTGGACGGCCGCGACGATGTATTCCGCTTTACCTTTGACGGTGACCTGACGCCTGGCCTTGTAACGGTCACGCTTCTGGCAAACAGTTTTACCGACACCAACGGTGTCACGAACCGTGAGCGCACGCTTACCTTCAATCTCGCTCAGCCGACCGCGGAAGCTCAAAATATCCAACACACCGGTAGCTTTAATGAGGATGACATCAATGACTTTGGCCTCGAAGACGGTGAGTTCTCCGGCTACATCGACATTGAACTGAATCCATTCAGTAACGGAAGTTATGCCGTAGACGCTTCAAGCGTTACGACATCGAGCTTGAATGTGCAGGTTCGTCGGATCGCACTCCAATCTGTCGGTGTGGTCAACATGGATTTCGATACCAACACGATCACCCTTGGCGAACACGGATACAGCAATGGAACCGAGCTGCGTTTGACTGCTGTTCCGGGAGCTGCTGTCCCGACTGGCTTGCAGGCGGGTGCATTCTATACCGTTCAGGTGGTCAATGCTGACGAGTTCCGTCTCTTGAAGGATGGCGAACTGGTTGAGTTTGGCAGCGTCAGCGGGAATGGTGCCTATATCCTTGAGGAGACCATTGACACCGCCCCGGATTGGGCCGTCACTTCGGTTGAGCACTTGGGTGGTAACCTGTTCCGCTTCCACCTGGATTCGAGCTACAGTCTGAATCTAGGTTCCGAGGCAGAAGTCTGGAGTGTCAGCTATGTGATGGAAGAGGGTGCCTGGACCGACAATGCGGGCAATGAATCTGCCTTCTTTATCACCACCAGTTATGTTCGTAAGCCTGCCACAGCTTTCTTCATTCGCCTTGCGGGTGGCTTCCAGTTTGATGGAGCAGGCCTAACCGGTGAACCCATCCTTGAGATTCGCGGGGAAGTCGATTTCGAAGCTGTTCGCCAACTGGACGATGCCGGCAACCTTATCGGTGCCCGATTCCAACTGTCCTTCAACGGTACCTTCCGGGTCATCGCCCTTGGCAATTTGGGATCTGTGGCCGGATTGTTTGTGCTGGATGTAAGCACGGACCTTTCAGACGCCGTCTCTCTAGGCGAATTCCTTGGTGATCTGGGACTCCCCGGAGTTAGCGATGACAGCTTCCCTGGGAATATTCCAATGCCGAAATTCTGGGGTGTCATGGCCCTGCAGACCAACCTTGATTTCCTCAAGAACATTGGCATTACCCTTGAGCTCGCGGGCACTTTCCAAGTCAATACCACCCGTACAGAAAAGACAGAGACCATCCGTCTGGAAGGTGTCGCCGGTGATATTCTGGAACTCAATAATGGCCAGTTGGCTGAAATCAATTTCGATAGCGCAATTACCAACCAACTGGATGCTGAATCAAGTATTCTGGATACTTCGGGTGCTGCTCTGCCAACACCGATTATCAACCTGTTGACCGATGCTGGCGTAAATCTGAACGGGGTCGATATCGCCATTCGCAAGGTGATCATTGACACCATGTGGCGGATTGAGCTGCGCCGGGAAGGAGATCTGGTAGGACAGTACTTTGTCGAGAAGGTTGACCGCACAGATATCGACAACCCGACGGCTGCGAGGGATATCAAGCTGGCAGTTCGCGGCGATGAGCAGACCTTTACCCTGACGGAAAAGACCCTTTTGATCGCGGGCTACGCCCTTGCTGAGTTCGAATTCCTGGGGACCCAGTTGTTCTATGCCTCGGGAGCATTCTCGACGGTCATCAGTACCACCAGCCAGGAGTTCCTTATTGACGGTGTTCTGGTTATCGGTCCGCCAGGCACGGAGCTTCTTGAGGTGCGTGGTCGAGCGCTGTTTGTTTCGCGTCCGTCAGAGATAGGAGGCATCCCGATACCTGGTTTTGCCGGTATGCTCCAAATGCAGGCCAACCTCGATTTGCCGGGGCTGAATATCTCGGGCAGTATCAATGCGGGCTTTAATACCTTCCGAGAGGATGTCGTCGTTGAAGTTCCAACTTTCATTCGGGATGTGGTCGGTGAGGATCAGATTATCATACCGGGCGGGCCCATCCTCCTCGATGGAACTCAGGCGCCGGATCAGGTATACCTGTTCATTGATGTTCAGGGATCGGCCAACCTCCTGGACTTGTTGACTTTCGAGGGTCGATTCTATCTGCGTATCGACGAATCCGGTCTGGAAATGCAGCTCGAAGCGGAACTCGACTTCTTCCTTGGCAAGGCCGCAGCTGCGGGCACCTTGCGAATCGATAACCAAGGCATCGTCGGCTCTTTGGAGTTGGGTGTTTCCGCAGGCTTGGGTCCACCCGGACTGTTCTCCATTACCGGTCAGTTCATGCTGCAGGTGAATACGACGAATTCTGCTCAGGAGGTACTGTCGCTTGACATTGCTGAAGACGGCACGGTTCGGGGTATTACGACTACCACCGTCGAGGCCACAACGTTGCGTATGGTAGTTGGCGGACAACTGATTATTGGAGGGATCGTTGAATTCCGCGGACGTCTCGACCTTACAATTAATGAGGACGGAATAGACGCCTACATGTATATGCTTCTGGACATCACCATCACCGAATTTGAGGTGGAGGGCGCGTTCTCGATACTGAACACCAGTGATGGTGTGGTGCTGGCGATGGGGATTCGAATTTCTCGGGAGATCGACCTTGGGCCCGTGGCGCAGATGAGCGGAGAGGGGGTAGTCCAAATCAACACCGGTAATACCGTATATGAGCGTGGAGGGATCAGAGTCGATCCGAATACACTTTTCGCAGTCAGTATTGAGGGTGATCTGGACTTGCTTGGTGGATTGATAACCCTGGACGGTTCTTTGGGGCTGACCATTACGACCAGTGGTGTGCAACTTGCATTTAACGGTGTCCTGATCATGCCTCTGATCAGCGCTGGTGCATCGGGCAGTCTTGCAATCACAGATGAGGGCCTTTTTGGTAGTTTGGAAGTAGCTGTCGGGTTTGGCTTCACCGGCTTCAGCTTCTCGGGAGAAGCTAGACTGCTGTTGAATACAACCGGTTCTTCGCAGATTGTCGAAGTGCTGGATATAAATGCTGAAAACGGGAATGTGCGGGGCATAAAGAATGAGGCTCTGGCAGCCAACAGCTTCTACATGATGATTGGCGGACAGCTGAGCATCGCTGGCTTCATCAATCTGAACGGACGCTTTGAGATCCGCGCCGACGGCAACGGTCTAAAGATCGAGATGGATGCTTCCTTTACCCTTGGCGGGTTCGGGCGTCTGCAAGCACGCGGAGGCGCGATGATCACATCCTCCGGAAACTTGGTGATCGTGATCGACATCAACTCCCGAATCGCACTCGGACCATTGACGATTGAGGGAACCTTCACCCTCATGGTGAATACGGGCAGCGCGTCTCAGACCGTCGCTGGTCGGAATGTAGCGGGCAACAGTTTCATGGTCCGCGTTTCGGCCGAAGTCGCTTTACTCCTCTTCAAAGGTCAGGGTGACCTGACGATCAGTATTATTGGAGGCGTGTTCGAAGCTCGCATCAATCAGCTCTCGATCAATTTCTTCAATATCATAAGTGTCAGCGTCAATGGCTTCTTCCGATCCGACGGATCCTTCGCAATCAATGGGCGCGCAGATTTCACTATTCCTATGGGGCCCTTCCAATTGTTTGGCGGAGTTGAGGTGGCCTTCACCAACGAGAGCTTTGCAGCAGACATTTTTGGAGGCATCCGCTTCTCAATCAACCTTGGTCTCTTCAAGATCCGCTTCAACATTGCGAGCATTTCCGCCGGATTGACTGTTACGCTGACATCGGCGGAGGGTCGCATTACCATCAAGGTCGGACCGCTGACCATGCGGGGATCTGTTGCCTGGAGTTGGGGTCCTCCACCTGTGCTTGCGACGAAGGTGGGAGATACGCTTTACCTTAATACCGGTCCACGGGCTGGGCAACGTGGCAGTCTCTATAAGGACATCGTTGACGAAACCTATGGGATTACCATGCGCGACGGCAAAATGGTTGTGGGTGGACTCGGGTTCGAGCAGTCTTTCACTGGCATTAACCGCATCGTAGGCGATTTGGGTGATGGTGAGAACTTCCTGTTCATTGATGACTCTGTTACGGCGGATGCTCACATCAAAGGCGGCACTGGTGACAGCACTATTGTTTATGCAGGCAGTGGGTCCGTCTTCCTGGAAGGAATAAGCGGCAATAACATTATGTACGCCGGCACTGGTGGCGGGGTCATTCATGGTGGTACCGGTGATGACGTGATCTATGGTGCAGAAGGCAACACCACAATCCACGGCAATGCCGGCAATAACATCATCTACGGAGAAGCCGGGAACAACAAGATCTACGGCGGAACGGGCCGCGACATAATTTACGGTGGAACCGGCAATGACCAGATCTGGGCGCAGGCCGGCAACAATGTCATCTATGGCACTGCTGGTGACAATTTCATCTACGGTGGAACGGGCGTTGATGAAATTCATGGCGGCACCGGCAATGACTTCATCGAGGTTTATACAGGCGACAACATTATTTACGGAACTGCCGGGAACAATACCATCATTGGTGGTACTGGCAACGACCGCATCACCGGCGGCACCGGTCACGACACCATTTACGGAACCTCCGGTGACAACTGGATCCGGGGTGGCGCTGGCAACAACACGATCACTGGTGGCACCGGCAACGATGTAATCTACGGTAGCTTTGGCAGCTTCGACAGCATCCAGACGACTTCTGGCTCCGGTGCGGGTAACAACACGATCTATGGCAACGCCGGTAACAACATAATTTTTGGCGGCGCTGGCAGTGACACGATCACCGGTGGTTCCGGCAACGATATCATTTTCGGCGACTTTGGATCTGTCAGCGGCAACACCGCCACTGCAACCGGATCAAACGGTGGCAATGACACCATCACAGCCGGTGGTGGAAATAACCTGATCTTCGGCGGCGCCGGGAACGACAGCATCACTGCAAATACCAGCCAGCACAACGTCATCGTCGGTGGGACCGGAGTTGCGAACCTGACCACGAACTGGATGAATGGCGGACTAGTCAGCTCCGTCAGCAGCAATCCGACGGGCGGCGGCAACGACACAATCAAGGTTTCTGACGGAAATAACTTTATTATAGGTGGTAGTGGCAACGACCACATTACTGGCGGCATCCGCATCGACTACATCTTCGGGGACCATGCCCAGTTGACCCTGAACCAGGCTCAGGGAACACTCACCAGCTTTACCACGACCCACCGGACCGTCGGTGGTGACAATACGATCTTTGGAACGGCCGGAAACAACCTCATCCTCGGTGGTCCTGGGGCGGACACCATTCATGCCGGTACCGGCAACGATGTGATCTTTGGTGACCACGGCGACGCAACCCTCGTCAATGGTGTTGTCACCCGCGCAAATACCATTGAAACCGGAATTGGTGGCAATGACCGGATATACGGCAACAGCGGCAACGACATTATCTTTGGTGGACCTGGCAACGATGTCATTTCGGCCCTGCCACAAAGCGGCTCAGGACCGAGCGGCAACAATGTTATCTTCGGCGACCACGGGGTGGCTGTGTTGGCCGATGGATCCACGGATGAATGGGATGCCTGGACAACTGACCCAGGCACCGGTGGCAATGATACCATCAGCGGCGGCACTGGCGTTGACATCATCTTCGGCGGTTTTGGCAACGACACGATCAACGGTGGTTCGGGCAGAGACTATATCATCGGCAACTCCGGACGCATTGAGCGCGATCAGCCGGGCGACATTATTCTAATGGAGTCCACGGACACCGCTCTTGGTGGCAACAACACCATCACCGCAGGCAGTGGCAACAATTCCATCATTGGCGGTGGCGGCGTGAACACCATTACCGGTGGGTCAGGCAACGACACTATTATTGGCGACAACGGTCGAATCGGCATCCGTGATGGTGTTTACAGCGTGCAGTCGATCGCTCCGCAACACGGTGGCAATGATACCATTACTACCGGAGGCGGACAGAATATCGTCATTGCCGGTTCCGGGAATGACAATGTCACAGCCGGCAACAATTTCAGCTTGATCCTTCTGGACAACGGAACCGTGTTCCGGGATGCGAATCTTGTTCCCTACCGGGCCACCAGCCTGACCAGTGATACCAACGCTGGCAACGATACCGCACATGGCGGCAGTGGACGTTCCATCATCATTGGTGGCGGCGGCAATGACACTATCAACGCAGGCCAGGGCAACAATGTGGTCTTTGGTGACAACGCGGACATCCAACTTTCCGGCTCCTCACTGGTGCTGCTTTCCGTCGACACCAGCCGCGGCGGGACGAACACCCTGACCGGTGGCAGCGGCAACGACATCCTCGTGGGTGGTGCAGACAAAGACACCATCACTGTCCCGGCAGGGCGCAATGTCATCTTCGGCGATCACGCCCGGATCGAATTGACGGCTAGCTCTCTGTTTGATGTGAATCCAATCCTGCAATCTGCTGCCTCTTTGGCACCTCAACACGGTGGTGACGACACCATCACCGGCGGCAGCGGTCAGGACATTATCTTCGGCGGGACGGGTACAGACAACATTCGCGGCAATGCCGGTGATGACATAATATTCGGCAATCAGGGTCGTGTTCAGTTCTCCAATGGCACGGTAACCGGAATGGTTTCCGGGGAAGTCTACAGCGATGGCAACTATGTTCGCTCAACTACCTGGGGTGGCGACAATACCATTACCGCAAATTCCGGCGACAACGTCGTGTTTGGCGGTGAAGGCGATGACAAGATAACCACAGGTGCCGGAGACGACATCATCTTTGGCGATCATGGTGTCGTTGGCCGCGGCTTTGCCTGGGGCGGTTATACGAATTTCTACGATGTCAAGAGTATCTATGACGACCATCACGGCAATGATACGATCGTCTCAGGCGATGGCACCGACCTTGTAATCGGTGGCGGTGGCGACGACAAGATAACCGGTGGCCGCGACAACGATTTCATCATTGGTGACCATGGCCGCTTCCACCGCGATTCCGGAAGAGTTGTCCTGGTCATGGAATCCAAAACCAACGATATCCATGGCGGTGACGATGACATCAATACCGGGCCGAGTGGACGCAATTATGTGATCGGTGGAGTCGGCGACGACGTGATCCGCGGTGGTGCAGATCCAAATGTTCTGTTTGGCGACAATGCAGTCATTGTCTTCCAGATCAATCAAACCAGAACATTCAATCTCTGGGCACCCATTCCGCTGACTGGTGATACCGACATGAGCCGTCAGGCCCGTGAGCTGACGCCCTCCCGTTCCCAGGATATGTGGTCCACCGATCCGTCCATGGGTGGTGAGGACAGAATTTACGGCGGTCGCTCCAACGACATCATTGTCGGCGGTTCGATGCACGATTTCAACAGCCCGAACACCCAGGATCGGGGCAATATTCTTCAAGGTAATCGTGGCAACGACATCATTGTCGGAACCAACGCCTACATCCAGCGCAACACTGGAAAGACTGTGCTGCGCATCGAAACGATCTATCCACAGTGGGGTAGCAATGACCGGATTAATGTGGCTGAAGGTCACCAGCCGGAAGCAAGCCGCGGCAGCAACATTATGATCGGTGGTACCGGGGATGACATCATCCACGGTGGATGGGAGAATCAGCCGCAGACCATCATCGGTGACAACGCTGTTGTGGTTCGTGCCGATGGAACCGCCAGCGCTAATGATATCTGGACCCAGCATCCGCAATGGGGTGGCTCGGATATTCTTATCGGTGGCCCGGCCAACGACATTATTATCGGTGGTAGCGGTGGTAACGATGACATCAGTGTGCCGAATCGCCTGGGCGTTTACGATTTCAAGCAAGGTGTGATGACCGCCGTTGTCCAGTCGCATGGATTGATTGCAGGTCAGGTTGCCTATTTTGACTTCACCTCCGGTTCGGCCAACGACGGCCTTTACGAGGTCAAAGCGGTGAACGGTAACCAGTTGACTTTGATCGTTCCGAACTGGGTTGGAATGGACCTGGCTGTTTTGCCGGAATCAGACACCGACGGTAATGTCATTCTCCGCCGTGGCGGCGATGTGATCAGCGGTGGCCGCGGCGATGACCACCTTATGGGTGACGGGGCCTACATTGAGCGCGATTCCAATGACCGCATCCTCCGCATACGCTCTCAGGATCCTGAGTTTGGTGGCAACGATCTGATCGATCTGTTCGGCAACATGGGCAACGATGTGATTATCGGCGGCCATGGTAACGACATTATCGAAGGCGGCACCATGGACGATGGCCGCGACCTGATCTTTGGTGGCTGGGCACTGATTGATTACACTTCCTTCCGCAATGTGTCGGTGGATGTCACGGTGCCGAGTGAGCGCATCCTTTTCGCCAATGCTATGGCCACCGATCCGGGTTATGGTGGAGATAACTGGATTGACGGCGGCACAGGCGCCAACCTGATTTCCGGCGGCCCCGGCAACAATTACATTACCTCGGGTCCCGGCAACAGCATCCTCGCCGGTGACATGGTCTTCTTTGAGCGCAACCGCTTTAATAAACTGTCAATGGTTCACTCGGTCCACCCTGAGGCCGGCGGCGACGATGTGATCATCGGAAACCTTGGCAGTAGCCTGATTATCGGCGGTGGCGGCAACGACTACATTGACGGTGTCGAAGGCAACAACCGTATCATTGGTGACCACGGGGCATTCATCTTCTACCGCGAAAGTGCCCGAGACGGCGACATCTTCTCGCTCTATCCTGAGTATGGCGGTTTCAACACCATCTTTGGCGGTGCCGGCCACGACATCATTATCGGTGGCTCCAGCGGTGTGATGAGTGAGCCTGCTTTACTGCAGGGCCTCTCCGTGGTTCGTTCCACTTCGAGCACTGTATGGGCCCAGGGTTCAATCTCGGATCGGACTTTTGAAGCACGTCAGGATGTTGGCGGCTACATCACCCGTGCGGGTGGGTATGCGGCTGAAGGCAACCTCATTTACAGCAGCCCCAATGGATCTTCCTTCGATGACATTGTCTTTGGTTCCAGTGGCTACGTTCAGCGCAGCCTCAGCGGTGAAATCCTCTTCCTGACGACCCGCGAGAGCATTCCAGAACTCGACCAAAACCGCAATTACCTGGCCTATCCGAACCATTCAAGTGTCGGCCAGGTTGGCAGCCAATGGTTCCGTGATTCCCTGCGCGCGGGCACTCCAGTCTCGGAAACACCTGTCCTCTACCAGGACTTTGGCGGTGACAGCGTGATCAACTGGTATGCAGGCGCTCAAACCAACTCAGGTACCGGCGGGAACAATATCATCTTTGGCGGTGCCGGTAATGACGTGCTCTATGGCGGCACTGGTGATGACATTATCCTCGGTGACAACGGCGAGGTCCGCCCCATCGGTGGCCAGTACATCGTCGAAGGCGTACGCTCCACCCATCCGGGTTCCGGAGGACACGATCTGATCTACGGCGGAGCCGGAAATGATATCCTGATGGGTGGCCCGGGACACGACCTGCTCGTCGGTGGACCTGGCGATGACCATCTCTGGGGCGATGGCGGCGATGACATTCTGTGGGGTGGCGTTGAGCTGCTGCCGTGGACCGAATTCCGCGTCCTCGAAGGGGAGAGCATCGAAGACAAATTTGAACTGCCCCCGGGTTGGGAAGAGGCAGAGGCCGATTATCCGACTGGATACCAACCACCATTGATTACCGCCAAGATCCTGAATGGCCAGATCATCAGTGGCACCGCACAGGACGGTAACAACGTGCTGCGGGGCGGCTTTGGCGACGACATCATCTTTGGCGGTGGCCGCGATTCCGATATCGATGGTGGCCCGGGCAATGACTACATCGATGGCGGTGCGGGCAATAACATCCTGACCGGTGGTGGCGGCGACGACGTCATCCGTGGTGGTTTCAATGACGACGTGATCCGCGGAGACTTCCCCTTCCTTGGCTCGTATGATGCCATTGACCCAAGCATGCGGGTCGGCATGGTCGGCACACCTGCGGATCCGTTTGAATACTTTATTTTCCGCGGCTTCTACACCGGGCGTGATCAGATCTACGGCACCGCCGGCAGCAACAGCATCTTCCCTGATGGTGGCGCCAGTGACTCCCTGATTTTCGATGACTTCGATGTCTTCAAATACGACTACAATGGCAAGCAGTACGATGCTATTGTTCAGACTTCCAGCACCAAAACCAATCACGCTCCAGGTCTCGGGTATTCTTACTCGCACTTCGAATTCAAAAACGCCAACAATGACATTGAATTGCGGGCTGTTACCGCGAGCACTGCCTTTAACGGCTGGAAACTCCGTTTCATAGATCTCGGCAATGACTTTGAGGAGATAAAGGTCGAGTTCGATGCCACTGTCGAAAAACCTTACATGAATATTTTCATCAAGGTGGGCGAGACCAATGCAGCAGAGGTTCAGAACGCAATCATCAACACCCCGAATGCTCCTTTCCTTGCCTGGGCCTACTACCGTGGTCCGAATGCCGTTGAGTTTTCCGACCATGGCGATGGGCCAGCCAGCCAGCTCGGTCAGCGCGCCTGGGGTGGCAATGGCGGTAATACAATGTATTCCTGGGCTCCGACAGAGAATGAGGACCAGTGGGACTACTACGGCACCGAGCTGCGTGGTGGTACCGGCAACGACACCCTCTACGGCAATATCCGTCAGGACCGCCTCTTCGGTGTTGGTGGAGACAACTTGATCCGAGGCGCTGCCTTGAGCGGCCCGGCTTATGCCCAGAACGAATACGGATTTGGCAAAGGACCTCTGGAAGTGGGCGGCCCGAACCTGCTCGTCGGCGGTCCTGGCAATGACTTTATCTACGGTGGCGGCGGAGACGACCTCATCTGGGGCGGTGGCGGCAGCGACTGGCTCGAAGGCGGTGACGGTCTGGACACCATTTATGGCGGAACCGGAATCGACACGATCGTGCTGGATGTGAAGGCCTATTTCACTCGTTTTGGAAACAACATCGACGGTTTCTACGGGAATGAATTCCGCAATGATACCCTGGATGACAACGCGACCGACATCCTCCTGATCGAAGGCACCGATTTCAATGACCTGATTCTCCTCTCCGAAGAAACTGCATTGCTGAGCAGCAAACCAAATGCGGTAACGGTCTCGAATTATTCCTTCAGCGATTCCTTTACGCTGCGGCTCGAGCATCCTGATGACGGCATCGTCTATGAGGACAGTTTCTCGGTTTCCAGCTCTGGAGACTTGGCTGACCTGATCAATGCCTTTAATACGGCCTTCAATACCAGCCAGGGAGTGAACGGACTTGCCGGGCGGGTTGAAGCCGTTGCCCGCGGGCAGACCGTCGCGATTATAACCCGTGGTTTTGGCGCTGATGCATCCTTGACCATCAGTGGCTTCGAAGAACGGTCAGAATCCAACAATCCAACAGGCAGGCTGCTCGATGACCTCGGCTTTGTTGCGGGTCAAGTTGGCGTAGGACAGTTGGCAGTCGATTATGCCCAGTGGGTTGCACGGTCGGGCGTCGATATGAGTACGGTCGATCCGATGGCGATTCTTGAGCTTTGGAACTCTATCGGTGCGCCACGCCTGGATGCCTGGAACAGTGATCTGGAGACGCCTTTTGAGCTGGTTCCGCACCCAGAGGAAGCTCCCGACGGAAGCCCCGCACTGCGCACCATTCTCCTGACCTGGCGCAGCGATAGCGGACGACCGCTGGTTGAACAGTTCCGCATCAGTGGTCTTGCCGGCGATGACATCATTGGCTTCGTCCAGGGACGTAACGCCGTCAACGTTGACGTGTTGACCGAGCGCAGCCGGGACTATGTGAGCGTGATCGACGGCGGCCCTGGCGACGACATCATCTTTGGCTCCGATGGACGCGACCAGATCTACGGCGGTTTTGGTTCGGACCGCATCTATGGATTCGGTGGCGACGATCAACTTTGGGGCGATGGACCAGCTGAAGGATCTCCAGATGATGTGAACATCATCTTCGGCGGCCAGGGCAACGACGACATCATCGGTGGTGCCGGTGAGAACTTCCTTTATACTTGGTCGGACGATCCAAACCGGGGTGGCCCCAACGATCCTGCCCTGAACGAACTGCACTTCACTGACGGTGAGGAATTGATCGTTGTTCCAGTGGATCCGGAACTGCACCTGCCGATGGGAGATCCGATCCGCGTGCTCTCCAACCAGTTCCAGGCTGGCTTCGATACCCTGCGGCTGGTCGGCACTGCTGATCTTCCGGAGAATGGCCGTCTGCAAAACGACGCTCGCTTCGCCATCTTCCTGGGCCGGAATGCAAATCCGGTTGAGGTTCTGGTTCGGGCCGAGGACACAGCTGACAATACCAGCATTGCGAATCTAATTGCGGACGTTGAGGCAGCAATGAAACAGGGTCGTCTTGCCAACGGCAATACAGTCGACCTCACACGAGCCATTGCAGTAGGACGTGAAGGCAACCGAATCACCTTTACTACCAAGGGCACTCATGTCGCTGCCAAAATCGTCGAAGGTGGCGCCACTATCGGGATTGCCGGTCCCAATCCCGTCTCCTTTTCCGGTCACGGCACGATCGCCGTCAGCGGTGTTCTTGACAGCGGATTTAATGGTAAGCTGGAAGAGGATCTTGAGATCGAGTTGAAGCTCAACAACGGTAAAGCATATATTTTGGAGCTGACTGTGGATCAGACGGCCTCCAACAACGACAGATTCGCTTTCCGCAATAGTCTAAACGCTGCACTGGCCCAGATACTGGAGGAAAATGGCGCTCCGGCCCGACTCAACCAGTTCCTGCGCTTTGATATCCAGGCATTGGGTGGCGATCAGATTCAATATGTCCTCAGCGCACGCACCGATCAATTGCAGATTGTCGACCGCTCCGATGTGCTGCGGATCGTTGGTACGGATGACGTTCCTTTGACGGGTATCCTCTCCGGCAACGCCCACTTTACTGTTATTGTCGGGGTCAATGGTGAACCGGCGAATGTGATTGTTCCGTTCGAAGCTACCCGTGCGAACCTGACCATTGACATGTTGATTCAGGACGTCAACGAAGCCATCGGCAAGGCACGGTTTGCGGACGGCAGCTATGCCAACCTCGACCTCGCAATCGAGGCCGTTCGTGAGGGTAACCGGGTTGTTCTGCAGACCAAGGGAACGCTTGTTGAACTGAATTCCGGGGCCGGAGACCCGACCAGCGAAGTTCTGAACTTTGCTCCGGATATGATTGGCCGTGGTGAGTTGCAAGCTTCTGCGCCAGCGCCATCGAATGGCCGTCTGCCTCTGCCTGAAGCCGGTGAGCCTGATGATGCCCGCGATATGAATTTCACAGTCCGCCTGAATGGTGGCCGCGCTTACTCGCTGACTCTCGAGGCTGCGGAAACCCAGGAAAACAACTCTGTTGCGGACTTGGTTGCACAGTTGAACAGCTTGTTGGCCTCCGCTATGGACGGAACGACTCCGGCCCGCCTCGACCAGTATGTCCGCTTCGGCAACACCGCTGATGGCCGCCTGACCCTGAGCTCTCAGATTACATCCATCCGCTTCATCTCACAGTTTGGAATCTACGTGGATAAGGAAACCGGCGCGCTTCACGACAACGATGGCGGTGGTCGTTTCGATCTTGAGGACACCGGATTGAACCGTGTGCTCGGCGGCGATTATGACGATCACCTCTACGGTGGAACTGGCCTCGACTTCCTCTACGGCAATGGTGGCACCAATACTTTGTGGAAGTCCGATGGAACCAGCTTTGATGGTGGAGACGGTGGCGTTGCCGGTGATGCATGGAAGGAATACGCCCAGGGGACAGACAAGGTCTGGTATTACCGGGGTACCAATGCCGATGACGTTATTTCTGTCGACTACGTTACCGAGCCAGGCCTCATGGGCGGTCGTCATATCATTACCCGCCTGACCAATAACAACGGAAACTTTACCTTCGACGCTCAGGTCAACCTCAGCTTCAGCGCCACTGACTCCCAGGGCAATCCAATCTACGCTGACCTTCCAGCCGGAACACTGCCTCCGGAAGATGACTTCCTTGCCATCATAATCGATGCTCTCGGCGGCAACGACATCATCAACATCGGGCCCACAGTCCAGGTATCCGTCTGGACGGATGTGGGAACCGGGGACAACGTCGTCAACACCATGTCGGGCAATTCCATTCTGCCGGACAAGACCGAGCAAGGTGGACGCAACGATACGCCTGACACAGCTTACTCACTAGGTCGTGCCTGGCTCGTCGCCAACAGCGAACCAACGGCTCTCAATTACCGTCTACAGCCTGCAACCGGTGGTGGTGCCCCGCAATTTGACTTGCGGGTCAATGGCTCGGAACGCATTCGCATCACCGTCAACGGAACCCAGAGTAATCAGGACATTGGCGACCTGCTGGATGACCTTAACCTGGCTCTCTCCAACGCTGGCCTTGCGGCCCGTCTGGTTGCCATCGAATTGGGTGGACGCCTCGCTATCGGCCCGACGCCGGGCAGCGATGTGGTGGCCGTTGAGATCTATTCAGTCTCAGGCAGTTCCGCCACCTTGGGTCAACTGGGTTACGCCAATGGCGATTTTGTCGGCCAGGCCGTGATGGTCAGCCAGGACACCGTCCCGCGGATCACGGCAGAGAGTGCAGTTACATCCTTCTCAATCGCAGGAAGCCTTAGTATCTCGGTAAATGGAACCGCTTATAACCTGAATGTCTCCAGCGGATCTGGAACACTTAGCGAACTGATTGCGGCACTGAACCACGCCCTCGACTTGGTTGGCACAGGCAACGGAAGTACACTCGCGGATATCCTTGAATTCAGCTCCTCGGCCAGCCGGGTCGTCCTCAATGCCGCCCCCGGTGGAGTCGTTGAGGAACTCGCACTGAACAGTGGAACCTATGCCCAGAACCTGGGCTTCAGCTTCTCCGGCGGTCAGCCGCTCAGTTCGTCGTTTGTATCTGGATTGCTGCCTGAAGATGGGGTGCTCACTTCGAATGCTACCTTTGACATTAGTTTGAACGGCGGAGAACTCCGCACAGTGCGCGTGACCGCTGCATCGACTGCGAATAATTCCTCTGCTCAGGATTTGGTCCACGATGTCCAGGCAGCGTTGCATGCCGTTGAGATCGGCAACCGGATTCGTGCTGAACTGCACAACGGTCGCCTGCGCCTGGTAACGGTTGAGGGTGGGGCACGTGCCTCGATTGTGGTCCAGGTAGAGGCCAACAATGCGGCCCGTACCCAACTGCACCTGATGAACAATCAGACAGCCCTTTCCAGCTTGTTGATAACCAGTAACCTGATCCTGGAGAATCTGACCATCGACAATGCAGATGACGTCGACTGGTATTCCTTCACGCTTGCTGAAGATCCACGTCCGGGCGCAACGATCCGTCTTTCCAGCGCCTCACCGCTTGACGGTCTCGGTCTGGCCATTTTCCCTGCCGGCGGTGATAAACCCTTCAAACCGGAGATGGAGCCCGAAAGCATCAATCCGGACAAGGTTGACCTCCAAGGCGGTAACGACTCGGTCGATGATGCATTCTACCTGGCTCAGATTGAAACCTATTCGAAGATCTTTGGCCTGACGATCGACACCGTATCGGAAACTGTTTCGGATATCGATTATTTCCGCTTTACCCTTGAGAACGCAGGCCGGGCCAGTGATCGCCTGACGCTGCTGCGCGTCGACAGTGATGCCGAAATCACCTTTGAACTGTTTGATGAGTTCGGTAATAAGGTCCTCGGTCCCGATGGTAGTCCGCTTGGACGTGCCAATGATCCCGGCACGTATCGTTTCAGCGGCACCACCAGCGAAACCGCCAACACCGTGGCCTTTATTCTCGAAGGTCTGGCCGCTGGTGAATACGTGATCCGGATTTCCGCCGACAAGCCCACCCAGTATGAGATCATTACCAATATCGGTGAACCCGGAACTACCCAGCGTGACCTTTCCGGTCAGGATCAAACCGGAATCCGCTTGGATGGACTGCAGGCCGGCGTTCCCTACCTCCTGCGGGTGAATTCGCCGAATCTGGTTCCAACCATCTACTCGCTCCATTTTGATCTTCGGCTTGACGGGGAGCCGCTGGTTCTGGATATGGCAACCCGCCCGGATCAGGTTCGTCGCGATGTGATTATTGGCGGTCCGGGGAATGACCGTTTGCAAGGCGGTGCCGGTGAAGACTGGATCTTTGGTACTGGTGGCAACAATGTTATTTCCGGCGGTTACGACCGTGGAGCCCAGGACTTGCTCTTCGGCGGCACGGGCAATGACACCTTCCAAATCATGCCGGATGCCCTGCCGGTACTCGACAGCACCGGCGAAACCTTTATCCCGACCTTCAGCGACATCATCCAGGGTGGTGGTGGCGAAAACCGCATCCTGTTCCTCGGCGGTGATGTCGATCACCTGGGCCGCGATGTGCCTGACTTCGCCTCGATCCGTTTCAACCCTGTCCTGCAGCGTTGGGAGTTCACTTCGAAAGTATGGGATACGGCCAATCAGGAGTTCATGATGGACGAGCTGCCAGGCAGTGTAGTCACCGCTGAGAGTAGTGTCATTAACGCACTGCGTGCCGGCCGTCTGCAAGGTGACTTCAGCTTCTACGTAATGCTGGCACCCGACGGTGTCGAAGATGGCCCCATTTACAGGATCACGGTGTCGGCTGACGAAACCGACGGAAAAATCAAGGCGGACGATGAACCGAACTATAGCGGTAGCGGGCCATCCTTCACCGATGTCGTTCCGGAGATTGATTTCAACGTTGTCTTTGGTGCCGGTGATCTGGCCGAGGTTAAGGTCGAGCTGAACGCCCTGTATTTCACGGAAGGACACGATGCCGAACACGATATCCATGGTTTCATTATCCATTTCCTGCCGGGCGCAACACACTCCAGCATCGCCAAAGCCATCAGCTTGATCGACGGCTACAAGGCGACCGTTAAGGGCACGTCTGCAATACTCACAGCGGGTGCCGCCGGAACTCAGGTGAGCCTTTCGGACGGAAGCAATTCCAAGCGCGCGAAGGCAACGCTTACGATCGATGGAGTGGACATCGAAATCGTAGCCGACAGCACTGGCGACGTTTTCAATGATATCGTTTTCAAGGTTGGCCCGCAGGTGACTGCAGCTGAGGTTACGCCGTTCCTGATTGACCTTTTGAATGAGGGACTGCGCCAGAGCGGAATTAGCAATCGTGTTCAGTTCATCGACGACAATGGCCGAATCGTTCTCGCTCCGAACAACATTCTGAGCAACAACACCATTACGCTTGAAGCGCTCCAGGCAGGGGCCCTGCGTCTGCTCGGATTTGGCGGTTCCGCCGACACTGAATTCAGCGCCACGGTCAACAATGGCCTGCGCGACCTGGCTGCCGACATCAACGCCGCTCTGCGTGAAGCTGTCCGGGTCTCCGATGATCAACAGACGGACCTCACTGACCTCATCTCGTTTGGCGTTCGCGATGGCCGCTTCGTGATGCTGACGACCGGTGCTGCTGTTCAGCAGGGCCTCACCGAAATGCGCATTATCGATGCTGAGGACCTCGGATTTGGAGACGGGCAGGGCAATGACCCCGGACGCCCGATCTATGTTCAGCACTACTATTTCTTCCAGGCCTTCAACGTCCAAAAGATGGTCATCGACCTGCAGGGTGGCGATGACACCTTCCGTGGCGATCCGGGCTTTACCTTCCTCAACCAGACGGACGAGTGGGGCATTAAGCCGGGTGCTCGCCAGCAGGGTGGCGGATCGCTGACCAGCCTCTATATTTACGGTGGCGATGGCAATGACCTGCTGTTCGGTGGCGCATACGATGACTACATCTACGGTGGTGCTGGCGATGACTTCCTTGCCGGTGGTCCTGGCAGTGACCACCTCGACGGTGGCTCCGGTAATGACTTGATCGCCGGCAATACCACAACGCCTTTCGACCGCTTTACCTTCGTTGAAAAACGGGGCCAGACTGGCCGCAACGACACAGCTGAATTCGCGGCGCTTCTGCCGGACATCACACCGGGCAAGGTGATCGACAATCTGAGCTTCCACGAAGGCGATCGTGCGGACTACTACCTGATCCGCGCCCCGCAGGCTCTGAAACAGTTCTCTGGCTCGGTGGCCTCCGAGCTCATGCTCGATATGATTCAGGTCGTATTCGATCTGGATATCAGCCAGCAGCGCTTCGACATGTTTAACAATGCCAACGGCTTTGGCAGCAACATGGCTCTTTACGCCGCCCGTGACATCGATCCGAGCAGTGTTGTGGATGCGGTTCCTGCCGAACAGTTTGCCGGTGTTCCGAAATACTACATCCTCAAGATATCCAATGTTGCCGCCTACACCGTGGTTTCCGAGGCCAACCCTCCGGCATCGGGAATCCTCAGCGGCAATGCGGCCTTTGGCATTTCCATTGAGGGCGCCAATCCGGTTGCCGTTTCGGTGGCTCCGAATTCAAACAGCACAGGCATACATAACCTCGCTCAGGATGTAGCCGATGCCCTGAATGCCGCAGGCCTGGCCGATCGTTTCATTGTTGAGATCGTCAATACAGCCCTCGGCCAACGCCTGGCGCTTACCGCTGCCTACGACTTTACCTACTCGATCTCCATCGCTGAAGGAAACCCAGCCGAAGAGCTTGGCTTCCGTGATGGCCAGAACAATCAGATCCGCGCCTCGGAAATGGGTCAGTACCAGCTTCGGTTCTCCAATGCAGTTGGATCCACGGTAATGGTAGGCGGGGCCAATGCGGCTGCAGCCCTTTTGCTGGTTGGAGATGATCAGGATCCGGAATTGGCATCCTACCGTCCTATCGCAATCAATCTGGGTGACATTGATGGCAGAGGTGTGGATTCCTACATTGCAGGGGTTAACGACAACCTCGCCAACGGCACATCGATCATAATGATTCTACCGGGTGAGCCGGACTTCTCTGATCTCGGTATCGGTGCCAACAGCGAACGCCGCTTTATCAGCCTGCCGGCTCCGTTGATGACGGCCACTGCCAATGGTCGCCAGGCAATCGTACTTGATCCGGCGGATTACAACGGCGATGGCATCATGGATATCGCGATTCTGATTACTGGAGAAGAGTCGGCCGTATACATTATTGCCGGCCAGCCACTTGACCCAGATGACGAAGATGCTGAACCAAGCTCCGAGCCTATCGATCTCGCCGCAGCTGCTGATGTAATCATTCGCGGCAGCCAGATGGGTGCGGCGCCATCGTACAATCCTTCCGGTTCCGATGGCCTGATCGTCTGGGAAGGCAGCACGGTTTCTTACATTTCCGGTTCGACACTTCAGTCCGAAGGTTTTGATGCGGATTCACAGTCGGTTACCTTTGAGGTCGGTTCGACGGTCAACTTCAAGACGGTTACAGACGCAGACAACCTTTGGAGAGTCTTGGGCACGGGCGACGGTAACACACTTTACTTCGGCGATGTGGATTCCAGCTCGAATCCAATACCAAGCTACCGTGGCCCCAGCAACGGACGGGTTGCCGGCTATGCGACTGTTTCTGGATTGAGCGTCAGCGGCAATGGTGCTGTTGTGAGTTTCTCTTCATTCCTCGAAACCGAGCAATTGGCACGCGAGTTTGACCAGGTAGGTGTCTGGATTAGCCATGCGAACGTAAATGATGGTGAGTGGGTGCTGTTCGCTACCAATGCTCCTGGCAGCGGGACCATTGAGATTCTCAATCCGAATACCGATCAGCTCGAAAGCGTGAACCTTGCTGACCTTGTTCGCATTCCAGATCCGACCACTGCAGCCCAGCGGGTCGCCATTGAACTGGGTTCAGAATATGCCGGTGACATCGACATCCGCTTTGTCTTCGACAGTGTGGACGGCGACGAAAATGCCCATGCAGGTTGGTTCATTTCGAATCTCGAAGTGGACAAGTTCCTGACCGCCGCAGTGGATCGGAGCGCACACGTTAACGCCGGATCCAAAGTGATTACAGCTGCGGGCGTCGGCAAGGCAGCAAGTGGACACGATAACGGAAGTTTGATCTACAGCACCGCCGGATCCACTTACATTGCCAACCTCAGCGGTACTGGGCCTCTGTCTGGAACCAAGATAGGTGACTTCAGCGGTCGTCGCCTGGTTGCCCTCGGGCACATCATCACCAAGGACGACTACGTGGCTTTCGCCTTGGACGGTGCGACGAGCAATCACCTCGTGCGCAACAACGGCTCAAGCTGGGAGGTCGTCAGTGAAGACCGTGGGGCACGTTACATCGCTCTCGGAGACGTCGATGGAGACGGTTTGGCCGACATCGCCCGTATCGTGGCCAAGCCCGGTCAAAAATTAAACAACGCCTCTGTCTGGACTTATGATGAGCTTGGAGTCTACGCAGGCCTTCTGGGTTGGACTGTGGGCGAGGATACTCAGCTGGAGCTGGGACTGGAAGCTGCAGCGCTTTACCACGACGTGATTCAGTTGTTCCTGACTAACGGCGAGGGCGATGGACTCGCACACCTGTTCAGCAGTGAGGGTGCAAGCCTGAACTCGCCTTCGGCTGTCTTTGAAACCAACAACCCTGGTTACCGCTCCTCTGCCAGCGTCTCTGCCACCTCCTTTATGTTCGGTTCCTATCGTTATGAAGTTGGAACTAAGGGAGAAGAAGACTATGCAAAGGGTGCTGCCCTGGTAATGGCTGAATTACTCGGAAATCGACTGCATTTCTTTGATGCGGGAACTTACCGTGCTGCTCCTGAACCAGTGGATCTGTCCTTCCAGGAAGAAACACCGCGGCCCTTCCGCTATCCGCTGGCTTTCCCTTATTTTGGCGGTGATGAATCAACGGCTTATTCCGGAATCGACATTGGCGACACCGTGACCGGTCTTGAGTTGAGCGATGCCATTGCTTTTGAAGGTGACCGCACGGATATGCAGCTCTCCGGCGCGATGCAGCTGGGCGACTTTGACGGAGACGGAAATGCGGATCTCCTCTTGTTGGGAGCCAACCATGCCTTCTTCATCAACGGGCCATTCAACACCATCGGCCTGCAGCAGGCGACAATTGTTGCCGACCACCTCTTTGACCTTGCCAGCCTGGGCCGCCCGGCGGATCGCATGGGCGATATCAACGCCAGCGGCCTGACTGATCTTGTCTTCTACCGTTACGACGAAAGCCTCGGCGCGACTGTCATAACCATTATTTTTGGCGGTGAAGTGCTGCCGCGGCTGATCACCGCAGACAATCTGGATCCGGTTTATTCCCGTCAGATAATTCTGACCGACGACGAGTTGCGTGCTTTCGAAAATGAAAATTCCAACCCCAAGACCGGCGCACTGGACATTCAAGTGATGGTTGCCCGTTGGAGTGGCCACTACAACGCCCAGGCCGGAAACTACTACGATGACCTCGTTGTGGTGAGTCCGCTGCCGAATTCGGTCAACGACTACGGTTACATTTTCGCTGGCGACGTGATTCGCAGTCAGGCAATCGGAGTGCCGATGTCCAGTGCCGACGCGCTGGTCAACCTGAACTTGTTTACCGTTTCCGTCGACAGTGGTGTCATTGAAGTGCCGTTCCCCGAGCGAATTCTAATCCGCGAGGATGGCGCATTACAGATGCCAAGGCACACTACAGACCGTGTGCTCGGCTCTGCAGACGATGCTGAACTCGTCCCCGGTGATCCAGAAGAGTCGGAAACATTTGGCACAGGAGTTATCATCAATGATGGTGCCCAAGAGCAAAACCGTGACGACTACATCGAATCTGTCACATTGACCGGGAACGCGGATGGAACGGTGAGTGGAGCTGCTGTCTGGTACTTTAGTTCCAGTGGCTTCTACAGTTCTGCCTTCGGGGTGAACATGAAGGTATTTGTAGGAGGCATCAACGGCTGGGTTCAGATCAAGGACGTTTCCTATACTTCCGATCAAAAGGCACTGGATCAGTTCCACACTCTGGATTTCGATCTGACCGAAGTACAACGAAACCTGGGCGATTTTGTCCGCGTATCGATTCAGGATAAAGCCAACTCTACCGATAAGATATCCGGCTTTTTCGCAACAAGTGCCAATGGCAGCCATTTCGACAACGTCGATACCCCGATGCCATCGGGCTCCGCGCAGACCGGAGAGAAGGTCTATGCCCCTGGTTCCTTGCCTATTCTGGATCACCAGGTGTCAGAGTCGGAGATCAACATCGGTGGCAGTGGTCCAGTGTCCTCTCTGGTTGTGACCATTGACGACCTCCGCCATACTTGGGTTGGCGATCTGGTAATTTCAATCCGTTCTCCGGACGGATTCAGTCAGATCCTGCGCAACCGCGAGGGTGGCTCCAGCCAGAATATCTTCAATCAGACCTTCACGATCGATAGCGGTAGCATCATTGGCAGCAATGCTGGCGGTGATTGGACCCTCGTCATCGAAGACCGTGCAACCCGTGATCAAGGTCATCTCAACAAATGGAGCCTTGCTGTGGAAGTTGCCAGCCAGGAGATCCTTTCGACGGTGACAGATATACCGCTCACAGTTTCCGGACTTAAGGGCAATATCACGGATGTGGACGTCAATATCCACAGTCTGACAACCGGCAACCTCTCTGGATTGCGTCTCGAATTGGTGGCGCCGAACAGTGGCGGCACGGTACTGCTTTTTGACGGAATTGGCGGTTCAGGCACACGCATGTCGAATACAGTCTTCAGCCAGGAGGCGATTCGCTCCATCCTCAATGGCGGTGGAACATTCAGCGATGTCTTCCGGCCCGAGGGCAACCTGAGTAGTCTGGCTCTGAAGGGTAGTCAGACTCTGGACCCGAACGGCATCTGGAATCTGCGCATTACCGATTCTTCTCACAACAACGGTATTCAAACCAATGTCGATTGGTCCCTTACTATTCGAACCGATGAGTGGGTGAGTTCCTCCATTGAGGTGGATGGAGTCGGCAAGATCAGCGACGCCGTTCTCAATATCCAGTTCTCGCATTCGAATGGCAACGATCTGCGCTTTGAGCTGCTCAATCCGGCCAATAACGATGTCATTGAGCTTCCGAACCGTTCCTCCTGGAGCAATGTGACCTTTGATGACGAAGAAGGTATTTCGGGCACTATCCGCCTCGCAGACCTGGATGATCTGCGCAATATCGATGCAGACGGTATCTGGACTCTGAGGGTCAAAGATATTGCGGGTAACCGTAACGGGACACTCCGCAGCTGGTCGCTCGATCTGGCGAAGATGGAAACTGAGGTCGAACTGGAGGTCGAGGATCTGCCGCAAGGCGCGACAGACATGAGTGTGGATGTGCGTTTCGTCGCCAACCCTGACGATGAGCGCTCGCTCGACCTGTCTGGTGTGGGGCTGGCACTGCGCAACGAAGCAGGGGAAAAGGTTGTCCTTTTCAGCCCGGGAGACCTGAATGGGTCCGCACTTGGCGGAAATCTCCGGAGCATCACATTCGCCGATGGTGCACTGGTATCGATCACAGATGGCCTGGCCCCCTATGCGGGCTTGTTCCGCCCAGTCAATAGCTTGAGCACCTTTGGCATGGACGATGGCACCTTTGCACCCTTTGATCCAAATGGAGTCTGGGAACTGGTCATCACGGATACCAAAGGCGACATATCCGGCCTGGTTGAATCCTGGAGCCTGAACTTCTCGTTTGAACCCATTGATCGGCATGCGCTGCGCGCTTCGGTTGTGGGCGACGTCAATGGCAATGGCCTTGAAGACCTCGGATTTGTCGTCAGCGGCTTCCGCGGCGAAGAAGGCCTTGATCCGGCTGTGGGCCGTGCCTTTATCCTCGGAGGACGCGATTTGCCGAACAACAGCGCCAATGGCACGATCCTCGATTCAATTTCCGGTCTGGCTGACGGCGAAATAATTGGTGAAATCATCCTGTCCGGCGGCGGCAGCAACAGCCGTGCATCTGGGATTTTCGACATTGATGGACCGAACAACAATCTGTTGTTCCGTGCCAAGAGCACAGGTAGCTCTGCCAATGACACCCGTATCCGCTTTATCTACAACCCAAGCCAGACCGAAGGCGTTGAGGTCGAGTACAACTCAGGCAGTAAACTGCTCGAAGTGAAAATCCGTGGTCTTGGGGTCACCGCTGGTGATGTCATCAATCGAATCCTTACCAGCACTCAGTCGCAGGCTTTTGTAGCGCTGTTTGATGTGGTTCCGTATGCGGAAACCCAGGCTCGGTTGTTCACCGATTCCATTTGGCAGGTGCATGGCAACAATATTGCCGGATCCTTCCAGGCACTGGGTGATATCAACAAGGACGGGGCCGATGACTTTGCCCTGATTCGCAATCGGGAAGACGCTGCAAATTCCAATGGCGCCGTTCTGGTTTACCTCGGCAATGAAAACTGGCGTCAACCTGTGGAAGGATCGACCAACGCTACCGTAAATACATTCCTGCGGATTAATCAGGCGAGCATCGGTCAGTTTGGTTCGACGTCTATTCTCAGTGAACTGCATGTAACTGCTGGTGATTTCAATGGTGATGGCTTTGTTGATTTGGTCGTCGGGCGTCCCTCCTATCAGCGGATAACCGGTCAGCTGGACACCTTCAGCCCCGAGCAGATTCTAGCCAACTCCACCCGTGGCGAGGTCTATATCTTCTTCTCCATTGCCCAGCACGGCGGCTCCTTCCTGCGCCTGAGTGATGCGCACATTGTCATCGAAGGTCAGGGCGAAACCGATCGCTTCGGCGTCCTGCCGAACACGCCGCAAATGGATGTCAACAACGATGGCATAGATGACCTCTTTATCGGTGCGCCGACGGCCAATAGCAGTATTGGCGGGCTGCGTGTGGAAGCCGGCCGTCTCTACCTGATCTACGGAGCCCGCACCATAGAGCGCATGCCGGACCGTGGCTTCGATATCCTCACCAATCGCAGCTTTGCCGGCGCTGGCAGTTTCCTCGTAGACGTGGGCACAGGACGTCCATCCGTATTCTTTGATGCAGACCTTACGGGTGATGGTAATCTGGACAGCACCCGTTACACCCTGATGCCTGGCCAGGGCGACAAATGGTATCGCTTCACCACTCTGGGTGACGGCGGCCTTGGCGACTTCATCCGTCTCAGCCCAACAGGTGGCGTTTACAACGAAGATGCTATTGGCGGTCAGTCCGGTGTGGTCCGCAATCCATCCGAGAATACCTTCGAACTCGACCTGAGTGGCGTTGGCCTATTCCTGGGTGACAAGACTGACACGGCTGTTCTTGAGTTCGACCTCGCAGCCTACCTTGGCCAGCTTGATAACCCGAACACCCTGAAACGGGTGGAGCTCCGTATTGCTGGCCTGAGTTCAGACGATGTGCCGATTCCAACCGGTCTGGATCTGATTGGAGAAGTTGGATCCGAGCTTTACTTCACTGTTGATACTGGAGCAGGTGGCTACGAACTGTGGCGCACAGACGGAACGCCTTTCGGAACGCAACTTGTGAGCGGTCTGTCGCTGAAGCCGGAACAGATCATCGACCTCGATGGCCGCGCTTACATCCTGCAATACAACAACAATACGGACCGCTACAGTCTGTGGACGGTGAATGAAGCGCTCAACAGCGTTGTTCAGGTTCTGAATACGGTCGAACCGGCTGACAGTCTGTTCCGTCGTGAGCCGCAGAGCTTCGTTGCTGCCGGAGACAGCCTGTATTTCGTCAGTGATGCAAGGGTCTACCGCGTTCAGGACAACAGCTTTTCCCGGATTTCCAGCGTTACCGGTGCCCAACAGCTTGCTGCTTCAGCGGATGATGTCTATGTTATCGGCGGATCTCAGGTCTGGAGGTTGGATGGAAGCAATGCTGTAGGTGTCGACCGGATCGCCCCGGCGGTTGGGGTCAGCGGATTTGAGGCTGTTGGCGATTTCATCTTCTTTATCGATACGTTCAACAATGTTGAAGTTCTGTGGTATGCCCGCGTCACTGGAACAGGAGCAGGCAGCATTGCCCTCCCGGTTCAGAACGCTAGCGGGGATACTATGTCCAGTCTGCAGCAGGCCTTGATGGTGGGTGATTACCTGTATGTGATCGGTAATACTGGATTCTGGTATTTGGCTCCAGAATCGAATGCCTTCGTTCAACTCACTGGCAGTTTTGCAAATCCGGCCGAAATGGTTGAACTTTCCGGAGATCGCATGGCCTTCCACTATGGTGACGGATTTGCGCGGAATAATATTGCCGTTGTAGGCTTGGTCTCCGGAGCACCCAGTGTGCTGATTACTCAGAGCTTGCCGGACAGTGGCCTCAACCTTGGCGACATGGTGGCCTTTGACGATGTGCTTGAAATTTCCGGCACAACTCTCTTCTTCAGTGCTGAAAATGAAGAGGGTGACATTGTGCCTTGGCAGGCAGTGGTCGGCTCCTCGTCACTGAGCATTTCCGAATTTGAGACTGAAGGTAACGACCCGAAGGTGATATTGCCCGAATCCTTTACTTTCTTCGGGAACCTTATTTACTTCGTTGCTACGAATGAGACCATCGGTCGCGAATTATTCGCCTACGATGGCAGCAAGATCCAGACTGTCGCGGACATCCGTCCCGGGCCGGCCAGCAGTAATCCGACCGATCTGACCGTGGTCGGGAACCGCCTCTACCTTACTGCAATCTCTGCCGATACGGGAGCGCCAAAGCTCTTTGTTTTTGATGCGAATGTTGGTGGTGTGACGGTGGATGCTCCGGGTGAGGACAACGCGCTCGTCTTTGTTGCTCCGAGTGGAGTCGAAACGCCGGTTGTGACCATCACGCATCCGATCCCGGATAGCTCCGGGAACCTTCCGACCTCTATTCAACACAGCTTTATTGGAGACGAATTGATCGTGCGGGTTGTTGCCGGTGAGAGCACTGCCGAAGATGTGGTCACTTATTTTACTACGGGTGCAGGTTCTTCCCTGGGTTGGACCGTAACTCTGGCGGAAGAAGACGCTGACAGTCTCGAAGGAAATAGCGGCGAGGGTATCCTGCTTGCTCCGAACACCACTGTGGTTGGCGGTGTTGAGGCCACTGACAACACCCGCACGCTGACACTCCCGGGCACCAGTGCTTCACTTACCTTGAGTGAATTGCCGTCCAAGAGCAATTTGGAGTCTTTGAATATTGTTCTGGTCAGCAGCGGTAGTTCAGCCTCCGCCAACTACAACCAAGGGCAAAAACGCCTGACGCTTACCTATCAGGCAGGAACAACCAAAGTTTCGGATTTGGCCGCTGCGATCGGACAACCGGGCTTTGAAGTTCCGTCGATACCTTTCCTGGCCGAGGTGAATGGTGATGGTGAATCCACTGTTGGAACTCTGACAGGCACCCTCGAGGATGGCGTCAATGAAGCTGCTGCAAAGGCCGTGCTGACGATTGGGTCCGCGGAAATTACGATCACTGCGAAGAGTCCGGGAATTACCTGGAATGGCGTCAGCTTCCGCTTGGTAGCTGCTTACGTGGATGCGGCAGGTGAAGACATTGACCCAGTCCAGGTCGTGCAAGATGGAAACCTGATTACGATCCTTGCGCTGCCAGATGGTGCAACGCTCGGCGATATCGTCGACGCATTGAACCAACTGAGCGATTTCGGTGCGACTTTGACTCAAGGTAGTGCAGATGCCGAGATCAGCGGTATCACCGCCGAGATGGAGGCCAAGTTGACCGCCTCCGCCAATGTGGTCCTGGAGATTGAGGATCCAGGTGTCGCTCTTGAGGAATATTCCGTCTATCGCTTCAGCATGACGGTCGATGGTGATGTCTACGTTTTTGATTACACACTCAAGGCGGGTGATGACCTCGCAGCGATTGCCGCCGGAATTGCCGCTAAAATCGATGCCGACGATGACTTCGAAGCCGAGAGTGATGGTGCAGAAATAAAGATCACCGATGGAGCGGGCCTTGGCACTGCATTTACCTGGTCTTACTGGTTGGCGGTCAGCAGTACGGCAGGGACTTCCGATGCATCTGACGACTTTGCTTTGGAGGGCGTGGAGTTGGAGATTGTCGATCCGGGCGCAGCCCTTGAGCAAGATGCGGTTTACCGAATCACCATGAGCATCGGTGGTACCGATCTCGATTTTGACTACACTCTCACTGAGGACGACGACCTCCAAGCCATCGCAGCAGGAATCGCTGCTGTAATCAACGCCGACGATGATTTTGCTGCGACCAGTGACGGCACAACCGTCACCATAACCGGAACGGGTCTCGTTACTGCCTTTAGTTGGTCTTACTGGCTCGCCGCCAGCGATACGGAAGATCCTGCGGATGAATCCGACGACTTTGATTTAGCGGGTACTGAACTGGAAGTTATTGATCCGGGTGAAGCCCTTGAGGAAGATGCGGTTTACCGGATCACCATGAGCATCGGTGGTGCTGATCGTCATTTTGACTACATCCTCGGCGAAGATGACGACCTCGAAGATATTGCTGCTGGAATCGCCGCAGCGATCGACACTGACGATGATTTCTCCGCCACCAATGACGGCACAACCGTGACCATCACCGGAACGGGCCTCGTCACTGCCTTCAGCTGGTCTTACTGGCTGGACGGTAGCGATCCGGATGAGGATGATGCCGATGCCGGCGACGAGTTCGTGGTGGCCGGTGTAGAACTGGAAATTGTCGATCCGGAGACGGACCTGAAAAAGAATGCGGTCTACCGGATCACGATGACCATTGCTGGTGATGAACATCATTTCGATTACACCCTGGTTCAAGGTGACGCGCTCGAAGATATCGCCGCTGGAATTGCCGCTGTAATCAATGGCGACGACGATTTCTCCGCCACCAGTGACGGGACAACTGTGACCATCACCGGAACGGGCAAAGTTACTGGCTTCGGTTGGGCTTACTGGCTGCCAGTTGCCGATACGACGGAAGTTTCTGATGCATCCGGAAGCTTTGATCCAGACTTTGAATTTGATACCGCGGAGGCTGTGGTTGCTACGAATGGTGGAAATGTTACCGTTACCGGCGCCGAGTCGGTCGAGGGCACCATCATTCGCTTCAGTGGAAGTGGCTCCGGCACCACATCCGCAACTCTGACAGATGACATTCTCGATGTGATCTACACCCCTGGTGTCTCAACGCTGAATCAAATCAGAACAGCCATCGAGGGAGCGACCGCTTTCAATACAGAGACGACCGCCGGGAACGCTACTATCGCCTCTGCTGCGGCTGATACCTCAGACGGTGGCGAAGACCCTGAACCGGCCGAGGCCAGCGTTGATTTGCCGAGTGGTGAAACCCTGGAATTCAGCACCACAAATGATGCCGCACACGCCGACTTGAATAACTATACCATCGAAGTTGCCATCGGCAGCTCTCTCAAAGTGGAACTGGATGCGGTCAACAATCGATTGGTAATCACAATTGTGAACGGTGTGACAACCGTTGGGGATTTGAATTCTGAGTTGGCTGAGGCCGGCATCGACCTTACCGCCACGATCGACGAGGGTGTAAGCGATCCGCTGGTCGCACTCCTGGGCGAGGTCAATGAAGGCGAGGCTGCAGAGCCTTCTTCCGCCGAGATCGTCATCCCTGGTCCGAACAACGACTTTGAAATTTTCACTACCCCGCGCATTGATGGCTTTGAAGTTCGTTTTGAAGATGGGGGCCCCGGCAGCGGCGTTTCCATTGTGATCGACACTGTTGCTCAGGTCATTGCGATCCTGATCGATTTTGGAACCACTACGGCTAATGATGTCATTGATGCCCTGGGGAATCCCTTCACTTACGAAACGGAATTGACGGGTGGTGCATCCGATAGCCCTGCCGCAAGCGAGTTCTCTGTACAAGGGAATCTGATTTCAATCGCAGCTGACGTAGATGGAAGCACGGCGAACGGAATCCGCATCCTGTTGGTTGGCTCAACTGATCCGGATGCCACTGAAATAACCGCAGACTGGCTGGGAGACTTTAATCCAGCCGAACCTCCGGCGGGTGTTTCGGCCGACGCCATCGCCCGGACACTTACTATTACCTACATTCCGGATGTGACCACCATTGGCCAGATCATCACCTTCATCAATGAATACGATGGCGTGGTTCTGGGCGAGTCAACTGCCGTAAGCCTGGAGGCGGAATTGGTCTCCGGCGACCGCGCGGATGTCTTCCTGAGTCTTGATGGTGGTCTAATAGAAGAGAATGGAGCGCTGAACAACGGCACCGGTGTCATCAACCCTGCCTCCCGCAGTGCCGGAGACCTTCTCAGCCTTTCCGGTCCGGAACTCTTCAACCCGAGCTCGCCGGTTGTAGTCGATGACATTCTATATCTGGTCGGTGAGCAGTCCCGGACGGTCGGGGGAACGATGGCTGGTGGCGATGACACCGATGAGGCTAAGGTAACAATTGAGCTGGATGGTTTCGAATTGACGGTTGCCAGTGCTGCCACTGGAGCCACCTTCAATGGTCTGTTTGTCCGGATTAGCAGTGATTCGGTTTCAGGTGTGCGGACCAGCTTCAGCCTCTCGGACCAGGAGCTGATTGTTTCCTATGTTGCCGGTGAAACAACCTTCACTCAGCTGGCTAATGCAATCGATGCACTGCCTAATTTCACAGCAACCTGGGCTGGCAATGTGGGTGGTGACGCCCTTACAGCCAATACCGTTTATCTCTGGCGGCAAAGCTCTGCAGGAGCCCTGACCGTCGATCCGGTGCTGCCAGACGTATTGACTCTGGGCGGAGACTTCCGTGTCGACCGCGTCGACGGAGGCCTGTTGATCTTTGATGCTGTGAACGGTCTTCGCTTCCTGAACACCGATAATGAGCATCTGGCAGATTTCGATGATGATGACCTCGTTGAAATGCATGCAGCTGGTGACCTTCAGGCTTACCGCATCCTGAATGCTGAAACTATTGTTACCCAGGATGGCACCGGTGCTTTGACCCGTGAGACTATCGATCTCAGCGAAAGCACCAACATCGGTCGGATCCAGCCCTGGGCGTCGCTTGGAGTTGCTACTACCCGCGAGGGTAAGGTGCGCGTCGTTGAAAACGACAACGGGGTTTATCGTATATACGAGATCAACGGACTGGTTGCCGACGTCATCGCAACCGCGCCGGGCAACCGTGAGATCACCCAGTTGATTTCGGTGGCTGGAGAATTCTACTTTGTCACGGTTGATAGTGGCAACAACGCCCGCTTGTATCACCTGGGCGACACGGTTGAATCGGTTCAGCTCTCTGCTGGAACGGCCGAAATCACTACCGGATCCATCGCCAACGGCCGCTTCCACTCATTTGTTGAGGTAGGCGACAATATAGCCTTTGTCTTCCTCGGCGGCGGTGCCAATCGCCTTGCGGTTATCAGCCAGGGTGAATGGGCTCAGGCCACACAGGTTCGCAATCTGGGAGGCGGCAGCGTGACAGATTTGACCTCCGTCGGCGACCGGATCTACTTCGGCCTTGGCAATGCCCGCGGTTCAGTTTTGTGGACCAGCAATCTGACTCCCGATGGAACGAAACGTGCAACAGATCCGGAGAATACGGACATCGCTCAGGCGGAATCGCCGACCCAATTGGTTTACTTCGATGGACGCCTCTACTTCGTTGCAACCGCAGGTGGCGACAACGGTGTGCTCTGGGTATCGCAGCCAGGCGGGAGCTCCAATCAGATCGAAACCGCGCCAATGGTCGACCTCGTTGAATCGGTGGTGCCTGCACTGTGGATTGGCGTTCTCAAGGAGCAGGGTGATGGAGTTGTCACTACCGGCGATGCCACTGCCGAATACATCGAGATCCTCTACACCAGCAGAGATTCCAATTTCATCGACGTCGATGTCACTGAAATCGTCCGTGCATGGCTCGCCAAGGGCTATACCCGTATTACTTTTGTTATGGGCCTCGACCCGAACGTGTCGGACCACAACGAAGATGGCTATACGCTGGCGCATGCCCGTGAAGACGGAACCCGTCTGAATGTGGTTACCGGCGAGGCCGATGTGGTCACTGGAACTCTGTATTCGGCAGACGGGCGTGTGCTGCAGTCCAATCAGGAAGTCATCGACCTCAGCCAACTTCCTGCCGGAACCTATTTCCTCCGCGTCAACGGAACTACCGATGGAATCGAACTGGTGCAACGTGGCACCGCATCCATCCGCGATAATGGCCGATCTTTGGGCACAGGTAAGGATTACACCTATTACCTCGATAGTCAGGACATCCTGCGGCGCACCAATGGATTCTTCGGCGACAACGACTTCTTCACTGGCGCCGTTCGTTTTGGCTCGGGTGAAGGTGAAGTTGTCCAGGGCGAAGACATCGTCCTGGTGGGCGGAGCCGGAGACAGCTTCTACTTTACCCGAGAAGACGACGGCGCTACAATCCTCTGGGAGATTTCCGGTGCATTTGCCCGTGAAGTTGGGGAGATCCCGGCTGACATCAGCGAAGCCATCGCCTTGGGTGACAAACTGGTCTTTACCGTCGGCAACAAGCTGTTCGCAGTTTCGGGTATCGAACTGATTCAATTGAAGGATTTTGAGGACAGTCTCGTCAGCGACCTCCAGGTTGAGGCTGGTAGGGTGGTCTTCCTCGTTGAGAAACCAGACGATATCAAACGTTGGAACGCGACCGATGGAACGCTTGCCGGAACCGTTGCTCTGGATGTTGTCGATGCCCAGGGTCAGGCTGCTGGTGAGATCATTGCCGCAGGCGGATTCCTTTACTACCTGAGCGAGGACAATGGTAATCTGCGCCTCTGGCGGGTCACCCCTGGTGAAGGTCAGAATTACGGTGGCGAGCCTTTGACGGTTGCAAATCTTGTCGCCCAGAATGCCGTCAGCTGGGCCATACTCGCCGTGTCCGACTTCAATGTCTTCTTCACGATTACCACAGCTGAAGGCGCCGTCCAACTCTGGATGAGCACCGGTGTCGGCGACCCCGTGCTCGGCGGTCAGCTGCCGGGCACCATCCTTCTCGAGGAAGATCTGGGCGGAACCGCTTCCTATATTGGTGTGGCGGATGGACGCATGTTCTTCGTCGTCAATGAGGGCAACAAGCAGGTCCTGTGGTCCACCGTCCGGGACGGTAATATCATAAGCGTTGAGGTTGAGGATGCTGACATGCCGGGCAACGTCCGCGACCAGGTCACATGGAATGGTGAAACCTACTTTATCGCAGGGCCAAATATGACACCGTTGCTGTGGAAACTCACCAGCGAGGGTGTGCAGTTTGTGTCCTTCCTGCCGTCTGATGCAGGCAACCTGATTGCTGCCGGCACCCGGTTGGCCTTCACCGCCGTGTTTGCAACGGACGAAACCAGTGGCGATGCTCTCTGGGTGACCGATGGCAGTCGCGACGGTGTGCGCATGGTGATTGAATTCTCGCCAATCAACCCTGGCCAAATCTCCGGGCTGACCTACACCTCGAATGGCATCGTCTTCATGGTCGCAAACGATTCGGCTATCCTTGACGGTTTTGTGGATTACAGCCTGTGGATCTCCAACGGCTTCCGCAACGGCACCTATCCGCTGCTGAGCTCCAATGGTGGAACTCTACCATTTGGCACCTTTGGCTCCTCCGGGGTCGACCCGATTCGTCCGGAGTTGTTGGGCGTTGTGGGGTCGGTTGCTTTCTATCACTTCGACGGTCGCATCATTTCAACCGATGGGACCGCTGCCGGCTCACGGATCCTCAACCCGGCTACGCCGATCACACCTGTCGAAACCATCGAAAGTGATGGCCGCCTGGTAATTCTCGACTCGAACAATCGTATCTGGATGAGCGACGGAAACCTTGTCGGTCTACCGTTCCGCATCGAGGTCAAAGCTCCGGTCCAGGGCCGCAGCCATCCGGTTGGCGATCGCGACACCCTGATCGGTGGCGAGGGCAATGACATTCTCATCGGCAATGCCGACCACGACATCATCTTCGGTGGCGGCGGCATCAACTTCTTCATCGCCGAGAGCAAGGAAATCCGCGACCTCCAGCCTTTCGAAAACTTTACCCTGCCACCGATTGAAGAATTCAGCTTCCAGCAGCCACGTGGAACGGACTTTGAAGTTTGGATCCCGGATGTGAACCTGCGGGCCGCGATCGCTAAGGCTCTGGGTATTCCGGTTACCGAAGGCTTCGACGGCAACCCTGTCATCCACGGCAAGATCATGGCCAGCCAGATGGCAACCCTGACGGAGCTTCAAGCCGCCAACCGTGGCATCCAGAGTGTGGTCGGTCTCCAGTTCGCACGGAATTTGCAGGTCCTGAACCTCAATGGAAACCGGATTGAAGACCTGTCGATTCTCGTCCCTGCAACCGACCCGGTCTCCGGGGCGATTACCGGCCTTTCCAACCTGCGCGAGTTCAGCATGGACTACAATGGCATGGGTATCGTGACCTTCGCCGGTGAGGATAAAGATGAAAACGGCGTCGGAACCGGCGTCGGCGAATACATTGATTTCGAAGGCTTGATCAGTGAGATCCAGATGACCGTTACCTTCTGGTTCCGCACCGATAATCTCGGCGAGGCCATGGGCTTGTTCTCCATGGACAGTGGCACCCGCGGCAGCAACGGTCTCGACCGCTCGATCTTTATCGATAAAGACGGCAATATAGGTGCATTCATTTATGACGGTGCCGACAACGGCTATGAAGTCATTCTCAGCGGAGGCAAGAACTACGCGGATGGCAACTGGCACCACGTAGCCTACGTCTTCAGCGCCAATACGGATGTGTCTCAGCGCCTTTACGTTAACGGTGAAGAAGTGGCCGTTGGCACAGTGACATCTTCAAGCCTTTCGATCCAGACCGGCTTCAACCTGGGTTACGGCCACGCCATCAACGATCTGAATCCGGGAATCACCTCGATTGCCGGTGGCATTCCGAATACCCCTGGCTTCCGCGCCTACTTCAAGGGCGATATGGATGAATTGCGCATCTGGGATACCGCTTTCGAAGATGTGCTGGTGAACGCCGATATGATCAGTTCCTATGCTGCTGAGCGCGTCTTCCTCGTCGGTTACTGGAGCTTCGATCAGGCCGCCAGCGGTTTTGCAATCGATCACAGCCTGTTCGGCCGCAACGGCGTGCTTGGCGGTGGCAATATTGACCGCGCACCGGCCTTCGCCTTCATGCAACCCGATGTCAGCCTGCGTCCGAGCCCGCTACATGAGGAATTCAGCGATGTTGGACCCGAGCGCACGCTCTTCCCGACCGTTATCCGCGACCTCGGCCGGCTGAACCAGCCGGGCCGCCTGGAAAAGGTCAGCCTCGCCTACAACCGTATCGACGTGCTCGATCCTCTGAGCAATCTGGTCGAACTCAACTACTTGAACCTGCATGGTGTGATCAACAGCCAGGAGTCGACCCTTGGACTCTTGATCGACCACACCGACAGCGAACAGCCGCAGACTCGCCTGTTCACTACCAAGGACGGCACCAAATTTGCGGTCACTCACAATGATACCCTGGTTCTCAGTGCCGGCACCTGGGCATGGCGTCGCCTGACCCTCGGCGGTGGAGTTGACGGCGACGAACACTTCACGCTGAGCCTGCGGATTGAAGAGGGTGAGCATTGGATCGACGTCACCGCCTTTGGCCGCACGGACTCTTTCAACATCACCGACTTCTACGATGAGGATGCCGAGACTTATGCAATTCAGGTCGTCTTTGACGGTGGCCATGGCAACGACTCCCTGATCATTGAAGGCGACTTCCCAATCGATATCTACGCCAGCGGCGGTGCCGGCGATGACCACCTCGAGGGCGGTCATGCAACCAACTTCCTCTTCGGCGGCGCCGGCAATGACACCCTCGTTGCCCGCGGTGGCCACACCACGATGAGTGGCGGCAGGGGTGATGACACCTACGTATTCATGCAGGGTTGGGGCACAGCGATCGTCAACGAAAGCCCAGGCAATGGCATGGATACTCTGGACTTCTCGAATGTAACCACCGACCTGGAAATCAACGTCCGGGGCAAGTCGAAGACCGTTGGCGGCGCCAATACAGTCGAGCACTTCGCCAACACGATCGAGCGCTTTATAGGGGGTAAGGGCGATGACCTCATGAATCTGCACCGTGAACAGGGTGGCATACTCGAACTCGGTGACGGGTTCCTCCGTTGGGATGGCACTTCGATTACGCACAAGGATATCGACCGGATTGATATTCGCTTCGTCGACAAAGATGGCGTGCGCACTGGTGCGGTTCGCGTTCTTGCGGATCAAGACTATACTGGCAGTGACCTGCGCATCGAAGCCCGGGGCATCGACATCCGCGCCTCCATCAAGGCCGACGGCATTTCTCTGCAGGCAACCAACATCATTGGCATCAGCCAGAACTTCAATGTGGAGACTGGTCTCGGCAAATTGATCGTCCTGGAAGCCGACCGCGTGCGGATCTCTGCCAACAATGGAATAGGGGATGTCAACATGCCGCTGTATATCCGTGCCAATACCCTCGAAGCTCACACGCTGGGAGCCGCCGGAATCTATATTGTAACCTTGGGCGAAACGACCATTGGCAATGTCGAATTCGACACGATCGGTGCCGGTAGCGCCGGATTGACCACTGGAGCTGGCGGCAATATCCACATTGTCAACCTCGGCGGCGGGATCATCGTCGAAGAGGCAATTAAGGCCACTGGCGGGAACATTGTGCTGACTACTGAGCGCATTGATATCGGAGCCGAGATTTCCAGCATCCGCACCATTGGCTTGCAGAGTTTCCGTGGGACCCTCGTCCTGCAACCGCTGTCCGCCCGCAGCTCCATAGGCATGGCCACCGAAGACGCACAAGCCGGTCAGACCTTGCACCTCAGCGGTGAAGAAATTGAACACTTCATGCAAGGTTTCGACTCATCCGAACCCGCAACCTTCTACGCCAACGGTCGCCTGGTAACCTCGCAAGCGGTCTCCGGAATCAACATCGGACGTGCGGATGGCCGCCACGTGATTGCCTTGGGCGCCTATACTTACTCGGAATCCGTCACCTTCCGTGCACCTCAACCGCCGGGCCGTTTCGATATTCTCGGCACCATCTCGCTCACGGCCTCGCAAGTCGATGGGCAGTCCCCTTCACTCACATTCCTTGGCTGGCGATGAAAACTGATTTCCATAGCCAATTATCCCCTAGTTTTGAATTGACTGAACTCCGTCTTCAATCGTTAACTACACCGTCGGCTGTCTCAACTAAATAGATGTCTTTGTCTGCCTCATCATCCAAGCCCTGCTTCAGGGTTGAAGGTCTGGAAGCCCGGATCCTGCTTTCGGCTGCGCCGGTGGATGGTGGAATTGATGCTTTCGATGAACCGGATGTGTTTGAGCGGGTAGAGGTCGATGACGCATTGCTCCAGCAGGCGCATTCGGGCCCAGCTGGCGACGATGGCCTCTGGGATGGGGCTGGCGACAATGAAGCCGCGGCCTTTGCTGGCGAAGATCAATTGATTTTGGAAAGCGGTTCGACGGATCCATTTGCCGGTCTTGAAGTTTCCGCGCCTTCAGTGATTATAGGCGATTCGGTGTGGTCCGGTGACAATGTGATTTTTGCCGACTCCATTGAGATTGTCGGCGAGCTGACTGCCAAAGCCGGCGCTACATTAACCCTGATTCCCAGCTCGCTGGATGCGGGCATTACCTTGGGCAAGTATGTGGAGGGTTTTGCCCTTGGCAGTGACGAGCTTCAACGCCTTGCGGCAGCAGGGTTTGCTGAGTTGGTCATTGGCAGTCAGCAGGGTAGCCACCGCTTCACGATTGATGGTCTGAGCTACCAGGGCAACCTGAGCCTGCAGGCCCCGGTTGATGGTGGTGGTTTCGACGTTCTCAGCAAGATTTCGCACAGCGGTGGTCAGTTAACCTTTATTGGACCTGGTGCCACACAGAACACGAGTGCAGACACGGAGAACGAAGGCGAAGCAATCCTCATCAACGACAGCGTTCAGCTGGTGTATACGGAGGACAATCAAAACACTATTCGCATGGTCACGACCCATAATGGTCATCCGAATGGCGCAGACATTACTATTACCGGAGATATTCTTGGCAGTGATGAAGGACGGGGCGGTCACCTGATTCTGGATGCGGGCAATCAGGGCACCATTTTCATTGGCGGCAGTATTGGAACTTCCGCTGCGCTCGAGACACTTGAGATCATCAATGCGCGGGAAGTGATTATTTCCGGCAACGTCCAGGTGGACGCCTTGCTCATCCGTGCAGTCCAGACCAACGTCACCATCGGTAGCGGCTCATCAAACTTCCTGCGCATCGACGCCGAGAAGGATTCAGAGGAGCCCGGCAATATTGAAATCACTGCGGCCAACAACATCACTGTTGAAGGCGATCTTGAGGTGATTGGCGGGGATGCCATTTTCAATATAACGGGCAGCACTGGCGGCCGGCAGCTTTGGTTCAAAGGTGAAGTCAGTTTGAGCGATGGCGACTTTACAATCGAGCGGGCGGCACGCGTGCTGATGTCCAACGACGTAAGCATCTCGGGACATATGACTCAGGTTGTTGGCTTGGATAGCACTTTGTTTGAGCAGGATGTCATCGTCGGCAGCATGGATTTAACTGCTACCAACCAGATCCGCTTTGAAGGCCAATTGGACATGGCTGCGGGCGATCTGCGGTTGACAACCAACAACATAGATTTCCGCGGAGGCGACTTTACTGTTATTGGAGCCTTGGAGGAGAATGAGACCCCGGTTTCCAATGCCTATTTCCGGCCCTTCTCCGCCGCGGGTAACATGAACATTGGAGCACCGATTGGGGCCGGCACAAATTTCACTTTCTCGACTACAGACATTGCGGCGCTTGCCGAGGGCTGGCAGTCGATCACCTTCGGCTATGAGACCGGATCCACGAATCTTGCCCGTGTTGGCACTGCCGAGTTTCTGGATCAGGTGACCATGTATGCGGGGAGCTTCCTGATCAATGGGCCATTGTCCGCTAAAACCTCTTTGGACCTGAACGCGGCGACCGGAAACATTGATGTCCGCAACGGTGCCAATATCCGTGTGACCAATCAGGAGCTTGATGAGGTCTTCCAGTCCAGCCGGATTACTTTCCTGGCTCAAGAGGGGGATATTGAATTTCGTAACGCTGCACGCTTGATCATCGCCAACGAAGATGACAGCGATTCCGCGCAGGGCTCCTTGATTGAGATGGAGGCAACCAACGGGCGTATTGTTGACTTGTCGGCTTCACCCAATCGTCAGGAAGCCAGAGAGTTGCACTTGCTTGCAGCCAATGCCATCACGCTTTCTACCGAAGTGGCGGAGTTGACGGCTCAATCCACCTCGGGCGGTTCTATTTCCATCAATGAACTCAGTGGGCTCTACGTTCATTCTGCCATCACTGCCAATGGAGCCATTTCAATTACTAGTGGCGGTCTGACAATTCTGGAATCGCTGCAATCTTCGACAAGCACTACAGCAAATACTATTTCTGTAACCGCACTGGGCAGCATCGCGGTCGGCGAACTGCTTGCTGGTACTCAGGGCCATGTCAACCTGACTGCTGAAGGAAGCATAATCCGTCTGGAGGCTGATCCGCAGGATCCACCGCTGGCACATTTAATTCAGGGTAACCACCTGAGCCTTTCCAGCGAGAGCGGGCAGGGGCAAACCGGAACCCCATTGGAAACCCGGGTGAACCGTATAACCAGCACCAATAGCGACACTGGGGTTGTGCGGATCGAGCAACTTGCAGGGCGGCAGAACTTAACCCTGTCAGTTATCAACGAGAGCGAAGGCATCGGCGACTACATCGGCATCCTGGTAGCCAGTGGCACCGGAGTCTTTGTCCATCCGACGGGGATGCGTAGCGAGTCTTCGGCAGGCATCTCCCTGACCCTAAACGGTGGCGCCATCCAAGTGGAAGGCGATGTGACTACCACGGGCGGTTCGATTGCGTTTAAGGCCACGCAGAACTTGAACCAACTGGCAGACACCAGCATCGAATCCAATGGCGGAGATATTCTTTTGGATTTCGGGACAGGGGTCACTATGGCTGCGAGCGCTTCCGTTGAGTCAGGTGCTGGCAATATTGTCATCCTCGGAGGAACTGGTAACATTTCTCTGGGAGTAATCGATGCGCGCATCGACGATGAAAGCACGGACCTGGACGCCTGGGGAAATATCGCGCTGTTTACCTCCGGACGCATCCAGGATATTTCGGGGAGTGACAGCATTAATCTCTATGCCAACGAATTGCAATTGGTTGGCGAAAATGGGGTAGGACTGCCAGCCGTCGATGGTGACGAGCGTACGGTGGAAACTATGGTAAATCGCATGGCAGTCGCTGTCTCGCAATCTTCTGCTGTGATTGCCATTCACAATCAGGGAGATCTTCGCACCGGCGTGGTTGCTGTGGTCGATTTGGATTTGATCGATTTTGATGGAGATGCTTACACCTTTTCCGGCCAGAGTCCGCCCGCTGGCATTATCAATGCGGGTGGCGGTCACATCCTGATTCAGGTCGATGGCCTACTGGTTCTGGAGAGCAACGATGCGGAAAGCAATTCCGTTGCCGTGCGGACACAGGGCAATGGCCGAATCGTGATCCTCGCAGGTTCACTGCTTGTTGAAGATGCCATCCTCAGCAATGGTGGCAGCATCACCATTCAGACCTCGGAGAATTTGGAAGTCGCCGGCACCACGGCAGTGTCGACCTCCGGAAGCGCTACGGTTGCGCTCGAGTCAGAGAGTGGAAACATCTTCCTTGGTGCAGACACTCTTGTTTTCACCGGCACCGGTTCGATTGTGATCGCCGCAGATTCCTCTATTACCCTTGGCACCGTCGAGACCACGGGAAGCGTTGGCCTCAGAACGGATGAAGGCTCCATTCGCAGTGCTTCAGGTGGAGACAACGATCGCGTTGTCATTACCGCCGACTCCCTGGCTATTGTCGCCGAAGGTCTGGTGAATGGATCCGTGGACAGCGGTTCAGATGAAGCCGGACGGCAATTACTTTTGACCCACATTGCCACCCTGAGCCTGGCTGGCGTCAGTGGCTCCCATTACCGGATTCACAATTCACGTTCGCTGAACGTCAGCACAACTTCGGCCCGTGCCGACAGCTATAATAATCTGATGGAGCTCTCCGACCTTGAAGTGGAGGCGCAGGACAGTTTCATCATCACCGGGCAGGGCGATATTGAGTTGCTCGTTGACGGCAATGCTACACTTGCCGCTGAGCGGTCCATTCGGACCACCGGCAGCGGTAGCATAAACTTTGTGGGGAATGGATCTTTCACGATGGGAACCCTGTCTGATATTCAGACCGACTCGGGAGCTATTCAGATATCTGCTGACGGCACCGCGGCAATTGCCCGGGTTGAATCTGAGGATGGAAATATTACGGTTTCCAGCGCCAATGGCGCGATCATAGACAGCGATCCTGAGGAAGTAACGGTTGTCGATTTTGCAACCGAGGGCCAGCTGACACTTGTGGCCGAAAACGGGATCGGCATCGAATCCGGTCAACGCGACACCCTCAGCGTTTTGCTCGGCACCTTGAATGCCAGCTCAGTCAATGGCGGCATCTTTATCACATCCGCCGAATCTTTTGCAATCAACGGCCTTGAAACCACCGGTACCTTGGTTCCCGTTTCTGTGCTTTCCGAGGGCAGCTTGAATCTATCCGGAACCACGGATGTGACTGGCGATCTGGTTCTGCGCGCGGACGAAGATTTGCATCAGACGACAGAAAGCCTGATTCGCTCCGGTTCTGACCTTGCTCTGCAGGCAGGTGGCGACATGATACTCTATAGGGTTGCAACGCCGGCAAATGTCGCACTCGAAGTCGACGGCGGTGTCATGGGCTACAGCGACCCGCAGCATCCCGCTATTGAAGCCGCTGGATTGCTTCTGAATGGGGTAGGGTCTGTTGGAAGTCCTGCTCAACCACTGGTCACGGAAGTAGACCGAATTGCCGGTCAAGTGACCTCGGGTGCTTTGGCGCTGGTCAATGAGGCCAATCTCACAGTGGGTCTGGTTGAAACAGAAACAACACCAGTCGGGAGCGCGGACACCTTGCCAGCTGCTGAGTCGCGTGTTCAGAGTGCGAACCGCTTGCAGATATCCGGCCAGGGTTTAGGGGTCTTCATTGAAGTTCAAGGCGATTGGACGACCGAAGCAGTCCTTGATCCATCGCTTGAAGTGATGGAGTCGATTCCGGTGCTTGTTCAGTCCACTGGAGAGCAGACTTGGAATGGCCATTTTGACCTTGCCGGCGGCTTGACCACCCTGCGCTCCGATGCAGCGGTTGCTTTGCTCGCAGATGCGGCTTTCATTACATCCGGAGGTTCACTCTTGGTTGAGGCGGGCGGTTCGGTTGAAATATCGGCCGACAGTGAGCTTACCCTCGGTGGCGCCGACCTGATGCTCGATTCGGGAAGCAGCATCCTGCTTCATGGCCACATCACTGCGGCAGGCAACTCAGCCCTGATTGCTGGACAGAGCGTTACCGCTGGATCCGACAGTTTGTTGCAGGCCACCGATCTTGTGCTCCGTGCGGGTAGTGGCATTGGCGGTTCCAATCAATCTCTCATCACTGAGGTTTCCCATCTTTCAGTCCTCACTGGTCCTGCCGGTGTGTTTATTGAGAATGAAGGCGATCTGCGGGTTACAAACCTTGCCTTTACCATTCCTTCCTTGTCGCTTGGTGGCATTGAAAACATTGCCTACTCAGGTGCGCAGGGCGGGATTATTGCCCGTGCTGGTGGAGCCGTGCAGGTTGAGAATAACGGCCAGGTCATCATCGACCCCAGCGTATCGACGATCGTGGCTTTCCCGAATACCAACCAGACAATCGTTTTTATTGCGGATGAGTCAGGCCCGGATTTCAACGGAGCTGAAGTCGTTTTTGAAATCGTTCGCTCAGATGACGAGCCGATAGATGCCAGCACCGATCCCGATGTTGAGGATTTGCGGGATGGAAATCCTCCGACCACTTTGCTCCTTGTGGGTGAAAACACCATCGACTTGCGCGTGTTCGTGCGGGACGGGGTGTCCACATTGGCCGAGATCGTCGACGCGATCAATGCCGAGGGCGGCTTCCCCTGGACCGTAATTCTGGTTTCCGGCGAAGCGGATGGCTCGACCGTATTCAGCTGGCCGCAGGCTGAGGATTCCAACTTCTTCTCCTCTGGCGGTTCCGAGAGCGGTATCCAGTCCCAGGTTGCTGCAACGCTTAGTGGCGGTTCAGAAGCTGTATCCGCGACCGCTGGTATCCTGTTCCCGGAACGGAGCTACACTATAATTGTCAGCGCGAATGAAGCCGGGGCAGAGGCCAATGACTTTTTTGTCCGGATTCTGGACGAAGGCCCTATTGATCCAATGGATGGGGGTCGGTTGAATCCCAACACCAATGCAGCTGTTATAGAGTGGGATGGTGGGGAATACCTCGATATTTATATCAACTATGGATACACTACCATTGGGGCAATTATTGATCGCATCAACACTCAGGAGGGCATTCCCTTCTCGGCCCAACTCGCCGGAGTTTTCCAGAGTTCGGATTTCGATGCAGTTGTTGGTGACTCTTCGGTCCTGATGGAATCGAGCCTGCGTGCCGAAGCCACTCTTCGCCCGCAAGGCCCCAATAATGATATCCGGGTCGTGGCCACTTCCTCAGGTTCGCTCTTTAACGGTATTCAGTTCTTGTTTGTTGACGACGGCAGCCAGCCGGAAAATGGCGCTGTAGCAACCTTCAGTGGGACTACCAACCGAATGACTATTCGTATTGAAAGCGGGATCACCACAGCCAATCAAGTGATCGCCGCGCTCAACGCCCAAGGCACCTTCTCGGCTTCGCTGGTCCCCGAAGTCGACGCGCCAAACAATGGCACCGGCCCGATCCAGGCCACCCGCTTCTTTGCCTCCGGTGGGGCTGTCGAAGTGCCTGCATCGGCCACTCTGCGAATGGTCGGCAGTGACAACGATGTTGTGCTGACGGCAAAAGAACTGGGTGATGATCAAAACGGCTATGAAATCCGCATTGTTAGTGACAGCACTCTGTCCCCTGGGCAGGTGGTGGTTCAGCACCAGTCGACGGAGCGCCGCATTCTTCTGAACATGAATCCGGCATTTACCTCAGCTGCTGCAGTTGAGTCCGCCGTCAATGCGGTCAGTTCCTTGCCATTCACCGCCGATGCCGGCGGAAGTGTCGGCACCATTGTCCTCGCAAATTATCCTGCTACTTCCGGCGGAAGTGGTGCCACCGCTCGGGCTGATTTTGTTGCGACTGGAACGGACAACGACTTTGAAGTGGTCGCAAATGAAGCGATTCCCTCCCTGGTCAACATTCGTGTCTTCCTGATCGATGATGGCAGCATCACTGATGGTTCCGCCAGCTCAGCGTATTTCACTGATACGCGCTATTTGATCGTCAACCTTCAGAGCGGAGTGACCACTGCTTCCACCGTTATTGCAGCGATCAATGACAACGCGAATGTTCCGGTTACCGCTACGCTGCTTTCCGGTAACAATGGCTCGGGCGTATACTTTATAGAAACCGCTGACTTTTCCGGTGGCATCGAAGCCATAGCGGCCAGTGCCGGCTACACACTCCCGGCCGGGCCTGTTGTTGAGGTGCTTGCCGATGAAGGCGGTGTTTCAGCCAATGGGCTTCAGGTCTCATTCGCGATCGACAGTCGACTGGATGCCGGGACTGCCTCGGCGAACTATTTTGAATCCGGTGGTATCCGGATTCTTCAGCTCCGTGTCGCGGATGCCGGCACACCTCTGGAAGTGTTGCGCGATGCATTGGCTTCCGCGGAGGACATTCCCTATAGCCTGATTGTAGATGCGGCGGACCTTTCCTCCGGCTTGGGTTTTGCTGCTGTTATGGATGGCGAATCCAACGAGGGTGGAGTAATTCTGACAGTTGAAGGGTCGATTTACTTAAAGGGACGCATTCAATCGCAAACTGGCCGGGTCGAGTTGACGACCACAAACAGCGACCTGGTTTTTGACTCTGAATTTGCCCGCATCGAAGCCATCGACGGGGTCGACATTTCGGTTTCAGGAAACTTCGTCAACGCAGCTTCACTGGAGCAGCCGTTGATAACAGTTTACGGTAGCCATGTGCTCAGCATTGAAACGGGCAGTCAATCCACCGCATCCACCGAGGCTCTGCACTTGCGCAGTTACGGTGATATTGAAATCTTCGGTGCGGGCCTTGCGATCGAAGATGCATTTAACCGTGAAAGGCCTGTTTTGCTGGACGCCGAAGGCAGCATTGTCATCGATGCGGAAGTCAATGTGGTAGCGACTGATGTCGATGCCCAAGGGTTGGTGTTTGAGATCATTAAGTCTGAAACCGATGCCTTGGGTGAGGACCTGACTGCTTCCAACCCAGTCGACATAGTTGAGGACAACGGTACAATCCTCATTTACGTTCTGCCCGGAGTTGCTACCCATGCCGACATCGTAAGTGCGCTGAATGCCTATCGGATCAACGACCTTCAAGTCTTCTTCAGCAGCTTGGGCCGCCAGCAGGGCACCCTTACGTTTGCTGGCCACACATTCTACCTGACTGCGGTTGACAGCGATGTCATCAATGTTGTGAACATCGGGTTTGCGGATCTGGGTTCGGAACCACTTGCCGCTGAATTCAGTGGGACCACGCTCTCGATTACCCTCGGTGCGTTCGACAACGCCACTGTGGCGGATTTGGTTGCCGCATTGAACCAGTTGAGCTCCTTCACCGCCTCGACTAGCTCGGCGGACACTTCGGTGCTTCTGCGCGGGGCCAATGCCAGAGATTTTATCGCGGACTATACCCTCGAGATTGTATCTGCAACGGAGGATGCTGAGGGCAATCCGTTGACCGGCTCCAATCGCGTCAGCATCCACGAAGACAACGGTAGTTTTACGATCTATGCCCTCGCGGGAGTTGCGACCCGCCTCGACATCCAATCCGCCTTGTCCGCGAGCGGATTGTTTGGTGCGAGTGTTCCCGTACTCAACGCCGAACTGCAAGTCGGCGATGTGGTTTATTACATCAACACCGGCACGACCTCGGTTACCGGAGTTGACTTGGAATTTGGCTTTGTTGAAGAAGGCTTGGTCGAGCTGGACGTTACCGGTGAAACCCTGGGCATCCTCCTAAATAACATCGATGCGGTTACCGGCCAGGATCTACTGGATGCGCTTCAGGCCTTTGGCTTCACTGTCTACACTTTTGAATCCGATTTGGAGACCGTCTTCGATGTTGAGCACACCGAGGCCGTTTTCACAGCCATCCCATCTTCTGACCGCAATGCTCCGTTGGACCTGGCTGCGCCGGTCGTGGCAACTTTGCCGGTAGGTTCTGACGGCGTCTTTGCTGTAGTGAAGATTGAGATCGACGGTATGTTGCTTTTCGTAAACTGGCGGGTTCCAGTGCTGACAGCTGCTTTCGAATCGACCACTGCAACGGAAAACCGGAGTGCGCTTATTGAGGACAACGGATCCGCTCCTTCCGTGACTATGGAATACGGCTCTGTCGGACGCTTTGCTTCGGCAATTCTCATCGTCGATGGTGTGGAGCTTTCAATTGCTGCGCGCTCATCTGAAATTATCATGCGTGCCGGACAACAGTTGCTGCTCAGCGAGGATTCGCAGGTTTCCGGAGGAACTGTTCAGCTCGAGTCCGGGGATTTCCTTGCAATGGCTGGCTCGATTCTGGGCGGCAGCCTGAACGCACAGGCCCATGGAATCATTGTGCAGCCTGGCAGCATCCAGGTGACTGGCACCGCTGGGGTGACTGTTTCAAGTCTGCTGGATTCGATCTACATGTCGGGTGACGGCGAAACACTTACAGAATCTGGGAATGTGCTCTATCAGGCTGCCGGGCGGGTGACTCTGGCCTACATCGCTACTTCCGGAGGTGGTCGAATTGATATCAACGTGGGTCTCGATATCATTGATGCAAACCAGGACGATGAACTCAATCTGTCCACTTCAGGTCTGATCACGCTGACCGCACAGACAGGGATAGGATCGATAGAGGAGGGCGCGATACAGACTTCATCCGGACAGCTTTTACTGCGGAACTTTGGCAGTAGTGGTGATATCGTCGTCACTGAAGTTGCCTCTGGAGGCACGCTGAATCTCATCGAACTGACCCAGAATGCGATTGAGGGTTGGTCCATTCTGCGGGCCTTGGGCGGGGACGTCCTGATTTCCGGTCCGGTACTGCACTTGAACGACGGTTCCTTTTTCGTCGAAGCGGCTGCTGGTCTGGAAACAACAACGGAGGGAAGCATTGACCTAAATGGTGGAAGCCTGAGTGTTCTTGTTGAGGATGGATCTGTTTCCCTAAATGCCGACTTGTCAACCAATGGTGGTGATGTCCTCATTCTGGTTAATTACGGCGGTCTGATAATGCTTCCAAGCATCACGCTTGATGCAGCAGGTGGGAGTATCCTGCTGGGGGCCCGATTCGATATCGAGCTTGCTCAGCTCAGGACGTCTGACGGGGCCATCCTTATTGATTCCATCGAGGGATCAGTTGTGCGGAGCGCCAATGATGGACGGACGAATCTCATCGCCCAGAATCTACTTTTGTCCGCAGGCCTTTCCATCGGTGACCTCAGCACGGCTGATGCTGCACTGATCACGGATGTGGATTACTTGGCGGTTGCTGCAAGGGCTGGCGCTCTTGCACTGCGTGAATTGAATGACCTCGAGATCGGTTCGGTCACCGTACACGTTGGCGTTGGTAGCCCATCCAAAGATGTGATAGGTTTCAGCTATGGACAGGAGCAATCGACCGTTACTCCCGGCAATTCGGTCATTCGTGTCGGCGGCAGTCTGACGGTGAATACAATCGATGGTTCTGACCCAACTTTTGAGGTAGATGGCAACCTCCTCATCGACGCCGGAAATAGTATTTCAGTTATCGGTGACCTGATTGTCACGTCCGGTTCCATCGAGATGGTTTCCGGGAATGACTTTAACTTGGATGGAAGCCTGAGTGTCAGCGGAGGAACACTGCTGATTCAAGCAGGTGCTTCTTTTGTGCAAGGTTTGGATTCGTCCCTGAGTGTGACGGATAACCATGCAGCAATCGTTGCGGATCAAAGTATCACCTTGAATTACATCAATACCGGTGACGGCTATCTGGCCCTGACCGCTCTCGCTGGAGGAATCAACCGCAATGCCGATGCTCCGGCTACCCAACTGGTCGCCGAGCAATTGCGAATCCAATCCAGCGCGGCGGTCGGCAACTCCACTGATGTATTGGTGGTCGATGTCAATCGTATGAGCGCTCTCGCTGTGGACTCAATGCATTTGCGCGCGGTCTCCGCAATGAGTGTGGACGCAGTTGACGTTTCCGTCGCGACGGTTTCCATCAACGGCAGCACCGCTACTGACCCCGACTGGGTTGAGTCTGTGCAATCGGACCTGCGCTCTTCCGGAGGGGGCAACATCCTTCTGAGCGTTGACGCAGAGCTGACACTTCAGGATGGCCACAACGATGACGGTACAGCTGTGCAGGTAGCGGCCGCTGGCAAAATCCATCTTTCGGCCACTTCGCTTATTGCCAATGCCAACATTGAGTCCGATGCGGGGCCAGTAACCGTGATCGCTTCCGGCGATGCCGCAATGACAAGCGGTGCCGAGGTCCACTCGAATGACGGCGATCTATTCGTTCAGGTTGGCGAAAACCTGAGCATGCACGATCTCGCCCGTATGGTCACTCAAAGCGGCAATGTCGGTATCGTTGTCGGCGGCAATTTCTCGATCGCTAATGTTGAGGCCCCCAGCGGCTATGTTTTGATCCAGACTTCAGGAAGCCTGATGGATGCCGGCGAGAGCCAAATTGATATCGTGGCTGACCGTCTGCAGATTGAATCCGGGGCAGGAGTGGGAACTCTTTCAGCCGGATCGGTGGGCTACGACTCGATAGAAATTCTTGCCAACCGCATTTCCGCAACGGTTGCCAATGGTCCCTTTGCGATTTCCGCTGAAGCTGAGCTTGAGGTTGGCATGACTTCCGGCGAAGTCATCCGCGTCGAAGTGGATGGCACGTCAACATCTGCTTTTGACAATGATGACGCCCTTTACGGAATCCAGTCGATTGGCGGTGGTAGCGTTTCCCTGGTCGTTAATGAAGGTCTCACACTGCTCGCGGGCGCGAATCCCTCCGTGGGTATCCAAGCCAGCAATGCGGGCAATGTAGTGCTGAATGCAGCTACAATCACCCTTCGGGCGGACGTCGATGCGGAAACCGGCCACATCACCCTTCAGTCGACCAACGCTTTGGTCCTGGGTGAGGACACGACAGTATCGACCGGAGGCAACGGCAGTGTTTCCATCCTTTCAGATTCGGGTTCGATTTCCCAGGAGGCCGGAAGCCTTGTATCGTCTGTTGATGGAGACATCGTCTTTAGCGCAAACAACAGCATTGCGGTCGCGTTCATCTCAACCAGCGCCAATGTTTCTGTTCGCTCCGCAAGCGGATCCATCACGGACGTAGAACCGGACCACGTGAATATCGAAGCCGCTGCACTTCGCCTCTACGCGCAGGTTTCTATCGGAAGCGGGTCGAATCCACTGGATACAGAGGTCGATAGCCTTTCTGCCCGGACCCTCAACGGCGGCGTATTCCTCAGTGAAGGCTCTGACCTGGCTGTCACTACGACCACAGCTGTCACTTGGGTTGTTGCTGCGGATAATACTTTGACTCAAACTGTTGTCGGCGCACAGTCCGGAATCGTTACTGGTGGCTCCAACGGCACCGTCAGCCTGCTGGTTGGCGGAACAGTGGCGGTGGCCGATCCCGTCTCCGCAAGCCAATCCGGCCGAATCCTGGTCAGTGCTGACGGAAGTCTTCAGCTGCAGGCCAACGTCTCCAGCGGATCGGGTTCCATAACTTTCGAAAGCGACGGAGCTTTCACCATGGCTAGCGAAGTGACCGTAACGACCGCTGGTTCGGGGGAAATTCATGTCTTTGCCGGAACAGAGATCCAAACGGTCGCCAACTCTCGCTTCATCAATGCCGCGGGTAATATAGTTTTGAGCACCACTGGCGACCTGGTCCTCGGCGGGATTGAATCCGCTGCGAGGGTCGCACTGACTTCTAGCGAGGGTTCCATTCTGAGCGCCGGTTCAAGCAATTTTGATTACGAAGTAATCGCTACCCGATTGCTCTTGAGCGCGGCAGAGGGAGGCGTTGGCACCTTGTTCCCTGAAGATCCTGTAAACCTCTTCCGTACCCAGGTGAACCGGATTGCTGCGGAGGCCGGGGCCGGTGGTATCAATGTCCGCAATGACGGCAATACTCTGGTAGATGTCGTTAGCCTTACTTACCGTACCGTCAACTCGAACGGCAGTCTCAGTAATGTCGGTCCAGCCCTCTCATTGTCTGACCTGACCACGTTGGCGGGCGGTGGATCCATCGTTCTTCGCTCTGCAAGTGGAAACATTACGCTGATGGAGGGCTCTAATGCAAATGGTGCATCCGTCAGCGCCCATGGCAGCGGACGGATCCGGATAGAAACTGAAAGTGCCGGCGGAGATATTACGATCAATGCGGATGTGCTCAGCGGCGGAGGCTCCATTTCAATCCTCGGCGACGGCAGTGTGTATCTCAATGCGAATGTGCTTAGCCAGGGCAGCAATGATATCGACATTATGGCGCGGGACGGCTCGCTCGAGATGCATGCCGAATCAGTCGCCGAGACCGGTGGCTTGCTCGCCCTGCGTGCAGGCTCGAACATTTCCCTCGGTTCTGTCACTGCAGCACGGGTTTACGTTTCGGCCGGCGCTGCCATTGTGAACAGTGGGGTGGCTTCCATTAACATTACAGCCAGTGATCTACAGTTGCTTGCAGGCCTCTCCATTGGCCAACCGGTAGGCACTGGCAACGGGCCCATTCTGACCGCGGTCGACCTGCTCGGCCTCAGCACGGGAGATGGTAGTGTCTACATTATCGAGCAAGACGGATTGCTGCTAACCCGTATCAGCCCAATCAACGTTCAGCGGGTAACGGCTGCTGCTGCCATTGAAATCGTCGACGGCCAGGTTCTCGTCGGTGAACAAGAGGTCAATGGCGATACAGTTATTGAGTTTGCAACTTCCTCCGAGGGAGACCTCACTGTTGACGAGACTTTCACGAGCTTTGGTTCATTCAACCTGTTTTCTGATGATGGCAATGTCTTCATCTTGGCCCCGGTCATTTCGGAAAACGGAAATATCTCCGTCGATGCCTTCAACAGCATATTTGTCTCCGATCAGTTAGTTGACGATGGTGCTGGCGGCACCGTTCGAGTCATTGGTTTTATTCGTGCTGCAGGCACCGTCGACCTCCTCGCTCGGAATGGGTCTATTTTCATGGGCGAAGATACCTTTGTCGAAACAGACGGTTCGAACATCCGAGCCGAAGCGGCCAACAACATCCGTTTCGACAAACTGGATGCGCGCACAGTTGAGGACCGGACCGGAGCTGAAGAAGCGTATGCCTTGTCCGAGTGGGGTTCCGTTTCAATCATTGCAAACAGTGGATCTGTCGCAGCCATTGGGCCGGATCGTGGTTTGACCAAGGTATATGCGGATGCTTTGAGCCTGCAGGCAGGCACAAGCATCGGGGAAGTGGACAACTTCAAGGTGCTGGTCAACACCTTTGCGGCCCGTGCTGGGTCCAACATCTGGGTCCAATCCCTGGGTTCAGTGGAAGTTGGAACCGTCGCTGATGTTCAGATCCAAAGAGTAACCCGTGAAGGCATTGTCTTTACCTATCCGGAGACACCTGCTACCGACCTTTCCGGAATCACAACAACCGCACTAAATGGCTCGATCTACTTTGAGGTCTTGTCTGGTGACCTGAATGTTTCAGCTCCTGTTGCCACCAACGGAACCGGTAAGCTGCGCTTTAATGTAGCGGAAGGCAGCGCGACATTTAACAGTGCGATTACGGTTGGCGGTGCGGTGAGCCTGCTGGTCTACGGTGATGTTCAGCAGAACAGCAGTTTTGAGATGAATGGTTCCAGGTCGGTGGATTTAGAATCCCTTACCGGTAGCATCACCATGGTCGACGGCGCATCGGCAAGTGCTGCCACACAATTGCGCTACCGTGCGCCGGGCAACATTACCGTTGGCAGCCTCAGTGCTGAAAGGATCCGGCTGAATACGGATGGTTCCATTCTTGATGGCGGTGACAGCGATCTCGACCTGGTTGCGCAGCAGGCACAGCTGACTGCAGGTGGAAGCATCGGCCAGAGCAATGGCACTGGCATGGGCTTCCTCAACACCAATATAACTTATCTGGCTGCGAGTGCGGAGGATGGGATCTTTATTGCAGATGAAAGCACTCTTACCGTTGGCTCTGTTGCGGCTGTCCAACCGGTTCGGATTGCCAGCGACGGAACCGAAACCATTATAACAGGCTCCAGCCTGAGTGGTCTTGCAAGCTCCGGGCCTGTTCTTGTAACTGCTCTAACTGGGCTCAACATTGTCCAGGCAGTGACAGTTTCCGGATCCTACAACCTCCTTCTGCAAACGCTGGGCGGCTCAGCGGACCTGGTCGTTCAGGCGCCAGTAGAAACTGCGGGCGGTCATATTTCAATCATTGCAGGTCGCAGCCTAGTCTTCGAGGGAAGCGGTAGCGTTCAAACGACTGCCGGCGGCAGCGTCGACATCGAAGCGCTTTCGGGTTCGATTCAACAGCAGGCTGCCCTGACAGTACTTACGGGCGGTGGCAACATCCTGCTGCGTGCGGAAGGCGATATTTCTCTTGGAGTTCTCAATGCGACTGCCAATGGCCGTGTGGGTGTTCAATCGAACAACGGCTCTATTCTGGACAGCAAAAGCCGGACCGCGACCTCCAACAATATAGTTGCGAACGCAGTCAGCCTCATGGCATCCGGGAACATCGGCCTGATCGGGCAAGGCGTCGACAATGCGCTGGAAATTTCAGCCACAACCTTGACTGCTCAAACCACCGAGGACGGATCCATCCACATCAGCGCTTTGGCCCTGCGGGTCGATACCGTCTCCGCATTCAGTGTGAACCGAGTGGCGGAGGATGCTTCGACCAGCACGACATCCACCACCGTTTCTGAGCAATCCGATGTGCGCACCGCTGGCAACGGGAACATCGTTCTCCGCAGCGCCGTCAATGCGTCGCTCAACGGCGGCTTGGCCGATGACTATTCCGGCATCGCTGTTTCCACAGCTGGCAGCGGTAATATTCTGATCCATGTGACAACCGGGAATTCCGGACTCACAGCAAATGCGGCGATTCAATCCGGCAGCGGCAACATTTCGATCCGCACAGGAAACCGTATTACCCTTGCTGGCTCCGGGGATATCCGCGTCCTTGAAGGCAGTGGAACCATCGACCTCGATGCGGGTATCGGGACCATTCTCCAATCCGCCAATCTGGTCGTTCAAACGGACGGCGGTAATATCAGCCTGCGCGGCAACGGAAATATCAGTATCGGTGTTCTGGATGCACGGACCAATGCGGACCGCAGCAGTCAAAGTCTGGATCATCAAGGCGATTGGGGAGCGATTGGCATTCAGACCAGTGGTGTCATTCAGGACAATAAACCGTCGAATGCCACGGCCATTAACCTTTATGCCAGCCGGGCAATCCTGATCGCCGCGAACGGCATTGGTCATCTAAATGGCGGAACGATCAACGCGATCGAAACCGAATTGCGTTCCCTGGCGGCTGTTTCCAGTAATGGGGTGCTCAATATTCACGAATCAACGGACCTGTCCATTGAGACGATTGCAAGCTTTGCGACCAATCGGGTGGCCCAGGACGCCACAACCGCAAGCGGATCCACCACTTTCAGTCAACAGGCCGGATTGTCCGTCGGCAGCGACCTGCGCATCGTTTCGGCCAATGGTTCCATCGCCATGGAAGATGGAGTGACCGCCAGCAGCGCTACCAGTGTCTACTTCAGTGCAGAAGCCGATGTGGTCATTGGCGGTATCTTTGCGCCTCAGGTGCGCTTGCTCGCCGGTGCGTCCATCATCAGCGCAGGGGCTGCGACACTGGATGTGGTAACGGACTACCTGCAACTGCTGGCGGGGGCATCGGTTGGCGAAGCCTCCGGCGTGGGCGGTGGATTTATCCACGTGGCCGCAGACAGTATTGCAGCTGTCGCTGATTCGGGTGACATCTATCTCCGCAACGACGGAGACCTGACTCTCGCCGAAGTTGAATTTACCCAGCCCGGATTGGGCACTGTCTCGATGAACGGCCTGGCGGCAGGTTCAAGCATCAGCCTTTGGGTCGATGGCAGTCTGACTATTAATCAGGCGATTACCGCCACGGATGGGGATCTGCGAATCTCCAACTCGGCTGGTAGCATCCTCGCAGATGCAGAGCTCACCGCAGGACAACACCTCAGCATTGAGGCCGCAGAATCTCTGAGTCAAAATGCGAATTTCAGCGCTGTAGGCACCTTGTTTGTGCGGGCTGTCTCCGGCAGCGTTGAAATGGATTTGGGAACTCTTTCCACAGGCGAGTCCGTGCGTTACGAAGCTGAAGGCTCGATCACGATCGCGGCCATCACAGCGTTCGAAGGTGTTGCGGTTGTGAGTCACGACGGTGGTCTTACTGCCTTGGCCGGGGTTAACCTGACGGCCGAGCGGGCGTTGCTGGATGTTGTGCAATCGATTGGCAGCGCCGGTGCAGCCTTGGATGTCGTAATCAATTACTTGGCTCTGGAGTCTGCTGCGGATGTATTCATTCGCAATGATGCCGAACTCGAAATCGGAACGGTTGCGGTTTCAGTCAATGCAATCCAAACCGATGCGAGTTTGGAGTCGGTGGACGGAACACTCTCCGGCATGGAGAGCTCGGGTCAGCTGACACTCGTGAATTCTGAGGGCCTCCTGATCCGTCAATCCGTATCGGTTGGGGGAGACCTTCTCCTGCAGGCAAGCTCTGTCACGGCTGAAGCCAATCTGGAATTTGAGGGCGATGCCAACGTTCTGGCATCCGACAGCATTGCATTGGATGCTGCTGTCCTCGGTGCTGGCAGCCTGCTTATTGAGGCCGCCACAGGCGTCCTCACGATGACTTCCGGCAGTAGCATCGAAGCGGCAGCCACATTGTTGAAGGCATTCGGAACCCTCACAGTCGCCACGATCAGTGCCGACCTGGTTATTCTGGAGACGGACGAAGGCAATCTTGTTGCTCTGAGTGGCCAGAATATTACTGCCGAATCTCTGGCACTCAGTATTGGCGGTTCTGTCGCCACAGAGAATTCACGCTTGGAAATCGAAGTCGACTCCATCGCTATTGTAGCCGGCGGCGACACCTTTATTTCTCAATCCGGCAGTCTTGAACTCTCTAATATTGATTGGAGCTTCCGCCTTCTGGCTATTTTCGACAGCATTGCTGAAAGCAGTGAATCAGGCAGCCTCAGTGACATCGATGTCGACGGATTGCTGGATCTGGAGATTGCAGGCAGCTTCAGTATGCAGTCGGGCCGGAGTATCCACGTTGTCGGTGCATTGACCTTTGCCGCTGAAGGGGCCGTCTCATTGACTCAGTTGGAGGCCGCTTCCATTGCGATTCAGTCTGAAAACGGAAACATCACTCTCCAGGAGAGCTTGATTGCACATAGCGGTGGATCGATCCTGCTTGAAGCACTTTCAGGTAGCCTCGAGCTCAATGGCAGTGTCACTACTGGCACTGGTCACATCACTTTGAAGGCCAGCGGTTCGATCCAACTCCAATCGACGGAGATTCAAACCGGTCAGCCCGGCACCATCAGCATTAAGGCGCTAACGGGTGCGATTACCCAGTTCGGCAATTCGAGCATTGATGCCACTGGATCTTCGTTGCGTATGGCGGCTGCTGGATCAATTACTGTTGGTAACCTGGTTGCCGCAAATGTATCGATCTCCTCCGGTGCTGCTATCGTCAACGCAAGCGGCAGCAGCCTAAACGTCAGTGCCAACATCCTGCGGCTCGAAGCGGATCAATCCATTGGTGCGTCAAGTCGCCACCTGAGCCTGAGCGTCCAGCAGCTGGCTGCGCGTTCGGCTTCCGGATCTATTTTCCTTAGCGAAGCATCTGCCATCACCGTTGCCGCAGTCAGCGTGACGGTCACTGAAGTTTCCTTCGCAGGCAACACGACTACGGTAACCGATTCAAGTCTGAGCGGTTTGCAGACGGGTGCCAATGGTCACATTGTGCTGGAGAGTGCCACTGGTAACGTTTCGCTCAACAACGCGGTGTCCGCACAGGGGTCCGGCAACATTCGCATCGCCGCAGCTTCGGGCAACCTTGCAGTGGGGTCCAGCGTCCAAAGCGGCACCGGCCACATCACTCTACGGGCTTCGGGTTCTCTGAGCATCGCCGCGGTCACAGTGAGGACTTCAAGCGCCGGCCACGTCAGCCTTTCTGCCGGCGATGGTAGCCTGACAATGATTGGTGGCAGTCAGGTTGAAGCCGTAAATTCAACCCTGCGCATCAGCTCGAGTGGCAACCTTAGCCTCGGCAACTTGACTGCAACCCACGTATCGCTGATTTCGACCGGAGGCTCCATTCTGAATGCATCCGGAACCCAGCTCAATGTGACGGCCCAGAATCTTCGCCTGCAGGCCCAGGGCAATATCGGAGTTGCAGCTCGACGCCTGACGATTGATGCCTCCCTGCTTTCTGCTCACTCCAATAGCAGCGGTATTTTCCTGACGGAATCCAACTCCGTTACTGTCGGCAGCGTAAGCGTCAGTTATACAGAAGTCTCCGGGACGGGTAGCACCAGCTCTCAAACCGATCTCAGCCAGGCAGGCTTGAGAACTCAGTCCAATGGCCGGATTCAGTTGAATGCAGTCGACGGAGATTTGACGGTGAACGCCGAGGTAGTGGCGCAGGGCAGTGGACAGGTCCTCCTCAGGACCAGTTCCAGCTCAGCGGACATCAGTATCGCCGCCGCGATAAATGCGGGCACCGGGCGTCTTACATTGCTCGCCGGTCAAAATCTTAATTTGTCAGCGAACCTGAGCAGCGACGGTGGCGATGCCTTCCTCAGGGCTGAAAGCGGATCCTTCGTTCAGAGCAATGGAAGCATCTCAGTCGGTAGTGGAGACATTCGGATCGAAGCGCTTGGGGATGTGATCCTGCGCCAGATCCTGAGCGGCGGAACCCTCTTTGCTTCAAGCAGTGAGGGCTCAATTCAGTCAATGACCTATCAGCCCTCCAATCCCATTGTGATTTCGGGCAGTCTGCGACTCGAAGCCGGTGATCGCATCGGAACGGTCGAAGGTGGCGCATTGCTGGTGCGTGCAAACCGGATTCAGGCTTCAACTCAATCCGGCGAGCTGAATATTGCGGTCTTGGGCGATACGACAATCGGTTCTGTTGGCCTGTCGGTGGAACGGGCTTTGGCAGACGGTAGCAGCGAAACGGTTAACTACCCGGTCGTATCGGATAGAGGCCTTTCAGCTGGCAGCAATCTCTTGCTCGGAAGCAACTCAGACCTCGTCATTGAAAACCGCCTGGAGGCCAGTGGGGCCATCGTTGTCAACGCCGACGGCTGGTTGCGCCATAATCTTGCCGCTGCAGGGCCGGTCATGAGCGCTGAGATCGTTGTTTTGAATGCCGGTGCAGGTTTGGGCCGAACGGGTTCCGGGGCGCTTTGGATTGAAACAGACGAGCTGAATGCCATTTCTGAAACCGGATCCATCTATCTGGCTTTCGACAGTGACACCTCGATCGCTGTCGCTCTCGTCAGAGATCTGGGCAGTGTCTTTATTCGGCAGAGTGCTGGTGATCTTAACATTGAAGGCGTTGTCGCCGCATTTGGCGGAGGGGTTAATATCCGCACGGTCGGGGGCCTTGTTCTGGACGATTCCGGCGTGCTGGCAAACGGAGGTATTGATGTCCTTGCCCAGTCGATTGTGGCAGAGGGCAGCGAAATTGCTTCTGTGACCGGAAATATCCGGATTCGCAGTGCCGGCGGTCTGAGTCTGGACGCAGAGTCAAGCGTGGTTGCCACGCTCGGCGCTATCTACCTGCAGAGTGCCAATGAACTTGAAGTTTCCACTGTTGAAGCACAGGGACAACTTCAGTTGATTGCCGGTGGCAGTGTGCTTTCAAACGCGGCGGGTGATTCGGATAAAGCCATTCGTGGTGAGGACGTTCGCATTCGCGCGGGTGGCTCAATTGGCAGTGGAGAAAGCCCCTTGATTGTGGATTCCGAACGCCTTGATCTTGAAGCCGGAGACGGCTTGAACCTCCGTAGTCTGAGCGGCCTGTCAGTTGGCGCTTACGGTCTGAGCGTCGAAACTCAAGCCGGTGAAACCCTGCGCATTGAAGTCGCCGGCGGAGCCCTCAGCAGTAACGGTGGCACAATTACAGACCGTGGGACTGGCACCTTCGTTTTGGAAAGCTCGGGAACACTGGAGATCAACACTTTGGTCCGGAGTGTCGGAGGAAGCATCCGCATCGTTGCCGAACGAATCACCCACAACGGCTCCGCAAGCGCTGTGATTGAAGCGCCTCAGGGCGGAATTGAACTTGTTGCTCAGTCTGGCATCGGATCTGAAAGCAATCCGCTTTATTTTCTCGCACCTGACATCCGCGCATACTCTACCACTGGTATACTGAACCTGTATGGCCTGGGCTCGACCCGGATAGGCGGTGAGGGTGTTTGGATCGGCGGTGGCAATGGTCTGCTCCAACTGCGCCTCGCTTCCGGTAATCTTTCGGTGCATAGTGACCTACGTCACTTTGGAAGCGGTCGTATGAGGATTGAGGTGCTTGCGGGGTCGCTGCAAATGAATGCTTCCGGTCACATTTCCACCACCACAGGGAACCTGAATATTGTCGCGCAGAGCGATATCCGCGTCGCCCGTATCGGCAGTGCCAATGGAAATATTGTAATGGAAAGCCTCGGTGGATCGATTCGTCGGATCGATGCTGCTATCACCGGTGGAAATCTGATATCGGCCCGCAGCCCAGTCCTCCGTCTGGTTGGCATTGCTGAACTAACTGTTGACGCGGATGTGGTTAATGTAAATGGTTCTGATATCTTCCGGCGGAATGCTCCGTTCATTCAACTCTATCTTGTTTTTAGCTCATGATCTCTGCACGAGCAACTGTCTTCAGCCTTATTATCCTCGCCGCTTTTATGCTTTCCAAGCCACTCCTGGTGGCGGATTGGGAAAGAACCATATCCAGTGATATAGTGGCTCATGTCGCTGCGGAAACTCCTTCCGGCTATTTTTTATTCACTTGGGACGATGTGATAATGCGGGCGCCTGCCTTGGATGAGACCCTTGTTTCCGTCCACGATTCTTCCGAGCGCCTGAACGCTATTGGGCATGACAGTGGCAGCACTGTGGTTGCCGTTGGTAACAACGGGCATATTGTCTATTCGACCAATGGTGGTGACAGCTGGCAGACTGCAAGCCTTGCCGCGCCGCTTCTGGGAGACCTCCACGGTGTTGCCTACGGCGGAGGCAACTGGGTTGCCGTAGGCAGTGGTGCCGATGGAATGGCCGTTCTGCGGTCGACTGATGGCGGAAGCAACTGGACTCAGGAGAACAGCCCGGGTGAAGGCGAACTCAAAGGTGTCGCCTGGAATGGCAGCAGTTTCTACGCAGGCGGTGGTTACCTTTTTGATGGAATCCTGCTGACGTCGAGTAACGGTTCAAGCTGGACCCCCGCCTCGGTAGATGGTGATTTTGGCCTGTTAAACTTTGTGGTGTCAGACAGTGCCGGAGCGATCCTGGCGGGCGGAGAGGAAGCAAGCCTAGTGCGCTCGGAGGCCGCCGGCGCCAACTTGGCGGCCATGCAAGCAGATGTTTCAGGTGACCTGACCACGGCGGTGACTGTAGCCAACGGACACTGGCTGGTAGGAGGCCCGGAGCTGATTGTACTTGAGGTGATGGCGGGGCAGACCCCGGTTCTGATTCACGGTCCTGCGGACGGGGCTGAATCCGTGGACGCCCTTGTGATTTCCGGACCAAATAGCTATATCATCTTCGGGAATTTTATCGACCTGTTTCGACCCTTAAATCTTGTGGTTGATTGGGGTGGCTCTTCCGGAACCGTTTCGATTCGAGTTTCCAACTTGATCTGGGGTGACGGATACATTCTGCAACGCAGTGGAAACCTTTCGGACTGGTCTGATTACCAGTCCTTCACTGCAAGCGGGCTCACTCAGACCTGGAATCTTTCCGTTCCTGAGGGGCAACAATCTTACTTCTATCGGGTCGTTCCCGAGTGATTTAATACATCGATCTTTTAAAATATCATGCAAAAGCTGTTAATCCTCTCTGGCTTTGTTTTGGGTGCACTGGCTGCGGATGCGCAAATTTCTAATTTTGACAGTTTAAACGGCTATACCTCGGGTATTGAAAACCGTTTAACCTTGGTTCGGGATCGTGGTTTAGAGCCGATTCGAAGTGTCTCTGAGAGTGAATTCTACTTTAATCTGGGTTACATGGACCAGAAGGTGGACCCTGTAGATGAGCGCATCCGCCGGGATATGAGTTCTTCCCAAGCGATGATCGGGTATCAGTGGAGTCAGGGAACCTGGGCATTTGGGCTGAACCTGAATTACGACCGGACCAACACCGACTATACAGAATTGGATTCACCTTCTCCGACGCCTACCAGTGGCCGCGTAAAGGGGACTGGGTATCAGTTGGCCTTGCATACGCAAAGTTCAGTCGGGGTTTTCCATTTTGGTCTTGAGGCAGGTCTTGGCAAGGCAGATTACGATGCCACCCGACGGAGTGATGCGGGTTCTTCGACTGCCGATTTCGATTCGGATGGCAGCTTTGCAACGCTGCGCCTGGAATACCACCTAGGGTTTGAAAACGGTTGGACCATGATTCCCTTTGCCGCTTTTACCACCGCCCGGATGAAGGCGGATGGTTTTGCCGAGGCGGGTGGATCGCCCGATCGCCGTGTTATTCAGGATTTCAGCATCCGTGAGCACCTGGGGCTTTTCGGAGTGAGTTTCAGGGCGGATTGGGGCAATGTCAGGCCGCTTTTTTCAGTCGCTTGGATTGAGCGACTCAGCAGCGATGACTTTGAGCTCACCAGTACGGCTCCCGGTGGCTCCAACCTAGCTTCCGGGACGGTTCAGTTTCCCTATTCCGGCCTTCTGGCCATCCAGGTCGCATTTGATTTTGATTTGTCGCAAAACTGGCAACTGACCCCGGAAATCCGTTTCCTGAGCGGAGGGGACGAGACCAGCTGGCGGACGGGCCTTGGCCTTCGTTATCACTTTTGACGCGAGGTCTTTGCCTCTGCAAGTCAATGGCTACTGACTACCGGACTGCTTGACTCTTCCAGCTCTGCTTCTGTCTGAAGTACCACAGCTGGCTCAAGAGCTGCCAACAAAGCCTGGTCGCCCACTTGGAAGGCTGTGCGGTTGTCCGTATGCACGGTCCACTCCCGGTCTGGGAAGCGCACCTGATAGGTGATGTCATGACCCTTGAATGCACGCCCAACAACCTGTCCGGATGGGCGTTTGGCCTTGGGGTCTGGCGGAATGAGTGTCAGGTGCTCGGGTCGTAGCGAGATCTGAACCTTGCCCCAGGCCGTGCGGTTCAGGCGTAGGCGCCCCAGTGGGGTTTCGGCCATGCAGCCGGTGGCCTTGCCTTCGATTAAATTCGTTCGACCCAGAAATCGGGCGACAAACTCTGTGCGCGGGGTGTTGTAGACTTCTTCGGGGCTGCCGATTTGCTCGATTTTGCCATCCCGCATCACCGCCACCCGGTCCGCGAATGAAAGAGCTTCTTCCTGATCGTGGGTGACTAGCACAGTCGTCATTTTTGCCTGGTGCAAAAGGCTGCGGACTTCCGCGCGGGTGCTCTCCCGCAAAACAGGATCCAAACTGGAAAAGGGCTCATCCATCAGAATGAGATTCGGCTGTGTTACCAATGTCCTGGCAAGGGCCACACGCTGTTGCTGGCCTCCAGACAGCGTTTGCGGCGCAGAGTCCTCACAGTGATCCAAGCCGACCAGCGCCAGCACTGCCTTGGCCCGTCTCAGCTTTTCCGCCTTGTCTACCCCTTTGAGTCCAAACATGACGTTCTGGACCACGTTGAGATGGGCGAACAGGGCGTAGTCTTGAAATACGATCCCAACGTTGCGTTTCTCGGGCGGTATGGTTTTTGCAGGGGACTCTACCAGCTGCCCATGCAGACGGATCGAACCTTGATCGGCCCGCTCAAATCCGGCTATCAACCTGAGTGTAGTCGTCTTGCCACAGCCACTGGGCCCCAGCAAGGCGAAGATTTCGCCCGCTTGTACCTCGAGATCGATCGAGTCGACCGCCGGGTAGCGACCATTGGCGAACTTCTTGGCGAGGTGGCTGATTGTTAGCAGAGCTTCCATTAGAGACGTTTTTCCCTTAACATCAGGAAACCAACAAAGAATAGCGAAAACAGCAAAAGTGCAAGTGCGTGGGGAGCTGCTTCCGCATACATTCCTTCATTCGACAGATCCCATATGTTTACTGCCAAGGGACTAAAGCCCCAGGGCGATAGGATATAGGTGATGGGCAACTCTTTCATCACGGATAGGAATACGAAGGCGATCCCGGCAATCAGCCCCTTGAAAAGCAGGGGAAATGTGGCCCTGAAGAAAGCAGTGAAAGGATTGCACCCGAGCGAACGGGCCGCTTCCTCCAGGCGGGGCGAGGCTTGGTAAAGCGCGCTGCGGATGGGGCCCATGCACTCTGCCAGGAAATGCAGGGCGTAAATCGCCACTAGCAGAAACAGGGTTTGGTAGAGAAAGGGTAGCAGGTAGAGCGATAAAAAGGCAGCAGACAGCGCCAGCGCAAGGGGAGGCATCGCATAGCCAAAATAGGCGGTGCGCTCGAGGCCCCGGCTGATTCCCGACGGATACCGCACACCCAGATAGGCGAGGGGGAGTGCCGCCGCACCGGCGAGAAAGGCTGCGGGAATAGCAACCGTCAATGAATCACCTACCGCAGCGGCAACGCGGCCGATTTCATTGACAGGCGGAAATTCGATCAGCCAGAAAAAGATGGCGAAGAGGGGAGCGAGCAGCGAAATGGAGATGACGACGGCCACAAAAGGCCCTGCGAGCCAGCGGGTCCAGCCAAGGACGTGTAATTGAGCCGTTCGGTTGGTGCCTCCGCCAACCCGGTAGAGGTTGACCTTGCCCAGAAGGCGCAGCTCGATCCACAGCAATACAGCCGTGATAAGGATCAAGAGCAGGGCTAAGCCCGCTGCAGTCCGGCGATCCATAAGATTTTGGTATTGTACAAAGATGGCCTGACTGAAGGTCTCGTAGCGCATCAGCGTCACCGACCCGAAATCACCTAGAACATACAGGACAATAATAAGGCAGCCCGCCAGATAGCCTGGCCGGCACTGGGGAAGAATGACCTGAAAAAAGACTCCAGCGGGCCGGCGGCCCAGACTGCGGGCCGCATCTTCCTGAGAAGGGTCCATGCCCAGCAAGGCTGAGCGCAGATTCAGGAACAGGTAGGGGAAGGCGTAGAGGCTGATTGCAATCAGAGCCCCCCAGTAGCCGGAGATGCGCGGAAAACCCCAGCCTGTTAATCGGTTGATGATGCCATAATCACCACCCAGACTGAGCAATGCCCAGGCCATTATATAGCCCGGAATCGCCAGCGGAAGGATGCAAAGCAGTGATAGCAGGCGCGAGCGGGCGAAGGTGGTTCGGGTTGTCAACCAGGCGAGCGGAAAGGCAATGATGGTTGTTACCGCGATAACGCCGATGGCGAGGCGTGTGGTGTTCCATAGCAGATCGAGGGTGCGTGGACGCCAGAGAACTTCCATCAGTGAATCGATGCCCCCTTCAAAGGCCCGCCAGACCAGGTAGGCGATCGTGAAACTCAGGCAGAAAGCAACGACGCCCGCCGGAAATACAAAATACCATGGCGGGCGGTTGGAAATGGTTTTCCAGTTTGTCTGTGACACTAGGAGAGAGAATTCAGAGTAGATTCACCTCGCGCAAGAGCCGAATGGTTCCCTGGAGGTCTTCCAGACTGTCGAGTGAAATTTCCGGTCGAATCGCCTGCAGTTCGGCAGGAGTGGCCATACCGGGTAGTGGATCGATGTCATCCCGAACAGGATATTCGAACACTTTCTCGCTGAAGTACTGCTGCGCCTGGCGGTCGAGCAGGAAACGGATAAAGCGCTTGGCTTCTTCGCTGTTGCGGCTGGTTGCAAGCAGTCCGATCCCTGCGTAGTTCACCAGATTACCGGTTGAATCCGCTGTGAAGAACTGCTGCGCTACCGGGAAATTTGGATCCCGCTCCTGGAAGCGATAGAGGTAGTAATGGTTGGTGATGGCCATATCGATCTCACCGGCAGCGATCGCCTGCAACAGTGAGGAGTTGTTTGGATAGGCTTGGGTATTATTGGCCCGCATTGCGCTCAGCCATTCGCGCGTGGCTGCTTCTCCCTCGAGTTGACGCATGGCCGTAATAAAACTCTGAAAGGATCCGTTGGACGGTGCCCAGCCGACGCGGCCACGCCACTGGCGATCAGTCAGGCCCTGGAGACTGTCAGGCAGGGCCTCGGCATCCACCCGGGTGCTCGAGTAGGTCAATACGCGGGCGCGGCCACTGGTGGCCACCCAATTACCGTTTTCATTGCGCAATGCCGGATCCAGCGGATCTGTCAGCTCGAAAGGAAGTTGCTGCAACAGCCCGCTGATACTGCCTAGGGCACCGGCATCCTGAGCCCAGAAGAGGTCTGCACGCGAGCGTCGGCCTTCTTCCTGCAAGGCGATTGCCAGTTGTGGCGTGCCGCCGAATCGAGCAAGCACACGAATGCCGGTTTCCGCCTCGAAAGCCTCAATAATGGGATCCACCAGGGCTTTGCTGCGTCCGGAATATAGGACCAGCTCTTGCGCGCTGAGAGGCAAGGCCACCAGCAACCCCGCGCCGGCCAAGAGCAAACGAATGGATCCTATGGTTTTGAATAGAAGCAGAAAGCCCAATTTCATATTAATTGATATTGGATCTCATTCTTGCGGCGTCAACTATTCAGTGCAGCTTTTAGCGCCTGCGGTCTACATCAGGTTTTTGTCATTCTCCGCTTTGAAGAAAACGGCGATGAGGATGACGACAAAAATACAGATGACTCCCGAGATGAAATAGATCATCAGCAGGTCCGGATGGCGCTCCGCCATGCTGCCCGCCCAGAGACTGCCGACAATGCGGGGCGCACCGACGATCACCATGGTGAACAGGCCCTGAATCGAATTGCGGAAACGGTCTCCGGCAATGCTGTTGAGGTAGAGCACCGGGCCAACGTGGATGGCGATGATGATGGGGCCGTGGAGGATTTGCGTGATAATTGCCATTTCCGGCGTCGGAAATGCGGCAAGGGTGAGCATCCGCAGCGTTGTGGAGGCCATGCCGATGATCAGAATCCACTTCAACCCAATCGTCCTTATTGCCCAGCCCAGGCCCAGCAGGAAAAAGATTTCCAGAAATGCACCGATGTTAAAAACCAGACCGGCTACCTGATCGCTGAACCCAACGGTCCGGGTCAGGTAGATCGGATAGAAGGCCATGTAGGCGGTGGTTGCTCCGTGGGCCAGAAACAGGGCGATACAGAAGACCAGAGTACGTCCCCTGAATAATACGGCCGCTGCGTCCAGGGTCGGCAGCCTGCGCTTGGGCTGCTTCTTGCCTTGGTCTTCTTCTTTGGCACCGGGATGAAAAGTAGGCAGGCGTCGGGTATTGAGAAAGCTCAACACAGCAAAGGCCGCAGTGGCGTAAAGGATGATTCCAACGCTGAAACCGGATTCGAGCAGGACGTAGATGACAAGGCTGGGGATGATGAAGCCTACGGTCCCCCAGATCCGAATCTGGTGATAGGGAGTGGTCGATTTTCCTTCTTCCAGGCGTTGTTTCTGCACCGTGAAGTTCATGCCATCGAGCAAGGGCAGCACCGACACGAAGAGGAATACGTGAATCCCGAAAAAGACGAAAGCCGCCCAGGGTGCGGCGAAATAGGCCATAGCCAGCATGCAGGCCGTGCTGCAGAGGAAGATCGTTCCGAGCAATTGGCGGCCGCTGATTTTGGTGTCCGCGATCGCCGTCATGACCACCGGCGAAAGCACCACCGAAACGGCTGCACCGGCCAGTAGCAGGCCGATGGTCGAGTCGCTGATGCCTAGCTCCTTGTTCAGATAGATCGTCAGGTAGGGCATCAGCGATCCCATGATCGCATAGGAAAACAGGAACTGAAATCGGACCGGCAGAAAGTTATGCAGCCAATTGAAGAAAGTACTTGGGGTCATTCGTTGATGGAAGAAAAAGCACCCGAGCTGCTATTTCCCGGGTGCGCGTGCGTAAACCGTTCAACTTATGACCTCCAAATCGCTTCTGTCAAAGGGAAGGGCAAATTGCATCATCACAGATGTCCGTCTCCGTTTCACTACGCCGTGACGGGGTAGGGCCGTCTCGCCGAGACGGCCGCTGGCCGAAGGCGGAAACCTCTGACTATCCGCGGCGGTTTCGCCGAAACCGCCCCACCATGGAGTCATAACTTCGTTTTCACTTTCCTTCTGCCCAAATCTAATTTGTCTCTTCCACAGACATGGATCGGCCCTCTTTTAAAGAATTTGACCAGAGCTTTGCTCAATTCGCCCGCGAACAAGGCTTTCGCCGCACGGAGCTGACCGATTTGCCCACAGGGGCCTTGGTCGCTTACGTAAGAGATGCCGAAGGTGCAGGTGTCGAGCGATCCGTGTACATCTCCGCCGGCATTCATGGCGACGAGCCGGCTGGGCCGCTGGCATTGTCTGAACTCATGCGCAAGGGGAGCTTCAGCCGGAACGTCAACTGGACCCTGCTGCCGCTCCTGAACCCGGACGGTTGGCAGACTGGGACCCGTGAGAATGCACAAGGCATCGACCTCAATCGCGATTTTTTCAGTTTTGCCGCAAGCGAGACCCAGGCGGTCGCGCAATGGATTCCACAGCGGGCACCGTTCGACCTATATCTGTCGCTGCATGAGGATTGGGAGTCGAGCGGCTTTTACCTCTACGAAATCAATGCCTGTGCAGCGGCTTCGCTGTCGGCCACCATTCTCCAGGCAGTGGCTGGAATCATCCCGATTGAGCCGCAGGGCATTGTTGACGGGCATAAACTGTGCGCTCCGGGCCTTATTCTACATCCGCCGCGGCCGGATGAACCCGATTGTTGGCCAGAGGCGATCTTTCATGCCGACCTCTACTCCCTGCACTCCTATACCTTCGAATCGCCGAGCAGTCTGCCTTTGGCGCAGCGGATTGCAGCGCAGGTGACCGCCGTTAAAGCAGCTGTTCAGGGTTTTGGCTGAGAGCTCTTTGTTGTTCCACGCAGCGGCGGCCGTTTGGCCTTTGCCCGCAGGCCATTGATGGCTTTGGCGATTTTTGGATTCCTCAGAATCCGCGATTCGAGCTTTCGCTTGCCGGGGAAATTGACCAGTGAAAGCCCGACGAGTAAGGACAGTATACCCTGCCCAGGCGTAACCAGCATCACGATCCCAGCCAGCAGAAAAATGACTCCCAGTAAGTTTTTAAGGACGATCAACGGCCAGCCAATAACCGGTGTCTGCTTGAACAAAGCACTTTCCCTTTGCAGGTAATCTTCCGGCAGGTAGATGATCACAAGGGGCACGACGATCAAACTGCTAAAAAAGAATAACAGGGAACCCCCCATCAGCCACCAACTCCACTGTTCGACCCATTCAACCATTTGCCTCTTCAAGGCTTGTATGATTGGCGCAGGCTTTCAAGCGGATTTGACTCAACTATTTTGATGTGGTTGAATGTTTTGCTTCAATGATGTTCGCAGTTACCCAATTACTTCGTGAACTGGCAAAAGCCTTTGCTGTTCCTCTTGTCGCCTTGTTCGGTTTTCTGTGGGAGGCCACGGGGGCGAATTACGAGGCGCTTTCGCTGGAGGAGGTTTGGCAAAAGGCTCAACAGTTTGAGCCGGGGTATCAAGCGCAGCGAGAGTTGGATGCGAGTGTCGAATTGGAGTGGCAGGCGTTGCGGAGGGAGCGCTTTCTGACTCTGGCAGTTTCAGCAAGTGCCGACCACGGTCAACGAGTGAGACCGGGGGAGGAGCGGGACATGGGCATCAGCAGAAGGGGGGAACTTCTGGCCCGGGGCAGCTGGGTTTTTGCCGACAGTGGTCAGGCTTCGAGAGAGGCGTTGGTGTCTCACCGGCGAAAAATTCTGCAAAGTGATGCACATCTCTTTGACAACGAATTCCGTTCCGAATTGGCGCGTATTTTTGTGGAGACAGCATTTGCCGAGACCCGTTTCGAGCTGACTAGGAAGCATGTCGAACAGCTGCGGTTGCAGCTTGATCAAATGGCCAGGCGGGTCTCTGGAGGGGTCGAACGAGTCGATCGCGCTCATCTGGCTGAAAGGCAGATGCATGATTTGCAGAACCTTGTCGCCGAGATAGCACAGGAGATGGACTTGATGCGGGGTGAGCTGTCGGCCTTTGCCGGCACGCCGACTAATCCAAAACCAGTGGTTCCCAAAGCTTTTGCACCTGAGGCGCGGTCGGCGATCGACAATCCGGGCATTCATTCGCTTCGTGCTGAAGCTGAAGAACGCCTACTGCTGGCCGACAACATTCGGGATCAGGATCGTTGGAGTTTAGAGGTGTTTGGTGCAGGTGGGACCTATTTTTCCAGAGCTTTTGAGAACCGGTCAGCCCATTCTGAGTTTTACGTGGGGGTGGGTGCCCAATGGAACCCTGATTTTGCGGGTGTAAACCGGCATCAGGCATTGGCTGAACAGCGCCGGGCACGGGCTGAGCTCGCCCGGGCAGACAGCGAAGAGCGGCAGTTGGACCGACAGCTGGAGCGCCTGCGGGGCCTGCAGGTTCAATTGCTGGAGCGCGAGGACTTGCTTACAGAGAAGCATCGCCAGACGGCGCGGCAGCTGGAGATAGAGACCTTGCGCTGGCAGGAGGGTGTTGGCTCTTGGGATGCCTTGCTTGGTTTATACCAAGAACTTTACGAGCTGGAATTGGAGCGCATCGACCTGCAACTGCAGCAGGCACTGGCCTGGATTCAATACGCTGAGCTCACCGGGGCCTTGAGCCAATTGGCAGGCTGGCTGGGACAACATTGAAACTCCGAATTATATGTGCATGAATAAATACCTCAAAGTCTGTTTCCTTTATTGCATGGCACTGCTAATCTCCGTCTTGGGCGGCGGTTGTTCCAAGGGTGAAAGCGGTGTGTCTGGAGGCGAGGCTGAGGCATTGACCGAGGTCGAGGTCTGGAAGGTGGGGTCCGAGGCCATAAAAGTGCAGCGCCATTGGTTGGGAAGCCTGCAGCCGCTTCGAGTGCTGTCTATTCAGGCTCCGGCCTCGGGCATTGTGGAGCAACTGAATGTCAACGAGGGGGATCGGGTTAAAGCGGACGATGTCTTGCTGCGAATCGGGGGTGGAGCCTTTGACGCCCGCAGGCAGGTGCTTCAGGAGCGCTACCATCAACTACAGGCAGAGCTGGACCGCTGGCAGCGACTGGCGGATGCAGGTGCCGCAGGTCCGGCTGAGCTCAGTGAGGCCAAGTTGCGCTATCTGGAGGTTAGCGAGACCTTGGCAGGGTTGAACGCGATTATGGAAACGGCTACCGTTCGGGCACCCCGTAACGGTCGAGTCGGAGCTATTGCGGTGAGTCGTGGGGGGCTCGTTCAGGAGGGGGTGCTATTGCTTCAGTTTGAGGATGAGGAGCGCTGGGGGCTGCGCTTGAACGTTCCCTCAAGGCAGCTCGATTACCTGCGCAAGCCGGAATCCCTCTCTGTTGTCGGAACAGAGGGCCAGCGGTTCAAAGTTAGCCAGGTAGTGGATGTCGGCGAGATTCAGGGCGGCTTTGTCGCGGTTGAGGTGCTGTTGGATACCGGCGATGAGCGCATACGGACCGAGGTCGAATTACAGTTTGAAAATACCGTGCATGCGTTGATTGTGCCGTGGACCTCAGTTGCGAGTGAAGGCGATGACCACTGGGTTGCACTGGTGGACCCGGACAGTGGTGAAATCGAGCGAAGAAAGCTCCGTCTTGGACGAGCTCACGCATCGGGAGTCGAGGTGCTGGACGGGCTTGCTGAAGGGGATTGCATTGTGCGCTATGAGCCCCGGTCGCACACCGAAGGAACCCGAATCAAGCCAGCCGGAATTCAGTGATGTCGGCCTCTGTAACTTTGTTGGAGCGCATCCTCCGTGCATTCGCTGTACGGCGCATTGCGGTGGCGGCTGTTGCCATGGCTATTATGGCGATTGCAGCCGTTTCTCTGGTCCAGATGCCCCTGCAACTCCTGCCGGAAGTGCGCTATCCGCAAGTGCGGATCATCGGAGACCTGCCGGGGCAGACTTCCAGGGTGATCGAAGAAAGTATCAATGAACCCTTGGAAGCGGCCCTCGCTGGCTTGCCGGGAATGGTGCGTCTTGAAAGTCGATCGGGAGACGGTCGAGCCTATCTGGATCTCTATTTCGAGCCCGCCCATGACCTCGATCGCGCGATCCGTGATGTCACTCAGGCTGCTCAGCGGGCGCAGTCTCAGATTCCTGCCGAGTTTCCTGAACCGCGCATATTCGCAGTGTCCACGATGGAGGATCCAGTGCTCCAATTCGCTTTTGGCTCCAGCGAACTCTCGGCTGCGGAAGTCCGCCAGCGTTTGAGGTCCTCACTATTGCCCAGACTGAGGGCCGTACGCGGTGTCGATGCGGTCTTCATAGGCCGCGAGGAAGTTCGGGAACTGGTTGTTGACGTGGATCCCAAAGCCCAGTCCAGGCTTCAGGTGTCACTGCAAGAGATCGAGGCCTTGCTGCGCGAAGCAACGGATCCGCCTTCCAGTGGGGCCTTGCGTTCGTCTTCTTTTGAAGGGGTGGGGATTCTGGGCGATTCAGGCTGGGACAGCGAGCGTCTGGGTGAGCGGCTCATGTTGCTGGGGGAGTTGGGTGATCGTCATGTGTCACTCGACAGCGTGGCCCGGACCTACCGAGCTTCGTCCGAAGAGAGTTTGCGCACCCGTCTGGATGGGGAGTCTGCTGTTCTGCTCACCGTTCACCGCTCAGCTGATGCTCATTCTCTAAGGCTTGCCCGGGAAGTGCGGGGTTTGGTCCAGCGGGTGGGTGATAGTTCAGGATTCGAATCGATTCAGACGACTTTGCTGTACGACGATTCAGTCGTGACCCAGAGTGCTGTCCGAAGTGTTCTGGTGGCTGCGCTGGGAGGTTCTTTTCTGGCGATGTTGCTGTTGTTTCTGACGCTGCGGCAAAAGCGCTACATTCCTCTTGTTGCCCTGTTGGTTGGCGTGAGTTTGGCGGCCGCAGTAATCGTGCTCAATTTTATGGGCATGACTCTCAACCTCTTAACCCTCGCGGGCTTACTACTGTCGGTTGGGTTGGGGCTGGACTATGCCATTATCTATTTTGACCGACTGGACCGTATGCATCGTAAGGTCGACGAAGCAGGCGATATACATGTCCGGGCGATGGCTCGGGTCGCGGGTCCGCTGAGTGGTGCCATGTTGACCACCCTTGCGGCAATACTGCCGTTTCTCCTGGTTGAGGGGCTGGTGGCGCGTTTGTTTGAACCGCTGATCTGGACGGTTGTGGTCTGCGCTGTGTTTTCCTACCTTTTTGCACTGATCCTTTTGCCAACTTTTGTTCGGGGGTCGGCAGCCTGTAATGAGCGGCCGTCTTCCCCGCGTACCGATCGTGTCTGGGGATTGCTGCATCGGCCTTGGCTGAGTTGGGTCGTGATTGTGTTGCTTTTGAATGGCTTGTTCTGGGGTTCGCGGGCACTGCCTTTCGAGGTGCTGCCGGTGGTGGACGATGGATTTGTTGACTTACGAATGACTCACCCAGCGGGTATCCCCATGGCGGATCTCGATGCTTTGACCCAGCGGGTGGAAGCAAAACTGCTGAATTTGAAAGGCAGCGATGCGGTCTTTTCAACTGTGGGAGGCTACTTCAGGGAAGGCTTGCCTTCCTACCGTCCGGGAACGGCGAATTTTATGGTTCGGGTCGACACTTCCAGGGCTGGGTCATCGGCGGAATGGGCCGATGCGGCAAGGGCGGCTGTCGCCGACTTGCAGGTCCCTCAACTCAATCTATCGGTGAGCTTGCCACGGATTCGCGGTGTTCAGACGCGCCTGGCCGACGCGGACCTGATTGTGGTGCTGACACATGACGGCGGTGACCTGCTCGCTTTGTCCGAATTGGAGAACGAGGTTGTCGAGTCATTGGGGGAGGTGGAGGGTTTAACCGATGTAGAGAGGGTCCGCGGTGGTGTGAGTCCCCGCTGGGAAATACGCCCGGACTACACCGCCTTGGCCTATTACGGTGTCGAGCCTTCGGTGCTGCGACAAGTCATTGAGTATGCGCTTGAAGGCCGTGTGCTGCGCGAACGAATGGAGCAGGGTGAGCCGCTGGCTTTGCGGGCACGCTACGATCGCAGCCGTTCCGGGGGGCCGGAGCGCCTGGAGTCTGCCTGGCTGCCAACGCGTCAGGGAGGGTCCGTGCATCTGGGGGATGTCTCCAGTTTCGCACTGATTGAGGAACCCACTCATATCGAACGACGTGAGAATCAGCGTGTGTTGCGTGTGGCTGCACAGCTGGCCCCGGCGGGTCCCGGTGCCTCTGCGATTGCGGAGAGGGTACAGGATCAGCTGGCGACGATGGATCTGCCAAGTGGTGTCAGTTGGTGGCTTGAGGGGGAGATTGAGGCCATTGAAGAGACCCGCCGAACCTTTATGGTAGCAATCGGGCTGGCTTTGTTGATGGTCCTGACCTTGCTCTTGATCCAGTATGGGTCCGTCAGCTACGCGGTGGCTGGCTTATTGGCCATCCCTCTCAGTGGTGCCGGGGCAATGATGCTCCTTGTTGCAATGAACAGAGCTTTGGATGCCATGGTGCTGGCAGGCTTGCTGATTGCGATCGGCATTGTTGCCAATAATGTGATTCTAGTTTTGTCACAGGCTCAAGCCGCGCGGGAAGAGGATCCTGATCTTTCAAATGCTGAGGCTCTAAACGCTTCTGCGCGTGACCGCTTCCGCCCTATTCTTCTTACTGTCACCAGCACTGTTTTGGGTATGAGCCCATTGATTTTGGGAGGGGCAGAAGTATTCGGCCTGCTGCAGCCGCTCGCCATCGCCTTGACGGGTGCGTTGCTGCTTTCGATACCGGTTGCGTGCGGGGTCTTGCCTGGATTGGCGAGAACGACTTTCAGCTTGTTCAGAGGTCATTAGTAGCGATTGCTTAGCTTTTTTCAGATTGCATCCTTCTGTCCTAAAAAGCTGTATGGCCACATGGCCGATTCGCACGATTCGAGTAATTCCCGACCTGAGCACCCCGGTATTCTTCAAGCTTTCGGGGTTTGGTTGAAAATCGGATTGCTGAGCTTCGGCGGGCCTACGGGTCAGATCGGCCTGATGCACCGCGAGCTGGTCGAACGGCGACGCTGGATCAGCGACGAGCGCTTCCTGCATGCTCTGAATTACTGCATGCTGCTGCCGGGGCCGGAGGCCCAGCAGTTGGCGATCTACATTGGCTGGCTGATGCACCGGGTCTGGGGTGGGGTATTGGCCGGCCTGCTGTTTGTGCTGCCGGGTGCATTCCTGATGGGAGTCATCAGTTATGTCTATGTAGTTTTTGGGCAGGTGCCTCTGGTGGAGGCCATATTCGACGGACTGAAGCCGGCGGTGATTGCCATTGTGGCCGCCGCCATGCTGCGGATCGGTAGCAAAGTGCTGACCCATCCGCTGATGTGGGCCCTTTCGCTGGCGGCATTCTGCGGTATCTTTTTCTTCAATCTCCCTTTCCCTGTGATCATCATTGGCGCCGGGTTCATCGGTCTGGGTGTGCACTGGGCTAAACCAGGGCTGTTGGGCTCCGCTTCCGGTCACGAAGCCGGCGCGGCTTCAGCGGATGCCGGTTATGCAATTGGAGAAGCTGCCAGCGAGCGAATCGGGCCTGCGAGTTTTGGCCGATTCTTCCGCAGTGCATTGCTCTGGTCTTTCATCTGGCTGGCACCTTTGATTGCCTGCCTGTCCTTCCTTGGCCGTGGACACGTATTGACCGAGCTGGGCCTGTTCTTCAGTAAGGTGGCCCTGGTGACCTTCGGCGGCGCATACGCCGTTCTGCCCTACGTCGCTCAGCAGGCCGTCGAGCAGCATGGCTGGCTGTCGGCCGTGGAAATGATGGACGGCCTTGGCCTGGCCGAGACCACCCCCGGCCCATTGGTGCTCGTCTTGCAATTTGTTGGCTTCCTCGGGGGGTGGATCGAAGCCGGTAGTTTAGCCCCTCTTGTGATGGCCATCGCCGCCGCCGCCTTGACCAGCTGGATGATCTTCATGCCCGGCTGCCTGTTTATCTTTGCCGGCGCACCCCTCGCCGAGGGCAGCCGCAAGCACCGTGGTATCGCCAGCGCACTGACCGCAATCACCGCTGCGGTAGTCGGCGTCATCCTGAACCTGACCGTCTGGTTTGGTGGACAGGTGATCTTCCCCGAAATGAGCACCGTAGATTGGTTTTCACTACTTCTCGCCTTGACCTGCTTTCTGCTCCTGCAGCGTTATAAATGGGATGTACTTTGGGTGATCGGCCTCGGCGCGGGTGTTGGAGTGTTGTTTCACTTTGTTGTTGGCTGAGATATCCCGATTCTGCGATGTTTCGGTCTTCTGAAATATTCCGAGAAAATCCCTTGACTCTAAACCCTATAAAACACTATACATTAAAAAATAGAGTTTAAAGGGACCTGATCAGTCGACTGAAAGGCGGTAAAAACCAAACGAGAATTTGTGCCTAAGGACGACCAGACAGCTGGAGAGTTTGGCAAGCTAGATCTAAACCTTCATGAAAAACCATGTTTCTCTAACGCGAAATATCGCATCAATAGCGGTCCTTTCAGGTATCCTTTCGGTGGCACCAGTTTTGGCAGATGATGAGCTATCAGGGCTCCGCCAACAAGTCGAACAACTGAGCCTTGCGGTTGATAGTCTGCAGTCTCAGAATCAACCTGCATTCAGGGTCGCTGCGTCCGGATTCAGGGTAGACTCTCCCGATGGGGTATTCAAATTTCAGGTCAATGGCCTGATCCAATTGGACCACAGGGCTTATCTGAACAGCGAATCGGGGGACCGGGGCGGCCACGATACTTTTGAGCTTCGTCGAGTAAGGCCGACACTCCAAGGACAGCTTGGAAAGTCTCTGGGATTTCGGTTTACGCCTGAGCTTTCGGGTACGGTGCGCGTGCTTGATGCGTATGGTGATTTTTATTTTGCGGACAATTCGTTCATTCGCTTTGGGAATGCCAAAGGTCCTGTCGGGCTTGAACGTTTGCAGGGTGGTGCGAACCTATTGTTCAATGAACGAGGATTGGCGACTGAATTTACGCCAGCACGTGAACTGGGTATCCAATTGCAGAGTCGGTTTGCTGACCAGACGGCTACCTTGCGGTTGGGGGTTTTTAACGGAGCGCTGGATGGTTCCAATGGAGCACCATCGACAAGCTCGAATGGTGATTTCAGTGTCGCTGGATCGTTCTATCTGCAGCCATTTCGATCCGATCCGAAAAGTCCGCTGAATGGCTTTGGTTTTGGTCTCGCAGCAAGTTATGGCAAGAATGAAGGAAATGCCGCTTTTCGATTACGGGCTCCACATCGCCTTGATGTAGCGCGAAATACTTCCGTTCTCGAGGATGGATCCGCATATCGGCTGAATCCGGGTGCCTATTTCTACAGCGGGCCATTTGGTTTGTTGGCTGAATACATTCAGTCGAATCGTGAGTTGTACCTTGCAGGTGGTTCACCAACGCGCTACAGCAACAATGGCTGGACAATTGCTTTTAGCTACTTCCTCACAGGAGAGAATAATGGCTACGGCAGGGTGAATCCATCAAACCCGTTCCAGGGCTTGGGTGCCGGAGGCATTGGTGCCTGGGAACTGGCTTTTCGCTTAACCGGGATTGACCTGGATCAGTCCTTGTTCGCTGATGGCCTATTGAACGAGTCTCAGGCAACCGCAGCACGCTCATATGGTCTTGGTCTGAATTGGTATATCACCTCGAATCTCAAATTACTGCTGAGCTACGAACAAACAGCCTATTCTGACGGTTCTGGACACCCTGGAATAGATAGGTCGATCGACCGATCGGTGCTCAGTCGGCTGCAAGTGGTATTCTAATCGGTTATTTTCCGTAGCTTGAGTTGAGCTTGGCCGGCACCGCGAGGTGCGTTCTCTCTATAGAGCGGGCGGTATTCAGGCATGGTCTCGGCTGCAGAATGAAAAGAAGGTGTAAACCTAAATCCCGATAGCGTATGAATCACCCAATCGAAATTAACTTCGTCCACCCTTCGGAGGAAGCATTGATGAATCGCTTTCGAGAAGGGAAACCTTTTGCAGAGCTGATTCAGCCGGTAGTCGAGCTTGCCGAATTTTCGAGCAGTTTACTCGTAGGCTACGCTGGAGGAGGCGAGCTGAGTCGTGAGAGACTGATTCCCTATTTTCACGTGCTTAGCTCAACCTTGTCACATCATAATCTTAGGGTTTTTGTTGTCGGCAGCCAGTCATGCGAATCGGTAAACGTGGCGACCCTCAGCCTGCTTCGGCTGATAATTGCCATGGAAGTCCGAGCTACTCTGGTTGAAGGAATAGAGTTGACCGTTTTTCCCGCTGTGGTTGAGGAATGGGCTCAGCCGGCACTACAGGGAGCGGTTTCCAGAGAGTTTAGGCGACTGAATCCTCACATTCTCATAAACGTCAGCGAAGTGCCGGAGCAAAGGAATAGTGTCTTGTCTATTATTCATCCCAGTAAGGCCGCAGTGCAGCGTATTCGTGAAGCACTTTTGAAGGTTGTTGCAGAGGGTCTGGTGATCAAGGTTTACGATGATCCTGAGGCCGATGGTTACCCGCTCGAATTGGATCTGGAGGTAGGGAGCGAAGGGGGGAGTTTTCAGAGGTCCAAAGAGCTTCGTAACGCAATGCTGATGCTTCTTCACGTATTGAGGAGCGTATAATATTGCACATGAACGTTTTAAGGGTTGCTTAGCTGCCCGCTTCGATAAATTGAGGCAAAAGATGGTTTTTTCTTGAAACCCGATTGATTTAATGTAGATTAAGAAAAATACAATGAAGCTTAGCAAAAAAGCAGAATATGGTTTGCGCGCCCTTATCAATATGGGGATCGCCGAGGAGTTGGGCCGGGATCGGGTGTCGATTTCGGAGCTGGCTGCTTGTGACAATCTTCCGCTTAAATTTGTGGAGCAGATTTTAATGCAGCTCAGGGAGGCTGAATACGTGGACTCCAAGCGAGGCAAGTTTGGCGGATATTTTATCAAGAAGCCAGCTGGAGAGATTCGTATGGGAGACCTGATCCGTTTGCTAGATGGACCGCTTGCGCCTATTTCCTGTGCGAGTCAAAGTGCCTACCAAAAGTGTTCGTGCGCGGACGAGGCCCACTGCGGCCTGCGAATGCTGATGATCGATGTTCGTAACGCGATGGCTAACATTCTCGATCGCTATACCCTGGCAGACGTTGTTGAGGTGACGCTGCGAAAGATTCGTCGCGACAATGCAGGACACTTTTTTCTCAAATCCGATCAGGCTCAGGTTGCTTCTTCGCAGCCCGAGGATCCCGCGGATCCCGCAGATGGCTTTCTGGCAGGTCTAGTTAGCTCCAAGAAATAAATTTAACCATGAAATCATCACCAGATTCCCAGGCCGCGGAGGCCGAATGGCAGACAATCGTGGCGGATAAAGTGCGCTCACTGCGCTTTGGCGTGGTCCAGGTAGTGGTCCACGAAGGTAAAGTCACGCAGATTGAGAGTACCGAAAAAACCCGTCTCGAATCGCGCCCATCAAGCTCCAAAGGTCGTTGAACGGTTATTCAAATGGCCCACCTTCATCCAGAAGGAGGCTGCACCACAGCATCCATTATCTCACTTAACAAAATAGAGATTTAAGAAACGGCTGACCGGACAACCGGAGGTTTCGTTTTCATCATAGAAAGCGAATCCATGCCTACAAAAAGCATATTCAAAACGGCGTCGAGTGACGGCCCACAACAAAATTCACGCAGCTTAATTCGCAGCGCACTCAACTGGAGTGGCGTTGTCGCATTGGCGATTGGGAGCCTGGCCTTCGTGGCCTGCGGAGCTAAAGAAGAAGGCTCCGGAAGCGGTCGAACAATTGAGCTGCTCAATGTTTCCTACGATCCAACCCGGGAATTTTACTCGGAATTCAACCAGGCCTTTGCAGCCCATTGGAGTGCAGAGACCGGTGACCGTGTCCGGATACGGCTATCGCACGGAGGCTCCAGTCGCCAGGCCCGCTACGTCATCGACGGTCTTGAAGCGGATGTAGTCACCCTGGCGCTGGCTGCGGATATTGATGCCCTTGCGGAGCGTGGCTTCCTCCCGACAGACTGGCAGAGTCGCTTGCCGGCGAACAGCGCCCCCTATCAATCCACCCTTGCATTTCTAGTGCGGAAGGGAAACCCAAAGAACATTCAAAACTGGGACGATCTGATCCGCCCAGGTGTTCAAGTGATCACACCCAATCCAAAAACTTCAGGTGTGGCGCGCTGGAATTATCTGGCGGCATGGGGCTGGGCGTTGAACGAATTCGACGGCGATGAGGCCCGGGTTACGGATTATATTCGTCGACTGTTTCGCAATGTGCCGGTTCTGGACACTGGAGCGCGCGGAGCCTCCACAACCTTTCAGGAGCGCGGTATTGGCGACGTATTGATAAACTGGGAGAATGAGCTTCTCCTGGCTTTGCAGCAGCACGGCGATAAGTTTGAAATCGTTGTTCCTTCCGTCAGTATTCTTGCTGAACCTACGGTTGCGATCGTGGACCGCAATGTGGACCGCAAAGGTACGCGGGAGGTGGCACAGGCCTATCTGGAGTTTCTCTATTCTGACGAAGGTCAGGATATTGCCGGCAAGCACTTCTACCGTCCCAGTAATCCGGAGTTCCTGGCGAAGTATAGTGACCAGTACCCGGATGTGGAGCTGTTCACTATTGACGATGCGTTTGGTGGATGGGCTCCGGCAACAGAAAAACACTTTCGCGATGGCGGTATCTTCGATCAGATCTACCTGACGGACTGATTCACTACAACAACCTCGAACACTACCCGGCGGTCCGATCCCGCTTGGAGTGTCAGTATACACTTTAATTGATAAATACAATGGCCATCGCCAGGAACATAATTGAAGCGAGTTTCCCAACGCCACTGTTTGAGATCCAAGCGGCGGACCCAGGGCTGTGTGTTGGTCGCGTATTGCTCAAGGCAGAGTTTCGTGCGCCCCTGGGTAATCTTGAAGACCGTTGGGCAAAGGAGCTTGAAGCATCTCGGGTCGGTAATCCGGAATCTCAAAGCACTAATGTGACTTTTGCTCCGGTCGCAGAGGAGCGCAGTCTGGCCGTGGCATTGGCAGCTTCGGTATTCAATCACAAATATGTGCCGATGTTGACGCGATCACCTAGCCCTTGTTACCAAAAGATTCTGGGAAGGTTTAGGAAGAAATTCCATGATGGCAATGCCGTTCAGAAAGTTGATGCACCTAAAGTCGAAGAAACGGCCAGCATTTGGGCTAACTACCTTCTGACGGCGCTCAGTTCCGATGAACTGTCGGGGAAGGAGGGACGGCACTGGAAGTCCCTTGTAGACGAAGTTTTTGACGAGATTAGCCCAGAGAGGGCACACTTCATCTTTCCTGTCTTCCCTTTTCTGGACGATCCAGAGGTTATGCTGAAATTGAGAAATGATTTTCCAGACAGTTATTTCAGTTTCGTCTGGTGGCCTCGCAGTAGGATGGAGAGGCCACCGAAGCTGGAAGCTCCTGAACGCTATGCGATTCAGCAGATCAGCCTCAAAGAGGCACTCCTGGCTTCTGTATGGCTTGCTGAGAACCATGGAATTATTGCGGCGGTGCCCACCGGAGCAGTGGTTCATATAGCCCTCCTCTTTGCCCATCAACCGGTTTTCTCTGATGCCACCCTGGTTCCTATCGGATGCCACTTTTACGACCGCGAAGAGAATTATAATCCGTATGCCAAAAGGCTGCTGACCTGAATTATCAAAAAATGAACTCGAATAGATTCCAGCTAATTCAGCAATGCGAGTGCGCCTGATTGGAGATCACTATCCCGATATATACTTATGCATTCCGAATCATCAACAAAACCACCGAATTTCGTTGGAAGAGATGCGGTCAAACGCATCAACCGACGGGTGATACCCGGCTTCGGGTTATCTATGGGCATCACCCTTGCTTATCTAGGACTGCTCGTACTGATACCTCTGGCAGGTGTTTTCATCCTGACCTCACAAATGTCCTGGGAGGATTTTTGGAGGGTGATTACCTCGCGTCAGGTCGTTGCCTCCTATAAAGTGACCTTTGGCGTTTCGCTGGCGGCTGCTAGTGCGAACGCGGTTTTTGGACTGCTGGTCGCATGGGTTTTGGTGCGCTATCATTTCCCAGGCCGAAAACTGATCGATGGCATGGTGGACTTGCCGTTCGCCTTGCCCACAGCCGTTGCGGGGATCGCCCTGACGGCCCTCTACAATCAGAATGGATGGCTGGGTAAATTCTTTTATGGCATTGGCATTGAGACCGCCTATTCCCAGGTCGGTATCTTTATCGCACTGACATTTATCGGCATTCCTTTTGTCGTAAGAACGGTGCAGCCTGTCATAGAGGACCTGGACAGCGAAGTGGAAGAGGCGGCTGCCTCATTGGGCGCCAGTCGCCTGCGGACTTGGTTCCGGATTATCCTACCTGTGCTGATTCCGGCGATGTTGACTGGTTTCGCTCTGGCTTTTGCCCGCGCGGTGGGTGAATACGGGTCGGTTATTTTTATTTCAGGCAACATGCCGTTGAGGACAGAGATCACCCCACTGATCATTGTGAAATTCCTCGAACAGTACCAATACGCGGAAGCGACTGCCATCGCCTGTGTGATGCTGATCGTTTCCTTTACGCTGTTACTTATTATCAATCTCCTTCAACGCTGGACCGAGTCGATTGGCCAACAACGCAACTAGAATAATCATGGCTTCCATCATTTCACGTTTTCGCCTGGACCCGCTGCCTAAGCAGCAGAGCGCAATCAATGAAGCGCGCTGGGTTCGCTATTTGCTCATAGGTATCTCCCTGAGTTTCCTGCTGCTGTTCCTCCTGATACCTCTGGTGTCGGTTTTCTATGAGGCGCTACGGCAGGGCGCTTCCGTCTTCCTTGCAACCTTTGGCGACCCGGATGCGCAGGCTGCCATCCGCCTGACCTTGACCGTGGCTCTGATCTGCGTGCCGGTAACAACGCTCTTTGGTGTGGCTGCTGCCTGGACCATTACCAAATTCTCTTTCAGGGGGAAGAGTCTGTTGACCACGCTTATCGATCTGCCGTTTGCGGTCTCACCAGTCATAGCGGGACTCATCTTTATCCTGATTTTCAGCGGTACACACGGTTGGCTGGGCCCCTGGTTTGAGGACCGTGGTATCCGGATAATCTTTGCTTTACCAGGCATTACCCTGGCAACGATGTTCATTACCCTGCCGTTTGTGGCCAGAGAGTTGATTCCAATCATGCAGGCCCAGGGGAAGGATGAAGAGTATGCCGCCTTGACTCTCGGTGCCAACGGCTGGAGGACCTTTTTTCGGGTGACGCTTCCCAATGTAAAGTGGGGGCTGTTCTACGGTCTGATTCTGTGCAATGCCAGGGCAATGGGCGAATTCGGTGCGGTGGCCGTTGTTTCGGGCAACATAAAAGGCCTCACCAGTACCATGCCGCTCTATATTGAGACGCTCTATTTCGAATACCAAACCGTCCCGGCCTTTGCGCTGTCTTCTCTGCTTACGCTGTTGGCTCTCCTGACCCTGATCCTGAAAAACATCATCGAATGGAAGGGCAGTCGGGCCAGGAGCTGAAATCCGTTTACTAATTTTAGAATTGAATTTCCTATGAGTATTAAAGCCATTCAAATCACTAAATCCTTCGGTAGTTTCAAGGCGCTGGACAATGTTTCCCTTGAGGTGCCCGATGGAAAACTCGTCTCGCTGCTCGGGCCATCTGGTTCCGGGAAAACAACGCTGCTGCGAATCCTTGCAGGATTGGATTTTGCCGATTCAGACAGCGATGGGCAGATTCTTTTTCATGGCCAGGATGTTACCGCTACGCCTGCGGGTAAGCGGGGCGTAGGCTTTGTTTTCCAACATTATGCCCTGTTTAAACACATGACGATCGAGGACAATATTGCCTTCGGTCTCAACTCACTCAAGCGTGCCCTGCGACCGGCGAAGGATCAGGTTCGGGCTCGGGTTAATGAGCTGCTGGACCTGGTTCAACTGGACGGTTTGCAGAAGCGCTATCCAAGCGAACTCTCCGGAGGTCAACGTCAGCGCATTGCCCTTGCAAGAGCCCTCGCGGTTCGGCCCAAGGTGCTGCTACTGGACGAACCCTTTGGCGCGCTTGATGCCAAGGTGCGCAAGGATTTACGGCGCTGGCTACGAACCTTTCAGGAAGAGATCAAGGTCACTACGATATTCGTGACCCACGATCAGGAGGAGGCGCTGGAGCTGGCTGACGAAGTGGTGGTGATGAACAACGCGACCATAGAGCAGAAAGGTACTCCTCAGAAAGTCTATGACCGGCCCGTTTCACCTTTTGTTATCGAATTCCTTGGCAATGTTAACCGGTTTACCTCTGGCGTTGGCGAGATCAAAGACGGTGTCGAACGGGACGTCCTTTATGTCAGGCCTCACGATGTGGAGCTCGAACCGGAAGGTTCCAGTACCCATGAGTACGCGCTTAAAGCTAAAGTTCAGCATATTTTCTCGGCCGGAAATTATGGACGGGTAACCCTCGAACGCCTTGGCACCCACGAACCTTTTGAAGCAGAGGTTCCTCGTGAACGCTTGCGTGAACTGAATCTGGAGCCAGGCACGATTGTGTCGGTGATTTTCCGCCATGTTCGCCTCTTCCCAAAAGGAGAGTTTGTTGAGGCCGACATCCGCGACGGTGAGCTGGTAGCCAATCGATAGGGAAAATGGCATTTAACTAATCTTACAAGTAATACATGAAAATGAAAACCAAAGATTACCTCAGTCTCGGTGAAGTTTCGGCCTACCTCGGCTGGTCCACTCGATTTGTCGAAGGGCTCGTCAGGGGCGAAAAGCTGCCTGGGCTCAACATTAATGGAGAGTGGCGGTTTCGGCGTGAAGAAATCATCGATTGGCTGGATCAAAAGATTCAGACTCTTGATGCGCCAAGAATATCAGAATTGGAACGGCAGTTGGAGGCCGATCTGGTTTCTGATGGCGTTTTTATCGCACAGAAGCCCCATCGACTGTCTTCACAGCTTTCTCTGGAATCAATTGGCTTGGACCAATCACACTCTAGTAAACGGGCCGTCCTTGAGCGTTTGGTTGAATTGGCCAACTATTCCGGTAGACTCCTGGATAAGGATCACTTGTTTGCGTCGTTGCTTGAGCGGGAGAGCTTGCATAGCACAGCGCTGCCGAATGGGATAGCCATCTGCCATCCGAGGAGACCTTTGCCTTCAGCAATCAGCGACTACGTAATTGCTATCCACCGAGCAGCGACACCTGTTCCGTTCGGATCCGAAGATGGCGAATCAACTCACTTGTTCTTCCTTCTTTGCGCCCCAGATGACCGTACTCATCTACACGGCCTTGCCCGTCTTGCCCGGATCCTGGATCCTGCAACCATTGAAGCGTTGAAGTCCCGGGAAACATTTTATCCGGAGCAGGTCATTGAAATTATCAAAGAAAGGGAAGCCACCTTATAAAAACGCGCTGTCGCGCACCCGCCACAGAAGTAGTATTGAATTACTCTGAGGGAATCACATAGACCTCCGGATAATGCTCCGCACCGGTGTAATACCAGGTTTCCGATTCGGGGTGGTAGAAGTAGTAGCCTGATTCGTAATCGGCACCATCCTCGTGGATTCGCCACCAGCCATCGATGCCGATTTCACCACGGACCAGGGTCAGCACCCAGGGATAGTGCTCCGTGTATATGAATCCGTGCACACGGCTGTAGCGCCAATGGTCGTCTATTACATGCGTCCAGCGATTGTCGCATGGATCGAACAGGGTATTGAAGGGCGTTCCGTCCTGTTCCACCGTGTAGGCAATGTTATTGATCCACACCGTTGCGGTACGGGCAGGGCCATAGTTTTCTCCAACTGTGAACTCAACGTTTGCACTGCCGCTTCCGGTTTTGATGCTGAATTGAATCCAATCAGCCTGAGTTTCGATGGTCCAGCTGCGCTCACCGGTGATCTGGAAGAAATGTCCGGCACCTGCATAGCCGAATTCCGCACCCGAGCTGTCAAGTGTCAAGGAATCACTACGGAAGACAGCGAGCAAATTCAGGTTGGAGGTTATGGTTTGGACCAACGGATTGTTACCGCTGGTTTCAGCTCCGTTAATCAGCCAGTGATCAAAGCTGTATGAACCGGCTGGTAGGGCGGTAAAGGTGACTTGGCTCCCCTCCAGATACTCTGTTGCCGCTGGGAAGGCATAGATTTGTCCGGCTCCCTGAACTTGTAGGTCGACCGTGTAAACTGGAATCGCGGTGAAGTTGGCAAACACCGACATGTCCTCGGAGATCGTAAATCTCAAGGGGTTTTCTGTTGATTCAATGCTTCCTGTCCATCCGCTGAACAAATAGCCTGATTCCGGGATCGCTGCTATGCTTATTGCGGTGTCAGCATCGTATCGATCCAAGTCCGGGCTCATGCTGGCTGTGCCACCCTGAGCTGAATCCACAGTAACAGTGTAGGCGCGGCTAACAGTAACCGTGTCCGAATTGGCGCTGAGGCCGTCGTTGCTGCTGATGCGGACCCAGTATGATCCAACTTCGTCGCTGTTAACAGTGAACTCCGCTTCAATTTCATCGACAATTGGGTTTGAAGTGTCACCACTTTCACCAACATACCACTGGAACAGGTCTGCGCCGCTGGCTTGCACCGAGAGGGTAGCGGATTCTCCGTCAATCAGGGAGCTGTCTTCGCTGATCGTAATCACTACTGGCTGAACCAGCGCTCTGAAGTTTGCGGTCAGAAGCAGATCTGAATTTATTGTGACGGTCAGCGGATTATTTGTATCCACTATGTCGCCCGTCCAGCCGGTGAAGGTGAAGCCGGCTTCAGGCTGAGCGGTCAACAGGACCTGGGAACCGCCTATGTAGGAATCCTCCAAAGGCTCGATCTCAACAGTTCCACCAGAGGTTGAATTGACCGTGAGGATGAAGCCAGCTTCCGGATCGACTGGAATTGAGTATGCGATAAAACCATCGTTCGATGCTGCCCGTATCCTCAGCATGCGCCTTGGATTGCTTGTGGGTGTGTCCTCGCGGAAGCGGACCCAGTCGGTTTCCGCATCGATTTCCTCAATTATTTCAAAGCTTCCGGTTGTGCTTTGCCAGACGATGCCATCGTCGGAGGCTTCAAATCTTAATTGCAGGCCGTGGTCACGGCGCAGTGCAAAGACGATGCTGATATACGTTTCTCCAGCTTCCTGAATTCTTTCGATTCGCGGACGGTCGTTTTCGTGGCTGCTGAATGGTGAACCCGAATGCAGGAACTTTATCAGGTTGGGGATGCCGTCATCATTGGTATCGGCCAACGGGCCGCTCAAGTCGGCATCCATAAAGTCACCATGGTCAAACAGGCTGTTGCGCCAAAGGGTCAGTTTGCTCGGATAGGTAAGCCAGTTGCGCGTCTGTGACCACTCAGATTGGCTGAACCGTGAGTCGCGAGCGCGAATGCGCCAGTAATAGTTGCCCTGATCCAGTTGTTCTGAAGAAAGCAAGCTGCTAAGCGCTATTGAGGCGATGCTTCCGGCCGGCGGTTCGCCGATATCGATTTCGGCGAGGTCCGCAACGACTTGGTCAAACTGGGTATCGCGTGCAATTTGAATCTGATAGTCCAGGATTGTATCTCCCACATCCGGGTCCGTTGTTGGATACCAGAGCAAACGTGTAGTGAGATCATAAAAGTTGCTGCCGTTTGGTGGGCCGACCACTACTACAGGGTAGGGTGGGTTATTCATTTCATTGACATTGAATACCGAGGGTTCAGTCCAATCGCCATACAGATCGCCTTTGAATGCACGGGCCCGCCACCAATAGGCTGCGTTGTCTGGCAGATTGACGTCAACCTGCCAACGAGTCTGTATAGCCCCGGCGGCAACTGTGGGAACCTGTGCGACCAGATTCTCAAGCTGTGAGTCCGCATACACCTCAAACTGGTAATTAACGGTTTCATTCTGATAATCTATGGCATTGTTGATCACGAGTTCCGGACGAAATACTTCGACTGTTTCGTTATAGAATGGGCTCACCAGCTCTGGCTGTCCCGGAGCGGAGCTGCCGAGACCAATGCGATCAAGATCAACCCAACCGCTGCGCCAGGAGCTTGCAAAACTGCGGAAACGTAGACGGATGGGTGTGTCCTTGTAAGCCGAAAGGTCGAGTTGGTAACGGGTCCATTCAGCTATTGTGGTGTTTGAGAAACTTGTGCCTGGGAGGGTCGTCCAACTGAGGCCACCGTTACTGGAAATCTGCGCAGCAAAGCTGTAACTGGTGCTGGTCTGGGCACGAAGCCAGTAGGTTAGCAGTGGTTCGTCAACCTCGCTTAGGTCTATCTCCTCGGCATATGTGAGCGTTATCTCTCCGATCTGGCTTCCCCAGGGATTGTCCCTGATGGAGGCATTGCCGGTGTAAGGGTTACCCTCGTGTGTCTGCCAATTCGAGCTGAGCCATTGCTCGGTTCCGAAATCAAAGGCATCCACCAATGCGATAATCGGATCTGATGTGTTATCAAACACTTCAACCTCATGAATCCGCCAGCCATTGCCGACGCTGGAATCGGAGTTGGATTGGAGCCGCCAGCGTAGCCAGACGGATTCGGCATTGCGGTAGGGCGATAGGTCAATGAACTGTTCGGCCCATTCAGTCCGATGGTCTCTTGCGCTGTAGATAGTGGACCAGCTCGATCCGTCATTGGTCGATACTTCCAGATAAACATAGTCGCCACTGCCCAGATGATAGCGGTCGACAAAGCGGATGACCGGCCAATTGAGGCTTGTTAGGTCAACAGCAGTCTGTGCGAAAGTGTTGCTCGAGGGACTGTAATCGCCGATACTGTCAACCAGCGCAAGGGAGCCGTCCGGCCCCAGACCCTCGGCGACCTGCCAGTTGCCGGTCAGGGTCCAGTTTTCCTCCACGTCAGCTGTGAAATTTTCTGTCCATGGTGGTTCTATGGCCAGTGTCGTTGCGGAAACAGTATTTGAAGGAGAGGTCACGGAATCCTCATTCACCGCGTAGATCCGGTAGTGATACGGGGTCTTGGCTTGCAGCCCGGTGTCGGTAAATTGCGTCTGCTCAGGATCTGTGATTTCTGCAAGTAATGTTGAACTTTCTGATACATTAAGATTGCCCGAACGGTAGATCCGATAGGCTTTAAAATTCTCAATATTTGGGTTGTTCCAAAGCAAACTGATTGCAGCGACCGAGACATCCTCAGCGGGGTAGAGAACCGGCCCGGCAGGTCGTTCCTGAATTGTGAAGGCGTCGAGGCGTCCTTGCTGGGTCACGCCTGTATAATAGTTGATGTTGACGAGGCGCACGCGAATGACCTGCCCGACATAAGGCTGCAGGGAGTGCTGGTAGCGGGTCCAGTCGGCAACGGTTGTGCTGCTGGTGGAGCCCACGACGGTCGTGTTGGCCCAGCTCAAGCCGCCATCGCTGGACACCTGAAGCCGCAGGTAATGGCGGGGATACCAGTAGCCTCTATACCAGAACAGCAGTTGCGGGTCGGTGGCATTGGTGAGGTCAATCTCCTTGCCAAGGTTCATATAAAGGTCGGCCCATGAGAGGTCGTTTTGGGTATCCGCCAGCACGTGGCTGCCCTTGAATGCATCGTCAGCCTCACGGGTGACCCATCCGCCGGAGATCCAGTTGTCGAGTCCAGAGCTGAAGTCTTCACGGAAGGGCAGGGCGAGTGTTCCGCCGGGGTGTTCGACAACCTCCACTGCATCGATGAACCAGCCATCGCCAACGCTGCTGTCGTGATTGGCCTGAATGCGAAAGCGGATGCGCAGGTTGTCCTGGTTCTTGTAGGGGGAAAGGTCGATCTCGGTGAACTGCCAGGAGTTCTGCTGTCCGGAAACCGCATACAGTTCGCTCCATGAGGTGCCCGTTGTGGAGACTTCGACATAGCCGCGGTCACCACTGCCAAAGTCGTAGTGCTCATGGAAGCGCAGTAGCGGCCATTGGCTGCCAGTGAGGTCGATAGCAGTCAATGCCGATACATTGGTTGACGGCGGGTAGTCGCCGACAGGGTTGGAGGCAAGCGCATCGCTGCCGTCGCGACCGCCACCGCTGAGGATGCTCCAATCTCCCTCGGGCATCCAGTTGTTCAGATTGTTGAGGTCGTCCTGAAACGGGAAATTGACCGGGACAGTCGTGGTCAGTCGTTCGGCGCCGGATGAATACACCTGATCTTCGTTAACGACGAAAACCGAGTAGTAGTAGCTCTGCCCAACCGAGAGGCCGGTGTCGGTAAAATGAGTTGTCGCGGGATCGGCTATGCTGGCGACCAGGGTATGTTGAGGACCGACGTTGCTGGAGGTATGACGGTAAACCTCATAGCGTTCGAAATTACTGATGGCACTCTGAGACCAGTTTAGATCGACTGAGCGCACGGATGGTACTGGTATCGACTGATTGACCCCCTCCGGTCGTTCCTGAATAGTAAAGGCATCGAGACGTCCTTGCTGAGTCACACCTGTATAATAGTTAATATTGACCAGACGCACTCGAATTACCTGCCCGACATAGGACTGCAGAGAGTGCTGGTAGCGGGTCCAGTCGGCCACGGTTACGCTGCTGGTGGAACCGGTGATTGTGGTATTCGTCCAGCTCAAACCACCATCGGCAGATATCTGCAGTCGCAGGTAATGACGGGGATACCAGTAGCCCTTGTACCAGAACATCAACTGTGGGTCGGAGGCATCAGTGAGATCGATCTCTTTGCCAAGATTCAAGTAGAGGTGGGCCCATGAGAGGTCGTTTCGGGTGTCCGCCAATACGTGGCTGCCATTGACCGCATCAGAGGCCTCGCGTGTGGACCATCCGCCATTGATCCAGTTGTCAAGGCCTGAGCTGAAGTCGTCGCGGAAGGGCAGCGCCAGGGTTCCGCCGGCATGTTCAACCACTTCGACCGTGTCGATAAACCAGCCATCGCCAACGCTGCTGTCGTGATTGGCCTGAATGCGAAAGCGGATGCGCAGGTTGTCCTGGTTCTTGTAGGGGGAAAGGTCGACCTCGTTGAGCTGCCAGGAGTCCTGCTGTCCTGAAACCGCATAGAGCTCGCTCCATGACGTGCCGTTTGTGGAGACCTCGACGTAACCGCGGTCGCCAGTGCCAAAGTCGTAGAGTTCATGAAAGCGCAGTAGCGGCCACTGGCTCCCTCTGAGGTCGATGGCGGTCAACGCTGAAACGTTGGTTGACGGTGGATAGTCACCAACGGGATTTGAGGCGAGAGCATCGCCGCCGTCGCGGCCGCCACCGCTGAGGATGCCCCAATCTCCCTCGGGCATCCAGTAGTTGAGATCGTTCAAATCGTCCTGGAAGGGAAAGTCGACCGGGACCGTTGTGGTCAGTCGTTCGGCGCCGGATGAATACACCTCATCTTCATTAACGACAAAAATCGAGTAGTAGTAGCTCTGCCCAACCGAGAGTTCGGTGTCGGTGAAATTGGTTGTCGCTCGATCAGAAATGCTGGTGACCAGGGTGTGTTGAGGGCCGACGTTGCTGGAAGTGTGGCGGTAGACTTCATAGCGCTTGAAATCGCTGATACCACTCTGAGTCCAGTTCAATTCGACTGAGCGGACCGAGGGAATAGGTGCCGACTGGTTTACTCCCTCCGGTCTTTCCTGGATAGTAAAGGCATCGAGTCGTCCTTGCTGAGTGACTCCAGTGTAATAGTTGATGTTGACCAGGCGCACGCGGATGACCTGTCCGACATAGGATTGCAGAGAGTGCTGGTAGCGGGTCCAGTCGGCAACGGTTGTACTGCTCGTGGAGCCCACAACGGTTGTGTTGGCCCAACTCAAACCACCATTGGCGGAAACCTGAAGGCGCAGGTAATGGCGGGGGTACCAGTAGCCCTTGTACCAGAACATCAACTGTGGGTCGGAGGCATCGGTGAGATCGATCTCTTTGCCAAGATTCAAGTAGAGGTGGGCCCATGAGAGGTCGTTCCGTGTATCTGCCAGAATGTGGCTGCCATTGACCGCATCGACAGCCTCACGGGTGACCCAGCCGCCGGTCACCCAGTCGTCGAGTCCGGAGCTGAAGTCATCGCGGAAGGGCAGCGCCAGGGTTCCACCAGGATGCTCGCTGACCTCCACTGCATCAATGTACCATCCATCTGCGACATTGGAATCGTTGTTTGATGTAATCGTGAAGCGAATGCGCAGGTTGCCCTCTTCTCTGTAGGGGGAGAGGTCAATTTGATTCAACTGCCAGTCTGCCTGGTCTCCGGAGACGCTGTAAATATCCGTCCAGGTTGTTCCGTTGACCGAAACAGATACATATCCGCGGTCTCCAGTCCCGAAATGGTAACGCTCCTGGAATGAAAGCACGGGCCAGATGCTTTCTCTCAGGTCGACTGCCGTTGTGGCTGAGCTGCTTGCATTGTTAGCATGCATGGTTCCCGGCGAATCTGTCAAAGACCAGTCACCCGTGTGGCTGTGGGTGTCGGTCAATCCCCAGGTGCCGGTAAGGTTCCAGCTGTCCAACCCTTCGCTGAAATCGTCCTGAAATGGTATTGGATTATTCAGGGTTCGTGCAGAGCTGGTTAGCTCGCTCGCAGGTGAATAGGTTCCATAGGGAGATACCGCATAGACGCGGTAATGGTAAACGGTGTCTAGATTCAGCCCAGTGTCTTCAAAACTTGTTACGGATGGGTCGGTAACAATACCGGCCAGAGTGGATTGGTGATTCACGCTGCTCGATGTCGATCGGTGGATGGCATAGTGGGAGAAAATTGGATCCGTGTTGGCAGTCCAGGTTAAGCGCATGCTGTGGGATGCAATGTCATCAATAGCCGGTGCAGGAACAGTCGTTGGAGCTTCGGCGACAGAAATATCGTCGATGTACCAGCCCTCGTCATTATTAGTCGAGTCGCTGGTGAGTCGAAAGCGGATCAGGACAGAAGGTGCTCCAGTATAGGAGCTGAGGTCATGGCGTTCCCGCCGCCAATCGGTTTGTCCTGTGCTGTATGCCACAAGAGTACTCCAGCTACCGCCGTTGTTAGTGGAAATTTCGACGTTGCCCGTGTCTCCGCTGGCAAAAGAGTAGCGATGGACAAAGGACAATACCGGCTGTTCTGCCGAGGACAGATCCATAGGCGCAGCCAGGGTCAGCGCCTGGGAAGCAATATTGTTTTCATAGTTGCTGTAGGGCGAGTCCGCCCAGGCATAGTCTCCTGAGTAGCTATACTGATCGCTGAGAGCCCAGGGTGCTGTTGGTATCCAGGTATTGGGTCCACCCTCACCGTCATCCAGAAAGGGGTAGTCCATGCCAGCCTCAGTCATCCCTGACACCTCGTTGCTTAAATGCCTGAGACCTGCTTCTGAAAGCGTTTCGACACGGTAGTAGTAGGTCGTTTTGGGTGCTGCGGTGATGTCTGTAAATTCCACAGTCTCCACATCATCAATGACTGTGATGGGGCTCATGCCACGGATGTCGGTGATCGGGCTTCGCGATCGGAAAACTCTGTAGGATGAAAAGTCAGCGTCTGTGGACTCAGTCCAATTAAGTGCAACTGAGTTGCGCCCGATCGCGCTGCTGTCCGGTGTTAGCAGTGTTACGCCCGCAGGTGCATTGCCTAAGCGGACAGCGTCAATGAACCAGCCTTGCATGACGACACTGGCATCGCTGATAAGACGGAAGCGAATACTGATATCGGATTCGCTCGCATATGAGCTGAGATCAATGTGGTCGATTTGCCAATCGGATTGAATTCCAGTAACGCTCAACACAGCAGACGGCAGCCAACTGCTTCCGCCGTCAAGCGACAGCTCGACGCGGCCAAAGTCGAAACCGTTTTCGAGGAAATATCGGTGGTGGATAAGCATGGCCGGTCGGGGCACGGCGCTCAGGTCAACCGTTCCGAGCCAGGTCAATGAGGCGTCTTCATTGTTATTGTAGAAGCCTCCCGGAGAATCGGCAGCGGACCGACCTCCGGCGGTCGCCGATTGAGTGCTGATTCCCCATGTGCCCTCGGCAGACCACTGGGTGATACCGGACTCAAAGTCGTCCTCGATAAGGGTTTGAGCGCTTACCGTTGTGTGCCAGAATCCAGAAATCAGGGCAGCAGCAACGACACTAAAGTTAGACAGGACAGAAGCTTTCATAATTGATTGAATATCAACTGTGAAAGCTGGGGACAATCTAAACCGAATACCCTTGTTTCTGTAGCAGGCGAACTTTGCTTCCCTATTAGCGGAACTTGCGTCCTTTCCTGAGCAAGACTATTGCAATTGCTAACAGGCCGAACAAAGAAGCATAGAAGCGGGGTTCGGGAATGGCGGCGATTTCGAAATAAGTCATCGAGCGCATGAAATCAAAGGTAGGGTCGTGACTGCCCGTTGTAAGGTCTCCATAGAGTGCTTCGATTCTGCCGAAATAGGTGTTGCCTGCCACCAGTTCGGATCCGTTGATTTCGAGCATTTGAAGATTGGCGTCTTCAGACTCCGCGAAACGTTCCCAGAAGAAACCACCGTGGGTCTCTCCGCGGATCAGGGCTTCCGCAAACAAAGGCGCTTCTGTGTAACTGAAAAAAGACAGCTGATAGGTTCCGCTCACATCCAGAACCAACTTGCCGTTCTCCCAAAATGCATTTGGGGCTACCCCTGTCGTCTCTTGGACAGAGGTTATGTAAAGCGGGACGGTTGGCAGGTTGAAATCCGGGCTGTTCAGGCGAGAGCCTGTCAATATCCGCTCAGATCCGTCCTTGAGAAAATTGAATTCGAAGGATCCGCCGAGAGGGTAGGCCGCGTACAATTGCGCTGTGCTTGAGAACAGACTGCTGCTGGCCCGGAGTGAGTCTCTGGGTTCTCCCTGATCGTGGAAATTACTGACGAAGGCTCCATTATAGTAGGCGCCACCCGATGGGTTAGGTGTCAGCGAGTTGGATTCCGCATCGACGAGGAAATCAAGCAGGAAGCCCTGGTAGGCCGGTGCATTGAAATCGGTCTGATTTGCTACTCCTGTGGTGCCAACCCCAACAGCTCCAATGCCGTTGGCAACAGCCGTTTGTAAAGTGCCTGCCCCTGTCAATATACAGAGTGCCAGAGTCCCAGTCTTACTGAAGGGCCTGAAGTTTAAGCTCAATTGCATCGTGAATTCCTCCTTAGACGTTCAAACGCGGTATCTGCTTTCGATTAAAGGGAATACTTCGGCAAAGGACGAATCAATCCGACTGGCGGTTGTATATAGCAGGAAAACTGATGCGCTTATTTAGATTCTCTTAAGGCCTGTCCCGAAGCTCAGAGGAGAGTCCAACTGCTTGCGAATTATCTTCGCCAGATCCTGGGGCATGTAAGGTTTCGAGATGAAGTTCTGACCTTCTTTCAGATGAAGGTTTTTTCGGTGCGTTTCGCCACTATAGCCGCTGGTGAATACGACCCTCAGGCTTGGCCTGTCCGCAACGAGCTGTTCGGCCAATTCTCCGCCACTGATGCCACGGGGCATGATTAGATCGGTGAGAAGCAGATCAACCTCATCTCGGTGCCGCCTCCAGAGCTTGAGGGCTTCGACGCCATCTGCGGCTATCAGGGTGCGGTAACCAAATTTTCGAAGAAGGGTGTCGACTAGTTTGCCAACGCTTGGTTCGTCTTCGACCAGAAGGATGGTTTCGTCGCCCATGGGCGCCTTCTCGAGCTGACTCAGGCGAAAAGGCTTGTCGTTCTGGCAGGCTTCGGCCGGGAGGTAGATGCGAAATACCGTTCCCTGCTCAACTTTGCTTTCGACGTCGACATGGCCGTTGTGTTGTTTGACAATGCCATAGACTGTAGCGAGGCCAAGACCGGTTCCCGATTCTTTTTCTTTGGTCGTGAAGAATGGCTCAAAAACATGGGGGATGTCCTCCGCGGGAATGCCGCAACCAGTGTCGCGAACGCTAAGGCAAACAAAGCGCCCATTGAGGGCTTCGGCTATTGTCGGGTTGGTTTGAGGGCCAAAGGATACGACGGATGTGCTGAGTGTCAGTTTCCCGCCTTGTGGCATCGCATCGCGGGCATTGACCGCAAGGTTCAGGATCACCTGCTCGAGCATGCCGACGTCCCCCTGAATCAAAGGTGTTGAATTCTCGCAATGCGTTTGCAGATGAATGTCTTCCGGCAGCAGTCGTGCAAGCATTCGGCTGATGTCGTCGATCGCCTTATTGATATCCAACGGCTCGACTTGCATCACCTGCTTGCGACTGAACATCAGGAGCTGCCGGGTGAGGTTTGAGGCGCGGTCCGTTGCCTGTTTGATGGCGTCGATCGATTCGCGTGTTGTTGCCGGCAGTTCCTCATTCAAACTGACGAGAGATGTGTGCCCCTGTATGACTGACAGGATGTTGTTGAAATCGTGCGCGATTCCGGCCGCGAGTTGGCCAATGGATTCCAGCTTCTGCACCTGCCGCAGCTGATTCTCCAAATGCCTGCGTTTGCGAATGTCCCGACCAATGCCGAAGATACTGGCAACCGCACCTTTCTGCTGCTGGGCGGTCAAGGTGATCTCCAGCGGCACCGGCTCGGTCTGGGCAGCCCTCAGGTAAACCTCCAGGGTCGGTGGGCTCTTGCCTTCCATCAGTTCGTGGACAGCTTCCTCAAACCGGTTTTGTTCCGAGGGAATAATCCACTGTGCAAACGGTTGATCGACGCAGCGGTCCAGGCTCCAGCCTGTAATACGTTCAAATGCCGAATTTGCGGATAGCAGGGTCCCGTCCGGCGCCAAGCTGAAGATGGCGTCTTGCGCGTTTTCCATCAAGCTGTGATAGCGTTCTTCCGACAGGCGTACGGCTTCTTCGGCCTCGATGCGTTCGGTCACATCAGTGGCAATTCCGCCGATGCAGTCTTCACCGTTTTGAGCTTTGAAAGGGAAGCGGCGAATTTTCCAGTGGCGTATCTGGCCGTCCGGCAAGGGAATCGATTCGACCGACTCCAGCGAGGTTTGCTGTTTAAGGATCCGGCTGTGGAGTCGCTTGTGCTTTGCGGCTATGCTTGCGGGAACAATGCACTCATCCGTTTTGCCGAGCAGTTGCTTGCGCGTCTTTTTGTAGGTATTGAGCAATGCTTGGTTGCAGTAGATGTATCGGCCCTCTGAATCTTTGATCCAGGCAATGGACGGGTGCTCCTCGACGAAAGCTTTGAAACGGCTTTCGGCTGCCTTGAGAGCATCCGCAGGCGATGGCTTCGTCGGGTCGCTTTCAAATAGGGAGGTTTGCACGAAGGGAGGGGTCACGTTCAAAAATAATTACCAGTTTTCCAGAATAAAACCGCCTGGAGCAATTAAAAAAAATGCAAAATCATCTATCGCTGGCGAGACGTAGGACACGCACCCCAAAGGGTTCAAGGTCTTGCTCGCCCTCCTGGATGCAGGTTCCGGCTAGCAAATCCACTCCTGCTGGAAGTTTGACGCTGAAGGACTGTTGCGCATGGTGGTTCAATACGAACCACAACCGTGCATCCCGCTTCCTTCGCTCGACGATCTCCACCCATTCGTTGTCTGTCGACCGTAGTGGTTTACAATGGCTGGCATCTAGAGCCGAAGGCAGGCATAGGTTGAGCACGCTGCCGCTTAAGTGGCCGGCGATATAAATAACATGGCCTTTGCCTGTTGTTCGCAGGGTCATGAACGGGCTGCCTGCAAGAAACCGGTCTGTCCAGGTGCCGAGAACTTCAACGCCTTTATCGACTTCAATCTTTTCGTAATAGTCTTCAACGGTTTCAAGCTCTTCTCCGTTTGCCTCGATTCCGAAGCTACGTCCGCCCGCAGGAGCGCGACCGGATTCGACAACTTTAACTCCGCAAAGCTCTCTCAGGCAACCGGGTGGGGTTTCAGAGATGACCCGGTTGTTGAGGTCGCGGGTCGCAGTGCGGGCACCCACGACCAGGGTTCCGCCTGCTTCCACCCAAGTTTTCAGGGCAGGCGTCCATTGTGGGTCAAAGACGGTCCAATGAGGGATTATATAGAGCTTCAGGTCCGACAGGTCATCCTGCGGGTGCACGCAGCCAACCTGATAGCCGTGTCGATGAAGCCACTGGTGAGCCTGTTCGGCGTAATGACTTTCCGGACGCATGCCGAGGCGCATGGCTTCGCCTCCGGCGCTAACGTCCAGATCTCCCGAGGCAACTGCGCAGTCGATGTGTACGTGGCTGCCGAGCAGTTCAGGTTCCAGCTTGCGCATTTCCTGGCCGGTCTGCTGGATTTCCCTGTAGTGGCGGCGGCGGACATTGTCGTGGCCAATGATGCCGTTCCAGTATTGTTCGGCACCCACCCGGCAACTGCGCCAGCGGAAATACATCAGGCTGTCGGCACCATGGGCAATGCTTTGGTAGCTGATCAAGCGGGTCTCTCCAGGCTCCGGCCCGGGAGTGTAAAAGGGGTTTTGACCACCCCCGGAGGTCTGGTGCTCGGGAATGAAAAAATTGCCGCACAGTGCACGTGCCCGGTCCAGGTTGAAGGCTCCGCTGTCCTTGCGTGTGCGCGGATCGACTTCGAACATGGGGTAGTAGTCGTAACCAAGAATATCCAGATCCTCGCCAAAGGCTCCGCGGTAGTCGATGTCGCCGAAGATCCCATTGTGTAGAATCCACCACTTGGGGTTTGTCGCACGCAGAATGTTGATCTGTTCACGCTGGAAGCATGTGATTGCATGGCTGAGGAAGCGTTTGTAATCCAGCCAATGCCCGGGATTCGGCGGCCAGGGGTGGTTGGGCTTCGGAAGCGGGATGTCCTCGAAGCCCAGGTAGCTCTGACTCCAGAACGCCGTACCCCATGCCTGATTAAGACTTTGGATATCGAAGCGGTAGTGCTTAGCCAGAAATGCCTGAAACATGCGTTCTGCGCTTGCGGTGTACGTTTCAGAGAAAAGGCAGTGAAACTCATTGTCAGTTTGCCAACCGACTACATTTGGATTATCCCGGTAGTGTTTCGCCATTGCGCGGGTGATGCGGCGGGAATGCTCGCGAAAGGCCGGATGGGTGTAACAGGCGTGCTGCCGCGAACCGTGCTCCATGCGCTTGCCATTTGCATCTACCCGCAGCATGTCCGGATGCTTGCGCGTCAACCAGCGGGGCGGGGTGGCCGTCGGTGTGCAGAGCAGGGTCTGAATGCCCTGAGCACCGAGCTCAGCAATCACCTCATCGAAAAAGCCGAATTCAAATACACCTTCTGTCGGCTCCATCCGGTCCCAGGCAAACTCGGCCATGCGCACCAGATTGAACCCGGCCTCCTGCATCCATTGCGCGTCGTTTCGTCGCTCTTCCGCCGTCCAATGTTCCGGATAATACGGCGCACCAAACCAGAATCGGTCCAGTTTTGAGGGTCGTTTGTGGGATAGGGGGTGAGTATCCATGCCCTGATGATTGGCTGTGAAATTCGGATGTCAGCAATGAAATTGGCTGGATGGCTGGATGGGTGGATTGTTGGAGTGGTGGATTGTTGGGGGCGGTGGGCGGTGAGGTTGTTGGAGCCCGGCCTTTAGGCCGCAGAACCGGCTCTTTGAGATCCGTCGGACTCGTCCGACCTGTCTGACCTGTCTGACTTGTCCGACGCGAAGCTGTGCCCGGTTTATCCGAGCCACAACAGCCCACCCGCGGCCATCGCGATGCTCACCCGAATGGCCACTTCCGCTGGCTTCTTCAGCTGCGGCAGGCGGCCGTGGAGGGCAAATACCAGGCCGAGGGTAGCGAGCAGAACCTGGCCGATGGCCAACCAGCGGGTTACGCCCGTGGCGAGCAACAGGTTTGGCTGGAGGAAGATCGCAGCCATCAATACACCCAGGGGCAGGCAGATATTCACGGCATGGAACATGGTGCGCAGGAAGGACGCTTCGGCTATGCGCGAGGTGACTGCTGCGGTCACTGAGGTGGGGGGTGAGAGTTCGCCGAAAACCGCGATGAAAAAAGCGAAAAAGTGGGCGGTCCAGGGGTCGACCCCGGCGCGAATCAGGAAGGGTGCGGTCACGACGGCCAGAATAATGTAGGTGGGTGCCACAGGTAAGCCCATGCCGATCAGGTAGCCGATGGCGAAGGCGGTCAGCACCATCGCAATCAGGTGAAAATCCGCCAGCTGCATCAGCAGCACCCCGAGTTTGTCCGGCACGCCGGTGATGCTGAAGGCGGCGGTCAAAATGCCCAACGAAGCAAGCAGCACGGTGAGCTGTGAAGTGGTAGTGGCGAAATGCCGCACCAGTTCGGCGAAGGGGCGGTGCCAGGGGCCCTCCACGGCTTCAGGGCTACGCCAGCAGCGCAGCAGGTGCAGTCCAGCCAGGAGGGCAAACAAGGCATAAAAGACCTGCTGCGCGGCGAGCATGCCGGGTAGGCGCTCGACCCCCATCAGCCAGACCAGCCCGAGAATCGAAACTAGATAGGCGAGGATGCGCACGCGGTCCATCCAGTCGAGGGCTTGGCTTTCGATCGGGTCCGCCGCAGGGTTTCGAAAGCGCTGACTGATCAGGTAGACCGCCAATGCAACACCCAGAAAGTAAATGAGTGCCGGGCCAAGAGCTCTCTCAACAACTTCAAAGTAGCGTACGCCCATCAGGTCGGCCATCAGGAAGGCTGATATGCCCATCAGCGGCGGCATCAACTGCCCGCCGAGCGAAGCCGCTGTCTCGACCGCCGCCGCCCGGCTTTTGGGGAAACCCGCGCGTATCAACATGGGGATGGTCGCTGAACCGGTCGCTGCCGCGTTTGCCGCACCACTGCCGCTGACCGCTGCAACCCCAAACGAGCCAATCACGGCACCCTGAGGCAATAGAGCAGGAGAGCGCCTCGAGATACGGGTACTACCCTTGAGAATGGAGTCGATGCAGCCAAAGGCTTTCAGGGTCGCCAGCAGCAGCATGAACGAGCCGATGAGGGTCAGGCCCAGCTGAGGCAGACGCTCAAAGATGCCGGTCGACATCTCCAGTCCGGCGGCGCTGCTGACCCGGTTCCAGGACAGGCCGGGGTGTTTGAACATGCCGGGCACCAGGTAGCCGTAGACGCAGTAGAGAATCAGGACCGCATTGAATATGAATACAGGCAGGTAGTGCCTTCGGGTGTGTTCGAGAACGAGTAGAACCAGGGCTCCCGCTGCGAGGTGGTCCCAGGTGTTCCAGTCCCCGAGTCGGTCCATGCGGATGGCCTCCACGTTGACAAGCAGATAAGCTGCCGAGGCGATAGCGATCACAGAGCAAATGACAGCCACGAGCTGGCGCAGGAACGGTGACAGGCGAGGGTAGTAGCTGCCCTCGCGCAAATCGCCCCATACAAGGATCACGATCGAGGCCGGCACCATCTGAATGGCAAGCAGAGTCGGCCCACCGGACCCCGTCGCGTAATAGCGAAGTAAATACAGCAGGTAGACCCCGGCGAGGCCGAAGAAAAGCATGCGGAGTGACTTGGACGACAGAAACCCGGCGCTCATCAATCCTCGTTTTGAGCCACCCGGCTGTCCCAGTCCGAATTCCAGGCATTCCGTTCGCGCAGGTAGCGGGCCAGTCCAGGATGGATGCGGGCATCGTCGATTGCGTTGGCAATGCCGCGCGCCTGCAGGGCGGGCATATCTTCGGCCAGTTGACTGAAGACCGCATCTGAGCGCGCGAGGTCCGCAGCATTTTTTTCAATCGCGAGCAGCATCCGGTAGACCGAATCTTCCGAAATCGAAAGCCCGAGGTGGAAGCCATAGAAGAAAGGTGTGAAGAGGATCTCATCTACCCCGACATCGGTCTGAAATGCGTCGGTGGAAATGCTTACTATTTCGAGTCCAGCTTCGCGCATCGCTGCCTGCTCTTCAGCGCTCGGATTTAGAATCTTAAGATTGGCGATCCGTTCGGTTTCCGCCAGCCAGGGAGGGATGTCTTTTTCCGCGGTGCTGTAGACACCAATGGCCGCAATGGAACCCGTCCGAAGCTGGCTGCCGGTCATGCTCAGGTCGAGTTCAACATACTGATGCTCGACACCAGCGGCCCGCATCGCCCGTTCTAGATGCGCGCGTGTATCCCAAGGCCGCGGACCGGTGAAAACGCCGCGGCCATTCAAGTCACTCCAGCTGCTGAAGCGATCGGCTTCCTGAGCCTGGATGGCAAGACCCATTTCCATGGTATAGGCCCAGAAGGTTTGCACCGGTTCTTTCTGTATCCGGTCGCGGAAACCGGCAAAGCGGTCGCGGTCGTTGGCCAGCTCATAGAAAGACATGTTGGAACCGTAATAGCCATTCAGATCGTTTTGGATAAAGCTCCGCAGCCCCATGATTGCTCCAGGGAGCGGCAATACCGTGATGTCCCAGTCCTCCATCTCCCTGTTCAGCACCGCCGCCAGATTTACCATCGCCCTGTGACCTGATGAGCCGACTGCGGATGTACCCCAGCGCAGGGTTTGCGCGGAATCATCTGGCTGCCCGTCCTCGCGTTCATCCGGACCGCAGGCCACAATGGACAGCGTCAGCAATCCGAGCCCCAACAAGCCGGAGTATCTTATGAAAAGAGATAGAAGAGACATGATCCCGCAGGGGATAACATGCTGTTGCGGGGTCGACAATGCTTTTTCCAGAGCCACAGCAGGGCCTTTTCAGGGGAAATCGTATGTTATTTGTTAAAGCTGTTTACGGGAATGTGTGGGTGTTACGGTTTTGGGAACCCTCAGTTTGAATCAGCTGTAAATTAGTCCCTACCAGAGGCAATCCTATTGAATTCCAGCTGTTTAGATGAAAGAATCTTTGGTTAGAGGGAATTATAACATGAATCTTGTTAACAATACTCTCTAAACCTCGAAATCCCCGTATACTATGAAAACTAAAATTCTATCGACTATTATTGTGAGCGCACTCCTTGCCGCTGGTACGGCTTTCGGTCAAGGAGCCGCCAATCGCGGAGATGTCACTCCGGACGAGCGTCCTGCCCCTGGTTTTGTTCAGGAACTGCGGGAAGGCATCCATTCCGTTCGCGAAGCTTTGCAGGGCTCACGTGCGGAAATGCTCGACTCTTTGGACGGTGCGACTGTTGAAGAGCGCCGCGCTGCGATTGCCGCATGGCGGGAGGCCAATGCAGATCAGATCGCTCAGCTGCGCGAGATGACTGCTGAAATCCGTGAAGTTGTCGGCGACTTTCGTGAGCGGCGCATGGAGCGCCGCGAGCGCCCGGAGCTTCCAGAAGTAGCGCAGGACCGTCAGGGTCTCCGTGAAAACACCGAATCCATGCGCGAAGCCCGTCAGAATCTTGGCCAGACAATGCGTGAGTCCTCGTTGACTCCGGAAGAGCGGCAGGCAGAGATCGAAGCATTTCGATCCCAGCAACAAGCTTTGATCGAGGAGCGGAAAGAAATCCGTCGTGAAATGCGCGAGCGCAATGCGAATGCCAATGCGGCTGGTGGACGTCGCGTGACTGACTAATCCCGCTACCAAATCTGATTCAAATTGATTGCACCTCCCTCTGATTATTTGGAGGGAGGTTTTTTTATTTATATACCTATGAAATCTACATGCTTTGCCAAGGTTTGGCTGTTTCCTTTGATCACTGGGCTTAGTGTGAGCTTCGGCTCGACGCTTGCTGCGGACGATGATTGGGATGCTCTGATGGATGAGTTCAGGGAGACCGAAGGTTTGCTGAATGCCTGGGAACGGGAGGCCTATGCCGAACCAGTTTCGCCGTCCGGGTGGCAACATAGTGTCGACCTGGCCCCTTTACTGGGCTGGACGGACAACCTGTTGCGCTCAAGGGATCGAGTTTCCAGCGCTTACACTGGCCTTCAGCTGGATGGCTTTCTGCTGGGTTTTCCAGACGCACAGACCAGGGTCACTGGTTTTCTGCTGGCAGACTATCGGGTGTATTCGGCAGATGTCGAAGTTGACTCCGAAACAATGGTGGTTGCAGGCCTTGAATGGCTGAGGCAGCCCCAGGATTGGGGTTGGCTGGCTGCAGTTGATTTATACTACGGAGATCATCTATTCGAGTTGTTCGAACAGGATATCGGCGTGCCGGTCGACAGTGAGCGCTTTCGTCAGCACCAGGTCGGTGGACGTGTTGGCTTGCGGCGAGCTCTCGGACAGCAGCAGGAGCTGCGTTTCGAAATCAGTGCCTACAGGAACTGGTTTGGCGAATCCTTTTACGACTACGATGAGGGGCGTGCCCGCCTTGATCATCGCATCCAGGTTACACCGAAGCTTCGTTGGGTCAGTTATTATCAGTTTGGCAACGAGCGTTATTCCGAGCTGGTGCCGAGGGACGCCAATGGCAGCTTTCTGTTGGATCGGTCATTGCTCGTTCAGCGCCACTTGCTGGCGGTCGAACCTAATTGGACGCTTACCCGTGACGAGGCATTGTCGCTGCGCGTAACGCTCTCGCATGAATGGTTCGAAGACGTACACGGAGCCTACAATCAGCGTCGGCAGGCCCGCCTGCGCCCCTCCCTGGTCTGGCGCCTCGACGCCTGGGAACACCGTTTGAACCTGGAGTTCAGTTCGGTTCAGTATGCCCATCGTCCGGCATCACTATTGGATCAACGCCGGTTGAAACAGGAGCGCTGGGCGGCCTCTTATGCTGCGACCTACTGGTTTTCGGAGCGGCACTCCGCTGCCTTGCAGTACGCTTTTACCGAGGTCGATTCCCTGCGCTCAAGTGATGTCTACAGCCGCCATCAGCTCGAAGGGCATTGGCGCTTTTATTTTTAAGAACTTTTTCTATACTACTCTGAATGCAAAAACAGTCCATGAAACATCTCCTGCTTATTCCTTTCTTTTCCGTAATTCTATCGGTGGGGAACCCTCTATTATTTTCCAATACGCTTGAGTCCGAATGGGACTACGATGCATTTTCGCCAATCTATTCTGCTCCAGCAGTCGATGCGGATGGTAGTATTTATTTTTCAACGCTTGACGGCGAATTATACAGCCTGACGACAGACGGCACCCTTCGCTGGGTGTACACTGACTCTACGGACATGTTGGAGAGCACTGTCGCCATCGGCCCGGACGGGACCCTCTACCTGGGCAGCTGGGATAACCACCTCCACGCAATCGATGCGGATTCGGGAACGCAGTTGTGGCATTACGAAACGGGCAGCTACATTGCCGGTTCGCCTGCTGTGGATGATCAGGGGTACATCTATTTTGGCTCCGCGGATGGCATTTTCTATGCCCTGAATCCGGACGGCAGCCTGGAATGGGCATTTGTCGGGGCCGGCGAATTTGAGGCCTCACCCGCACTGGGGCCACAGGGCAATATCTATATTGGAGACAGCACGGGTGTGCTCTATGCTCTTGATTCGGCCAACGGCGAGCTCCTGTGGGAGACCGATCTGGCAGCCGAATCCCCGGATCCCGAACGCGACCACGGCATATACAGTTCCGCAGCGATCGCCGCCAACGGCCAGGTTTACGTAGCCAGCCGCAACCATCAGCTCTATGCCCTCGATGCGAACGGGGCTTTATTATGGTCTTTTGCCGCCGATGAACCGATTGACAGCTCTCCGGTCATCGGCTTTGCCAACCGCGTGCACATTGCCTCCTATGACGGCAACCTCTATGCGCTGGATCCGCAAGGGTCTTTGGTATGGCAACAGTTTGTCGGGGATGTGCTGCTCTCGAGTCCGGTCATTGACGAAGCCGGCAATACCCTTATCGTCGGCTATGCGGGCGACGGGATTTCCGCGATTCAGAAGTTCGATCTTCAGGGCGGGCTTGTTTGGGAAGAATTCTGGCCTGCGCTCAATGATGCCTCCCCCGCGCTTAGCCCTGAGGGGCAGCTTTCTGTTGCTTTCCATGACGGCTTTGTTCAGGCGTTTGACAATGTCGAAGGTCCCGCGGCGACGGCCTGGCCACAATTCAACCGCAACGCCATGCGTAATGCCTTTCTTTCTGCTGAATTCAGGCAGAGCAGCCATGGCTATTTTCAGGTGGCAAGTGTTCAGGAAGGCGGCTGGCAACGGGATCCTGCATTTGGCTGGATCTACACTGCCGATTTCCCCTGGGTCTATTCCGCGCATTGGGGCTGGTCCTGGTTCTTCGGTGCGGGTACCCCACTGTATTGGTTCCAGAGCGTTGAGCCTTCAGAAGTGTTCTACAGCGACACATCCTTACTGCCGTGGCTCTGGTTGCCGGACGCCGGGACCCCCGCCTTTTTCCATCCACACTCCGGCCTGCACCGGTTGTAGAACCCCTCCGCTCCTCTGGGGTTGAACTTTTGGCGTAGAAGCGTAACTTCCTGGGTATGGCTAAGCTTTGTATTTTTGGAATGGCTGTGCTCTGTCTGTTTGGCAGCTGGAGTTTGGCCGGTGATTCGAATGCCGCCTTGCGGGAACGGATGGTGGACCAACAGATTAAGGCGCGTGGTATCACGGATGAGGCCACCTTGAAGGCGATGGCTGCGGTCGAGCGCCACCATTTTGTCGACGGACGCCTGTCCGCACGAGCATACGAGGACCGGCCCCTGCCGATTGGGCATGGCCAGACGATTTCGCAGCCGTACATCGTGGCCTTTATGACCGAGATTGTGAAGCCGAAGCCCGAACACCGGGTTCTGGAGATTGGCGCTGGATCAGGTTATCAAGCTGCTGTGCTGGCGGAAATCGTCGACGAGGTTTACACCATTGAAATCGTCGAGCCACTGGCGGAGACTTCCGCTGGCGTGTTGCAACGTTTGGGCTATGACAATGTCGAGGTCCGGCATGGCGACGGCTATTATGGCTGGGAGGACAAGGCTCCCTTCGATTCGATCGTGGTCACTGCGGCCGCAGAATACATCCCGCCGCCGCTGATTGAGCAGTTGAAAGAGGGTGGGCGCATGATCATCCCGGTGGGTTCCCCGCTGCGCACGCAGCAATTGATGCTGGTTGAAAAGCGCGACGGCGAGGTGCAGACCCGCAGCCTGATGCCTGTGCGCTTCGTTCCCTTTACGCGTGCGGATGATTGATCCGGCTGAGTCGACAGGAGATAGCCGCATGCAGAAGATGGGCCCTGCTATCGGGCTCTTTTCGGTTGGGCTGATCGGTTGTCAGATCGCCTGGATGCAAGTGCTTGCCCAGGCCCAGTGGTCCCACTTTGCCCACATGATCATCGCCGTGGCGATGCTGGGCTTTGGCGCCAGCGGAACCTGGCTGGCGGCGGGTGGTTCCTGGTTGTTGCGACGGGCTGCGGTAGCGGTGCCGCTTTGCATGGGGCTGTCCTCGCTGGCGATGGCCGCGGCACTCTATCTGGCAATGAGTGATTTTGCCCGCTTCGACATGATGGAGCTCTTCATGGGCGGCGGCGGTGGCTGGAAATTGATTTTCACCTATCTGATCTTTTTTTTGCCGTTTTTTCTCGGTGCCCTGGCCATCGGGTTGGTCTTTACCGCTGCACCTGAACGGGCGGGAGCCCTGTATGCGTGGAACTTGGGCGGTTCAGCTCTGGGTGGGCCGGCGGCCTTGCTGCTGCTCAACTTTATCACCGCACCTTCGGTGGCGGTGCTGCTGGCAGCCCTCGCATTCATGGCCGCCATGCAGGCCGGTCTCTGGAGAATGAACCGGTGCTTTTGTGTCACCTTGATTCTGGCCATGTTCATGGCCTTGCTACTGCCACCGGAGATTCAGCGTTCGTCGTACAAAGGTTTGTCGCGGGCACTGGACATGCCGGATAAGGAAGTCACCGGACCCTTGCCCGGAGCCTATGGCGAGGTGCATACGGTGCGTTCTCCGGCGCTGCGCTACGCGCCGGCTCTCAGTCTGCAGTTTAGAGGCGAACCGCCGCGGGGCAGGGCGGTTTTTGTCAATGGCAACCCCTACGGCACCCTGTTGCCAGACCTGGAAGCGGATGCCCCCTTTATCCTCGACGCGACACCGCGCGGTCTCGCCTACGCCATCAATCGCCCGCAGTCGGCTTTGATCCTCGGAGCCGGCGCTGGAGAAGACGTGGCGCACGCCCAGGCCCAGGCCGTGGAATCGATCACAGCGATCGAGCCGCATCCGGTGGTGCGTGGTCTGGCTAAGGATCATGGACTGGATTCGACAGCGGATGGATCCACCCGCTGGGTCGGTGGCACCGGGCGCGCATATTTATCACGCACGGCAGCCAGGTATCCGAATCTTCGCTACAATTTAATTGTGCTTCCGGCCATCGGAGAGTTTGGCGGCGATTCCGGCTTACGGGCCATAGAGGAAGATTATTCGCTCACCCGTGAAGCCTTTGAGCAAATGTGGCAGATGTTGGATGATGACGGCATGCTGACGGTTTCAGCTTGGATCGATTATCCACCCCGCCATTCCCTGCGCATCGCAGCCACCTTGGTGAACTTGTTGCAGGAAAAGGGCAATTATCCCGTCGACCAGCACCTCCTGGTAGCCCGCAGCTGGGGCATGATGAGTTTCGTCCTACTGCGGGCCCCTTTGGATGAGGACCGCTGGCAACGGGCATTGCAGTTCAGTAAAGATCAGGGCTTTGACCTGCTGGGTGGTGGTGAAATGCACTTGAGAACTGAGGATGCGCAGACCTATCATACCATGGACGATACCGCCCTTATGGAGGGACTGGAACAATTGTATGCCGGTGAGAGGGAATCCCTTCAGGCCGATTACCCCTTCAATATCGCACCAATCAGCGACAACAATCCCTACTTCCAGCAGTTCCTGAAGACCGGACAATGGCAGCTTTACAGAGAGTGGTTCCTGCAGGACGCCGCTCCCTTTCTGGAAATTGGCCTGCCCCTGCTGCTGCTGACCTTTGTCCAGATCGCTCTGATCAGCATCCCCTTGATTTTGTTGCCGCTTGTGCGTCTGCGGTCCAGCGCCCGTGGCTTTGCGCGTCCCTTTGCCTATTTCGCAAGCGTCGGCTGTGGTTTTATGTTGTGGGAGATCATTCTCATTCAGCGCTATATCCTGTATTGGGGCCACCCCATATTCGCCGCTGCCGGAGTCATATCCATTCTCCTCCTGGGCATGGGCCTGGGCAGTTGGTGCAGCGGACGCCTGCCTGTGTTGCAACCCTGGATCGCCCGCGTCAGCGGACTCATTGCCGTCCTGCTGCTGGCCTACGCCCTCCTGCTACCATTATTCATTACAGCCACCATGGGCCTGCCCGGCGCCGTGCGCGTGATCTTAGGGATTCTTATCCTGCTGCCCGTTGCCTTTTTGATGGGCATGCCATTCCCCCTCGGCGTTCGCTGGGTTGAGGAATCCACCCGCACCCGCATCGCCTGGGCCTGGGGCATCGACGGCTACGCCTCCGTCATCACCGCTACCGGCGCCATGCTCATCGCCGTAACCGCCGGCCTTAACGTCCCCATCTACCTCGCCGCCACCGCCTACGCCATCGCTTCCCTGGCCGCCTGGAATTATAGGCAGGCAGGTTAGTTTTTGGTTTGTTGGTTTTTAGTTCTTTGTTCGTGGTTAACCTTACCCATTGGCCGGCACGGAGGCCGGCCCTCCAGCGGATGCAAACCCTGGAGGGCCCCGCTCCTCGATGTTTGATGCATCTGATGACAGCCTTCTTTTCCCTCCAGCCGAAGCAAACCCTGGAGGGCCCCGCTCCGTCGGGGCTCAATTCCCCTGCTAGACGTCATGCCCCGGATTTGCTACACCGTCTACCATGTTCAAAGACTCTGGAGAAGGCCCGATGGACGACGAACGCAGGCTGGCGCGCTTGGATGAAGAGCTTGCGAAGATAATGCATGCGCAGAATCAGACGCCGGATCCCGAAATGGGTGGCTTGGCTGCGGAACAAGTGTACCGCCTGGTTTATTCCGAATGGGACAGTGTTCGAAGTCCACTGCAACTAAGACGTGATCTCGCCTTGGAGGACTATGAGGCATCGCCTTTCTTTTTGGCGACCCGCAAGTTTCTCTTGGCTATACTGGAAGGCGGTGGCGTTAAGACAACGGCCACGGGCAATCTGCCACGTAAATTTGTTGCCGAAATGATGGATGTGTTTCTCGACGCGGAATATAAGGAGGATGTGCTCCGCGTGAACAAGGTTGTGAACGAGACCGACGTCTTCCCTCTCCATATTTCCCGAATTGTTTGCGGAGTATCAGGGCTGATTGGTAAATCAAAGGGCCGCTTTGTCGTTCGCAAGAAATGCCAGAAATTGCTGGCGCCGGAGCGTGCGGGAGAGCTCTTTTCAGCCTTGTTTATTACCTACTTCCGGAAATTCAACCTGAGCTTCGCCGATGGGATGCCTTGCGAAGGAGTCAGCCTGCAGAGCAACATCGCCTACTCCCTGCAACGCATTCAGGCGATAGCCAACGATTGGCAGCCCATCGAAGGAGTTGGCGAATCCATCCTGCTGCCAAAAGTGTCCGATGACATTGAACAGGAGATTGTCGACAGGCCCTATCTCACGATTTCACGCATTGTAGAACTCCGGATTCTGAGTCATCTGCACCGCTGGGGTTTGCTTGAGTTGAACTATGAACAAGGCAAGTACGTCGAGGAGCTGCAGTCCTTTCGCAAGACCCCGCTGTTTGATCGGGTGGTGGGATTCAGCTTTTAGGGGTTTTTGGTTCGTTGTTCTTGGTTTGTGGTTTGAATTAAAAATTCTGGTATTGCGCATTGCTGTTGTTGGTAATACCTTGGTGTTTATGAAAACAATGACGGTAAAGCTTCCGGATGAATTGGCCGTCCGTTTGGAGAAACGGGCGAAGCGCTTGGGTGTGTCCAAGTCCGCATTGCTGCGGGAATCATTGGAGCGGGAGTTCAGCAGGGAATCGGGGGTGGAAGAGGAGCCCTCTGCTTATGATTTGATGAAAGATGGTTTTGGCTGTGTGAACAGTGGCATTGGCGATCTCTCCACCAACCCGAAACACATGGAAGGATTTGGCCGTTGAGTGAGCGCCTGTTGTTGGACGCTGGTCCCTCGCCGATGCCTCCCTCGTTGCCATGCTGGAAGCAGGAGCGGGTGATCGAATCTTTACTCTGGATAAGCATTTTCGCCTATATCGCCACAGCGGCCGGAGGGTTGTTCCGGTGTTGATGCCGGGGTGAGTATTTGAGTATACCAGCGATCAAGCGCATAGGAACTGGCGATGCGCCTTCCCTGTTACAAATGAGGCCAAGGGAGGGAACGATAGAACCTTACGACGACCTCGAACTCTCCATCGAATCCGGGAAGTTCCGGCAGTTCGAGTTTCAGAGTTTCCCAACCTTCTCTGGCGCGCTTTCTTATTTCCGGACTTTCTAAAGATTCTCTATCGGGCTTTATGTCCCTCAGGCGCGATTTTTCTATTAAGCGTGTTAAGATGTCCTGCTTTTCTTTGTTTTCAAATCTCTCATCCCGCACCAGGAATGCGATATCGTAGACATCCTGACAACGGTTCCGATCCCGTTTGACCTGTTGTAGTAGTGCTCGCAGCTTTTCAGCTATTAGCTCTGCAAATGCATATGCATGGATCTGAGATTTGTCTCCTAATTGAACTATTTCGACGCATTCGACAGGCTCGTTGAAGCTCATCTCAATCTTTAAGACCAAGGGGCAATTGCCTTGCTGTAGGCGCTTGTGTGTCTGAGTGCCACGTTTTGCGTAAGCGATCTTCATCTCGATGGCCGGGAATTTCTTGTTTTCGAAGCCCTGTGGGCGTGGCTTCTTTTTCAGGCTTTGTACCTGACAAATTATGTCGGGGTATCCCAAGTTTGCAGCGGCACGTTTCATCTCCTCGTCTAGATCCTCCTTCAGCTCTTTCAGAAGGAAATCCGAAGGGTCAAACGCAGCGGTGAAGTCGATATCCGCCGTTTGTCGGGGACTCTGATAGACTACGCCCATTAATGTCCCGCCCTTTAGATACATCTTTCCTCCGAATGATGAACTCCCACCGATTGAGGCCAGTACAATTTCGGTTGCTTGGCGTTCAAAATACAGCTGCGGATCATGCTTGGATCTTTCGACCCAGGCATTTATGTCGACGATGTGTTGCTTTGGTTCAGTTGACATTAAGCGAAAGCATCCATTTTTCTGAGAATTTCGATTCGTATGTAGCAGAGGGATTGAGCAAACGCGAACTTCCGCGTTGAGCGTGCCGTGTCCATTGTTCGATGCGTGGATCTTCTATGCCGATTAACTCGTCGAGTATGTACCCGGCACGCACTTTTGTGATGCCTTTCGGGCGACTCCCGATCGCTTCGATTATGTCATCAAGATAGATTTGTGCGTGTTCCTGCCAGATTTCGAGCACATGCTTCATCCCGCCGCAAAGATCTGGCTCTTCAAGCATGCTTGCAAACACCTGGCCGATTGTTCCGATTCGGGAGAAGCAGCCCCGGAGTTGTTGGCTCGCGCCGGGGTGAGCTGATTGCATCACGGAAACTTCCCGACCACGAACTTTCCCAGGAAATTTTGTCCGTGCTGGAGGCTTAACTATCTGATCTTCTTCCAATGTCAGGAGGGTTTCTGCTCCGTAGTCGGATTGTAGTGTTTCGCCGACAAATTTATGGAGTATTTTCGGGTTTGGAGCCGTCAGCTGCAAAATATGAGGGCGCCTATCGGTGAGGCCATAGCGTGCCATTGCTGATAGGTGGGAGATAAAACAGAATCGATCAGCTATGCAGCAAACGTCTTCTGCCGAACCATCCCCATTTGATATGATTCGGTAAGTATTTTGCTTAAAGTCCTCGTCGTTGTCTAAAACATTCGCGTCCATGAGTTGCCTACGGACTTTGTCCAGCTCATCATGATCCGGTAGTTTTTTTCTTAACATGAGTTTACGGTCGCTAGCATAGAGTGCCCTCATTTCTTGGAAAATATCGTAGGCTGTCGCAATCGGCTTGCCAGAAGCTTTCAGTTCCTTGCTCAACGCCTTGCCGAACAATGAAAGGCGGGTTCGAATTCCAGAAGGAGGAGTGAATCTTGGAGTTGCTTTGCTCATGCGTGGTCGAATGTCCTTAGGACATTCGACCACGCATGAGCTTTAAAGTCAAGTGTAATAGCGGATGGATCATATTGGGAAAGAATTCTAACGTTGAAATTTAGGTTGAATGATGATAGGGGACAGATGTCCTAAGGACATCTGTCCCCTATCATCACCAAAGTTCCAACTCACCGTTGTAACCGGGATTCCTTCTGGATCTGGTGGCGGAATTCTGTAAGCGCTTCGTAAGCATGCGCTTGAGCAGGGTGATCTGATTACAGTTGTCGATTCGAAGCAGGCGTGGGCGGCCGGGCCTTGACGCTGGATAGGCGTGTGTTGTCTTTACACCACAGCGGTCAGAGGGCTGCGCCGGTGCCAATGCCGAGTGAGCGTGCAGATCTGAATCCCTTGGAAATTGATCATTGAGCAAGCGTCAACTTTCCGGAAAACAGGCCTTGAGGGCAAGGTCCCGGAGATGCAGTGCCCAGTAGCTGCCGGCGGAGCTCAGTGAGATGGGGGTGTGGCAGCATTCGGGGACGGCGGTGAGGAGGCCGGCGTAGCGCCAATTCAGGATTAGGTCTTCCAGGGCAAGGTTTGGGGTTTTGGGCCAGGCCTTGAGTGGTGGCAGTTGCCTGTGCTCTACGGCATGGGAGAGGGTTTGTGCGAATTGTTCACGCTCGCTGATCGGCTGTGAGCGCGATCGGGCATGCACGGGTTTTTCGTTTGCCAGGACCTGTTTGCGATAGCTTTCCATCGTCGGCTCCTGCATCAGAGTGATGGGCCCAATTCGGCCACCGGCTGCGGAGCCGAAGGGCAGGATGTCGCTGTCGCCCTTTGCCAATCGGTTATAGAGTGAGCGTTCGCCTGGCTCGCGGCGCCAGTGTTGGCGGGTGAAGTGTTCAAAGCCAAATTGGTCGAGGTCCACACTCGCACGACGGAACAATTGGGCACGGTCAACGGTGCCGGGTAGAGGGGGCAGGCGACCACGGTCGATCTGCTGCAGCAAAGGGCTGTCTGCGAAGGCTTTCAGAGCGTAGAGGTCGAGTCCGTCAACGGGGCTTTCTTCGGCGAGGAAGCGGATGTCTTCGGCGATCATCTCCGAAGTCTGGCCTGGAAGGCCGTAGATCAGGTCCGCGACGAGAATAACGCCACTGTTCTTTGCGGCATGAAGAGTTTCAAGGATTTCCTTGCGGTCCGCCAGGCGGCCCAGTCGACGCCGAAAGGCGGTGTCGGTGCTTTGCAAACCGATGGATACGCGGTTGGCACCTGCCTTTCTCCATGCTTCGACTTTCTCCGAAGTGAATCCACGGATACGCCCTTCGACGGTGATTTCAGTCTCAGAGTCGATGCTGAATTGGCTGCGCAGGGATTCAATGACGGCTGCCAGGTCTGTCCCTGAAAGATCGCTGGGTGTTCCTCCACCAAAGTAGACCGCGTCGACCCGTCGTTGGTGCCGTTCCTTCCCGAGCGCATCTGCGGTCAGCGCGATTTCCTTCAACAGGAGTTCGGCGTATTCCGCGCTGAATCCCGCATGGGTGGCGTAGCGATAAAAGGGACAGAACAGGCAACGGTGGCGGCAGAAGGGGATATGAACATACAGGCACAATGGCCGGTCACTGCGGGAAATAAAAGCTCCGGGCGCCCATTGTTGAAAGGGAATGTCCAGTTTTGTCGACTGCATTCGCTGGGGCTGCGCAGGCGGGAATGTGGACCCTTTGGCGGGCTCGAATGCATCCACCAAAGGGTCCTTCCCGATGTGGGCGAAGCAGTCTGCGAACTTCATTCCCGGTAAGCGTTCTTTAGAATGAAGCCGACAGACTGATGAAAGCGTTGCGCCCGGGCTGGGTGTTGCGATCGGCCCCGGCCCCGCCGTGGCCTCCGCCGCGCCGGGCCGTGCTCCAAAGGTAGTAGCTTTCGTCGGTCAGGTTGTTCACGCCGGCATTCAAGCGCCAATGCTGCCCGAGGCGCCAGGACGCGGTCAGGTCGAGCAGGAAGACGCTGTCGACCGGATCGATGGCCCTGGCGTCGGTGCTGTGGTCGATGGAACTTTCGGACTTCTTGCCGATGTAGCTTCCAGTCAGGCGCAGGGACCAGAGGTCGGCAGGTGCCCGGTAGCCGAAATAGCCTACGAGTTTCCAGGGTTCGACAGAGTTCAAGGGCAGGTTCACATCCGTGCGTTTCCCTTTTGTCCAGGCGTAGGAAAGACCGGTTTCCAGTCCTTCAAAGCCGACGATGTTGGCATCGATTCGGGCATCCCAGCGCAGTTCAACGCCATAGATTTCAACTTCCCGGCGGTTGACTGTGGTGAGGACGTCCGGGTCAGGGTCCGGTGTGGAATCAACGAGGACCAGGGACTCAAGGAAGTCGTCATAGAAATTATAATACCCAGCGATCTGGAAGGTGTTGTGAGCCGTGGCTCCCTGTACACCAAGCTCGAAACTGTCCGAAGTTTCCTCCTTCAAGTTGGGGTTGGGAACGACGATGAAGTCGGTGCCGTGGGTGAAGACGCCATTGAGCTCCTCGGTGGATGGGTTGCGGATGCCCCGGTTGTAGCTCAGATACCCGTTGAGACTGGGTGTCCAGCGGTGCAGGAGCGAGAGACTGGGGGCAAGTGCGGTGTTACTGTAGTCCACAGCGGATACGGACTCCCCGCTGCCGGGGATCTGGGTGCGGTCGAGGAAGGCATCGGTGTTTTCGGGCGAAACGTCGTAGTGATCCAGGCGCAGTCCGCCGGTGAGCACCCAGCGTTCATCGGGTCCCCAGCTGATGGCGTTGCGTGCGAAGGCTCCCACGCGCAGGACTTCCGAAGGGGCCATACCGATTCGGTCATCCACGGTCGTGGAACCGTCCGGATTGTAGTCGGTGCGCAGGAACTGGCTTTCAATGTCGCTTTGCGACAACTCGATCCCGTAGACCCATTCGTGCAGGCTCTGATGGAGGCTGACCAGTTTGTCTGCCTGAACCTCAACGCCGCGAATGCGGGTGTGGTAGCGAATGTCATTGTGGCGGTCGCGTGGGACGGGGACCGGGCCGAATTGGGTATACCCCTGCTGGATGTTGTAACTGGAGGCGGTTGAATCCTGCCAGTATCCGTGAATGTCCAGGCCGTCAAAAAGGCTATTGGTCGTGGCCGGGGTGTAGTGTCCACGCAAAGACAAGCGGTCGCGTTCCCGCTCCTCTTCCTGAGTTACCAGGTCGTTGACCAGAAGGCCGCCGAAAAATGATCCTTCCGCAGCGTGGCCGCGGACGAAGTTCTCGTAGCGGAAAACGTCCACGACCGCCTCCAGGCGCCAGGAGGCGCTCTGGAAGGCGGTACTTAGGACGATTGCATGGCTCGTGAAATCTTCGGGATTCGGGTCTGTCTCACCATTGTTGCGGCGTTCGTTGCCCGTGCGGTAGCTGTAGACCAACCCGGCGGCGAACTGCCCGTCGCCACTGGCGGCAGTGAAGCGATTGTGGAAGCTGTCATTCACACTCGCGTAGCTGAGGGCATTGCTCAGGCTTTGACCCTGCAGCGAAGCGCCCAGCGCTGCCGAAGGGCTAAAGGTGCGCGCATCGACGGTTCCGCCGAGGGCGTCGCTGCCGTAAAGGCTGGAAGAGGCCGATTTAAGGATCTCGACCTGATTCAGCACCGCCGGATCGAAATAGACCCGTCCGGGGCCACCCGCTCCGAGAAAGCTCTGGGCGACAAAGTCTTCGGGCTGGCGAATGCCGTCCACCCGAAGGGAGACGCGGTTGCCTTCAAGTCCTCGGATATTGATGCCCTGATCGCCACCGCTGAGGTAGGGCACCAGGCCGTCACCACCGCCGAAGTCAAAGGGAACGGAAACGCCGGGTTCGTATTTGAGAGCATCGGCGAGCGAGACTGCCCCTTGCCGTCGGAGTTTCTCGGCATCAATAGTGCTGGTGCTGCCTGCGGTTTCGAGGGTGGGCTGTTCGGTTCGCGAGGCGACGACCGATACTTCGATGTCGGCCCGGCGTTCGGCGGTGGTTGCCGCTTCCTGCCCTGTGAGGGGCTGTGCGGAGGCGAATAGGACGAGTGCCAGCAGGGTGCGTGGCAGTGAAAGGAGATGCATGGAACGATTCATTTTGCTTATAGGACTCAGTATCATTAATTAAAGAAAAAAGGTTGGCTCATCTATTGGATCGCTGCGGTTTTTTTAGCGTTCGCTGCGGTGACGGCCGCTCAACTGGCTGTCGACCTTCAGGCCTTTCACCCGGAAGGCAGCTCCGAACCCGAGCACCAGTCGTCCGTCGATTGGCTTCAGCCGATAAAGCTGGAAATCCTTCATTCCGCTCAGGGCATCCATGATGCGGCCGAATCGGTCGTGAAAGCACTGTATCTGCTCTTGAAAAGGCTGGCTGTCGCGTTCGATGGGTTCGACCTCGCAGTTGAGCGTCAGGCGTTTCCGGGCATAGTAGTTTGCACAGGCGCTTTCGTCTTCAATCAGCAGAATACTGACCCTGTCGCTGCGACGAAAGTTCCCTGTGTGCTTGGCCAGGGCGCTGACGTAGACGTAAAAGTTCCCGTCCTCATCGGTGGTGAACGGAGCGTAACTGGCATCCGGTAGCTTGCTTGCATTGACCGTTGCCAGCACAAGCGTGTGAAGATCCCGTAGCAGGCTGCTCAATTGCATTTGAGCGTCCTCGGCTATGGTCTCCGTGTTTAAGAGAGTGGATTTTTCAGACATTGAGAGCATGTTTTTCATGGTGAGACTGTATTTGAACAAAAGGACAGTTGCTGGCGCAGAGCACTTGCGCCTGGACTTGGTAGACTTCGGAAATACGTTCTGCAGTCAGGGTTTCGGATGCTGTGCCCTGGGCCGCAACTCGACCCTGATCCATAAGCACGACATGGTCGGCGTAGTGCAGGGCCAGATTGATGTCGTGAAGCACCGCGCAGACCCCGAACCCCCGAACCTTCGCCAGTTTGCGCGCCTGTCCTAAAACGCTGTGCTGGTGGCGCAGATCAAGTGCTGAGGTGGGCTCGTCGAGCAATAGCCAGGGCGCCGGGTCGGCTGCCTCACGCTGGTCTTCGAGTTGAGCCAGGACCCGGGCCAAATGGACCCGTTGCTTTTCGCCTCCCGAAAGGCTTGGGTAGCGGCGGTGACGAAATGCATCCATCTCCACGCTGCGCAGGGCCTGACTGCAGATGTCGCGGTCGCGATCGCTTTCCCAGCCGCTGAGGTGGGGGATTCGTCCGAGCAGTACCACTTCTTCGACACTGAAGTCGAACTGCAGAAAGGATTCCTGTGCGAGCACAGCCCGACGCCGCGCCAGTTCTTCGATGGGCAGTTCCCGCAAGGGTGTTCCATCGAGAAAAACTTCGCCCTGATCAGGGGTCAGGGTTCTGGTCAAAGCCTGCAACAGGGTGGATTTACCCGCACCATTGGGGCCGAGGATCACACTCAGTTCCCCGGGTGCGAGTTGAATCGAAACCCGGTCCAGAATCGCTTTGCCGCCGCGAAAGACGGATATGTGGTCGGTTGCAAACATCAGCTGATGGATTGGAAACGCCGCCGCTGCAGCAGCAGAAAGAGAAACACCGGTGTGCCGATCAGGGCGGTCAGGATACCGATAGGCAGCTCCGCCGGAGCCACTATTGTGCGTGCTCCAATATCGGCGGTCAGCAGCAGCCCGGCACCCAGCATCCCGCTGGCAGGTAGCAGAAAACGGTGATCCGGTCCGATGGCGGTGCGCACGATGTGCGGTGCGACGAGGGCGATGAAGCCGATTGCCCCACAGAGTGCCACTGTGGCGCCGACAATGGATGCGGAGAGCACAATCAGGTGGCGTTTGGTGCGGCGCACGTCGATGCCCAGATGGGCGGCGTCTTTTTCTCCCAAGAGCAGGGCATTGAGCGAGCGCGCGTAGCGCGGCAGGAAAAAGAGGGGGACAAGGATGAATGCAAGGCCCGGCAACAGCAGTTCCCAGTTGGCGCGGCCGAGGGACCCAAGTCCCCAGAAAGTCATGGTCCGCAATTCTTCGTCTGTAGCCATAAAGGTCAACAGGCCGATGAACGCGCCACCCAGAGAATTGATGGCGATACCGACCAGCAACATGGAAACGAGGTCCACCTGCCCGCGGCTGATCGAGAGCCGGTAGATTAGCCAGGTGATGGCGACGGCGCCCAGCATGGCCGCGACCGGCACCGCATAGAGGCGAAAGCCTTCGAAGGCGGCTTCGGGCATCAGGCGGGATCCAAGCACGATCATGAAGATCGCACCCATGGCTCCTCCACTGGAAACCCCGATTATACCCGGGTCGGCCAGTGGATTGCGAAAAACACCCTGCATGCAGGCTCCGGCCATCGCGAGGCCGGCGCCGACTAGGAGTGCGAGCAGCACCCGCGTGAGCCGGAGGTTCCAGACGACGACCTCCTCAGCCATGCTGAACTCGCTGGCGGAGCCGATCCCGATGCGGTTGCTGAGAATCCCTGCGACCTTGGCAAAGGACAGGTCCATGGGGCCCGTCATCAGGGCCAGAAAACCGGCCGTTGGCAGGATGACCGCCAGCAATATTAAAAATGCGGGCCGTCGTCTTGCACGCGGATCGGGATTCGCTTCGCGGGCCGCCGCCGCTTTCATCGACCGGGGCAGACTTTGGGAGATATTCATTCGGATGAGCTTGCTTTGGCGTCGTGTAGGATCTGCGCCAGTTTGTAGGCCGCCTCGCCTGTGCGCGGACCAAAGGACAGGTATTCGCCCATGTCGATCAGGTGAATGCGCGTGGCGTTGCGCGCCAACTGCGTGAGGCCGAGATCGCGCAGAGCGGTTTGGGGATCCCGTTCCAGGCCAGTCCCATGGGAGGCGATCAGAATCACATCCGGCTGCGCCTGTATCAGAGCCTCTTCGGAGACCGGTTTGTAGCTGCTGTAGCCGGAGAAGAGGTTCCGGCCACCTGCGAGGTGGACGATGCCGTTGGCCTGGGTGTCCGTTCCGGCGGCCATTGGAATGCCATTGTTGCCGAGCAGAAAGACCACTCCCGGTGTCTCGCGGCCATCAATGGCTTCGCGGGTTTTATGCAGATCTTCGTCGATCCGCTGCCAGAGCGACTGCGCGGCCTCCGTACGGTTCAAGTAGGATCCCAATGCTTCGATGGTTTCACGCAGGCTTTCGGCGCTGTTTGGGTTTTCCACAACACGTAGTGGAATGCCACTTTGGCTCAGCTGCTTTACCACCGCCGGCGGACCTATTCGCGTGCTGGCGAGAATCAGCGTGGGATTGAGGCTCAGGACGCCTTCCGCGCCCAGAGCACCGACGTATCCGACCTGAGGCAGTTGTGTGGCTGTTTCCGGGTACAGGCTGGATTGGTCGACAGCGACCACCTCATCGCCAGCGCCCAGAGCGAAAATGATTTCCGTGACAGGACCACCGAGCGTAACTAAGCGCTCGGCGGCCTGACACGGAATACCTATGAATAAGACCCAGAGACAGGGTACAACATGAAATTTCATGGCAAGATAGAGCTTAAAGGACTGTTGGTGGGAAATGAGAGCGTCAGTGCAGGCTGGTTGCGAGTGGGGCCGAAATTGACATCGAGTTGATCGCCCCGGCGACTGGACCAGGCTTCCGAGATCCACTCTTCGCGCAGGTGTAGGTTGAGGCCCGGGTCGAGAATGTTGAACCAGGAATCGATGGATTTGAGCGTCCTCGGGATTGCTTGGACCCGAAGATAACCTCCGTTGTTTGCTGCTTGAATCGTCACAGGGCAATTGAGGTCGCGGGCGGATTCGAGGAGCTGGCGATAGGCTTGCTGGGGAATGCTTCGGGTTTCGGTGTGCAGTGTGGTTACCGGAAAGCGGGTTGCGAGCTCAGTCAGTTCGAGCTGTGATGGGATCGCTTCCAGGGCAAGGGCTTGTGCCCATTGGTCCGCAGCTTCAGTGCGACGACTGTCGCGCAGGTATATTTTGAGGATGGCTTCGCCGGCCTTGTCAAAAAGCTGAATGGAGCGTTTGAGCCATTTGCTGGTTTCGACGTAGAAAGCGCTGTCGATCGCTTCGCGGTCGATTTCAATCGAAAGCTTTTCGCCGCTGAACAACAATTGCTTTGGCTCGCTTGATTGGAGTTCGATGGGGGCATCCACTTCGAGAACCGAGGCTTCGTTGCGAAGCAGCCAGAGCCAGCTGCCCATCCTTGCCAACTCCCCGAGGCCTTTGGGTAATTGGGCCAGATCAAGGGCCAGAACCTGCTGGGATCCACAGCCGCTGGCCACCAGTTCTGCTTCGGAACAACCGATGGCAGTTGCGGCTTCGCGGCTGCGCAGGGAAGAGGAGTTGGATTGCAGGGCATCCCACTTGGCGCGAACCTCTTTCAGTTTCATGATATTAAGACTTGATCTCATTAATTCCTCTTTGCTACAAGATTGAGACTCGGTATCAAGTAAAAAGAGGGGATTCTGTGGATTTTTTGTATAACTTTGAAAAACTTGGGTGGATGGGATGGCCACTGGTGTTGACCAGCATTGTCGCGCTGGCGTTGGTGGCTGAACGAACCGTTTTCTTTTGGCGGACGCGTCCGCGCGGTGCCTGTGTGCTTGAGGGTATTCGGCGTTTGTCTGCACGGGAAGAGGCCGCCAATGGGACTCGGCTGACCAGCGACTGTGGCTGCCCGTTGGTCCGTATGGCCGCAGTCTATCAGGGGCATTTGGCTCTGCCCGAGAATGATCGTCGGGATCTTTCCCTGACGGTGATTCAAGATTGGCTTTCACATGCGCGTGGGCCGGTCAAAACCTTGGGTATGATCGCGCAGGTAGCACCATTGCTGGGATTGACGGGAACGGTTCTGGGCTTGGTCGAAGCCTTCCGGGTGATCGAGGCGAGTGAGAGGGCGATCAGCCCGGCTCTGCTGGCAGGCGGTATCTGGGAGGCACTGCTGACAACCATTTTTGGCATGTTGATCAGCATTCCTGTCATTGTATTTATCCGCATTTTCAATGGTCGCCTGGAAACAGTGCGGCGCGAGGCGATCAATCTTTACGCCTGGCTTGAAGGTGAGCGCTACGCCGGACATTTGGGAGTGCCGAGCGTGGACGGGGAAAGGAGATGAACCGGGGAGTGGACATTTTCGAGGACCAGCTGCCCGAGAACGACGAGGCGGGCGTTGGCATCATGCCGCTGATTGATGTGGTTTTTCAGCTGCTCGTGTTTTTTATGCTGACCAGCACCTTTGTATCGCCCGCCCTGGATTTGACCCTGCCGCAGTTGGCCGACGACGTCGTTCCTCGGGACGAGTTCACCCTCGATGTCTCAGTGGGACCCTCCGGCGAGGTCTGGATCGACGGCGAAGCGGTCGGAGATGACCTTGCAAGCTTCCTCAACACCCGCCTGGGCGCTTTGGCGGAAATGCCGGTCGCGGCCCTACGCGCGGATCGGGAAACGGCTTACGATCAACTGATGCGGATTCTGCGGGAGCTCGGGAGTGCGGGCGTTCAGCAGATCCATTTTGTCTATGAAGTGGGGGATTGAATATTCGCTGAAGCCTGTTGGCAAGTGGTCCATGTGGATCGTCTGTTCCGCATTGGGCCACCTTGCGCTCTGGTCCGGATTTTCTTCCGGGAACGAGCCGGTCGCACGGATCCAGATCCAGAAAGGCGCCGAGGTCCTGCAAGCCCGCATGCTTCCATCGATGCCGGAAACCCCGCCTCCAGTCTCCGAACCGCCCCCTGCCGAGGCCCCTTTGGTGGGGACTGAAGCACCTTCTGATAGCGTATCCGACCCTGTCGAGCAGAAGGAAAAGTTGCAGGATCAAGCCGTTTCGGACCCATCGCCGGCGGAGTCTGCTGTCGGGCAGGCAGCAGCTCCGCCCCCGACTGAGAACATACCCGATTTGACACTGGACCTATCCGAGTTGGCGGAGACTTGTCCGGAATCCGCGGCACCGGAGGTCGAGGCCGGAGCCCTGCAATCGCATCAGCCGCCCACCGCCCTGGTGTCACCGCCGCCCCGCTATCCCGCCGTCGCCATCCGGCGAGGCATTGAGGGCAAAGTCGCCCTGGACGTGGAAGCCGATCCCGCCGGCGTTCCTGTCGCAGTGAATATCCACCGCAGTTCCGGCTTTAACTTTCTGGACGAAGAAGCCCGCCGCACCGTGCTTGAGCGCTGGCGTTTCGAAAACCCATCCGCCGACCGCATTCGCTTCGAGGTATTGATCCATTTCCGCCTCGAATAGGCGCCGGTGGATCGGCTGCTTAAGAACCAAGATCAAGAATGGAGATGCCAAAAATCCTCCCTCTTGATCTTGATTACACCCAACCCTCAGGTCACCTGTGTTTGCAGAGTGCCAAAGTAGCCCTGGCCCTTCAGGCCAGGGAAGCGCGCCTCAGGCCGGGTTACTTCCGGGTGGAGGCAGGTTCCCAACCGTGAGCGGCATAATCAATTGTAAGGCATCAATAGGGCCGCGCTCTTTCAAGCGCGGAATGGATCAGTGGAGGCTCCTGCCTGTAGCACCACCGCAGGCTTCAATGGAGCCGCGCTTTTTCAAGCGCGGAATGAACACTATTGCTTCAAAAATATTTTCGCTGTAATAGCTTCAATGGAGCCGCGCTTTTTCAAGCGCGGAATGAATTCATGGATGCTCGTGGCCGCCGAAAACTCAGTGCTTCAATGGAGCCGCGCTTTTTCAAGCGCGGAATGAACTCTGGATTGACCCTTGCTAAGATGGTGGAAATGCTTCAATGGAGCCGCGCTTTTTCAAGCGCGGAATGGTAGCGCCCTCCATCCGTATCAGCTCCAGATGTTCGCTTCAATGGAGCCGCGCTTTTTCAAGCGCGGAATG
>JAFIGG010000101.1 GCA_020831485.1 Opitutales bacterium
TACGCTTCCCGGAATAGGATTCTTCCAGAAAAGCATTTGATTCCTGCACATAGTGGATGTTGTCGCCATCCGCAGCCCACATGACATTCCAATGGATGTCTTGATAAAGCACATCCAGCTCGAGATCAACGGGGATCGGGTGATTCGCCCATTCGCTTTCAGTAGCCGTCCAGAAATCATCCATACTGCGGATGCCTTCTGGCATCCAGAATTCCGGCGGGGCATCCGATTCTTGTCCATTTACTGGAGAGCAGTTGGTCAAAAGGATAACAACACCCCATCGAATTAGGGTGTTGTAAGAAAGGTTCCTCGAACACTTGGACTGGATTGATTGGGGCAAGTGGATGCTTGGAATCTAGGGGGTTTGGTCTATTTGTCAGGTCTAAAGTGAACCTTGAGCATGCGGCCTTTGCGGCTGCTCTCAATGGCCTTGAACACCATTGCCAGACTGTGAATGTTGTCGCCGGCATAGGTTTCCGGTTGGCGACCGCAGCGGATGCAGTCGATGAACTCACGAATAAGGCTTGCATGTCCCGATTCGTGATTGGGTGCTGCCGGGATTTTCGGCTTCCGGATCCTGGCTTTGGGCATGAATCCGGATGCCTTCTCGACGACTTCGATCCGCACGCGATCATCGCCATCCCAGATAATGCTGCCTTTTCTTCCGACAATACGCCAGGCTGCATTCCAGCTGGTCGGGGCGCCATTGGTACACCAACTGCCGCGATAATTGAAAACGAGTCCATTCTCAAATTGAAACAAGGCGTGCGCACTGCCTCCGGTCCGGTACCAGGATTGGGGAGGGTTCCATTCGTGGCAAAAGACCGTGCGGGGATTTCCTCCAGCGAGGAAGCGTGCCATATCAAAGTGATGAATCGCCATATCCAGTAGCAGTGGACTGTCCATTTCTTCGCGAAACCCACCAAAGCGTGGCCCCATATAATAGTCTGCTGCGAGTTCGGAGACTTCGCCGATCTTTCCGCTTTCAATGCAGTTTCGGATAAAACGGATCGAACGCTGGTACCTGCGGTTCTGAATAACCGAAAGTATCCGTTCATTCTGCTGAGCGGTTTGGATCATTTGTTGGGCTTCGCTAAGGGTATTCGCCAAAGGCTTTTCGGTGAGCACATGGCATCCTCGCTGCAAGGCGGCCATGGTGACCGGGAAGTGGGCCTCGGGAATGGTACAATTAAATACGGCATCCACCGCGTTTTCTTTAATAAAAGCGTCGAAATCAGTTCCGGCAAAGGCCGCTGGCGCATAGCGGTCCCTTGCCGCTTGAGCGGATTCAAGGCGGAGGTCGATCAGCGCGACCAGTTCAATATCGGCCTGGCCTTTCAGGGCATCTAGCCAGGCTGCGGACATACCTCCGCAGCCAACGTGTGCAATTTTCAGCATTGGGTTCAGTTATTTCAGGGTGAAGTGGGATCAATTGCGATTGGCAATTGAAGCCCGGAAGACCAATTCCGTCACATAGCCCTTGCGCTCACTGGTTGGCGAAGGCTCATTGTCCCGGTTCTCAATGGCTCGGATTAATGTGTCCACGGCGTCGTAGCCCATTTTGCGCAAGGGTTGGCGGACGGTGCTCAGCTGAGGACGGGTTGTCCGGGCGAGTAAGGTGTCGTCGAAACCTGCAACTGAGATGTCTTCTGGTACATGAATGCCTTTTTCCGCCAAGGCTTCCATCGCGCCCACGGCAATGGAATCGCTGGCGCAGAAAACTGCGTCGGGCAGCGCCTTTGCATCGACATTCTGCAGAAACCTCGCCATGGCTTCCTTGCCACGGGCAATGCTGAAGCCGGCTTCAATTATCATGTTTTCGGGTGCAGCTATTTGTGCCTTTTTCAAGGCATTTTGGTAGCCCTTGATCCGCCGTGCGGTGCTGATCAAACCCCGGCCTCCTGAGAGGTGAAGGATTCGGCGGTGGCCTTTTTCGATGAGGTGTTGCACCATTGCAAACGCACCTTCTTCTTCATCGCTCTCGAGAAAGGCCACGCCTTTAATCACCTGATTTGGGTGAATGGCTACAAAGGGTGTGTGGCTGGGCAGGTTCTCGACGCTCTGCGAGGCCAGGTTGGGGCAGACCAGAATCATGCCGTCGATGCGGCCATCGCAGAAACCGAGCAGGCGTTGGCTGTCTTCTATCCAGTTTTGCAGGGTGAAAACCGTCGTGTTCTGACTACGCTCCCTGGCGCCTTCAAGAATGCCGTTGAAGACATTTAGAAAGTACTGATTGAGTTCTCCCCCCTCGATCACAGCGGCTACGCCAATGGTGTTCATCCGCCGATAGGCTAGAGCGCGGGCGGCGACATTTGCACGATACCTCAGTTTTTTGGCTGCGGCCAGAATGCGGTCCCGGGTAACCATGGATATTCGGGTCGAGGTTTTTGCCCCGTTCAGGACCGCTGATGCGGCCATTGCTGAAACACCTGCTTCCCGCCCCACATCGGCGAGTGTTGCAGCGCGATTCCCGTTTTTTTTGAAGGCCATTTAAATTGATTTAAAGGACTCAATTTGAATCCGCAATCCCTTGCTGCTCAAATTTGTTCGGAAAGCGAAGTGAAGGTTCGAATGCTCCTGGTGTGGAACAATGCATCCTGTGTCGGCAGGGAAACTTCGATCTTTAGCGGTTTTACCGAATGACAAATTGAAGCCTCACTGACTTGCAATTGCGGGGCTTTGTTTGGATAAATCACCCTATGGTGACGGATTGGCTTTCGAATTCTAGAAAACTCGGGAAATACCTGCTTGTACTGGCGCTGGCGAGCTGGGTCGGCTGCGGAGACCGCATTCCGAATGCGGATCAAGCGGTGGAGCAGGGAATCCTGCTTAAAGGCAATGGGGCGGAACCCCGGACGTTGGACCCTCAGAAGGCAACAGGGGTTACGGAGAACAAGGTGATTTCCGCTCTGATTGAGGGTTTGGTGACTTATCATCCGACGGATGACAACGAAGCCGAGCCGGGAGTCGCCGAGAGCTGGGAAGCGAATGAAGACAGCTCGGTCTGGACCTTTCACCTGCGCGACAACGCCCGCTGGAGCAATGGCGACCCGGTGACGGCGCACGATTTTGTTTACTCCTATCAACGAATGCTCACCCCGGAGCTGGCGGCCGAATACGTGAACATGCTGTTCATTATCGAAAACGCCGAGGCCTTCAACCGTGGAACGGTGTCGGATTTCAGCGAGGTGGGGGTTGAAGCCCTGGACGACCACACGCTGCGTATCCAGCTGGTTGGGCCAACGCCGTATTTTCTGGGAATCCTCCAGCACTACGCCTGGTCCCCGGTCCATCAGCCGACCATCGAGGCGCATGGCGGCATGACGGATCAGAGTGGAACCTGGACCCTGCCGGGCAATTTTGTCGGCAATGGGCCTTTCATACTCAGCGAATGGCGTCCAAACCAACTCCTCCGGGTCGAGCGCAATCCATATTACTGGGATGCGGAGCGGGTCGCGCTCAATGGCATTATCTTCTTTCCGATCAGCGATGACAACACGGAGCGGCGCATGTTCGACTCGGGGCAGTTGCACGTCACCAACACGGTTCGCAGCAACGACATCCCCAACCTGCGCCGGACACAGCCCGAGCGCCTGCGGATGGACCCTTACCTGGCAACCTATTACTACCGCTTCAACACGACCCGGCCGCCGTTGGATGATGTCCGCGTGCGGCGGGCCCTGGCCCTTGCGGTGAATCGCCAGCGCCTGGTCGAGCGGGTCACCATGGGCGACCAGAGTCCGGCTTATGCCTATGTGCCCCCTGCCTTTGACGGCTATGAAAACCAGACCTCCCTGCGCCACGATCCGGAGCGGGCTCGCGAACTGCTGGCCGAGGCGGGTTTCCCGGGCGGAGAGGGTTTCCCCCGGTTGAACCTGTTGTTCAACACGTTGGAAGACCACCGCAAGGTGGCAGAGGCGATCGTCTCCATGTGGAATGAGGAGCTGGGCATCGGCATGCAGCTGGAGAACAAGGAATGGATGGTCTACCTGGCCGACCAGTCCCAGCTGAACTTCGATGTCGCGCGTGCAGGCTGGGTAGGGGACTACCTCGATCCGATGACCTTCCTCGACATGTTTGTCACCGACGGCGGCAACAACAATACGGGCTGGTCCAATGCGGAATACGACGAGCTGATTCAGCGGGCTCAGCGCTCGCGCACGCAGGAGGAACACTACCAATTGCTGATGGATGCGGAACGGATTTTGATGGATGAAGTTCCGATCGCACCCCTCTATTGGTATACGAGAATCTACCTGATCGATCCGCGGGTCAAAGGTTGGGAACCGAAGGCGCTCGACAACCGGCCCTATAAGTACGTATCGCTTGAGGCTGAATAATTCAGGCCTGTCTGCACTTCGCACCCTATGTTTAAATTCATCCTATACCGTTTGCTGCAAACCCTGCTGGTGCTGTGGGTAATTGTGACGGTGACCTTTTTTCTGGTGCGGCTGGCTCCGGGCGACCCCTTCAGCGCGGAGCGAAGTATGCCGTCCCACGTTAAGGAGCGCCTGATGCAGCACTATGGTCTCGACCAGCCGGCATGGGTCCAATACGGCAATTACGTTTCCAGCCTCTTACAGGGGGATCTGGGGCCGTCCTACACCCAGAGCCGCAACGTCAACCAGATCCTCGCCCAAACCTTTCCCGTTTCGCTTGAGCTGGGGGCCTGGGCATTGCTGATTGCTCTCTGCATTGGACTGCCGGTGGGGGTGGTCGCTGCTGTCTACCGAAATACCCGCCTGGACTACGTGCCGATGTCGATGGCGATGGTCGGGATCTGTCTGCCGACCTTTGTGCTCGGCCCCTTGCTGGCTCTGTTTTTTGGTGTCTGGCTCAACTGGTTCAATGTGTCCGGCTGGTTCGGTCCACACGACCGTGTTTTACCGGCGCTGACGATTGGCCTGGTCTACGCGGCGGTCATTGCCCGCATCACCCGTGGTGGCATGCTTGAAATCCTCACCCGCGACTTTATCCGCACCGCCCGGGCCAAGGGTGTTCCATTTCATACTATCATCTTCAAACATACCCTTAGAGGCGGCCTGCTGCCGGTGGTTTCCTACATGGGTCCCGCATTGGCCGGGGTTATCAGCGGTTCCTTTGTGGTGGAGACGATTTTTCAAATACCGGGACTGGGGCGTGAATTCGTGAGCTCGGCTTTTAACCGCGACTACACCCTGGTGCTCGGTACCGTGATTGTTTATGCCGCCCTGATCACTCTGGCGAATTTGCTGGTGGACATCGTGCAGGTCCTGCTCAATCCCCGCATCCGATTCGAAGACTCATGAGCTTTCCCAAATCACTCAGTCCTTCGTCCAAGCGTCTGCCGACGGTCGAGATCCAGCTGGACCAGATCGAGGAAGGCACCTCCCTGTGGCAGGATGCCTGGCGCCGCCTCAGCAGCAATCGCCTGGCGCTGATTTCCTTCTGGCTGCTGGTGGCCATGGTCCTGTTCTGTTTTGTCGGACCCTTGCTGACCAGCTACAGTTACCGCACGCCAAACCTGGACAACGCCCTGCAGGGGCCGAGCTGGGCCCACTGGTTTGGCACGGATGACCTCGGGCGTGACCAGCTGACGCGGGTCATGAAGGGTGGACAGATCTCCCTGGGAGTGGGCATCCTAGCAACGACGGTCTCCTTGATCATCGGAGTGCTCTACGGTGCTACGGCGGCTTACCTGGGCGGCAAAATCGACAATGCCATGATGCGTTTTGTCGACGTGCTCTACGCCCTGCCGTTCACAATCTTTGTGATCCTGCTGATGACTCTGTTTGAGCGCAGCATCCTGCTGCTCTTCCTCGTGATCGGTGCGGTGGAATGGTTGACTATGGCGCGCATTGTGCGCGGGCAGGTCATCAGTCTCAAACGCCAGGAATTCATCGAGGCCGCGGTCTCAATGGGACTGTCGACCCGGCGCATTATTGTGCGCCACCTGATTCCGAATGTGCTCGGCGTGGTGGCCGTCTATGCCACCCTGACCGTGCCAGCGGTGATGCTGCTCGAAAGCTTTTTGAGCTTCCTCGGCCTGGGTGTTCAGCCGCCTATGCCGTCCTGGGGTTCGTTGATCAAGCTGGGAGCGGATAACCTCCAGCTCTATCCCTACCTGCTGGTCATTCCCGCTTTGTTCTTCTCGCTGACCCTCTTCTGCCTGAATTTCCTCGGCGATGGCCTGCGCGACGCCCTGGACCCCCAATCGAGTAAAGACTGATGGCTCAACCGGTATTACAAGTCCAGAACCTGACGACCCGTTTTCACACCCGCAACGGTGTGGTTCGTGCGGTCGAGGATGTTTCGTTCGATCTCAATCAGGGGGAGGTGCTTGGCATTGTTGGCGAATCGGGCTGTGGCAAGTCGGTTACCTGCTATTCGATGATGGGATTGATCCCGCAGCCCCCGGGGCGCATTGAAGCCGGTTCTGCGGTGCTGGATGGCCAAATCGACCTTTTGAAGGCCTCGGAAAGGGAGATGAATGCCATCCGTGGTAAACGCATCAGCATGATTTTTCAGGACCCGATGACTTCCCTGAATCCCTACCTGCGCATATCGACGCAGTTGATTGAACCGCTCCAGCTGCACGAAAAGCTCTCCAAAAAGGCCGCCATTGAGCGTGGGGTTGAGGCCCTGAAGGAAGTCGGTATTCCCCAGGCGGAAGAGCGCATCCATTTTTACCCACATGAGTTTTCCGGCGGAATGCGCCAGCGGGTGATGATCGCCATGGCGATGATTACCCAGCCGGACATCCTCATCGCCGATGAACCGACCACCGCCCTGGATGTAACCGTTCAGGCTCAGATCCTGGAATTGATTCGACAACGTCAGCAGGCCAATGGCAGCGCGGTGATCCTGATCACCCACGACCTCGGCGTCGTTGCCGGCCTGTGCGACCGGATTCTGGTGATGTACGCTGGCCGAGTCGTCGAAACGGGCACCGCCCATGAGGTTTTCAAAAAAGCCCGGCATCCTTACACGATTGCCCTTCAGCGTTCGATCCCATCGCTTGGAACCAAGGGTAAACCGCTCTATACAATACCGGGCTTACCGCCGGACCTTTCAAAGCCGATCCCGGGCGATGCCTTCGCCCTGCGCAAGGGTATTGTAAGTGGCGGTAAATGGGATCATACACCCCCGCCCATGGTGCAGCTCAGTGAGACCCACTGGGTGCGCGAGTCGGATTGTGAACTGCCGAGTCTGGAGGAGGTGCTGCGTGAGTGTTGAGGGCGACGATTTTCTGGTCCTCGAAGACGTTCGGACCTACTTCCCCGTAGTCAAGGGAGTCATCCGCAAGCGCATGGTGGGTGAAGTCCGCGCGGTGGACGGCATTTCCCTTCGCCTGCGCAAGGGCGAGATCCTCGGCCTCGTCGGCGAATCCGGTTGCGGCAAAACCACCTTGTCGCGCACCATCATGCAGCTGCAACCAGCCACTGCCGGACGCATATTTTTGGAAGGCAAGGAACTGAGCCTGCTATCGCCTGAAGCCGTGCGGCGCGAACGGTTGAACTTCCAAATGATTTTTCAGGATCCCTACGCCTCTTTGAATCCCCGTTTAACGGTTTTTGACACCCTTGGCGAGGCCTTGAGAACCCGTCACCGCCTGAGTGGCAAGGCCCTTGCGGCAGCGGTCGGCGGCCTGATGGAAAAGGTCGGATTGAATCCCGCCCTGATGAAAAAGTATCCGCACGAATTTTCCGGCGGACAACGCCAGCGCATCGCCATCGCCCGCGCCCTGGCCCCCGAACCACGCCTGATCCTGGCCGACGAACCCGTGTCTGCCCTGGATGTATCCATTCAGTCACAGAT
>JAFIGG010000102.1 GCA_020831485.1 Opitutales bacterium
GTGTGGTCGTGATCGCCGACGCTGGAACCGCCGGACACCAGCAGGATGTCGAAGGGGTCTGCGGCTTCCACGGCCTTGACGAGGGACTGGGCTTGTTCATCGACGTGAACGTTTGCGGCGATGGGACTGCCTGCCTGCTGTGCCAGAGCTTGAATGAGGGGGCCGTTGGTGTTGCGAATCTGACCGTGTTGCGGGCTTTGTTCCGCTGGCACAATTTCACTGCCAGTGGTCAGGTGGAGCAGACGGGGTGGGGGGATAACTTCAACATGAACAGCTCCCACGGAGGCGAGCACGGCGATTTCACCGGGACCAATACGGGTTCCGGCCTGCAAAAGGCATTGGCCGGCCCGAACGGAGCTGCCGCGGCGGCGAATCAGCTTGCTTCGGGCCGGTTGACGGGTCTGGACCTCGTTGTCGCTGCATTCGCTGTCCTCGACCATAACGAGGCCAGAGTCGGCGGGCACTTCGGCGCCGGTAAAAATACGGCAGGCTTCGCCGGGGCCAGGTTGGACGGCGCTCTCGGCCCCCGGTTCGATTGATCCGACAATGCGGTAGGATCCGGGAGGGCTGTCTATCTTTAAGGCAAATCCGTCGATCGCCGAGCGGTCGAAGGCCGGCTGGTCGGTATCTGCGTGGACAGGCGCCGCAAGCACGGCGCCAAGACTGGTGGCAAGGGGCCGCTGGGCTGCGGGAAGCGGCTTGGCGATGGCATCGATCAGCTGCCAGATTTCGGCTACGGACTTCATGCGATTACTCCCGTTTTCCAGATGGGTACATCCTGTTTGAGGCGGTCCATGAAAGCGGTCAGTAGGGCGAATGCTTCGGCGCGGTGCGCGGAGCGGATGCCTATGTAGATCGCGGCCTCTCCGACTCGAATTGGGCCGTGGCGGTGAATCACTTTGGCCGCTTCGCAGGGGAATTGGACCGCCAGCTCTTCAAGGATCCGGATCATGGAGCTGATCGCCATGGAGTTATAGGCCTCGTAGTCCAGACCCCCGATCGGAGCTCCGTCCTCGCTTCCACGCACAATGCCGTAGAATTCGGCCAATGCCCCGCTTTGTCCCGATGCCGGCAATTCCCAGGCAGGGTAAGGAATGGGTCTGGTGTCGAGCTCGACCTGGATCTTCATGCAAAAGGGAACTATCCGAGCGCTGGCGGCCGCGCAATGCGGAAGTGCTTGTCGGCCTATCCGCCGGAAACGGGAGGGATGAGGGCGACTTCGTCGCCTTTCTCGAAGCGGGTTGCCGAGTTGGCCAACTCGCCGTTGCGGGCCAGGCGTGTCTGTGAGCGAATCTTTTTCAGCTCCGGGTAATGCTCGAGCAGGTGGGTCCACAGCGACTCGGTCGTTTGTGTGCTTTCAGGGTCCCAGCGGCATTCACTGCAGCCTGCCAGGTTGCGGGCTTGGGAAAAAAAGAGGATTTTCATGTGTTTTAGAGCGAGAGCAGAAGCTTAGCGGATGCGATGGCCAGCACCAAGGCCAAAGCCAGTTTCAGTTGGTGATTCAAGGCTCGGCCACTGCCCCAGCGGGCGCCGAGAAAGCCACCCGCGACTACGGTCACGGCAAGTAGCGGCAGGACTTCCGGAAGCTCCTGCCAGTGAGCACGGTTGCCGATCAGGCCGGCGGCCGAGTTGACGAAGATGAAGGGGGCTGAAACGGCTGCTGCGGTCTTCGCATCGGCCCAGCGAAAAATCAGTAGCAGCGGCGTCAGAAAGATGCCGCCGCCCACCCCGATCAAGCCTGAAAACCAGCCAATGCTGGCCCCGAGTAAGAGAACGGCCCAGAGGGCGGGCTGTTTCAACGACTCGCTGTCTGATGGATTCCAGAGTAGGCGAAGCGCCGCAAAGCTCAGCGCAACAGCGAGGAGGATGTTGAAAGTCTGCGGGGTCACCGCGGTGCCTCCGCCAAGATAGGCAAGGGGAATGGATGCGACAGCAAAGGGCCAGAACAGCCGCCAGGCAAAATGGCCTGCGCGGAAGAAAAGCAGGGTGCCGACAAGTGAGACTGCGATGTTCAGGCTCAGGGCGGTCGGTTTCATGACCAGGGCAGGTGTCGCGGCCAGCGCCATGATAGCCAGGTAGCCGGATGCACCGCCGTGGCCGACCGCTCCATAGAGGGCGGCTATCAGAAAGAGTGGCAGCAGCAGGATCAGCCAGTCATCAAGCATGGATCGAAGGCAGTTCGATTTTGCCCTCCAATGCAAGGTTTTCGACAGCGGCGCTGCAGAGGCCGGCAAAGGTTTCTTCGGCCAGGGTCAACTTTTTGGACTCGAGCCAGACCAGTGACCATTTCCGTTGCAATTTCGGTCTGGTCAGCGGCAAGGCACAAAGGGAACCCTCCTGGATCTCGCGATCAACGATCCAGCGGGGTAGGAGGCCGACTCCAAAACCGATTTTGATCAGCTCTTTGATGGCATTCATACTGCCCATTTCAACAAAGCTCTGCAGGCGCCAGCGGCGCTCTCTGAAGTAGCTTTCAATGGATTGGAAAGTGGAGCTTTTGCGGTTGTAGAGAATGAAAGACTGTTCGGAAACCTCCCTGAAATTGACTTTCTGTGCCCGCGCCCAGGGATGGGCCGAGCCGACCACAAACTGCAGTTCATCTGTAAACAGATCCTGTCGCTTCAATCCTGTGGTTTCCGTGGCCCCCACCACCAGAGCGAGGTCCACTTCGTGGGCTTCCAGCAGATTCAGAGCTTCCGGAGAGTCTGCCGGGGCGATCTGAATGGGTGCTTCGGGAAAACATTCCTTGAACTCGCGCAGAATGGATGGCAGCAGGAATTCACAGGAGGTGACGCTGGCGCTGATGCGCAGTCGGCCCCGGCCCCAGGCGCTGATCGATTCCACTTCCTGACGCGTCCGCTTGAGGTCATTGAGGATTCGGCTGGCCTCTTTAAAAAGGTGCTCGCCCGCCGGTGTCAGGAGGACGGTGCGGCCAACGCGCTCGATCAGGCTGCATTCCAGATCCGACTCGAGCGCCTTCAGCGAGTGACTGATCGCGGACTGGGTCAGAGACATCTGCTTCGCGGCATCCGTAAAGCTGCCGCTGCGTGCCAGAGCTGCGAAGATTTCAAGTTGGCGGGTTTCGAAGGATCGATTCACAGAGGAAAGTCAGCAGTGTTTGTGCCGGATTGGCCAATCCATTTCGCTTTCTGGCGGATCAGGCATGTTGTTTGCTGGTGCTGCGGGTGTGCTGCCATTATCCGCATCTCATATGGGCCCGATTCGAGTGGGCATTGTTTCATTGGTTGATTGTGTCCCGCTGGTTGCGGCGGAACACTTTCGCCTGTTTGAAAAACACGGTTTGCCCTCGGTCCACTTGCACCGGGAGCTAGGCTGGGCTTCGGTGCGGGACAAGCTGGCATTTGGCGAGCTGGATGCTGCCCAGACTCTCGGTGCTTTTCCGCTGGCTGCGGCTTTTGGGGTGGGCGGTGCGAGTCAGGGAGGTGGTGCAGCGACTTTGATGCTCAATGCCCACGGCAACGCGATCACCCTGTCGCAGCGATTGCGCGAGGCGGGGGTCCGGGACATGCAGGATTTCCGGTGCTACGCGCGGGCCTTGCCACCGGCGAGGCGACTGGTCTTCGGCATTGTCTTTTCGACCTCCTCACACCATTTCCTGCTGCGTCAGTGGTTGCGTGAGGTCGGCTTGAATCCAGACAAGGATGTGCGCATTGTCGTGGTGCCTCCACAGCAGATGTTCCGCAACCTGCAGGCGGGCACTATTGACGGATTCTGTGCGGGTGAACCCTGGAACACCTTTGCGGTCAGTGCAGGCGTTGGCTGGTGTCCTGCTGTTTCGGCCCAGCTCGCCAGGGGGCATCCGGAGAAAGCCCTGGTCTGCAGTGACCGTTTTTTGCATCAGCGTTCGTCGGAGGCTGTGAGCCTGACCGCCGCCGTGCTGGAGGCCTGTGTTATGTGCGACGACCCTCAGGTGCGACGGGAGCTGGTGCCGCTGTTGGCGGCGCGTCATCGCTTGAATTGTCCCCCTGAGGCCATTGAGGCGAGTCTGCTCAACCGCTTTGACGACGGAACTGGCGTGACCCTCGACTGCGAAAACTTTCACCGCTTTTCGGGAGAGGATGTCAATGCACCGGCGGCTGCACATGCCCAGTGGTTTTTCGACGGATTGCTGGAGGCCGGCCTGATCGATCGCTTTACGGACCTTGACAGCGCTGTCCGTGAACGTTGCTACAGGATGGACATCTTTGCTGAGGCTGAGGCCGCCGTTACTGCTTTGCGGTAAGGAGGAAAAGGCATTGAGAGGATAGACAGACTTTGAGAGAGTGCAGACCATGGAAGCATCGGTGGAGGCATTTATTCGCGAACGACTGGCTGTTGGACTTAAGCGCCTGAAGACCTGGGTGGAGCAGAACACGCATACCCGGAATGGCGATGGCGTGGAACGGCATGCAACCCAGTTGGAGGAGGCTTTTGCGGCCCTTGGCTTCGCCGCCGAGCGCCCGCCCGCGGGTGTGGATGGTTGTGGACGACACCTCTTTCTGCGACGCCCCGGTTCGGCCGACGGACCTGCAGCGGCTTTGATCGCGCATATGGATACGGTTTTTCCGGAAGCGGAAGAGCGCGAGAATGATTTCCGCTGGAAAGAGCTTGAGGGGCGGATCTACGGTCCGGGTACCTGGGACATCAAAGGCGGCAGCCTGATGATTCTATTGCTGCTGGAATTGGTTCAGCGCGAGGATCCGGCCTTATTCGAACGAGTGGAATGGCACATCGCGCTGAATTCTTCAGAAGAAATTCTGAATCACCATTTTGGTGTTTTGTGTCGGCAGTGCTTTCCTGAGAATACCAAGGCCGCACTGGTTTTTGAAGGCGACAGCACTCCGGATGCCGCTCGCGAGTGTCGACTGATCTGGCAGCGCAAAGGACGCGGCATTTTTCGTCTGCTCGCCGAAGGGCAGGGAGCCCACGCCGGTGCCTCACACGAGCAGGGGGTGAACGCAATCCGTCAGCTCGCACGGGCTGTGGAACCTCTGGAGTGCCTGACCGATTACCGCAAGGGCCTGACTGTGAACATCGGGCGCATTGAAGGTGGAGTGGACTTTAACCGCGTGCCCCACCGCGCCGAGGCGCGAATGGAAATTCGCGCTCCAGACGGCAAAACGCTGGAGGCCGCCATTGCGGCCGCGCAAACCGTGGTCCGTAATCAGATGGTACTTGTAAGCGGCGACGGGAAAACCCGGGGCCGGATTCGTCTGGAAACTTTACAGATCGATCCCAGCTGGGATGCAAACCCTGGTTCGCAGCTTCTCTTTGAAGTTTGGCAGAGCGCAGGCAGCGAATTGGGTATTGAGTTAAAAGCGCTCGCCCGTGGCGGCTTGAGCGATGGTAACTTCCTCTGGCAGCACATTCCAACCATCGACGGCCTCGGTCCCGCCGGCGGCAACGCCCACAGTTCTGAGTGGAGCGATGGCGATTCACCGAAACGGCCGGAATACATTCTAGCCGAATCGTATGTGCCGAAGCTGAAGCTCCATTTCGCTGCCTTGCAGCGTCTTCTAAGTCAATAGTAGCCACACGCTTCAGCGTGTGGACCCGGGCCTGAGTCTGACGGATCCTGGCGATACCGGTCGCCAGCATGAATGCAGGCGCTACTTTTGCGCGCTCAGGCGAGAGGGTACTTTTCCGTATAATCCGATTGAAGGTTGTCTCAGCTGGCATTCTCGGGCCCAATAGCGGCATGATACGTTCAGGATTGGTTTCCATAACTTTGCGGCAGCAGTCGACCGCAGTAGTCATCGACACGGTTGCCGAAGCCGGACTGCAAGGCATTGAATGGGGCGGCGATGTGCATGTGCCCCATGGCGATCTGAAGACCGCCGAGGCGGTGGGAGAAGCCACGCGTGGCGCAGGGATTGAAGTGGCTGCGTATGGATCCTATTACCGTTGCGAAGCGCCCGACGGCAAAGGCGCGCCCGAACCAAAGGCGGTATTGGATTCGGCCGAAGCGCTGGGGGCTCCGTCAATCCGCATCTGGGCCGGACAGGAAACCTGGGAGCAGATGGGGCGATCGGACCGGATCGCTGTGATGCGCCGGATGGAGACCTTTGTCGAGCAGGCGGCCGAGCGCGGACTGTTGGTCGCACTCGAATACCATCGCAATACCTTGACCCAGAGCGAAGAGGGAGTGCGGCAGGTGCTGAAGGGAATTCAACACCCCCAATTGAAAACACTCTGGCAGCCCATGCCTGGAGCGGACATCGCGGAAAACCTACGGCGTCTGGAAGCGGTCTTGCCCAGGCTGCTCAATGTGCACGTATTTCAGTGGGGCCCGGGCGGATTCCAGGACCGGAGACCACTGGAGGAGGGTCGCGACGAGTGGAGCCGGTATTTCTCACTGGCAAACAGCGAGGACAGCGAACGCTGGGCACTGATCGAATTCGTGCGGGATGACTTACCCCGGAACGTGATCGAGGATGGTCGTGAGTTGCTGAGGTGGCTTTAAGTCGTCGAAATTGGCATTAGTCCAGATAGCTCTCCAGCATCCAGATCGTCTTTTGGTGGACCTGAATGCGACCGATCATGAGGTCTTCGGTTTCGTTGTCTCCAGTTTCGCCGGCAAGGTCACGGGCTTCGCCGAGGCTGCGGACAAGCTTGCGGTTGATGTCGGCGATGTGCTTGACCATTTCCTTGGCGGATGCGTTTTCGGAGATTTCTTTGATTCCGGCCATTTTCGCCAGATTGCCGAGGCCGCCGGGTGCCAGACTGCCGAGGGCACGGATGCGCTCAGCGATTTCGTCGATTGCACCGAACAGTTCGGTGTATTGTTCTTCAAACGCGTTGTGCAGGGAGAAGAAACTCTGGCCACGGACATTCCAGTGGCAGATGTGGGTTTGCGCGAGGAGCGCATAGCTGTCTGCAACCACTTGGCGCAGGGCGTTAACGACGTCTGAAGATTCAATTTTGTTTTTCTTGGCTACCATAATTTTTGGGGGTTCGATTAAGGTAGTATAGGGCCAGAAAGCAAAGGATCAAGACGGATGCATGAATTGATTCAGTGCTTCAGGTGTGTTCAGGTTGGTGAACAGCTTTTTCTCCTCGCCGCTCACGGTGATCGGCTCGAATTGATCCTCGGCATGGGCTTCGTCCAGGAGCTTCTGAAGGGCAAACTGTCCCTTTGACAGGTGCTCCTGAATCCGTGGCAGGAGGGTTTTGGGATAGACTGCGGCCAGCGGTTCCCAGCGGCCATCAATACGCGCAGCTCTGCCGCAAGTTTCGTCGATCTGCAGAAGCTTTTGCAGCCAGCCTGGGGTCATTTGGACCATGTCTACCGCGAGCACCAGCAGCAGTGGCGTTCGGCATGCTGATAGTGCGGTGGCAATGCCAGCCATTGGCCCCTGGCCCGGCTTTGCATCCACCACTACCGGGAGTTCCTCAATTCCGTAATCCACTCCCGATTGACCGGAAATAAAACATTCCATCGGCTGTAGCTGCTGAATTACGTCCAGCTGCCTTTGCAGCAAACTCTCCCCATGAATTCGGATCAAGGCTTTGTCCTGGCCCATGCGCCGAGAAGCTCCCCCCGCGAGGATACAGGCGCTGAAGGCTGGGGAGTGGATGGGTGGATGGGTGGAATGGTGGATGGGTGGAATGGGTGGGATTGTTGGAATACTGGAGTTGTGGAATGGTGGATGGGAGGAATGGGTGGGATTGTTGGAATACTGGAGTTGTGGATTGGTGGAATGTTGGGGCTTGGGGGCGGTGAGGTTGTAGATGACATGAAGAGTGCCAGTTGAGAAAAAATCCCTCAAACTGGCACCCTTA